>NZ_LVJH01000028.1 GCF_001637205.1 Paenibacillus glacialis
CAAAAGTCCAATCCCTCCGAGGTGTATCCCGAGTAGTGCGGGGCACGTGAAACCCCGTATGAATCCAGCAGGACCATCTGCTAAGGCTAAATACTCCCTAGCGACCGATAGTGAAACAGTACCGTGAGGGAAAGGTGAAAAGCACCCCGGAAGGGGAGTGAAATAGAACCTGAAACCGTGTGCTTACAAAAAGTCAGAGCCCGATCTATGGGTGATGGCGTGCCTTTTGTAGAATGAACCGGCGAGTTACGTTCCCATGCAAGGTTAAGCTGAGAAGGCGGAGCCGCAGCGAAAGCGAGTCTGAATAGGGCGATTTGAGTATGTGGACGTAGACCCGAAACCGTGTGATCTACCCCTGTCCAGGGTGAAGGTGCGGTAACACGCACTGGAGGCCCGAACCCACGCATGTTGAAAAATGCGGGGATGAGGTGGGGGTAGCGGAGAAATTCCAATCGAACTCGGAGATAGCTGGTTCTCCCCGAAATAGCTTTAGGGCTAGCCTCGGAATGAAGAGTCGTGGAGGTAGAGCACTGATTGGGTGCGGGGCCCGCAAGGGTTACCAAACTCAGTCAAACTCCGAATGCCATGTACTTATGTCCGGGAGTCAGACAGTGAGTGCTAAGATCCATTGTCGAAAGGGAAACAGCCCAGACCATCAGCTAAGGTCCCAAAGTGTGTGTTAAGTGGAAAA
>NZ_LVJH01000029.1 GCF_001637205.1 Paenibacillus glacialis
CTTGTTGTTGTAATAATCGATGTATTTTGATAGCTCTTGTTTGAAATGTGCGATACTTTCGAATTCCTTTAAATACAGAAATTCAGATTTCATGATGCCAAAGAAGTTCTCAATGACGGCGTTGTCGTAGCAATTACCTTTACGAGACATACTTTGCTTGATGCCGCGTTCTCCAAGGGCATGACGATACTGTTTCATCTGATAGTGCCAGCCTTGATCCGAATGAATAAAGAGCTTATCTTCATCTGTTAATCGACCAAATGCTTGATCTAACATCGTTGAAACTAGCGAGTAGACCGGTCTTGAGCCGATCGTATACGTAATAATTTCGCCATTATATAGATCTAGTATTGGAGATAAATACAGTTTTTCTCCAAATAATTTAAACTCTGTGATATCCGTAACCCACTTCTCATTTGGCTTCTCAGCGTGGAAGTTACGTTCTAATATGTTTGGCGCGATTTTGCCAATAGTCCCTTTATACGAACGATATTTCTTCATACGTACCAAGCACTTTAATCCCAATACCTTCATCAAACGTTGTACCTTTTTATGATTCACATGGTGTTCGCGGTTCACTAACTCGTCGCGAATACGACGATAACCATAACGTCCCTCATGCTCCTCATAAATCGATTGAATAAGGTCTTTTAGCTCCGTATCTCTATCCGGCATACCAAACGTTTTTACCACGTAATAATACGTGCTACGAGGGATATCTGCTAGTTGTAGGAGTGCTTTCACCGAAAATTCGTTCCTTAGTTCATAGACTACTTGAGCTTTGTCTTGTTTGGTGATTTTTCCTTGTTTTGAACTAAGGCATTCAACTTTTTTAAATATGCATTCTCCATTCGTAAACGTTCTACCTCTGCATGTAAGGCCTCTACAGACCCTTCTACTAACGTTTGATTCTTCCGTTTTATAGATTCTTTTTTCATGGATGGACGCCCCTTTTTCTTTGGCCTTAGGGCGTCAATTCCATGTAATTCTAAGCTCCTTTGCCAGCTTAAAATGGTACTATGACTCGCAATATTAAATATTGCAGCCGTTTCTCTAGCAGACGTCCCGAATTCGTTCATATAATTAAGTACGTCTAGTTTAATCTGTGCAGGGTATGATGTATAGCCCTTTTTAAAAGCTTCTTCACCATGATGTTCATATTGACTAATCCAATTTGAGAAGACAGAATGGTGAACCCCTATGGATTTTGCGATGGTTTTCAAGCTGTCCGCTCCTTTTTGGTAACGTATAACAGCTTGAATTTTATCGTCTGTACTGTACCTGGTCATAAAAAAACTGCACCTCCCAATGTTAGTTGTGTCTAACAATTGGGGTGCAGTTCATTCTCTCTTGGTGGTCTTTTGATTTGTCATATGACATGGCGATTATTTTAGTAGATCGATTGCCTTATTAAGCCAGTATTCTTTCTTCTTCATCAAATCTATTTCTTGTTGAATAACATCACGATAAGCCTGAGAAGACTTAGCATATCGACCTTCTTGTAGTCTTAATGAACGTATCTTATCATCTATTTGCCGCATCATCTTATTATAATAAGCAAGCATTTCTCTATCTGTAATCACCTTTTTACTTGCCACACTACTCTTAACAACCTTTGTAGAGTTTGAACTTGCTGATACACTTTGAATAGATCCAAAGAGAGTGGATGCTATTAAAAATGTGGTTAAAAATATAGCTACTTTTTTCAACTTATTTTCCTCCTAGTATGTAATAGGTATATTGTACCATGAAATTGTATCACACACTCCAATCACAACAGCATACACATAACACATCGATTACTATCTCGCTTTAATTTCTTCTGATACGATAATGAAAATCAAATAAATGAGGCGAGTAAATGGGTGTTACAACGTGTAGAGACGAATTGTTAGTAGCAGTTAAGGTAATCGTTGAAAGCAAAGGAATAAACGAATTTGCTCCTATTGAAGTAGTAAAGTATATGATGAAGAATAATACTAGATGGATCTAGTATAAAGTAGTGGACACAAAAAGGAGGACTACTAAAATAATATTGAAGGGTTGTGTTCATCTATGGGAACCAAGCAAGGGAGATATAGTGATGAGTTCAAGGCAATGATCGTTGAACTCCATCGTAAAGGGAAAACAGCATCTGAAATTATGAGTGAATATGGTCTAAGCAAAACGGCGTTTTACAAATGGATTAATGAAGGTAAAGAGATTAAAGTAGACAATGAACAAGTCTCCGTCGTAGAGGTCAAAAAGTTCAAATCTAGAATTAAAGAACTTGAAGAGGAAAACGAGATCCTAAAAAAAGCTATGACCATATTCGCCAAAAGATAAGCGTTCGTGAGGTTGTGGATGTGGCCGTATCCCAGTCTGACCAACATAGCAAAAGTAAATTGTGTAAGGTGCTAGGGATTGGACGTAGCAACTATTATTACTGTACTCAAAAACGTCCTGAAGGTCGATTAAAGCAGGAAATCAATTGGTTAAGACAAGAGATCATCCGGATCTATCACGAACAAGATGGTGTCTATGGAGCGCCTAAAATCAGAGAAGAACTTCTTAAGCTTCAACTCCCATTTAAAATGAGTGAGAAACGAGTACAACGGATCATGAGAAGCTTAGGACTTCGATCTGTTGTGATCAAAAAATACAGGCCCTACAAATTGGATGCCGTGTATAACGGTGGCGAGAATCTACTCAAGCGAGACTTTAAAGTAAGCCAGAGAAATGAAAAATGGGTAAGTGACATCACCTATATCCACGTCCTTAATAAGGGTTGGTGCTATTTAGCTTCGATTATGGACTTGTCTACAAATAAAATTATTGGTTGGTGTTTCAGTCAAACGATGGATAAAGCCTGTGTGTTATCTGCACTTCATCAAGCTGTATCCACTCAAAAGCCTACTAAGGGAGTTATCCTCCATTCGGATCGAGGCAGTCAATATACGAGTCATGAGTATCGAGAAGAGCTCAAGACACTGGGAATACGACAGTCCTTCTCCGCCAAAGGTTGTCCCTATGATAATGCTCCTATTGAAAGCTTTCACGCCATATTAAAGAAAGAAATGGTCTATCGAACCATATTCACCTCTTTTGATGATGCTCGAACAAAGTTGTTCCAGTATATAGAAGGTCGCTATAATCGCAACCGCATTCATTCTTCTATTGGGTATAAAACTCCTCAGCAGATGGAAGATTTCTTGTCCTTATCGGCCTAATTTAGTCTTTCTTTTTGTGTCCAGTCTATTGACAGAAGTCCAATTTAATGTGTACCCTTTGTAAAGGACATTTTAAAAAAGACTAGGCAATTTGAAGAAGATGATTTCTGTACTGTACAGGAGTCATCTTCTTCAAATTCCATTGATATCTGAAATGATTGTAGTAAATCATATAGCTTTTGATTTCCTTCTTCAACTGTTCTAGTGTTTCGCAAGGTTTGATGTCAGCTTCGTCTTTAAAATGCCCAAAGAATGATTCTTGGGGGCATTATCCCAACAGTTACCTCGTCGGGACATGGATTGTCCTAAACCACATGTTTTCACTTGCTTTTGAAAGTTTGGATTTGTATAGTGAAAGCCTTGGTCAGAGTGGATGAAGGCTCCGTCTACGAATTGGACCCGGAGATTTTTTTTCAACTTCAATAAAGTATCGGTCGCGATATCTAATGTGATACGATCTGATACTTGGTAAGATAGTATTTCGTTTGTGGATGCGTCTTTTACAGTGGATAGATAGGCCTTCTTGCCTTTACCATAGAATAAATAAGTAATGTCTGTTAGGAGAACCTTCCCAGGTATATTCTGCTTGAATTGACGGTTTAATAGGTTCGGAAATGTTCTGTGTTCCTTCGTTGCTTTCGCCATTCGACGATAAGGATTGGCTTGGCGAATCGGACAAATGATATTATATTTTTTCATAATACGTCGGATACGTTTTAAGTTGTATACTATGTTGAATTGACCTGCTAATGTCATTTTTAGTTGGCGTGCACCTTTCTTTCACACGCTTGTCCTGTTTCTCTCGCTTCGCTTTACGTTCTTGTGATGCGGCAGAGAAGTAGTTATAGTAGCCAGAACGTGACACACCAGCTACTTCACATAAATACCTGGCTTTATTCTTTAGATTGTATTTCGTGACAACCGATTGGATCTGTTGAAATTTCTCCCCCGCCCTTATTTTGATTTCTTCCTCATCCGCCTCTCTGCCATTTCGAGCTTTTTTAGTAATTCATTCTCAGCTTTAAGTAAATTGTTTTGCGCCTCCAAGCGTGCGTATTTCTCCTCTAAAGAAAGTTCACTTTCGCTTGGTCTACCTGAATTACCTTTTCGTGTATCTTGAAGATCCACTAATCCTACTCTTCGAAACGCAGAACGCCAACGCTTCGCTGCTGAGTGAACGCGATCCATCCCCAGGATTTCGACGTCGAAACCACACACTTCAAAGATTTGTCTCGGTAGCATTCCTGTTTCATATTCAGCGATGAATAGGCGTTAAAATTCATCTGTGTAAGTGATACCTTTTTCGCTTACGGTTTTCACGTATGAATTCGTACTTAATCGTTTGACTTCATTCTTATTAAATAATTTTTGACTCATTAAGAATCACTCCAACATTATATTTTTTCTCATTATACAGAAAAACACCCTATAGAATAGACTTTTTTAAAGTGTCTATTCTATAGGGTACATTTTAATTACCTCAAGGCTTTTTATATTGAAGTAAAACATATATACGACCATAAGATGCTTCAATTATACGATTCGTTTGGACGTGTGCATCAATCATATTTTGTAAAGGCAGCATGAAATTTCGTTCCCCTTGTACAATATGCTAAATATAACAATAATTATAAATAGTTCATTTCAACTACCACACTAACGTACTATTCATGTGGTAAAATAATCCTATACATTTCGATAACAAAGGATAGTAGAAAAATTTAATTAATTATGTTTGTTCAACTATTTGGATCAAGGATCAATATATGAATCATTTGGTTTTAACTTAGAGATTTTTGGGATTTGATTGATCTACTAGATTCATAAGGAGTTGTTATCACGATGAGAAATCAGCCGTTAGATGAAGTAGCAATTAAAAGGCGTGGAGTTGAAGGGCATGTTTTAATAAGTGATAACGATCATAAAATATATCGAACTTTTTTTGAAGCATATCACGATGAAAATGAGATATTGAATTTGGAAAAAATTGCTGTTAATAAAGAAACAGGTGAGGCTAATTATGAAAGTGAATTGTATCTTACACTTAGTGATGCCAAACTTTTAATAAAGACAGTACAAGATTTTATTGATAAATGTGAAAAATAAGTAAATCACAAGATGATGAAAGAGTTGTTTAAATTAGATAATAGTCAACGAACAAACTCTGATTAAGATATTAACTTCTAAAGTTGAGATTCATATGTAAGATTGCATACTTTTGCTGAAACTGATCAGTAAAGGAGATAAATAAAAGATCCATTTTATATAAAGTACTAAGTAGGTAAAACGATGATTTCATACTGAGGTGAAAAATGATTTCTATTAATCAGACAATTGCTCAATATTGCAAAGCAAGAAAAGACATTAACGATGACTTAATTGCTCTAGGAATTCCCCACAATGACAATATTGTTGGTAGAATAGGCGAATATTATGCTTCACAATATTTTATTAGCAAAGGAAAAACTGTCATTTTTGCGAGCAAGCCAAACGAAGAAGGTTTTGATTTTAAGATCGATCATATGAGATATTCAGTAAAAACAATTACTGCGGAGAATAATGTTGGAAGTACTAGCCCTCTAAAACTCAATAAAAGGTGGGGGTATCTCGTTGCAGTTAAATTGGATAGTGATTTTAACTTGATGGCATTATCAGTAGTTCCATACAAGAAAGTTAAAATTTATTTAGATGAGAATTCTAGAAAGCAAAATAAGGCACCTTCTAAAAGTAAGTTGTTTAGGTGGTGGAAATTCCTGGATAAAAGTAATACTTATATTAGGGAGTGTTAACTTTGATTGTTCGTGATTCTACTTGGCAAAAGAAACTAGACGATGAAGTAAAGAAGTTTCTTGCAAAGCCTCCTATAAAATTGAATGGAAATAAAAAAACAATACCTGAAGCACCTGGTGTTTATATGTTTTCTTCGGAAGATGATTCTGATTGTTATTATGTCGGCAAAGCTAGAGATATAAAAGGAAGAATATTTAATGGACATTTAACGAGAAGTAAGAGGAAGACTAAAGATGGTATCATAAGAGATTATTATTATAAAGCCCCACTCAAGAACTCGCTACTTGGCTGGTCCAATGTAGGAATTTCCGAAGAAAACCCTGAGTGTTCAAATGAGGATGAAGCTCATAATCTGTTATTAAATAAATTGAATTTCAGATGGATAGAAATAGATAATAGTAGATTTAGGGGAATGTTTGAGTATTATCTAACCAGCGTGTTGAATGCGAAACATTCAATTGATAAAGACGAATAGGGTTTTATAAAACAATTCTTTAATAGATTCAGTTAAGGAAGTGTATTATTGATTGAATAAAAGGGGAGTTATTATGGAGAACCATTATACAAGAGCCGTGAATCGAATTAACAATATTGATTCAATGCAGTATTTAGATATCTCTCATAAAAGGTATGAAGATATTAGGTCTAGAGGCGAATATACGGCAGACGCTACACTTATTGCTGAATACTATCGTAGAGTTGGAGTTTTATTGCAATTTATGTCTAAAGAAAGTGTTAGTATTTTTACGAGCATGTCGAAAATCATTAATAATGAAATAGAGAATCTCGATTATGATAATATGTATACAATTTGTCCTAATCTTGAAGGAATAAATTTATCGGTCTTTAAAATAATTTGTTTCAATTATTTTCAATGGTGCACTCTACTTGATGTTGGCGACCCAATTGCTATTAAATTTCATGATATATATGAGCCAATAATCAAATTATTTGAAAGAGGTGGAGGACAGATTAGTATTCATCATCACGAATTGATCGGAGGGTTTGGTGCGTTTACTCGAACTATTTCTGCTAGTAGAGGAGACAAGAAAGAATTGGACATTAGTGACCAAGCACTTAAACAGGAAATCAAAGAGGTAGAACATGCCGAAGCATATCTTAAAGAATATAAGTTAGATAGCAGCGCAACAAATAATTGCGTACGATGCAGAAATAGATTAGTCATACAAGAAAAAGAAAGCTATGGTAATAGATGGTACAAAATTAAATGTGAAACTAAAACATGCTATGATCAGAATTTCAGTTGAAATCTTCTATCAAATGAGTCTTTTATAAGGGGCATCGTAATGAATGGTCTGTGGGAAGATTTATTAAAATTTATATTTTTATTTTATCCAGAAGTATTAAGTTTAATTATTGGAGCTATCATAACTTTATTCATTGTAGAGAAGAAAAAGCAAACAGATAAGAGGAATGCAATAATCCAGTCCTTGAAGGAACAAATAGAAATCAGTAAGCCTCCTGGTGGAGTAAGAGATATTAGTGAATATCACCTTTTTTTTACTACCCCATATTGGAGCCAAACCCTTTGGATGATATTAAATTCAGATGTTTTAAATCAAAAAAAAGATGCACTTTTAATCAGACAATTAACTCGTACGGCAGGGGCAATGGAAAACCATAATTCCTTGGCTCAACTCACAAATCTAGCAATAATATATAATTCAGAGATGAAAGAAAAGTTGTGTAGTGAAATGATAACTATAAATAAACTGATTCGTAGAGACTTAGAGGAATTAAAAAGTATGTTGTAAAATTAGCCTTTCCTAGAATTAATAAATACACATGTTAGATATAGAGAGGATTTATGGTGAATATGGAGGCTGCAATTATTACCACTTTTCTTACCTCAACAGTAATAGCTACTCTAATTTCTAGTTATGTTGCTAAGATAAGTAATGACAAAAATATGTCTTTAAAATACATAACTGAGGAACGGTCAGTATGGAGAAAGGTCATGAGGGAAACTACTTCAAAAATCTGTTCTGGGAAATATGATGGAGATGATTTAAAAGAATTAGCTACAATGGTAATGGTGAGTCTGAACCCATTAGTTGAAAAAGGGAATAAGTTGGATTTATATATAATCAAACTTCTAAAAGAAATTGAAAAAGGTGATCCCGATAAACAGATATTAGATGAATTTCGTGATTGTGTTAGCGTTTTGCTAAAGCATGATTGGGAAAGATCGAAAAATGAAACAAAGACACTACTCTTTAGAGATCCAGAGTCCTATATCAAAAAAAGAACACTAGGGAAATTCTATGAAGAAACGGAAAAAGATAACTCTCAAATTGAATCAAGATAAAACGAATCATTCATGAATAGGAGATGGATTACGATGCCAATGAAAATAATTATTGAGTTAATGGATGGAACAATTTTGAAGACAAACACTGGTTACACAAGATTGTTCCCTGTGGGTGAAGATATTGAAAAATGTGGAGGTATTGAAATTGATGAAATATGGTATTTAAAGCATACGATTAAGCTTATTAGAAAGAAAGAATGAAATGTGAGTTTTAAGAAGAAATTCGTTCTTGAAAATAGGTGGATTAGGGAGTGTGATAGATATGCATTGGAAAAAGTACATCATACTTGCAACTATCTTTATTCCTCTTGGAGTAATATCATTTCTCCTTCTACCTCTAGGAGAACGTTATGCTGTAATGGTGGTTCCTTTGTTATTTTGGTTATCTTATTACACATGGATAGGAGCCGAAAAGAAAAGAGATAAAGATAGCAGGTAGCAATTATCTTATAGATGCTAATATAAAATTACATAAAACAAATATATCATTGAAAAGAAGGCGGTTATATGTTATCAAATAAGCAGGAAGAGAGTCTAAGTAAATTCATGAGTAAAATACTTAGGCACACACCAGAACAATTCGGAATTATTTTGGATCATGAAGGATACTGTGACGTTCAGGAATTAATTAAAGCGCTTCGTTCGGAGAACAGGTGGTCAGATATCGAAGAGGCAGACGTTATTCAAGTAGTAACGAACTGTGCAAAACAACGCTATGAGATTGTAAATGGTTATATTCGCGCTAATTATGGACACAGTGCAGGAAGACTAGATTACCAAGAATCTGTCCCACCCACGGCTCTCTATCATGGAACTAATACAAAAGTTCTTAACAAGATTCTTATTGAGGGAATCAAACCTATGGGAAGAAAATATGTTCACTTGTCTGAGACGCTTGAATTCGCAACATTAGCAGGTAAAAGACGAGGAGAGCTGGTTATTCTTGAAGTAAACACTGCTGAAGCATTAGCAAACGGTGTGAAGTTTTATGTTGCAAATAATGGAGTATGGCTTGCTGATTTTGTGCCATCAAAATATTTAATGGAATTAAAATGAAACATACATTTCACAATGGAAAGGAGGAGTTATTTTTGATTGAGTATATTGAGAAATTCGAAGGAATTATCATTATTTCTTGTATGAATGGGGTATTTATGATTGAGGAAGAATTTCTAAAAAATCAATTAAGCCATTTTCTACTTTGAGGTGAAAACAATCTTACACTCCATTCAGCGACTTTTTAATGATTTAGATAGATTTGCGCTACTATCAGCAAAAACCGATTTAAAACAATTAAATTTTACTCAGCATGAATTTTATCCTGACCGTACTGCTGTCTTTTTATTAATTTCGCCTAAATATCAATATGCTAATACAGAAGAAGCATTTGCTTTTATTTTTAATAAATGACTACACACAGCAAATGAGTGGGATATACTCAATTAACCTATTCACACTAATCTAGAATGGATAAAAGCATTAAAAGAAATATGGATTCCAGATAATTTTAGTTTGAAAGAATGTGTTACTCAAGAAGATCCTAATAAGTTTATGGAGTATATACGGACTGAATTTAAAATAGTAAGAGTACCGACTGATCTCAGTTCAGATTTACTTCAAAAAATAGAACCTGATTTAAAAGTAGCACATGTTCAAAAAAAATATTTATATAATAAATACTTTGGTGAAAGTAAAGATTACTATTTTTTGTATGAATGGGATTATTGCGACTAAAAGGATCTTACAACGCCGCGATTACACGCTGTTATGTGGAAGTTAGGTAATGAAAGACATGTTTCATTAAAAATTGTTGAAGGACGACGAGTGAGAAATGGAATATTACTATATTGAGTTTGAATTCTGTAGTCATGAAAGCCTATCCAGATTAATAGAAACTGCGGCTAAAATGCAATATGATAAGGAAAAAAACACGGAAGATATTGATAATAAATGGATCAAGTATTTTACAGAGCAAGAGCTAGATCGTTTCAATTGGCCAACTGAAGAAGAATATGAGGTTACGAGAAAGTTACTTGGGAATGTATATATAAAGGTTGTTCCTTCAAACGAGGATATGAAAGACGAGTGGGATATTTATTCGATGTTTGAAGCAATTAAAAATGGCGAATATGATATCATCGGAGTAAAGCACTATGGTGAAATGACTTATCGGCTTGAAATTGATCCGCATTCATATCCATATGGTGGTATAAACTCACTCAAAAAACTTGTTACTTGTTATGGACATAAGCTGATTGCTGCTGATAATGGGATTGGGAGAATTCAAGAGAATGATAAGTAGTTTATGAATCATATTGAAATCGGGAGTCAAAGTTAAGGTGGAAGGGTGATAGATATGTTTGAAACCATGAATTTTCCAAAAGAACTTGTACCTTTTAAAGAAAAATTTGAACGATCAATTAAGCCTACTATAAGAATAGTTACTGAAAAAAGACAAACAAGATTGCAAGAAAGTAAATTTGGTGGCAATCCATATTTGCCCAAAAATTTTGAATACCCACTGGATTCGCGTGGATTGCCTCTAATTTTATTAGCACAATTTAATTTTGAAGAAATGCCCCAAATAAAACCTTTTCCCCAAATAGGAATACTTCAATTTTACATATCTCAAAAAGAACATTTAGGGGTAAATTATAAAGATCAAATAGTACAAAAAGATTTTAAAGTATTATATTTTGATGAAATTATGGATAATGAGAGTGATTTAATATCAGATTTTAAATTTATCAAATACAACAAAGAATTCCCAATTCAAGCAGAGTGCTCTTTAAAATTTAGTATGGTAAATGAGTGCATTAATACTACTGATGAACTAGCATTTAATAAAATTTTCAATAAAGAACCAATTGATTTTTTTGAAGATGAAGAATTGTTCGAGGATGCAGATGATATTGAGAAGTATTTCAATTATTTTGCAAGTTTTGCACAGGGTCATAAAATAGGAGGTTATCCTTATTTCATTCATAATGATCCTAGATATTATGATAACAGATATGAATCATTTGATACATTATTACTTCAAATAGATACAGATGAAAGTGAAACAGTCAGATATGGAATGCGAGGAGGAGTTGCGAATTTTTTAATTAATGAACAAGATTTAGCTAATAGTGATTTTTCGAGAGTAATGTATCACTGGAGAGATTAGTAGAAGTTAATGGTACACATAATTATGGGTCGGAAGATCGGGTGACATCTTAACCCTATAGAAAATTTAAGAAATGGGGTAAAGGTACCAACAAATAGTCGGTATCTAATTATATTGTTAATAAAATGCAAGTTTCATATATTTTCAATAATTCTTATATATCTAAGTCTTTATATCAAAAATTACGGAGGTTTATTGGTAAATGACAAAAACACATGTAGGAGAAGTGCGAAACCTATCAAGGAGGTATATGCTTTCTTTTAACAAAAAATATAAATTTAATATTTCACTTGCGGAACAGTGAACAAGGATGGAACTCGAACAGCTTTGGATTTGTCATCTGGTAAAGAATATGAATGGGCTGAGGCGAGAGATAATACGTTCTGTTTTAGCAGTTACAATACTGATATTAAAATGAGGATGCTGAACATATTTAATGAACCTGCTCACGAAGATACTACAATAAAGCAGGAAATTTTTGAGTACAAGTATATGAATGATTTCAAACAGTCTACAGTTGATGAACAAACCTCTTTAGATGTGAAACAAGCATATGGTAGATATCTAGATAGTCAGATTTTCATAAGATTACATGGAAGTACTAATGAATATGTAAATCATATCTCTTTTGATCAAGTATATTTCTTTCAGCGCTTAGATAATAAGACATTTGTTAAAACAGAGTATGTAGACTATGAGACTAATTTAACCTTTGAGGAGATACAAAAAAAATAAGAAAATTATCTCTTAATCTGTTCCAGTTAATCAATTCCGATCAAATAGTTAATCTAAAGCTAATCAAACAATATGATGAAGAAGAGATCACCATTGAAGATATCAAGTGTATTCTACATTTTGACACACAATATTTCACAGAAATAAAAAGGAAAGTCCCTAAAAAGAAAGGATATATGAAGCTAGTAGTTCATTATGCCGACGAAGAACCCTCTATGACTCGTGAAGAATTTGATAAGGCTATCTCCGATTGCAATGAAATATTGGTTAATAATTTCATGAGAAATAATAGGATGAATTTTATAAAGGAAGGTGAACCATAGGAGTGACTATATGGTTATACCTACATATAGAAAGTAAAACCTGCACTGTTGGCTGTATTCCGGATATTAACGATGAGGAAGCAATAGTGAAAGAAGCTAAATCAACTATTTCTGCAATGGACGACTTCCAAGATAATATTGAGATTATCGGAATGATGAAAGTACAGAATTAATATTTATTAGAAGTTTAAGCCTTGAGACAAATAAAATGTACCCTTTGTAAAGGACAATTTAAAAAAGACTAGGCAATTTGAAGAAGGTGATTTCTGTATTGTACAGGAGTCATCCTAGTTAAATTCCACTGATATCTGAAATGATTGTAGTAGATCATAAAACTCTTAATTTACTTCTTCAATTGATCCAGTGTTTCGCAAGGTTTGATGGTAGCTTCATCTTTGAAATTCCCGAAAAATGATTCTTGCCGAGCGTTATCCCAACAGTTACCTCGTCGTGACATAGATTGTCCTAAACCGTATTTTTTCACAAGTTTTTGAAAAGTGGGGTTAGTATAGTGAAAGCCTTGGTCAGAGTGGATGAAGGCACCTTCTGCTAATTGAACATGGCGATTATTTTTCAACTTGAGTAACGTGGCGGTGGCGATATCTAGTGTGATACGGTATGACACCTGGTAAGCCAGTATTTCGTTTGTTGATGCATCTTTTACAGTAGATAAATAAGCCTTCTAGCCATTACCATAAAATAAATACGTAATGTCTGTTAGAAGCACCTTTCCAGGTATATCCTGCTTGAATTGACGGTTTAATTGGTTCGATAGCGTTCGGTGTTCCTTCGTTGCCTTCGCCATTTGGCGGTAAGGATTGGCTTGGCGAATTGAGCAAATGATGCCATATTTTTTCATAATATGTCGGATGCGTTTTAAGTTGTATACGGTGTTGAATTGACCTGCTAATGTCATTTTTTTTTGGCGTACACCCTTTCTACGTCTACGATAGCGGAAGGCTTTAAGGATGATCTCCTTCACAAGATTGTCCTGCTTCTCTCGCTTGGTTCAGCGTTCTTGTGATGCCACAGAGAAGTAGTGATAGTATCCTGAACGCGACACACCAGCTACTTTACATAAATAGCTAATTTTATTTTTTAGTTTAAATTTTGAGTCAACGAATTGGATCAGTTGGAACTTCTCATCACTCCTTATTTTGATTTCTTTCTCATCATCCTCTCTGCCATTTCGAGCTTTTTTAGTAATTCATTCTCTGCTTTGAGTAAATTGTTTTGTGCCTCTAACCGAGTATATTTCTCCTCTAAGGACAGTTCCCGTTCACTTGGTCTACCTGAATTACCTTTGCGTGTATCTTTAAGACCTTCTAATCAATCTCTTCGATACGCGGATCTCCAACGTTTCGTAGCTGAGTGCATACGATCCATCCCGAGGCTCTCAACATCGAAGCCACATTCTTCGAAGATTTGTCTCGGTAACTTTCCCTTTTCATATTCAGCGATGAAGATACGTTTGAATTCATCTGTGTAAGTAATACCTTTTTCACTTATATTTTTCACGAATGGGCTCGCAATTAGAGGTTTGATTTCCTTCTTATTAAATAATTTATGACTCAGTATGAATCACTCCGTATTCTTTTTTTCATTATATAGAAAAATACCCTATAGAGTAGACTTTTTTAAAGTGTCTACTCTATAGGGTGAATTTTAATCGCCAATGTGGTCTATTTCTTTGTTTCTATTTAATTGTAGTATCTGAACAATCCGTTCTAAGTTAGCAATATCATCGAAAGGAATCCACGATGGGTCTTAGTGACGTTCTTATATTTACGGTTATCACGGCTATAGAATAGAACACCTGGATATATCACGTTACTTCCTCTGCCTGATTCTGTTGCCGATCCAAATTCCGATATTGAATGGCTTCTGCGACATGCGAAGATCCGATGGTATCTTTGGCATCTAGATCTGCGATCGTCCTCGCTAATTTTAGAATTCTGTCATAAGCTCGCATGCTGAGACCAAGAGCCTCCAACGTTTCTTGTAGCATCGTTGCTGTATCAGACGAGAGCGCTGCAAAGTTACGAAGATGTCTACCCCCTAATTCACTATTGTAGGAGAAAGGTAAGTGGCGGTAACGTCGTAGTTGGATACGATGTGCTAACATTACACGTTCTCTCATTTCTTCCGAAGATAAACTAAAGGTCTCTTTAGTCCACTCTTTGGGCCGTGGAACATCCACTTGAAGGTCAATTCTATCTAATAAAGGACCGGATATTTTGGCTCGATAGCTTGCAATACGAGTACTACTACAAGTACAACGGTGCTCAGGATGATCGCTTCCGAGATAGCCACACGGACATGGATTCATTGAAGCGCATAACATGAAGTGTGCTGGAAATGTATGAACTGCGCGAGCACGACTAATCGTTACAGCACGGTCTTCTAAAGGTTGGCGTAATACTTCTAATACATTACGAGAGAACTCAGGCAGTTCATCTAGAAATAATATTCCACGGTGGGCAAGACTGACTTCTCCTGGTTTAGGAATAGTTCCCCCTCCGATGAGTCCTCCTGAGGAAATCGTATGGTGAGGCGAGCGGAAGGGACGCTGTTTCAGCAAGCCTGTGGATGGTTCTTTTAATTTGCCAGCCGCACTGAAAATTTTGGTCGTCTCTAGAGATTCTTGTTCGGTTAAAGCAGGTAGAATGGTAGGTAGACGTTTGATGAGCATCGTTTTACCAGTACCCGGAGGACCGATAAGTACAATATTATGCATACCAGCGGCAGCGATGGTGAGTGCTCGCTTTACGTGTTGTTGTCCTAATACATCGCTATAATCTTCATAACTGGCAGAGTAGATATAGGAAGCTGATAATATAGGCGTAGAGGACGGTGATTTGCGGAGAAAGTCCAATGAATGAAGAATGACAGGGGGATCTGATTCCTTTCTCCCAGCCTTGGGTAGTAGAATGCCACCGGGGTACAACAATTCTCTGAGGTGTCCTAGGCTATAGACATTTATTTCTTTGATTAAATCTGCCTCGGCACCATTCTCTTCGGGTAATAGAACCGCATTAAACCCTTCTTGCTTCGCACGATCTACCATAGATAGAACGCCTGACACCGGTCTCAAAGTCCCATCTAATGCAAGCTCACCGATCATCAGTAATCGGATATCAGAAGGAAGAACAATCTGCCCACTGGTAACCAGAATACCTAGCGCTATGGCTAAATCGAATGCTGAACCTTCCTTGCGGAGGTCGGCTGGCGCTAAGTTGATCGTAACTCTTTGATTGGGAAATCGAAATCCACAGTTCTTGATGGCTGCTCGAACTCTTTCAACAGCTTCACGGATGGCAGAGTCAGGAAGACCAATAATAGAAGTCTGTGGTAGCCCATTTGAAATATCCACTTCGACTTGAATGATCACGCCATCGATGCCATATAAACAAGCGCTAAACATTTTTCCGTACATAAATAAAAACACCTCTCTTCTATATAAGTAGATACGTCGGAGAACGTATACTTTACTAGAAAAAAGGTGCTTCCTTTTTTTGTGCAAATGGAATGATTAGATAAATCTTAGATCGAATAGAAAGATTTGTCAAACTAGCGGATGATGACTTAAATTTAGGAAGGTGTCCCTCCGATTAGATATAATAATCAGTAGAAACAAGTTATATTTACTTATTTTACCAATTGTTCGCAATAAGGGATGAAACCGATATCAAAAGAGTGTCTATTTGATGTCCATATATTAAGGAAAGCGTTTTAAAAACATGATACAATGAGTTGGGTTTATATTAATTTCCAATTTAAATATAAGTAGAATACATTTAATGGTATACTTCACTTATATTTCTTGAAGAAAAGTGCAAAGTTTCTTTATTAAAGAGATTCTAGCCCATTCTACTTGGAAGTCTCGACTTGTTGCAGTCATGTTGATAGGAGGATCCGTTAATGAATATCCATGAATACCAAGGAAAACAAGTTTTGAAACAGTATGGTGTTTCCGTTCCTAATGGAAAGGTTGCTTACACCGTGGAAGAAGCGGTAGAAGCAGCTAAATCTTTGGGAAGCCCGGTAACGGTCGTTAAAGCCCAAATTCATGCTGGAGGCCGTGGGAAAGCTGGCGGTGTTAAAGTCGCTAAAAGTTTGGATGAAGTACGTGCTTATGCAGAAGAGATTCTTGGAAAAGTATTAGTTACTCATCAAACGGGTCCAGCTGGTAAAGAAGTCAAACGTCTATTAATTGAAGAAGGCTGTGATATTCGAAAAGAATATTACGTAGGTGTTGTTGTTGATCGTGATACAGGCCGTGTTGTAATGATGGCGTCTGAGGAAGGCGGCACTGAGATTGAAGAAGTTGCTGCTGTGACTCCAGAAAAGATTTTTAAAGAAGTGGTTGATCCAGCAATAGGGTTACAAATGTTTCAAGCTCGTAAATTAGCATACGCTATTAACATTCCGAATGAACAAGTGAACAAGGCTGCTAAGTTTATGGTGGCATTATACAGTGCATTTGTTGATAAAGACTGTTCAATTGCCGAGATTAATCCGCTTGTAATTACAGGTTCCGGTGATGTTATCGCACTGGATGCCAAACTTAATTTCGATTCTAACGCCTTGCTCCGTCATAAAGACATTCTAGAACTTCGCGACTTAGAAGAAGAAGATTTGAAGGAAATTGAAGCTTCGAAATATGATCTTAGTTATATTTCATTAGACGGTAATATTGGCTGTATGGTCAATGGTGCTGGTCTCGCCATGGCGACGATGGATATCATTAAGTATTATGGAGGAGAACCCGCTAACTTCCTCGATGTTGGGGGCGGTGCAACCACAGAGAAAGTTACGGAAGCATTCAAAATTATTTTATCCGATGAGCAAGTTAAAGGAATATTCATTAATATATTTGGTGGAATTATGCGTTGTGACGTTATAGCTGATGGTGTTGTCGAAGCCGCTAAACAGCTTGGATTAACACGTCCACTGGTTGTACGTCTAGAAGGAACAAATGTTGAACTTGGTAAGAAAATTTTAGCGGAGTCGGGACTTAACATCGTATCTGCGGATTCAATGGCTGATGGTGCGCAAAAAATAGTCGCGCTCGTAAAATAATCACTTTTTAGAGGTTGTTCAAAAAGACGTCTATTGATCACGAAGTAACGTCTCTAGAATATTCGGCATCAAATCTTATTTCATTCCTCGAAGTCCGTTGCTCATGTAGGTTACCTACACTCTGCTACTCCTTCTTCGGTCTGAACTAACCTTTTCGGTGCTGAATAGCCGACTTTTTGAACATTTACTTTTAATCGATAGGGGATGTGAAGTAATCGTGAGCATTTTAGTCGATAAACATACAAAAGTCATTACCCAAGGTATTACGGGTGCGACAGGTCTATTTCACACCAAAGGCGCATTGGATTATGGAACCCAAATGGTGGGTGGCGTAACTCCAGGCAAGGGTGGTACGAATGTAGATATTACATTGGAGAATGGTGAGACGGTTAGCTTACCGGTATTTAATACCGTTGTGGAAGCGAAAAGATCCACAGGAGCAACAGCAAGCGTAATTTATGTTCCACCTGCTTTTGCGGCAGATTCGATCATGGAAGCTATAGATGCGGAACTTGATCTTGTCATTTGTATTACCGAGGGAATACCTGTATTAGATATGATTAATGTTTCTCGTTATCTGGAAGGTAAGAAGACGGTACTAATCGGACCTAACTGTCCAGGTGTTATTACGCCAGGGGAATGTAAAATTGGCATCATGCCTGGTTACATCCATCGTGCAGGACATGTTGGTGTCGTGTCTAGAAGTGGAACGTTGACTTATGAAGCGGTTCATCAACTAACGACTCGTGGAATTGGCCAATCGTCGGCTGTAGGAATCGGTGGAGATCCTGTAAAAGGATCTGAATTCATTGATATTCTGAATCTTTTTAACGAAGATCCGAATACCTATGCAGTGATTATGATTGGTGAAATCGGCGGAACGGCGGAAGAAGAAGCTGCAGAGTGGATTCGTGAGAACATGACGAAACCTGTAGTTGGATTTATTGGTGGTGTGACTGCACCTCCTGGAAAACGAATGGGACACGCAGGTGCGATCATATCTGGAGGTAAGGGAACTGCGGCTGAGAAGATTGCCAAGCTTCAAGAGTGTGGCATCAAGGTCGCTCCTACACCATCAGAAATGGGATCTACTTTAGTTAGTGTTCTAGAAGAACGTGGCATGCTAGACAAATGTATGACACAGTAATATTTGTTCATGTATAATGAGCCTACAAGGTAAGCAACCTTTTATTCCCTTTTGAGGAATGGAAGGTTGCTTTTTTTGCGTTATTCTATATTGTTGTTTAATTCAATTGCGGGAGCGGGTCTCTCGAACCATTTAAGGAGGTAAATATGAGTATGAATGAAGAAAGATTGATGCTTGTCGCGTTACATGAATTGGATGGGATCGGATGGAAAAGTATTGATCGAATATTGAAACATGGCACTCTTTCGCATCAAATGTTGAATTATAACCCTCAAGATTGGGAGATTATTGGATTAACGCGAGAAAGGGCGGAATCTGTCGTTAGACAATTGTCGAAGGAACGGATGGAGAAACGTTGGGAACAGCTTACCTTACGAGGAATAGAAGTGATTACGATTTGGGATGATCATTATCCTGAGTTGTTAAAAGAAATACATCAGCCGCCATGGGTATTATACTGTCTCGGTCAACGTGATTTACTGCATACACTTAGTGTCGCTATGGTTGGTACAAGGGTTCCGACAGCATATGGACGGAAAGTAGGTTCAGTGCTAGCAGAAGAACTGTGCAATGCTGGTGTAACCGTTGTAAGTGGAATGGCAAAAGGGATAGACAGCGTATGTCATGAAGCAGCTCTTGCGTGTGGTGGGAATACAATTGCAGTTATGGGGACAGGCATGGATGTTATTTACCCCGCAGAAAATCGTTCTTTGTTTGAGAAAATTGCCAAATTGGGTTTAATCGTGACAGAATACCCACTGGGTACCCCATCCCATCCTGGGCTCTTTCCTCAGCGTAATCGAATTATAGCTGGACTAAGTGTAGGCACGCTAGTTGTTGAAGCGGATGTCCGTAGCGGATCACTGATAACAGCGGATGCGGCTATGGAAGCAGGTCGAGATGTATATGCTGTTCCTGGACCCATAACTTCTCCTAAGAGCAAGGGTGCACTAGAATTGATTAAGCAAGGTGCAAAGATGGTAACGAGTGGTAAAGATATACTTGAGGAGTACGTATCTCAACTTTCAGAAATTTGTAAAAAAACGCCTAAAGTAGGGAGCGAAGGAGGAGCTAAAAGTATTAGTACATCATTTGAAGATTTGACAACTGATGAGGTTGAACTATACCATATACTCGAGCAGGGACCTTTTACACTGGATCAGTTGCTGTTACTAAGCCATTGGGATTTTGGACATTTGCATTCAGTTCTGTTATCTTTAATCATAAAAAAGCAAATTACCCAATTAGCTGGTGCTATATATAAGATCATATAATATGGTTGTTTGACAGATTGATGGTTGATTGTTGAAGAGGAGATGAATCCATGGCAGCAGATTCACTAGTCATCGTAGAGTCGCCTGCTAAGGCGAAGACGATAGGCAAATACTTAGGAAGTAAATATATTGTTAAAGCATCTATGGGTCATATACGGGATTTACCTAAAAGCCAGATTGGCGTAGAGGTTGAGAATGATTTCAACCCTAAATACATCACGATTCGCGGAAAAGGTTCTATATTGAAAGAATTGAAAGATGCTCGAAAAAAAGTGAAACATGTCTATCTCGCAGCCGATCCGGATCGCGAAGGTGAAGCTATTGCATGGCATTTGGCACATGCACTTGATGTTGATCTAACACAGAATTGCCGCGTAGTGTTTAATGAGATCACGAAGCAAGCTGTGAAGGATGCTTTTAAAACACCACGTAAAATTAATATGGATCTAGTGAATGCACAACAAGCACGTAGAATTCTGGATCGATTAGTAGGGTACAAAATTAGCCCTCTATTATGGAAGAAAGTCAAAAAAGGATTGTCTGCAGGACGTGTTCAATCTGTCGCGGTTAAGATTATTATGGATCGTGAAAATGAGATTGATGACTTTGTACCTGAGGAGTATTGGAGTATTACAGCGCAGTTGGCTAAGGGAGACACCCATTTCGAAGCGAAGTTTCATCGTCTTCATGGTGAGAAGAAGGTGTTATCTCGCGAAGAGGATGTTCAAGAAGTATTGAAAGAGATTGAGGGAGCTTCTTATACGGTAAGTGAAGTCAAAGAGAAAGAGCGTCAGCGTCATCCATCTGCTCCTTTTACGACGAGCTCATTGCAACAGGAGGCAGCAAGAAAACTTAATTTCCGTGCAGCTAAGACGATGTCAGTGGCTCAGCAACTCTATGAGGGTGTTGAATTAGGTAAAGAGGGTACCGTGGGTCTTATTACTTATATGCGTACAGATTCCACACGACTTGCTGCTTCTGCTGCAGAAGAAATTAAAGAATTTATCGGGAATAAATTTGGAGAAGCTTTTGTGCCAGTGACTCCGCGTCAATTCTCTAAGAAATCAGCAAATGCGCAAGAAGCGCATGAAGCCGTTCGTCCAACATCAGTTCTACGAGAGCCTGAAAGCGTTAAGGCATTCTTAAGTCGTGATCAACTACGACTCTACAAGTTAGTCTGGGAACGTGCTGTTGCAAGCCAAATGGCATCGGCTATACTGGATACGCTTTCTGTAGATATTAGTGTGGGTACAGCGACATTCCGAGCAGTGGGTTCCAAGGTGAGGTTCCCTGGGTTCATGAAGGTATATGTAGAAGGAAATGACGACGGGACTACGGATGATGATAAGTTCTTACCAGCTCTTGAAGCAGGGAATACGTTGATTAAAAATGAAATAGAGCCCAAACAACATTTTACACAACCACCACCTCGGTATACGGAAGCGCGTCTTGTAAAAACGCTTGAGGAACTCGGTATAGGTCGTCCAAGTACATATGCACCGACACTTGAGACTATTCAAAAACGTGGTTATATCGCTATGGAAGAGAAAAAGTTCATGCCAACCGAGTTGGGTGAGTTAATTATTGAGCAAATGGAACAATTTTTCCCGGAAATTCTGGATGTTGAATTCACAGCACATATGGAAGAAGACTTAGATCATGTGGGTGAAGGCTCGGAAGATTGGGTAAAAGTACTTGCACAATTTTATGAATCTTTCGAGAAACGTCTAACCGTAGCTGAGGAAGAAATGAAAGAAATAGAAATTGAAGATGAAGTATCCGATGAAATCTGTGAAAAATGCGGGAAGCACCTAGTATATAAATTAGGTAGATTCGGTAAGTTTCTAGCTTGCTCTGGATTTCCCGATTGTAGGAACACGAAACCTATAATTAAAGATATAGGTGTTAGTTGTCCTGCATGTAAGGAAGGTCATGTAGTAGAGAGACGTAGCAAGAAAGGGCGGATCTTCTTCGGTTGTGATCGATACCCAGAATGTGATTTTGTGTCATGGGATCGTCCATCACTGAAGCCATGTCCAAAGTGTGAGTCCATGATGGTTGAGAAACGAAATAAACAAGGAAATAAATTACAATGTACAGCGTGTGACCATGTTGAAATGGTTGAAGACAACGATGATAATGCAGAATGAACAATTGCAGGAGGTAATGAAGTTGACAGAAATACAAAGAGTAACGGTTATTGGAGCAGGACTTGCAGGTAGTGAGGCGGCTTGGCAGATTGCTAGCCGTGGCGTTCCGGTAAGATTATATGAAATGCGACCAGTGGTTAAGACACCGGCGCACCATACCGATAAATTCGCTGAATTAGTATGTAGTAACTCCTTACGTGCCAACGGTTTAGCTAACGCAGTAGGCGTGTTGAAAGAAGAAATGAGAATGTTGAATTCTCTAGTGCTTGGGGCAGCTGACAGAAATGCAGTGCCTGCTGGTGGTGCTCTTGCGGTTGATCGTGATGGTTTCTCAGGAGAAATAACGAATACACTTCATAATCATCCTTTAATAGAAGTCATTAATGAAGAATTTACACATATACCTGAATCAGAGATTGTTGTTATGGCGACAGGTCCTCTGACTTCCCCAGCGTTATCTGCTCAGATCCGTGAATTAATGGGTGAAGAGTATTTCTACTTCTATGATGCTGCAGCACCAATTGTAGAAAAAGACTCTATTGATATGGATAAAGTATATTTAGCTTCACGTTATGATAAAGGTGAAGCTGCATACTTAAACTGTCCTATGAATGAAGAGGAATTTAATGCATTTTATGATGCTCTGATTGCTGCAGAGGTTGCGGAACTTAAAGAATTTGAGAAAGAAATCTACTTCGAAGGTTGTATGCCGATAGAAGTCATGATGAAACGTGGTAAGCAGACGGCTCTGTTTGGCCCAATGAAACCCGTGGGCTTGGTAAATCCACATACAGGTGAGCTTCCGTTTGCGGTTGTTCAGTTACGCCAGGATAATGCAGCGGGTACACTTTACAATCTGGTTGGATTTCAGACTCACCTTAAATGGGGCGAACAGAAGCGTGTGTTTGGCATGATTCCTGGACTTGAGAATGCTGAAATTGTTCGCTACGGTGTGATGCACCGCAATACATTTATTAATTCACCAAGACTCCTTCATCCTACATATCAACTGAAAAGCAATGAGAAGCTCTTCTTTGCGGGTCAGATGACAGGAGTGGAAGGTTATGTCGAATCGGCAGCTTCTGGTCTTATAGCAGGCATTAACGCTGCTAGAATGGCATTGGGTGAGGAATGCTTAGTATTTCCAGAGCTAACTACACTAGGAAGTATGGCACATTATATTACGAATGCGGATCCAGACCATTTCCAACCGATGAATGCAAATTTCGGATTATTGCCTAGCCTAGAGAAGCGAATGCGCAGCAAGCAAGATAAGAATGCAGCGCTAGCAGCAAGAGCTCTAGAGAGTATCGAATCCTTCAAGGAACAGAATGGACTAGCGAACGCTACAGAATAAAGTTTGTGAATTCAATGGTTCAATTAAAAGTTTAGGAGGCCATAGAAATGGATCTAACATTTCATGCTACAACGATCTGTGCAGTTCGACATGATGGCAATTCAGCCATAGCTGGAGATGGTCAAGTTACCTTTGGTGAGAGCGTCATTATGAAGACGACAGCCAAAAAGGTTCGTCGTCTTTACCGTGGACAGGTCATTGCTGGATTTGCGGGGTCGGTGGCTGACGCGATTACATTGTTTGAGAAGTTTGAGGGTAAGCTTGAAGAACATCATGGAAATCTGCAACGAGCAGCTGTGGAATTGGCAAAAGATTGGCGTCAAGATCGTATTCTTCGCAAATTGGAAGCTCTTATGATTGTCATGAACAAAGATGGCATGTTACTAATATCTGGTGGCGGAGAAATTATTGAGCCTGATGATGATGTGATTGCGATTGGTTCAGGCGGTAATTTTGCTTTAGCAGCTGGTAGAGCTCTCAAAAGGCATGCTCCGGAGCTTGAGGCTAAAGAGATAGCTAGAGAAGCGCTTCAAATCGCTTCTGAGATATGTGTATACACGAATGGAAATATTGTGGTGGAAGAATTGTAAGATTGTGATTGAGAATACCCAAGAGGGTGGAGGAAACCATGATGATTAATCAATCTTTGACGCCTCGACAGATTGTAGCCGAGCTGGATAAATATATTGTTGGACAAAAGCAAGCTAAGAAATCTGTGGCGGTAGCACTTCGCAACCGTTATAGACGCAATAAACTTCCAGACCATTTACGAGACGAAATTGTCCCTAAGAACATCCTTATGATCGGTCCTACCGGTGTCGGTAAGACAGAAATCGCAAGGAGACTTGCTAAACTGGTGAACGCTCCTTTTGTTAAGGTAGAAGCAACGAAGTTTACAGAGGTTGGATACGTTGGGCGTGACGTGGAGTCGATGGTGCGGGATTTAGTTGAAACATCGATTCGTATGGTGAAATCAGAACGCACCGAGAAAGTCCATGAGCAAGCGATCGAGTTGGCTAATGACCGTATTATTGAAATCATTGTTCCTTCAAGTTCAAGCTCTAAAAGCCAACGTAATCCTTTCGATATGCTCTTTGGCGGGAGTAACAACAATAGTCAACAGAGTCCGCCGGAGGAGAAAGAGGATAGTAGTGTGGTTGAACGTAGAAGGAAAGTGAAGTTCAACTTACTGTCAGGTAATCTTGAGAATGATGTCATTGAAATAGATGTTGAGGATAGTAGTTCATCGATGATGGATCTATTTGCTGGTCAAGGAAATGAACAAATGGGCATGAATATGCAAGAAATGTTGGGGAATCTCATGCCGCGCAAAACGAAGAAGCGGAAGCTTCCTATCAAAGAAGCACGTGAAGTTCTCATCCAAGAAGAAGCAACCAAGCTTATAGACATGGATGAAGTGATAACGGAATCCGTTCGACGTGCAGAGCAATCGGGGATCATATTCATTGACGAGATAGATAAAGTTGCTAGCCCTGGGAAAGGTTCTGGACCTGATGTGTCGCGTGAAGGAGTTCAGCGTGATATCCTTCCGATTGTTGAGGGATCAACCATTATGACGAAATACGGTCCTGTAAAGACTGATTTCGTACTCTTTATTGCAGCGGGAGCCTTTCATATCGCTAAGCCTTCAGATCTGATTCCTGAACTGCAAGGACGCTTTCCGATTCGTGTGGAGTTGAATAGCTTATCGTTAGAAGACTTTATATCTATTTTAACTGAGCCAGAAAATGCGCTGACGAAACAGTATGTGAATTTGCTTAAGACGGAAGATATTGATCTCCAATTTGATTCAGCTGCGATTCGTGTTATTGCAGAGATGGCAGCATCAGTGAACCAGAACACAGAGAACATCGGTGCGAGAAGACTGCATACGATTCTAGAGAAGTTACTGGAGGATTTATCATTTGAAGCTCCTGAACTAACACTAGAAAGCTTGACGATCACCGCTGAATATGTACGCGAAAAACTTGGGGATATCGCTCAAGATCGAGATTTGAGTCAATATATTCTATAATCGCAAATAAGCTATAATGTTATCTTTAGCGAAAATGGGTAATAAGTAGCTGGTTTTCGCTATTGTGCATGTTGAATATAAGGAATTATTACAAATTTCGACACGGCTTACTCGAAAAACATCGTTTGTCATACCCCTAGACCCTTACACTGTCCTATTTAGAAACTAAATGAAAAAAATATAGTAAGTGTTAAGAAAAAGAAGCCCTATTTCTAAAAAAAATAGGGCTTTTTTCTTATTGTAATAAACCCTAATCTCTAAGAAACTTAAGCTATACAACAAAACCTCATTTTTCACTAAAGTACGAGTTTTTTCACGGTTATTTTTATTTTTGTCGAAAAAAAAGAGGGTTTTAAGCATCGCTGTAGAATTATTTTAAAGTTGTAGATGTATTTAAAAAAAGTTGTAAATGAAATGTATATACTTGGAAGTCAAGGAAAGAGGGGATTGGGGTTGGAATTGTTGAATGGCGCAACTTTTCAAAAGTTGCAAGGAGCCTTGAATGCAGCGAATACAAGACAGCAAGTTATTTCAAACAATATAGCCAATTATGAAACACCTTATTTTAAACGTTCTGAAGTATCTTTTGAAAGCTTGCTGCAACAAGAAATGAGCGGAGACATGCCTGTTCTCAAAGGGATTAGGACTGACTCACGACATTTTTCTATTGGGCCCATCTCATCAGTTCCTACACCTGTCATTTCTCAGGATGATTCGACAACTATGAACAATAATTTAAACAATGTGGATATTGATCAGGAAATGTCATTATTAGCAGATAATCAACTCCGTTATAATTCATATATTTCACTGATGAATGAGAAGATTAGAATGATGCGTACAGCTGTGGAAGGGAGATAGACCTAAATGACGATTAGTAATAGTTTCGGTATTAGTGCATCTGCCTTAACAGCACAAAGACTTCGGATGGATATTATCTCTTCTAATATTGCGAATGCAGAAACAACAAGAGCCAGTGTAGTTAATGGGGAAGTGGTTCCTTATCGACGGAAAATGGTTGTGTTCACACCAAATGAGTCGAAATTTTCTAGTATGCTACAATCGCAAATGGGTAGTGAAGCATCAAAAGGTAGCGGTACAGGTGTTAGAGTGAAGGCGATTAAAGAAGATAGCTCTCCTTTAAAGTTAGTCTATAATCCAACACATCCAGATGCTAACTCAGAAGGATATGTATCCATGCCGAATGTTGAAATTGCAAAAGAAATGGTTGATATGATTGCTGCATCACGTGCTTATGAAGCTAACGTAACAGCTCTTAACGCATCTAAATCTATGATAATGAAAGCTTTAGAAATCGGGAAATAACATGTAGTGCTTAGAAAATTAGAGAAAGAGGAGGGAAATGAATTTTGATCCAGAATACGATGTTCAGCACCCAGGCATTGAAGCCACTTCAGCTACAAGCTAATAAAGAGCAAGTTACGACTACACCTGCAGAATCGCTTAGTAATTTTGGATCCTTTTTGGAAAACGCAATTCAACAAGTGGCTGACCAAGAAAAAAATTCAAATATGATGAGTGACAAATTGTTACTCGGACAAGTGAATGTAGATCAGGTTATGATTGCTTCCGAACAGGCTTTGTTAAGCTTACAGCTTACAACACAAGTTCGAAACAAAGTGATTGAGGCATATCAAGAGATTATGAGAACACAAATATAGTTGTTTCTAGCTAAGCTTCGGGTGGGGTGACATTGTGAATGAAAGAATTTCCCAATATAAGGACAAGATAATCCAATATTGGAATAAATTTGGCAAAACTCAAAAAATAATATTTATTTCTACAGTATCGTTAATCATTCTTGCATTTATTATTGTGACAATGATGTTCTCAAAGACAGAATATGAAGTCGCATTTACAGATTTGGGCTCAAATGATGCAGCAGGGATTATGACCTTTCTGGATGGAAGCAACGTTCCATATAAGTTGAGTGCTGATGGTAAAAGTATTTCTGTACCAAGTACAGAGGCGGCTCGTGTAAAGGTAGATGTTGGATCCCAGGATATTATTGAGAACGGCTCAATCGGATACAAGATCTTTGAACAGAGTTCATCTGCGATAGGTATGACGGACAGTGAATTTAATGTTAAGTACAATAATGCATTAAATGGAGAAGTGGAACAGCTCTTGAAGGGTATGAAAGGTATTCAAGGTGCTAAAGTGCTTATCAATCTGCCGGAGGAAAGTGTCTTTGCCAGTGGAGATGGCCTGGATAAAGCTTCTGCATCCGCGGTATTGAAGTTTAAAGCGGGATATCGTCCGAATCAAGAAGCAATTGATGGTTATTACAATCTTATGAAGAATGCTATTCCGAATTTACCGATAGAGAACATAACAATTTCGAATGACGAAGTTGAACTTGCATCTACGGCAAAGGGTGGTCAAGGTGTCATGGAGACAGCCATTGAGGCTAACTTCGCACTGCAAAAAAGATTTGAGAATGATGTTCGTCAAAATGTTAAACAATTCTTATCTAAATTTATGGGTGAAAACAAAGTGGAAGTGCTTGTAGCATCAAAGCTAAACTTCGACAAAATCCAAAGTAATGAAAAACTGGTCACCCCTGTAAATGAAGAGGATATGAAGGGTATAGAAATCAGCGTTCAAAAGATATCTAAGAATTATTCTGGTGCAGGAAGTCCAGAAAGTGGTGTGGCTGGAACGGGTGAAGAAGAAGTTCCGGGTTATCCGAGTACTACGACTTCAGGCGACACGACTTCTGAGGAATTATCTGAAACTGTGAACTATGATGTTAACCGTATTACAAGAGATATTATATCTAGTCCTTATTCTGTAAAAGATTTAACCATTAATGTTGCGGTTGAACCACCTACAGGGCAAGAAAGTTTAGACCCAGCAACAAAAGATGCGATAGAGAACATTTTAAGAAATATCGTAAGAGCATCTGTTGCAGATTCTGGTATTACATATACAGACGCTGATTTAACCAAAAAAGTTTCAGTCTATTCTCAAAATTTTGGTGATACTGAAGTTCAATCAACTGGTTTGAAACTTTCCAAAGGTGTTTTATGGGGGATAGGTTTAGCTGCATTAGCTTTATTGGGACTAGGTGGCTTTCTATTGTACCGACGTCGCAAACAAAAAGAAGAGTTCGAAGAGGATATTCCTTTTCAAGTTCCAACAGAATTCCCTTCGATTAGCTTGGAAAGTATGACTAATGAAAGTCAAGTGCGTAAACAGCTCGAAACTCTGGCGAAGAAGAAACCAGACGAATTCGTCAACTTGCTACGTACATGGCTGGCGGACGAATAGAGGTGAGTGTATTGGCAAGGTCAACTAGTTCTGGAGGGTTGAGTGGTCGTCAGAAAGCGGCGATTCTACTCATCACCTTGGGACCTGAAGTTTCTGCACAAATATTCAAACATTTACGTGATGAAGAGATCGAACAACTTACGCTCGAAATTGCCAATGTTCATAAAGTGGATAGCATTGAAAAAGATACCATTATGGCTGAATTTCATCAGATCTGTCTTGCACAAGAATATATTTCACAGGGTGGCATTAACTATGCCAAGGATATATTGGAGAAGGCACTTGGAGAGAATAAAGCACTTGAAATTATTAACCGATTAACAGCTACTCTACAGGTTCGCCCGTTCGATTTTGCACGTAAAGCTGATCCAAACCAGATCTTGAACTTTATCCAAAATGAAAATTCTCAGACGATAGCTTTGGTACTTTCCTATTTACAATTCGAACAATCAGCAGCAATCCTGTCTTCCTTACCACAGGAGAAGCAAGCAGATGTAGCTCGAAGGATTGCGGTTATGGACAGTACTTCACCTGAAGTCCTTTATCAAGTAGAGAGAGTATTGGAACAGAAGCTCTCTTCAACGGTTACACAGGATTATACGAATGCTGGTGGTATTGAGTCTATCGTTCAAATATTGAATGGGGTTGACCGTGGTACCGAACGGACCATTCTCGATTCACTAGAAATTCAGGATCCGGAATTGGCAGAGGATATCAAGAAACGTATGTTTGTATTCGAGGATATCGTCAATGTGGATAATAGATCCATTCAACGTATCATTAGAGATATTGAGAACGCAGATCTTCAACTTGCACTTAAAGTGGCTAGTGAAGAAGTGCGAGACGTTATTTTCCGAAATGTATCCAAACGTATGGCGGAAACATTCAAAGAAGAAATGGAATACATGGGTCCTGTACGATTGCGTGATGTTGAAGAAGCACAAACGCGTATCGTAGGAACCATTCGCAGATTGGAAGAAGCCGGTGAGATCATAATTGCACGCGGTGGAGGGGATGACATCATTGTCTAATTTGATTAAGCATTCCCAGTATGTGTCTGTGGAAGCGCTGAAGGAATTGGATTTAGCCAAACAGTACAACTTCTTAGAAGAAGAACCTTCATTAGAGGAAGTAACGCCTGAAATTCAAGAGATTGTAATTAAAGTCGATGAAGAAACAGAAAGATTAAAGGCAGAAATGTTACAGGATGCTCAGGAATTTGCGGAGCGCCAAGTTCGTGAATCATCAAGAGAAGCTGAACAAATGTTGTCAGATGCAACTGAAAACATCGATCTTTGGTGGAAAGAGCGTCGAGAACAAGATGAACATTTAGTTGATGCACTGAGGTCAGAAGGGTATGAACAAGGTTATAACGAGGGTCGCATCAAGGCTGAAGAAGAACTTCAAATTAGAGTAGAAGAAATGATGGCCGAGGCTCAAAGGGTGTTGGATGAGGCATATCATGCGAAAGATCAAATTATTCAGGAAGCTGAGCCATTCTTAGTAGAGCTAAGTACTGCGATAGCTGAAAAAGTCATAGACAAACAATTGACCATCGAGAGTGAGTATATGATTGATTTGATTAGAAAGAATCTATCTCGAAAAAGAGAACAAGGGATGATCATTCTATGTGTAGCTCCGACACAGTTTGCTTTTATACAAGCGGCTAGGGAAGAGCTAAGTCTTGCGATTGATTCCCAGGCTGAACTCAAAATACTGCCTGATGCCACTGTAAAGGATCATGGTTGTGTTATCCGCTCATCATTTGGGAGTGTAGACGCTCGAATCGATACGCAACTCGCTGAGATCAAGAAAGAGTTGATTCGTATTGCACTAGATAATGAGGATCGGAGAAATCAGGATGAAGGTGCTTGATAGTCAGCAGTACAAGGATCATCTTGATCAATTGGACCCTGTGAGAGTCAATGGCAAAGTGACACAGGTCATTGGATTAATGGTTGAGTCTGAAGGTCCGGATGCTAATATTGGTGAAGTCTGCTACATCTATCCTAGTAAAAGCTCAAAGCCTCTACAAGCTGAAGTCGTAGGTTTTCGTGATAATAAAGTGCTTCTAATGCCTTTAGGAGACCTTCAGTCCATTGGACCTGGCTGTGACGTGGTTGGAACTGGAAAACCTTTAAGTGTGCAGGTAGGATCGGAATTGCTAGGAAAGGTTTTGGATGGATTAGGTCAACCCTTGGATGGATCGCTGATACCAACAAGAATGGCATATAGTTCAACGTTTAGACCTCCTGCAAATCCACTGAATCGTCCAAGAGTACTTGAACCTATAAGTATTGGTGTGCGAGCGATAGACGGATTGCTATCCATTGGTAAAGGGCAAAGGGTTGGTATTTTTGCAGGTTCGGGCGTGGGTAAAAGTACGCTCATGGGGATGATTGCCCGTAATACTTCCGCTGATGTTAATGTTATTGCTCTGATAGGGGAACGTGGTCGTGAAGTATTAGATTTCATTGAACGAGATCTAGGACCTGAAGGATTGAAGCGCTCTGTAGTCATTGTAGCGACATCTGATCAACCTGCATTAATTCGTATCAAGGGTGCTCTCATAGCAACAACGATTGCAGAATACTTCCGGGATCGTGGCATGAATGTCATGTTAATGATGGATTCTGTCACTCGCTATGCGATGGCACAACGTGAAGTGGGTCTAGCGATTGGTGAGCCACCAGCGATGAGAGGGTATACACCATCGGTATTCGCTAATCTACCGAAGCTGCTAGAGAGAGCAGGGACAGGGCCTACGGGTTCTATAACCGCTTTCTATACCGTTTTGGTGGATGGAGATGACATGAATGAACCTATCGCAGATGCCGTTCGTGGTATTCTTGATGGTCATATCGTGTTGAATAGAAATATTGCGAACAAGGGACATTTTCCAGCCATTGATATTCTAGCAAGCATCAGTCGTGTTATGAAGGATATCTCGACGGACGAACATACTGGGGCTGCGGAGAATTTAAAACGATTGCTTGCAGTATATACGGATTCTGAGGATTTAATTAACATTGGTGCGTATCAACGAGGATCTAACGATAGTATCGATGAATCTATTGATTTTATTCAACAGATATGGGATTTCAGCAGGCAAAAGGTAGATGAGAAAGTAACGTTGGAAGAAGTAAAGGAACGTTTGATTTCTGAATTTTCGAGGAGATGACTACTAAAGCGTGAGATTTCATTATGCATTTCAGAATATTGTGAATCTGAAGGGGAATGAGAAGGCCCAAGCAGAATGGTTGTTATCTAATGCCATCGTTAAACTTCAAGAAGAAGAAAAGTCATTACATGAATATGAGAATATTAGAATGAATATGACGGACCAACTTCAATTAGAGGTCGAGAATGCAGCTTCAGTTGCTAAAATCCGGGAGATTCAGACTTACATAGAGCATCTAGACCAGTGTATTATCAATAAACTCCTAGATGTTCGTAAAGCAAACGTGGTCGTTCGTAAGAGTCAGAGTCATTTGACTGATAAAATGGTGGATGAAAAAGTATGGGTGAAGTCGCGTGAGAAAGCAAAAGACAAGTTTCAATTTGAATGTAACCTTCGGGAACAAAACGAACTTGATGAAATAGCAACGGTACGATTTGCTATGAATGTTCGTTAGAGTCACCATATGGAAGGTGTACCAAATGTCTTGCCCCTTAGGGAGGAATAACAGTGGCTCGTAATTATAATGATTTTGAAGAAGTTGAGAAGGAATCTGCAGGGGGCTTTGAGCGATTCCTAGTGTTAATGATCCCTATAATTTTCACAATTATTCTCATAGGCGTATTATTAATTCTATTTAATATGAATATGCGAAATGCAGTTCTTGAATTTGCTAATAAAATTCCGATTGTACAGAATTGGGTACCTGCTCCAAATCTAGATCCGGAAAAAACGAAGCTACAAGAGAGTAAAGAAGCGGTGAAAAGTGCAGAAGCTACGATTGAAGAGCTAAAAGACAAATTGACTGTACAGGAAACTGAGTTGAAGCAAGTAACTGAAGGTAAAACTCAACAAGATACGCAGTTAAAAGATTTGCAGAATCAGATAGAAACGTTGCAAAATGAAACCATTCTGGCTGAAAATCCAGAACAAACGGTTGATAACTATCAAAAGCAAATTGATGAACTAGCTAAGATGTACGGAAACTTGAGTCCAAGTAAAGCAGCACCCATCATACAAAACTTGACATTGGAAGAGATGGTGCTCATGTTCGATTCCATGAAGAGTGATAAAAGAATCGCTATCTTTGAGAAAATGGATCCGAAAGTTGCAGCAGAAGTGACAATGTTGATGAAGGATGCTAAACCAGCTCAAGATTTACAAATTGCTGCACTTCAATCGCGAGTGAAGAAGAATGATACAGTAACAAAAGAAACTTCAGATAAGCTAAATAAGAGTCAGTTGAGTCAGACCTTTGCTACCATGACGCCACAGAGTGCTGCAGACCTACTCTTTCAGACATACAAAATTAGTCCAGAGAAGACGTTAACCATATTAAATTCTGTGGACGATAAGACACGTTCATTTATACTTGGCAAAATGTCTTCTATAGATTCAGTGACGACAGCCAAAATACTTAATAAACTTATGAGTAAGTAGGTAGAAGCATTAACTTTGTATGATGTGAAAGGAGGTGAAAAATACAATGACGCTCATTTTTCAAAATATGGCGAGTAGCACCTCCAATGTGAGTACGGGCACAACGGCAAGTGGGAAAGTTTCGGCTGAAGCTTCCGTTAACGCTAGTGATGGCTCTGTTCCCATGCTAGATCAATCGTTCTCTCAACTATTGGGAGGAGGAGAGACTACAAAACCACTGATTTCTCTTTCTGATGCAGCTACGTTGTTGGAAGGATTGCTTCAGAATACTTCTCTACCAGAGAATGCATTAACAGAAGCGGATCCGCTCGTCCAACTACTGCAAGGGCTTAATGAAGAAATGTCTAAACTTGATGAAGTCATAACGGAAGACCCAGCACTTATGGCGATTCTTCAAGGTTGGATACAACAAGTAAATACATTGTTAAGCACTAATGAAATGGGTTCCCAGAATGTTGATGTAGAAGATTCCTCTACTATACCCGCTCTAGCAGAAGATCCTGCAACGATAAGATTTGCATTGCAAGATGGGGTAAGTCAATTAGTAGCTTTACTGCAGAATAAAGAGGTTACTACGAATACTTCTAGTCAAGCGGTACAATTATTAGCTGCATTTCAGAGTGTATTGCAAGAAGCAGGAGTTGTCGATCCACAGAAGTCCTTGGGTACTGTTCAAGGTAATACAACGACTGGACAAGCTTCTTCATACCAAAATGTTAATGGGAGTCGATTAGGCGATAGTCAGGGGACATCTGTTTCGAGTAGAGCGGCTGTCTTGAGTAATCTGAATGTAGCTCTGACGTCTACAGCTGTGCAAGCTGATCCATCCGTTAAGACGCTACAAGGGACTTTATTTACTGAAAGTAACCAACTAATGGGTACTCTTGTGGATGAAGAATCGACAGTTCAGGAAGTTGATGCTCTAAGCTCAAGTGAAGGAACGTTTACAGCTGGTGAACTCGTTATGAGAGAAGGTATAAAGAATCCTTTGAAAGCAGCTGCAGCGGCTATTCCTGTTGAACAATTTGCCAAAGAAATGACTAGTTTTGTAGTTAATAAGCTGGACATTGTGAAGCAAAATGGGATGAGTGAAGCAAGAATATCTCTTTATCCAGAACATTTGGGACAAGTAGATATTAAGATTACGATGTTGAATGGACAATTGGTAGCTACGTTTATGACGGAGCATGCTGGTGCAAAAGAATTGCTTGAACAGCAAATGTCTCAACTTCGATTCGCACTACAGTCTCAAGGACTGCAAGTCGAGAAGTTGGAAGTGACGCAGAATCAATCACTTCAATCACATATGTACCAAGATGGTCGTCAACCTAGTGCAGGTCAACAACAATCTAATCGTCGATCCAAAGAACGTGAAGGCCAATCTGATGATTCATTAGTGGTAGCTGAACTGACGGAAGAATGGAATCAAAGATTATTAGATCAAGTTGAATCAGATAAAGGTAATTCATTTACAGCGAAGGCTTAAGGATAGGAGGTGAGCATGTGGCTTCAGATAACATTTCAACAAAAAATATTTGGCCTAATTATTCTACAAGTAACGTCCAGACAGCAAGTAAAAAGGATGCATCAACGATGGGTAAGGATCAGTTCCTAAAGATTATGATGGCGCAGCTAAAGAATCAAGATCCGATGCAACCGCTAGAAGATAAGGAATTCATTGCACAGATGGCTCAGTTTACATCCGTTGAGCAATTGATGAATATCTCTGGTCAATTAACGACATTGAACCAATCACTTGGTAGTGTATCTGGACTTATTGGCAAGGACATCAGTTGGGTCAGTAAAGAAACGTCTGGAACTACCTCGGAAGTGAAAACAGGTACTGTGAGTTCAATTGTTGTACGTGATGGCGTACAGTATGCAACGGTAGGAAAAGAAGCTATTCCAGTTAATCTAATACTCGAAATAGCGAATCCCAAAGAAGTGATCAAGGATCCTAGCGTACAGCCCGATACGAAACCTGAAGTAGAACCTGATGCAGAAGAAAGTGGGGTAACCCCATGACTGAACGGATGACGATTGGGCAGTTATATCCTACCCAAATAAATCTCGCTTCTACTTCAAACAGAAGTAACGTCCGTAAATCACAGGTTGAATTGGGTAAGACCTCCTTTGATCAACTGTTACAGAAAAATATGCTCAAGTTCAGCAATCATGCTACAAAACGCTTAGAGCAACGAGGAATTGAAATTCCTGGAGAACAGTTGGCACGAATATCAGATGCTGTTGATCAGGCAGCAGCAAAAGGTAGTAAAGAATCACTTATATTATTGAATGACATGGCATTGATTGTAAATATACCGAATCGTACGGTTGTCACGGCGATGGACGGCGGATCGATGAAGGATAACGTCTTCACTAAAATTGATAGTGCTGTCATTATTTCATAACTGGCTGGCCCGAACCGGAAGCCAGAGGACTGTTGATCGATTGATACAGTTCATGTACTTAATAAGGAGGAATAATAGCATGTTAAGATCTATGTATTCAGGGGTTTCGGGTATGAAAGGCTTTCAAACAAAGTTAGATGTTATTGGTAACAATATTGCCAATGTGAATACGATTGGATTTAAGTCTGGTCGAGTGATGTTCAAAGATGTTATGAGCCAAACCGTTTCTGGTGTCACACCTCCTACGGATGATACTCAGGGTGGTGTGAATGCTAAGCAGATTGGTTTAGGTGTATCGATTGGATCTATTGACACATTGCATTTGGCTGGTAGTGCCATGACAACGAACAATCCAACCGATTTACGGATTGACGGAGATGGTTTCTTTTTAGTAGCAATGGAGGCGGGCCAGGAGCCTCCTTTTCTGACACGTGCGGGTGACTTTCATCTGGACGCAGCTCGTAATCTAGTAACTTCAGATGGACTTTTTGTATTAGATTCAGGGGGCGGAAATATAACAATTGATGAAGAAGTAACATCCTTCTCCATTGCACAAGACGGTTCTATTGTTAAGAAATTATCTGATGGACAAACAGACAGTGAAACGAAGCTTGGCGTAGCCAAGGTTGTTAATCCTGAAGGCCTTGAGAAGATTGGTGGCAACTTATACCGTGTGACGTTAAATGCGATTGGTGATGCTGGACTTGTACCAGGTACTGCAAATGACGCTGAGTCAGGTACTGGAGCTATCGTTGCCGGACAATTAGAAATGTCTAACGTAGATCTCACAGGTGAGTTTACTGAGATGATTGTTGCCCAACGCGGATTCCAAGCCAATTCTCGAATTATTACAACATCTGATGAAATCCTCCAAGAAGTGGTTAATCTGAAACGTTAATGATTTAGCGGGAGGGGAGGGATAATCTCCTCTCCCAAATTTTCATAGGAGGCTAATAATGATCTCTGTAACAAGAATAAATGGTTCGCAAATGTGGTTAAACGCTCTTCTAATTGAAATGGTAGAAGAAACGCCTGATACCTACATTACTTTAGTCACAGGAAAAAGATTAATTGTACTTGAGAAGGCTGCCGAGGTAATCTCCCTTGTGAAACAATATAGTCAAGAGATTGGCCTGAATAATGCAACTATTAAAGTACAACAAACGGAGGAAACCCCATGAAAAAGATGTTACCTTGGATGATTACAATTCTATTAGCTATCACTTTGATCTTTATAACCGTCGCTGTGTTGTTTCCAACTCTGTTTCCTAAGGATGATACCGCGGCTGCTGTGAATTCTGTTGAAATGAGACATCTGACAGCGGATCAAATGGTAGAAGTAACTTCAGAAATCACAGGAATTAAGACAAACCTCGCGGATCCCGATTATATCGTATTGATGAATTTTGCGTTTCAATTGGATACCAAGAAGTCTAAGGAAGAGTTCGACAAGATCAAAGATATCAAAATCAAACCGATTATCCTCAAAACACTTGCAGATACGAAACCTGAGGATTTAAAAGGGGCGAATGGTAAAGATCAATTAAGCGCAAAATTGATCAATTTGATAAATAAAACCTTAACCGAGGGGAAATTAACTCAAATCGAGATCACTGATTTCTTGTTAGCAACAACGTAATAATTGAAACATTGGAGATAATCCTGTAAGGGGGTGAGATGATTGGTAGATGTATTATCACAAAACGAGATTGACGCCCTGCTCGCTGCACTATCTTCTGGAGAAATGGACGCTGAAGAGCTCAAAAAGGAAGAAACACAGAAGAAAATCCGTTCTTATGATTTTAAAAGAGCCGTACGGTTCTCTAAAGATCATATACGCAGCTTAACACGGATCCATGAAAATTTTGCGAGATATCTCACAACGTATTTTTCAGCACAGCTAAGAACTTTTGTGCAAATTAGCGTCGTTCAGGTTGAACAGCTTCCATATGATGAATTTATTCGTTCAATACCTAAGATGACGATTCTTAATATTTTTGAAGCCGAGCCGCTAAAAGGAAGAATGGTCATGGAAGTTCATCCGAATGTAGCTTACGCAATGTTAGATCGATTGCTCGGTGGTATGGGGAATGCGCCTTCCAAAATTACTTCGCTCACTGAGATAGAAACGACGATTATGGAGCGAATTTTTGGTAGAGCATTTGAAAGCCTACAAGAAGCGTGGAAGACGGTTTTGGATATAACTCCACGTATGGAAGCTATGGAGACTAACCCGCAATTCATGCAAATTGTTTCACCAAATGAAACGATAGCATTGATCTCATTAAGCACCAAAATCGGAGATACAACTGGGATGATAAATCTGTGTATCCCTCACGTTGTTCTTGAGCCTATTATGTCCAGACTGTCGGCACACCAATGGTTTGTATCACAGAAGAAAATAAGTGAACCTGTTGAAGTCGAATCTTTAAAGCAACATGTTAGACATGCGAAGTTAAAGGTTGTAGCAGAATTGGGTAATTCAAAATTGTCTATATCTGAATTTTTGGGATTGTCTGTGGGGGATGTCATCAGTTTAAATAAGCCGGTCAACTCAGGACTATCTATAAAAGTAGGAGATAAGCTGAAGTTTATTGGTAGTCCTGGAACTTTGAAGGATCGCATTGCAGTACAAATTGATGAAATTGTCAGTGAAGGAGTTGAAGAACGTGACGAGTAAAGATTATTTGTCCCAAGAGGAAATTGATGCTCTTCTTAGACAATCTGATTCAGATACTTCCGCGGAAATCATAGAAACAGTTGATGACTATCTGATCCCGCTTGAACAGGATGCCTTGGGCGAAATTGGTAATATTACATTTGGTAGTGCAGCCACAGCGCTTTCGACATTGCTAGGGAAAAAGGTGGAGATTACAACACCAAGAGTTTCTATCATTACCCGATCGCAATTCGAAGATGAGTTTCCTAAACCTCATGTTGCAGTCCATGTGACGTATGTTGAAGGATTTGAAGGCATTAATTCACTTGTAATCAAGAATAGAGATGCACAAGTTATCGCAGATTTGATGCTTGGTGGTGAGGGGAATCCTTCTACTGAAGAGTTGAATGAGATACATATCAGTGCCGTTCAAGAAGCAATGAACCAAATGATGGGGTCTTCTGCAACTTCCATGTCAACACTGTTTAATCGTTTTGTAAACATTTCACCTCCAGGGATCAATATCTTAGATATTGAGAGCGGTGAAGGAATGTCAAGTATTCCTGAGGAGACGTTGATCAAAATTTCATTCCGATTAACTATCGGAGATCTAATTGACTCGACCATCATGCAACTTCTCACGGTAAACTTCGCAAAAGAAATGGTGAGGATATTAATCAGTGGAACAGAAGAGTCAGCACCATTAGAGGTGCCGGCAGCAGTGGAGCCTGTACAGACTCCTGTGAGTTATTCTGCTCCTACGCCAGCTCCACCTATCCCTAGCAATCATGCGCCGTTACAGGTGCCGCCTAATGGATATGGGCAGCAACCTATTATGCCTGGGTATGACCCGAATCAGCAAATGCAATATGCGGCGCCACCACAGCATTATGGGGCACCAAATCGTAACCTAAATGTACAGCCAGTGCAGTTCGCTAATCTACAGTCAGCTCCATTTAATCAGATTGATCAAAACAATTTGGAATTATTGATGGACATTCCCCTTAAGATCACCGTAGAATTAGGAAGGACCCATAAGCAAATAAAGGATATTCTTGAATTGTCTCAAGGTTCTATCGTTGAACTAGACAAGCTCGCTGGTGAACCAGTTGATATTTTAGTAAACAACAAACTAATTGCCAAAGGTGAAGTTGTTGTTATCGATGAAAACTTTGGTGTGCGTGTGATAGATATCATTAGCCAGTGGGACCGTATACAGAAATTACAATAAGCATAATTAGAGGAGGGTTTTTACCAATGGCAAATCGAATTCTTATCGTGGATGATGCAGCTTTTATGAGAATGATGATCCGTGATATTTTAACGAAAAATGGTTTTGAAGTAGTTGGAGAAGCACAGGATGGTGCTCAGGCAATTGAGAAATTCAAAGAAGTTCGTCCAGACTTGATTACAATGGATATTACGATGCCAGAAATGGATGGTATTGCAGCACTTAAAGAGATTAAAAAAATTGATCCAAGTGCTAAGGTTATCATGTGTTCTGCAATGGGTCAGCAAGCAATGGTTATTGATGCCATTCAAGCAGGTGCAAAAGACTTTATCGTTAAGCCGTTTCAATCTGATCGTGTTGTTGAAGCGATCAATAAAACACTTGGCGTATAGGACTGTTTATGAGTGAAACGGATCAAGGACTTGATACTGTGAATTACGGGTTGAATATTGTTTATGTGATAGTTGTATTGGCTGTTATCATTGGACTTATAATTTTGTTGATTCGTTTCTTGGGCACTAAAAACAAATCTTGGTTCAGTAATCCAACCATCCGAATACTTGGTGGTGTTGGACTCGGCCCAAACAAAACATTACAAGTGATTGAAGTAGGAAATAGTGTGTACTTGATCGGCGTAGGTGAAAATATTAACCTTGTTGATAAAATTTCCGATCCAGATGAAGTTATCTCTATATTGGCGGCACTTCAGGAAGAGGCAGCGATGAAAGGTAATGTGCTGCCTCCATTCTTAAGTAAAATAGTTAGTAAATTGCGAAGAGAGCAGCCTTCGCAGGAGATTGAACTAGACGATGGGACTTCATTTCATGAAGTGTTTGACTCCAAGATTCGTCGGATGTCTAGCCGAAAAGACAAAATGGAAGAACTGCTCCGAGAAGATAATAATAATGATCGGTTGATGGATCCATGAAAAAAAAGCTCATATTAGTATGTTTATTATTAGGAATTGTCAGCTTATTCTCCATCACGGCAGCTTTTGCTGACCCTATTCCTAATATTGATATTCAGATCGGTGATTCAGGTGCTGGGAAACCAGCTACAAGCTCCTTATCAATAATTCTCCTCATCACGGTGATCAGCATTGCTCCGGCTATATTGGTGTTAATGACGAGTTTTACTCGTATAGTGATTGTACTTGGTTTTGTAAGAACTTCGCTTGGAACACAGCAGATGCCACCGAATCAGGTATTAGTTGGACTTGCGTTGTTCCTAACATTATTTGTAATGTCACCAACATTATCATCAATGAATGATGTTGCCCTACAACCGTATTTAAAAGGAGACATTACACAAACAGAAGCATTAACCAAAGCTTCAGAACCCATTAAAAAGTTCATGTTTTCACATACGCGGGAGAAAGACCTGTTATTGTTCATGAACTATACCAAAATGGAGAAGCCTGCTACATATAATGATATTCCGCTTACGGTGTTGGTACCTTCTTTTGCAATTAGTGAGCTTAAGACAGCATTTCAAATGGGATTCATGATTTTTATTCCATTCCTAGTTATTGATATTGTTGTTGCAAGTGTATTAATGGCAATGGGGATGATGATGTTACCACCTGTTATGATATCACTCCCGTTTAAGATTCTACTATTTGTACTCGTAGATGGGTGGTATTTAATTGTTAAATCGTTACTACTTAGTTTTAACACATAGTGCACTGTAGGACGTATATGTGGTGAGGGAGATCAGTCATGAACTCAGATTTTATTATTGGACTGGCAGGACAAGCGATTTATACCGCACTTAAAGTAAGTGCACCAATGTTACTTTTGGGGCTAGTGGTTGGTTTGATTATTAGTATATTTCAAGCAACCACTCAGATCCAGGAGCAAACACTTGCCTTTGTTCCAAAAATAATCGCAGTATTGTTAGCGTTATTGTTGTTTGGTCCTTGGATTTTAACGACACTCGTAGACTTTACCTTCAATATATTAGACAATTTGTATAAATATATCGGTTAGGTTGAATGTCAATGGAATTATTAATGCAAGGTTTCCCGATCTTTTTGCTTATTTTTTGTCGAATTACATCTTTTTTTGTCGTCGCACCAGTCTTTTCATCAAAAGGGGTGCCTAATCAATTTAAGATTGGGTTATCATTCTTTATCAGTTTACTCATTTATCTAACCTATGGTATTCATCAGTCTATTCCACAAGATATGACTTATGTTCTGCTCATCGTAAGTGAAATCATGGTGGGATTACTTCTTGGGTTTGTTGGCTACATGTTGATTACAGCCATTCAGACAGCGGGATCATTCATAGATATACAGATTGGTTTCGGTATTGCCAATGTATTAGATCCTATGACAGGCGCTTCTGTACCCATGCTAGGTAACTTCAAATACATGATTGCAATGCTGCTTTTTCTTAGTATGAATGGTCATCTGTATTTATTAGACGCCATTTTTGATAGTTATGAATGGATTCCATTAAGCAATGATTTCTATATGAAATTGTATGGTGGTAGTATTACGGAGTTTTTAATTAGAACCTTTAGTCAATCCTTTGTGTTAGCTTTTCAAATGTCAGCTCCGCTGGTAGTCGCGATGTTTTTAACGGATGTTGGACTTGGCTTCTTAGCGAGAACTGCACCTCAATTTAACATCTTCGTTATAGGGGTTCCACTGAAAATCTTCTTAGGATTGGGAATGTTGTTATTGCTCGTCCCGAGCTTTTCTTATGTATTCGGCAACCTTTTTGAAATTTTGTTCGAATCTATGCATAACCTGCTAGGGGTCATTGGGAAACAGCCGAATTGAGCAGGATGGAGGATTTGATCGTGTCCTTTAGGTATCCTTTGGATTTACAGTTATTTTCTCAAGAGAAAACAGAGAGGGCAACTCCTAAAAAGCGCCAGGATACACGAAAAAAGGGACAAGTTGCAAAAAGTATGGAGATTTCAAGCTCCGTCACGCTTCTTTCTGCTTTTCTCTGTCTCCTTATATTTAGTAGTTATTTTAAGGAACGACTTATTAATTTGTATAGCGATATATTTATGAACCGGTTGTTGACAGAGATTACGATAAACAATGTCATGATGATGTTTAAAGAATATGGAGTTCAAGTATTGCTAATGATGGCCCCCTTGTTTTTAACGGTGGTCGTCATGGCACTTGTAGTCAATTTTATGCAGGTGGGTTTCTTGCTGACAGGCCTAAAAATGGAATTCAGCAAACTTGATCCGATCAAAGGGTTTAAGAATATATTCTCAATGAGATCATTGGTAGAATTTGCTAAATCGATAATCAAGTTAACGATTATCGGTTATCTCGTTTATAGTACGTTATGGGGTAAAAGGGTAGAAATTGCGTCATTGTCTGAAATAAACTTAGATAATATCATGAAGTTTGTTTCTGGTTTAACGATGAATTTAGGACTTAAAATTGCAATTGCCTTATTTGTTCTAGCTGTTTTGGATTATATTTACCAGCGTTATGAATATGAAAAGGGCATAAGGATGTCGAAGCAAGACATCAAAGATGAATACAAAAAAATGGAAGGCGATCCGTTAATTAAAGGGAAGATCAGGGAACGTCAACGAAGGATGGCTATGCAACGAATGATGCAAGAAATCCCGAAAGCAGACGTTATTATCACCAACCCGACTCACTTTGCGATCGCTTTGAAATATGATGGTTCTACCATGGAAGCTCCAACGATTATTGCTAAAGGTCAAGATTATATGGCACTACGAATTAAAGCAATCGCCAAGGAACATGGCATCATTACAATGGAAAATAAGCCTCTAGCCCGCGCACTCTTTCAAAGAGCAGAAATCGGTGATTCGATTCCTGCGGATTTGTTTCAGGCGGTAGCTGAAGTACTGGCCTATGTATATAAACTAAAAGGTAAAAAATCATAAATGTGGGATTGGAGGCAAAGAGACCCGTGAAAATTAAAGAAATCACCGTCCTGACAGGAATCATAGGTATTGTTATGATGATGATTCTTCCAATCCCGGCGTGGCTTTTAGATATTTTGCTCGTGATTAACATTTCAATTGCACTCATGATTTTATTGGTATCTATGAATACCAAGGAAGCACTAGAGTTTTCCATTTTCCCATCACTTCTTCTTATTACGACGTTATTTCGACTGGCATTGAATATATCAACAACGAAGTTGATTCTCAGGGATGGGGAAGCAGGTACAGTTGTAGCGACATTTGGTAGCTGGATCGCAGGTGGTCAAATTGCCATTGGGTTTATCGTATTCTTAATCCTTGTCGTTGTGCAATTTATCGTGATTACAAAAGGATCTGAACGTGTTGCTGAAGTAGGAGCAAGGTTTACGTTAGATGCTATGCCCGGTAAACAAATGAGTATTGATGCAGATTTAAATGCTGGATTAATCAATGAGAAACAAGCTAGAGATAGACGTAGTAAAGTGGAACGTGAGGCGGATTTCTATGGTGCTATGGATGGTGCCAGTAAATTCGTTAAAGGTGATGCTATTGCTAGTATTATTATCTTGATCATTAACTTGGTTGGTGGATTTATTATTGGAATGACCATTCATGGAATGTCATTCGGTGATGCGATTTCGACATACTCGATTCTGACTATTGGGGATGGATTAGTTAGTCAGATTCCAGCGTTATTGATTTCTACAGCTGCTGGTCTGATCGTGACACGTGCTTCATCCGAAGGGAATCTTGCAGATGACTTAACGGGGCAATTATTCGCGTATCCGAAGTTGATATACATTGTAGGTGGGACCATAGCATTGCTTGGTTTCTTTACACCGATTCATGTTATTACGACGCTACCTATAGCTGTGTTATTAATATTCGCTGCAAGAAAGATGCAACAGAATTTGGATAAGAGACAATTAGCTGATGAACAATTGGAAGAAGAACAGCAAATTGAAGAGGTTAGAAGTCCGGAAAGTGTTATTAATCTACTACAAGTAGACCCTATTGAATTCGAATTTGGGTATGGACTTATTCCACTAGCAGACACTCAACAAGGTGGAGATTTATTAGATCGGATTATCATGATCCGTCGACAATGTGCACTGGAATTAGGACTTGTGGTCCCTGTTATCCGAATTCGCGACAATATTCAACTAAAACCGAATGAATATGTCATAAAAATTAAAGGAAATACCGTTGGCGGTGGTGAATTATTACTTAATCACTATTTGGCGATGAGCCCAGGTTATGATGACGAATCCATATCAGGTATCGAGACTTTAGAGCCTGCATTTGGTCTTCCAGCACTGTGGATTGATGAAAGTACTAAGGAGCGTGCTGAATTATCTGGATACACTGTAGTGGATCCTCCTTCTGTGGTAGCAACACATTTGACAGAATTGATTAAGAAACATGCTCACGAGTTAATTGGTCGACAAGAGACAAAGACACTTATCGACAATTTGCGAGAAAACTATCCTGTTCTTGTCGATGAGTTAATTCCCTCAGTATTATCTGTGGGGGATGTTCAAAAAGTGTTGTCTAAATTACTCCGCGAGAAAATTTCTGTACGTGATTTGGTAACGATTTTTGAGACATTAGCAGACTGTGGAACCTATTCGAAAGATCCGGATGTTCTAACAGAATATGTGCGTCAATCTTTATCCAGACAAATTACTCAGCAATATTCACAAGAAGGAGAGACACTGAAGGTTATAACTTTAGGTCCTACGTTAGAGAAGAAAATATCGGAAAGTGTTCAGCAGTCTGACCAAGGGAGTTATCTTGCTCTGGATCCGATGTCTACACAGACGATATATCAGAAATTAAATGAACAAATTAACCGATTGTTGCAATCGGGACAACAACCAATTTTCTTAACATCACCAACAATTCGTATGTATTTGCGACAAGTCATTGAACGTACTATGCAAGATATCCCGGTTCTTTCTTATAGTGAATTAGAGCCAAATGTAGAAATTCAGAGCGTTGGAGTGGTGAATTTATGAGAGTGAGGCGGTACATAGTCGAACATATGCCGGATGCGATGCAGCGAATCCGCAGTGAACTAGGTAGAGATGCTGTCATTCTTAGTACTAAAGAAATAAAAATAGGCGGCTTCCTTGGAATGTTTAAGAAGAAGAGGATTGAGGTTGTCGCTGCTGTGGAAAAAGAAGCTAAAGTTAATTCAGTTAGTGAGAACAAACCATCTGGACATTACAATGATGAATTGAGAGATGTGAATTCAATTAAAAGTACGCCTAAAGCAGGTCCTTCGACAATGAGCGTACCGTATAAGGCTGTTCCGGAAGCTTATAAAAGAACAAACGCTGTTCTTAAAGCAGGTATGAATGATGTCGCCGACGATCTTGAAACTTCATTTCTAAGTGCTGCAGCGACGTCAGAAGTGCAAAAACCTGATCAAGATAGTCCTTTATCATCATCCTTATTTAAGGGGGATATTACAGAGCGACATCATTCAGATACCTCAAATAAGATGATAGATCAGACAGTTTCAAACGAGCCGATTTTACAGGAAATAAAAGAAATGAAATTGTGGATGGCCAAAATGGCCAAGCACTCTATGATGAAACAGGAATTACCTGATTCACTTCAAAGATTACAGGAACAACTAATCCAGCAGGAAGTGGATATACACTTAAGAGCAGAGTGGATTGAAGCCGCTTTTGAGAAATGGGAGGATAGTGGGCATTCATTAACGGATGATCAACTCCAACAATTTATTTACGATAAAGCTTATTCTTTCCTTTCAAATCGATTCGGTGGTGGTATTGAAGCTAATACAAGAATTGTTTATGTTGCAGGTCCTACAGGTGTTGGAAAGACAACAACCATAGCCAAACTTGCTGCAGAGCAGTTGTTTCGATATCAGCGAAAGGTAGGTTTTATTACATCTGATACCTATCGTATATCTGCCGTGGAACAACTCAGGACGTATGCGTCTATCTTAAATGTACCATTAGAGGTAGTCCAATCGCCTGGTGATATGCAACGAGCCCTGCAACGTCTTGACTACTGTGATCTTATACTCATGGATACGGCTGGTAGGAATTATCGCAACGAATTATTAGTATCGGAGCTTCAAAGCCTGCTTTCACATGCTGGAGATAGTGAAACCTACTTGGTGTTAAGCTTGACTTCTAAGTCCCAAGACATGATGAAAATCACGGAACATTTCAGTAAGTATGGTCTTGATAAGGTGATTTTTACGAAGCTAGATGAGACTGGAAGTTATGGAACTATATTTAATTTACTTAATAACTTTCCACTTCATCTTTCTTATATGACGAATGGACAGAATGTCCCAGATGACGTGATTATGCCGAATCAAAAGATGTTATGTGATCTCCTTTTAGGAGAGAGGGAAGATAGTCATGAATGATCAAGCTCAATCCTTGAGGAAACTTGTATCGAACAGTGAGAGAGCTCGTTCATTGGATCCTCAGGGGAATCAGGATTCGGGCTTAGCGAAATTCATTACTGTTACTAGCGGTAAAGGAGGTGTAGGGAAATCTAATTTTACCTTGAATTTCGCTCTTTCCTTACAGTCATTGGGGCATAGAGTATTGATCTTTGATGCTGATATTGGTATGGCGAATATCGATGTGCTCATGGGAACGACTTCGAGGTATAATCTGCATCATTTACTTCAACGCGAGAAAAGTATTCAAGAGATTGTCGCTATAGGTCCTAATGGGTTGTCTTACATCTCAGGGGGGTCAGGTATTACTGATCTCATATCACTGTCAGAACATGATCTCCAATACTTCACATCACAGATTGAACTCTTAGCGAGTCAAGTGGACTATATTATTTTTGATACTGGAGCAGGGTTATCCAAAGAGAATATACAGTTCATTACCTCCGCTGATGAATGTCTTGTGGTAACTACACCTGAACCTACAGCGATTACAGATGCGTATGCGTTGATCAAAATCATTCATGGTATCGATCAAGATGTAGCTTTTCAACTGATTGTTAATCGAGTGGATGATGTACAAGAGGCAATGTTTACAGCCAATAAAATCAAGCTTGTAGCTCGAAAATTTCTTGATAAAGATATCACGATGCTTGGATATATAAGTGATGATTACCATGTGGTTCAAGCCGTGAAAAAACAAGTGCCTTTCTCCATGGCTTTTCCTAATAGTGTGGCTTCAAAAGATGTTCAACGTCTTGCAAAGTATTATGTAAAAGTTCCTTCCGCTTCAGAACGAGAAACTTTAACAGGAATCAAAGGATTTATGCATAAATGGTTAAGTCGAACAAAATGATTCTTCTGTAAAAAGACACAGGGAGGTATGAACCATAATGCATTATAAGGTCGTTGTTGTGGATGACTCTCCTTTTATGCGAAAGATCATTTCTGATCTCATTGAAAGAGATTCTTCATTCCAAGTCGTTGGAACTGCAGTTAATGGATATGAAGCACTCATGAAAGTAGCGGAACTAAAGCCCGACATTGTCACCATGGATGTGGAGATGCCGGAAATGAACGGATTGGAAGCATTAAAAGCTATTATGATGGATAATCCCATACCGGTGATCATGTTATCTGGAATTAATGAGGAAGGGATGAAAGAAACAATCCTAGCTCTGGAGTCCGGGGCATTTGACTTCATCCGAAAACCTTCTGCAAGCGTCTCTAATGATATTAATCAAGTTGGGGAACTTCTCCTTGAGAAAATGAAGGTCGCCATGCAAGCTAAAAAAAGAAGAGCTGCTTGGCAAACTAAAGAACTTGTAAGATCTGAAGGAATGAAGAAGCAAGTAAGTAGTATCGGAATAGAAAAACCGACTGCAAACGGTATTCTCTCGAAACCAAGTCATGATCCAAATAAGTCACTCTCAGAAGTTATAAATACTGAGAATGCGTACACGAAACGTACAGCTATCTCTCAGAAGGCAGAAAAAAAACCAAACAATAACGATTCTAGTAGGCCGTTAGTATCAAATCGTAAACCGTCTGTGGAGAAGGAAATCAAGGCGAGCAAACTAGCGAAATCGACTAAAGAGTCTACGCCACTTGTATTTTCTAATTCTTCAAGCAAGATTTCAAGCGAATTAGAGGGTAAATCCAGTTCATTCCAACATCTTGTTGCGGTTGGTTGTTCAACCGGTGGACCTAGAGCTTTGAAGGAACTCTTGGAGCGTATTCCAGGGGAATTACCAGCTCCAGTAGTCATTGTGCAGCATATGCCACCTAAATTTACTAAATCATTAGCACAAAGACTTAATTCATTCAGTTCTCTAGAAGTAGTAGAAGGGGAGCATGGTATGGTCTTGCATAGAGGGTATGCTTATATTGCACCTGGTGGATTCCACATGAAGATCGTACGGGCGTCAGCTGGCCATTATGAGATTTCTTTAACAGAGGAAGGTCCGCGTAATGGGCATCGGCCTTCCGTTGATACCATGTTTGATTCATTGCTCCCATTTAATACGCTAACTCGTCATGTAGTTCTACTGACAGGTATGGGAAGTGATGGAGCCAAAGCAATGAAAACGTTGTATGATTCAGGTGTAACCGACACCTATGCGGAAAGTGAAGAAACATGCGTTGTGTATGGTATGCCTCGTTCTGCGGTGGAATTGAAATGTGTGAGGCATGTTTTACCTCTATTAGATATTCCTAGTATGCTAGTTCGAATGATTAAATAATGGAAAGTGATCTCATAAGGGAGGTGTACCTCAATGGACATGAATCAATATTTATCTATGTTTATTGACGAGTCGAATGATCATCTGCAATCGCTAAACGAAAAAATGCTTGAACTGGAGACCAATCCTGATGATTTAAGTATTGTACAAGTTATATTTAGATCAGCACATACCCTTAAAGGTATGGCTGCGACAATGGGGTATGAAGATCTTGCTTCACTAACGCATCAAATGGAGAATGTTCTAGATTTGGTACGTAATCAAAAGCTAGCAATGCAAGATTTTATATTTGATACATTATTTAAAAGTTTGGATGCCCTTGAATCTATGGTTGAAGATATTACAAACGGTGGTACCGGAAAAGCGGATGTGTCAGCCATTGTGACTTCCTTACAGGCGATCGTCCTTGGTGAGACCCCATCTACCCAAGGTGGGAATAAGAGTACAACAGTAGATCAACGGAAAGACAATATGAATCATTTGATTCAGTTAGATGAGTTTCAATATTCGATCTTAGATCAGTCTATTACTGAAGGGCATCGAGCGCTTTATCTGGAAGTCTTTATTCGTGAGGATTGTCATTTGAAAGCTGTACGTGCCTATATGGTGTTTGATTTATTGGAAAGATCCGGCGAGGTCATTAAGACTCATCCGTCCGTAGAAGATATTGAGCAGGAGAAGTTTGAACGGAGCTTTTCATTATATTACATAACACAAAAAAGTGCGGATGAGATGCAGCGGATGATATTGAACTTATCCGAAATCGATAAGGTTAGTGTCGTGGAATTAGATCATGAATCTTTGAAATTGATGGGTGAGATAAATAATTCTACCCGAGAAGTTGCTACAACAGCAGAAATGGTAAAACCAACTGAGTCTAACATCGTAGCTCCTCAATTATCAACGGAACCTACGAAGCAAGCTTCAAAGGAAGTAGCCAAAACAACTAGTAGTGCATCAACGCGTACTATTCGTGTCGATATTGAACGACTAGATGTCTTAATGAATCTGTTTAGCGAGTTGTTGATTGATCGTGTTCGGTTGGAACAGTTAGCAAGTGAGGTTCGTAATAGTGAGCTAACAGAAACCGTAGAGCATATGAGTCGTGTAAGTTCTGATCTTCAAAATATTGTACTGAAGCTTAGAATGGTTCCAGTAGATACCGTATTTAACCGTTTTCCGCGGATGATACGTGACTTAGCCAAATCTTTAGACAAGAAGATTGATTTGGTTATTACTGGTTCTGAAACAGAGCTAGATCGAACCGTTATTGATGAAATCGGCGATCCCCTTGTACATTTACTTCGGAATGCTGTTGACCACGGGATTGAATCAGTTGCAGACCGATTGGCCGCTGGTAAATCAGAAACAGGAACAGTAAACTTACGTGCTTTTCATAGTGGAAATCATGTGTTTATTGAAATTGAAGAAGATGGCCGTGGCATATACCGTGAGAATGTCCTTAAGTCAGCGATTAAAAAAGGTGTTGTAACTGAAGCGCAAGGATCGGCTATGACAGATGAAGAAGTACATCAGCTTCTTTTTGCCCCTGGGTTCAGTACTGCCGAGGTTATCTCAGATGTGTCTGGGCGTGGCGTTGGATTGGATGTCGTGAAAGCGAAGATTACAGCTCTTGGCGGTCATGTTACCATTATTTCAAAACCAGGACAAGGAACTAATTTCTCAGTTCAATTACCTTTAACGTTGTCTATTATTTCTGCAATGTTAGTTCAATTGGGATCAGAGAAATATGCTATTCCACTTACATCGATCGTAGAGACAGGTGTAATTAATCACAATCAAATTCGCACAGTTCACGGTAATAAAATGGTAGAGTTTCGTGGCGTACAAATTCCGTTAATCTCTCTTAGTCGTATATTTAGCGTTCCTGATTTCGACGAGAGTCAAGAAGAAGAGTCGGAGATCATCGTGATTCGAAAAGGTGATAAAATGGCTGCTCTAGCTATTGAAGATTTCATAGGACAAAGTGAAATCGTACTGAAGAGTCTAGGGAAATACCTGCCTCAGATTAGTGGGGTGTCTGGTGCGACTATACTCGGAGATGGACAGGTTGCTTTGATACTAGATCCGAACGCATTTATCAAATAGTCAGATGAGTTGTACTAGATTAATTAGGTAGCGGAAAATCATTAGGAGGTTATTGAAATGGGAGAAGATATTAAGGTCATCGTGTTTAAATTAGGAGACGAAGAGTACGGTATCGAAGTGGATAAAGTTCAGACTATTGAGCGGATGGTTCCCATCACACGTGTTCCCAAAACGTTCACTTTTGTAAAAGGTGTTATTAATTTACGTGGTGTTGTAATACCTATTATTGATTTGCGTGGGCGCTTTAGCTTACCTCTGATAGAGAACACAGAAAGTACACGTATTATTATTGTGGCTGTAAATGATATGGAAGTAGGATTTATTGTAGATTCGGCTAACGATGTTATTGACCTGAATACGGACAAAATTGAGAATCCGCCAGAGGTTGTTGGGGGGATTAAAGCTAAATATCTTCAAGGGGTTGCCAAGATCAACGAAGAACGCCTTCTCATTATGCTCAATCTATCTGAAGTACTGAATAAGAATGAGATTATTCAATTGGAAAGTATTGAGGAATAAATATGCGAGTCTTTAAGCAATTCAAAGAATTGAAGATGGACGTTCTTAAGGAAGTTGGAAATATTGGTGCGGGAAATGCTGCAACGGCACTTTCTCATCTTCTAAACAAGCCTATTGATATGGCAGTGCCCAAAGTACAAATTCTTCGGTTTGAAGAGGTTTCTGACAAGGTTGGGGGATCAGAACAAGTCGTCGTTGCTATATTTTTACGGGTTGAAGGTGACGCACCTGGCAATTTGTTTTTTATTTTAAGTCCTAAATCCGCTAAGAGTCTGCTGAAACGGCTAGCAGGAATCAAAGTTGCCAATGATGATTCATTTAATGATATGGAAATGTCTGCTCTTAATGAGATCGGAAATATACTATCGGGCTCATACCTGTCAGCTCTTGCTGATTTGACGAAATTATCTATGTCGCCAACAGTGCCGTCTTTAGCTATTGATATGGCAGGAGCTATATTAAGTTATGGTCTTCTGCAGTACGGTGAAATGGGAGACGATGCACTCCTTATTGACACTACATTTTTAGAAGGAAATCATGAAGTTGAAGGTCAATTCTTCCTTATACCTGATCCGGAATCGTTTGCTATAATATTCGAATCTTTAGGAGTGCCAACCGAGAATGATTGAGCAAAATGTTGTAAAAGTAGCTATGGCTGACCTGAATGTCATTAAACAATATGGACTGATTCGAACTTCTGGATTAGGTTCTTGCATAGGGCTTACAATGTATGATCCAATTCTTCATTTGGCTGGGATGGCACATGTCATGTTACCCTCTTCTGAAATTGCGCGAGAAGGCGAACTTAATATTGCTAAATACGCAGATACGGCATTACCTGCATTATTAGAGAGACTACAGAAAATGGGTTCTTCTAAGAGCAATCTTGTAGCGAAAATGGCGGGTGGTTCACAGATGTTTGCCTTTGGGGGACAGAACGACACCATGAGAATTGGACCTAGAAATACGGAATCATGTAGAGCGAAATTGCAAGAGCTAGGTATTCCACTTATTGGGGAAGATACAGGCGGCAACTATGGACGTACCATTGAACTTGACTGCAGTACCGGCATATTATTCATCCGTAGTGTACAAATGGGCGTAAAGGAATTGTAGCGAATATGAGAAATATGCGATTTAATTTGTTGATTGCTGGGTTTGGATTTATACTCACGTTCATAACTTCGTCCTTAAATAATCTTTACATGACGAGTTTAATAAGATCTTCGATCGCTTTTGTTATATGGTTTCTGCTTGCGGTTGTTTTTAGATGGGTATTAGGTGTTATGACAACACATGCAGATAATGATCTTCAGGGGCAGATTGAAGCCGAACAGACAAGTGATCAACGTGGAACACGATTTGACTTAACGTTACCTGATGACAGCGAAGAATTGAATGATCTGTTAACACCAAAGCCTGAATCATCTATTGAAGGCGACACCGGATTTACACCGCTGAATCTACCGAAATTAGTTTCCGCGCAAGATCCTGAGCAATTGGCTAAGGCCGTTCGTCACCTGACAGAAAAATAAGGAGGGTGAAAGGACTTGATCGAGCAGAAAGTTTCTACCCTGAATCATATGGACTTATGGATGTCATGGAAGGAACATGACGACATAGAAGCTAAGAAGAAGCTTATTGAGAACTACTTGCATATCGTAGATTATGTGTCTAGTCGATTGGCAATAGGTCTCCCAAAGAATGTTTCTATAGACGATTTGGCCAGTAATGGGGTTATGGGTCTTATCGATGCTATTGATAAATTCGATTATAAACGCGGCTTTCAATTTGAAACCTACGGTTCATGGCGCGTTCGTGGGGCTATCCTTGATTCATTACGTCAGGGTGATTGGGTGCCACGTTCTGTTCGTGAAAAAGCGAAAAAAATTGAAGATGCATTTCAGCATTTGGAGCAAAGATATTTACGATCCGTAAATGATTCGGAAATGAGTCAGTACTTAGAAGTGTCTGAAAAGGAATACCATAATATGCTTCAGGAAGTGGCGGTTATGACGTTGTGTTCATTAGAAGATCCGATTCGCGAGGAAGAATCAGAAACTCGATTGAGCATGATGATTGATGATAAGGCTAAGAATCCAGATTATAAGATTAATGAATTTTATATGAAGGAATCTTTGATTAAAGGTATTGAGAAACTCACGGATAAAGAACGAACCGTTGTATCACTTCTATATTATGAAGATCTTTCTCTGAGTGAAATAGCAGAAGTGATGTCTCTATCACCCTCTCGTATTTCACAGCTACATTCTAAAGCTATTCTCAGGTTAAGAGGGACGTTACAGAAAAATAAAGGATTATTGATGGAAAGCGATTAATAGAGTGTTGATAACGAGCGGATGTTTGAAGAGATTTATTAAGGGGGAATAAGTTTGACGGATCACTATTTGCTCGAAACATATTTAATAGTGAGTATTTCTGATGACAAAACTGAAGCGTACCTCCAGTTCTTAAAACAAGATGATGAGTTTAGTTGCACTCAGGAAGATCTCGAACGTTTCATTCATACGCAACAAGTTAAATATGGACTAGATCGTTCTACACTCCAACAAATTTCAGAGAATCCTAAAAAATTCTATTCAGCTAAGACTCCCATTGCTTTCGGGTTTTCTCCTGTTCAAGGAATAGATGGGCGAATTGAAATGGTAATGAAATTAGCTGAGGGAAAAGGCCATAGTCCGTTGGAATCAGACCATGGGAAGGTCGATCACAAGGAAATAAATAATCTCAACAATGTACGAAAAGGCCAGATCATTGCTAAACGAATAGAGCCTATACCTGGTAAATTAGGGATGTCGGTTATGAATGAAGCGATTCCATTTAAAACAGGTAAAGAAGCTAATTTTAAAGTGGGAAAAAATGTTGTTGTTAATGAAGACAAAACAGCCATGTATGCTGCTCTTGATGGAATGATAACGATTTCTGACAAAAGTAAAATTAACGTATTTCCAATTTATGAAGTGAATGGTGACGTGGATTACAGTGTTGGAAATATTGATTTTGTGGGTAACGTTATCATCCGTGGCAATGTTCTCACTGGTTTTAGAATTAAAGCAGCTGGAGATATTCGTGTGATTGGTGGAGTTGAGGGTGCTGAGATTGATGCAAATGGATCTGTTGAAATTACAAGTGGCATTATTGGATACAACAAAGGACATGTCAAAGCAGGAGTAAATGTGAAAACATCTTTCATACAAGATGGGAATGTGATCGCTGGTGAAGATGTGATTGTATCTCAGAGTATTATGCACTCTAATATAAGAGCAGCTAAAAATGTGATATGTAAAGATGTAAAGGGTCTAATCGTAGGTGGAAGTATTCAGGCTGGTGAAAAAGTAATCGCTCGGACAGTAGGTAATACCATGTCCACGATCACTACGATTGAAGTAGGTGTCGTACCTGAACTAAGGAATGAACTAACTGAGCTTCGGAATCAAATGAGGTTTCAAGCCGATAACATAGTGAAATCGGAGCAGGCTCTAAATTTATTAAACCAACTAGCTTCGGTAGGACAATTGTCTTCTGACAAGTTGAGTATGCGTGCTAAATTGAATGCAACTCTCAAATCCCATGTTAAAGAGCAGTCTGAGAATAAAGAACGGATATTGGATATAGAGAAGATGCTTGAAGATACAAATAAATCTAAGGTTGAAATCATCAATACGATTTATGGAGGATCAAAGATTGTCATTGGTAGATATACTCGATTTGTTAAAGATACTGCAGAACGAGTTTCCTTTTATTATTCCGAAGGCGATATAATGATGGTTCCTTACATATAAAGGAATGGTTAGGGAATTAAATTTCTCCAGAGTGAGGTGGATATCGTGAGTATGAAATCGGTAGAATTACAAATCGCTGTGCCGAGAACCCAAGAAGCAGGGAAAATACAAAACGAGTTTCATCAGAGATCCGCTCAAGAACAAAGTTTATTAATGAATCAACAAATCAAAGAAAGTCTTGAGATGCGACAACGTAGCTCCGGTGTTGCTGAAACAGCAAAGTCCTTGATTCGGGAAGAGGGAAAGCAACAACATTCCTCTGAAAGTGACGGGCAATCAGCTTCCAATCAACAAGAGCATTCCTCAGAGCATCACCCGGCTGAGCACCCCTACAAGGGTCATCATATCGATCTGTCTCTTTAAACATATTGCTAAGACAGACCAAAGGAGATTAGAGGCTTTTGGAACCATGGATTATAATCGTCATGTTGGGGGCTGCAGCCTTGGTATATGCTGTAATGCTTCCTACGAGACAAGTAGGGAAGATGTCCTCGGAACAAGTGATCAAAGAAGTGGAGTCCACTTTGGAGCAGTATATGGCTGATATAGAAGAGGAAAATGATACATTGGTTGAACTCGTTGGACAAATGAAGAAAGATACTTCGGTTAAACATTTGGCAATGGAAGAGCAACTGAGCGAAATGCGGCAAAGATTACTTCAGGTAGAACAATACTCAGCACAACAAGGCGCTCGTATAACGGATGCAGAAAGTCAAGTTACAGCTTTAGCGGAGGTTCGTAGTGTAGAAGTGTCATCTATAACTGAAGTACCAGTAATTGAGCATGAGCAATCTGATGTGGTGTCTGAACCAGTCAATTCTATCAAGCATCGTTATTCGGAACTGTTCGAACTACACAACCAAGGGAAATCGATTGATATTATTGGCAAATCAGTCGGATTACAGCGTGGTGAAGTTCAGCTTATTCTTCAACTAGCGAAACAGGAGGAGTCTCTGTGATGAAGAATCGTTCATTTATGAGCGGGTTAGGTATAGGACTCATTATAGGAGCCATCCTGCTTCAATTGATGATCATGGGTGAGGGCCAAGACTCACCGATTTCGGATCAATCTGCTGTTCTGACTAGAGAACAGATTGAAGAGAACGCCAAAGCGTTGGATTTAAAAGTGACTGAATCATCTGACGAGAGTACGAAGGATAAAGGGAAGTCGACAGAAGTACCTACGAAGGCGATACCGGCTACAGAACCTGTTCAACCATCATCACCTGCACAACCAGTGAAGAAGAATGAGAGTGATTCTTCTAGTGTTCAGTCAACCAAAGTACAAAGTACCTTACCTACGAAGACGCCAGTAGCTCCTTCAAAGACAGATGATGCTCAAGCGGTAGCCTATAAGATCAAAAAGGGAAGCAACCTGAAAAGTGTTGCAGAGGATCTAGAAAAAATAGGTGTGATTGCAAGCAGTCATCAATTTATTAAACAAGCTGCAGATCAAAAGATAAATAGAAAGATTCGCGATGGGAGTTACACGTTTTATAAAGGTGAAGACATTGAATCTATTATATCCAAAATTAGAATACAATCGTCTCGCTAAGAATAGCAGACGGTTTTTTTGTTGATTACATTTCACATCGTCTTTACTTACAAAAATAAACCATATTTCATGATGAAAAATGGTTGCAACGACTTATAACTTATGGTATATTAATTGTCGGTGTTAAAAACACACGCCAAGTGATCCCTGTAAGGGTGCTTTCTTTTGTTAGAAAGTCTTTAAGGGAGATGACGGTTGGCGGAGGACACAAAAAACCAATCACAGGAGGTGCTTGAAAATGGGAGTAATATCCATGAAACAACTTTTGGAAGCAGGCGTACATTTCGGTCACCAAACTCGCCGCTGGAATCCAAAAATGGACCGTTATATCTTCACGGAGAGAAACGGAATTTACATCATTGACTTGCAAAAAACGGTTAAAAAGGTAGAAGAAGCTTATAACTTCGTGAAAAGTGTTTCCGAAGAGAACGGAACTATTCTGTTCGTAGGAACGAAGAAACAAGCGCAAGATTCCGTGAAAGAAGAAGCTGAACGTTGTGGAATGTTTTACATTAACCAACGTTGGTTGGGCGGAACTCTAACTAACTTCGAAACAATTCAAAAACGTATTTTCCGCTTGAAAGAGCTTGAAAAATGGGAAGAGGACGGCACATTCGCTGTACTACCTAAAAAAGAAGTTATCCTTCTTCGCAAAGAGAAAGATCGTCTTGAGAAATTCCTAGGCGGAATCAAGAATATGAAGGGCCTACCAAGTGCCTTGTTCATCATTGATCCTCGCAAAGAGCGTATCGCGGTTGCAGAAGCTCGTAAATTGGGTATTCCAATCGTAGGTATCGTTGATACTAACTGTGATCCAGACGAAATTGACTATGTTATTCCTGGTAATGACGATGCAATTCGTGCTGTTAAACTATTGACTGGTAAAATGGCTGATGCCATTGTTGAAGCTCAACAAGTTGAAGAACCAACAGCCTAATATAGCTTAGGTAATTCATACTATAAATGAATTAAAATGAAAAGGGTGGTTGGCAGGTGGATAACCTCTCACTGCCCTTTTTTTAAAATATTACGAAAGTATAGGTGTCACCCATACTTTCGTAATGTTTATCACATAAGTTAGATATCGACTCTGCTGAGACGATAATTTCTGCTTGAGCTAATGAATTAAAGGAAGACACAATATCATTTTTGGAGGGAATATAAATGGCAGTTAACGCTAGTGCAGTGAAAGAGCTTCGTGAAAGAACAGGAGCAGGAATGTTGGATTGTAAGAAAGCGCTTGATGAAACAAATGGTGATGTAGAAAAAGCGATCGATTTTCTTCGTGAAAAAGGATTAGCAGCTGCTGCTAATAAAGCAGGACGTGCAGCTACTGAAGGTACTGTTGAATCATACATCCATGCTGGTGGAAAAATTGGTGTGCTTGTAGAAATTAACAGTGAAACTGACTTCGTTGGTAAAACTGAAGAATTTAAGTCGTTTGCTCGTGATATTGCGATGCAAATTGCAGCGGCTAACCCACTTTATGTTCGTCGTGAAGAAGTTCCTCAAGAAGAAGTTGACAGAGAAATGGAAGTTTTAAAATCACAAGCATTAAATGAAGGTAAACCTGAGAAAATCATTGCAAAAATGGTTGAAGGTCGTATCAGCAAGTTCTATGAAGAAATCTGCTTGATGGAACAATCCTTCATTAAAGATCCTGACAAAACGATTTCCATGATGTTGAATGAGAAAATCAGCAAAATTGGTGAGAACATTTCTATTCGTCGTTTTGTTCGTTTTGAACTTGGCGAAGGCTTAGAGAAAAAAGAAGATAACTTCGTAGAAGAAGTAATGGCACAAGTTAAACATTAATAATTATACTCAAAAATAGTGTTATAATAATAGACATAAAGAAGAGTGGGACACAATGTGTTCCTTCTTTTTTAACATATAAGAAGTATTTACGCTTCTTATTTCTTGGATATAGACATAAAAACTGGCGCGGACTTATTAGCGCCTTCTCAAAGTGGAGGGTTAACATTGGAACAGCCAGTATTTAAAAGAGTGGTCTTGAAAGTCAGTGGTGAATCCCTCTCGGGGCAAACGGGTTATGGTATCGATGCTGATACCATCGCATCGATCGCAGTACAAGTTAAAGAAGTAGTGGAACTTGGTGTTGAAGTAGCCATCGTATGTGGTGGTGGTAATATCTGGCGCGGAATCGCTGGTAGCGCAAATGGTTTTGACCGTGCTACTGCCGATTATATGGGGATGCTGGCAACAGTAATGAACTCGCTCGCATTACAGGATGCATTAGAACAAATTGATGTGCCTACAAGAGTTCAGACATCGATTGCGATGCAACAGATAGCCGAACCTTATATCCGACGCAGAGCTATACGTCATCTTGAAAAAGGTCGCGTCGTTATCTTTGCTGCTGGTACAGGTAATCCGTACTTCTCAACTGACACAACAGCTGCTTTACGCGCTGCGGAGATTGAAGCTGAAGTGATCTTGATGGCGAAGAACAAAGTGGATGGCGTGTATTCTGCAGATCCTTTTAAAGACGAAACAGCTGAGAAATATGAACAGTTGACTTACATGGAAGTGCTTAACAAGAATTTAGGCGTGATGGATTCTACGGCATCATCCTTGTGTATGGATAATAATATCCCACTCATCGTATTTGCAATCACGGAACTAGGAAACATTAAACGTGTTGTATTGGGTGAGAAAATTGGAACGATTGTTAAAGGGAGTGTAGACTAATGCCACAAGCTATTAGGAAAAGTGCTGAAGAACGTATGGAAAAAGCGATTCTTGCTTTGAAACGTGATCTTGCTTCATTGCGTGCAGGTCGTGCGGCACCTGCTCTTCTTGATCGAATTCAAGTCGAGTATTATGGAGCACCGACACCACTCAGTCAATTAGCTAACATTAACACGCCGGATTCTCGTACGCTGATGATTCAGCCTTGGGACAAATCTTCGTTACAAGAGATTGAAAGAGCGATTTCAAAGTCGGACATTGGAATTACACCTTCCAATGACGGGACTATGATTCGTTTGACAATACCTGCTCTTACTGAAGAACGTCGGGTTGAATTGGTTAAGACAACTAAAAAATTCGGTGAAGAAGCGAAAATTGCTATCCGTAATATTCGCCGTGATGCGAATGATGACATTAAGAAATTGGAAAAAACAGATATTACTGAAGATGAATCCCACAAACATCAAGAAGATATTCAAAAGATGACGGATAAATATAGTGCCGAAGTCGACAAGGTTCTCTTGGTGAAAGAAAAAGAGATCATGGACGTATAAGAGACTTATGGCCCCTCCTTTTATGGTGGGGTTTGTCTCTTTTTTAAATATAAGAAAGTATAAGTTTCACTTGATACTCTATTTCTTATATTTTCGAAGAGACGGATACCCGTCCCTAAGGAGATGGTGTAGCCGTTTCTTCTTGAACAGAAGGAATTCTCTTATCCATGTAGGTGTGGTGTGAATATCAGTTTCAACTTGCAGAAAGTGGCTTGGAGGAAATGGAATGATCAAACGAATTCGATCATGGTGGATGCAAAAAGACAGTCCGAAGCCGATGGACATTACTAAGGATAATATTCCTGAACATGTTGCGATCATTATGGATGGAAACGGACGTTGGGCGAAACGTCTTGGATTACCCCGAATTGTTGGACACCATAACGGAATGAAAGCTGTTAAGCGTGCAACAATTGCTGCAGATGAGCTTGGGATCAAATATTTAACGATGTACACCTTCTCGACTGAGAACTGGAAACGTCCTAAAGATGAAGTTGATTTCCTTATGCGACTTCCCCAAGAATTTCTCGCGATTGAGTTGGACGAATTAATTGAACGAAACGTACAGATTCGTATGATGGGCGATAAAGAAGGATTACCTAGCCATACTTTAAAAGCTATGGAAGATGCGGTGCAACTTACAGCTGGTAATGATGGTCTTGTGCTCAATTTTGCATTGAACTATGGTGGTCGTAAAGAAATAACGGATGGTATGATATTACTCGGGCAAGAGATTGAAGCGGGTAGATTGAAAGCAGAGGATATTACTCCTACTTTGATTGAAAATCATTTGAAGACCTATGGTCTACCCGATCCAGACTTATTGATCCGTACAAGCGGTGAAATGAGAATTAGCAACTTTATGCTATGGCAGTTGGCTTATAGCGAATTGTGGTTCACCGATATATACTGGCCTGAGTTTAATGAGGATCATTTACATGATGCTGTCGCTGAATATCAGCGTAGAACAAGACGATACGGTGGGCTGTCATAACTCAAGTAGAGGATGAAGATCGTTGAAACAACGACTTATTACCGGAATTATTGCTGGAGCTATTTTTCTAGGATTTTGTGTGATTGGTGACATGTCATTTCATCTACTTGTACTTGCCATGTCTCTAGTAGGTTATTATGAATTTGTAAAAATGATCAAAGTGCGTCCATTTAGCGGAATAGCATCGCTTGGATTTATTGGTGTGTTCATGATCATGTTCCCTTGGAAACTTTTGAATATAACGTATACTCCAAATGGGGAAATGATATGGCTTCTCCTCTTTCTGTTGATGACGATGACGGTGCTTACCAAAAATCGCATTAGTATTAAGCAGGTGTCATTGCTTTTATTGGGTGTATTATATATTGGTGTTGGATTTTATTACATCGCAGAGTCACGGCACGCTCCTGATGGGAACGGGCTGTTCTGGACTTTTCTATTGCTTTCTTCGATTTGGGCAAGTGATGCGGGTGCCTATTTTGTTGGTAAACAATGGGGAAGTCATAAGTTGTGGCCAGCTATTAGCCCCAACAAGACAGTTGAAGGTGCGGTTGGTGGTGTTGTAATTGCTATCCTTACCGCTGTTATATTTGCTATTTCTTCAGGAGATTTACTCGGTTTGGGTAGAGCTTGCCTTATTGGACTTACGTGCGCGCTCGTTGGACAACTTGGAGATCTTATGCAGTCGGCTTACAAACGAGTGTATAATATAAAGGATTCAGGTAAGCTATTGCCAGGGCATGGTGGGATATTAGATCGTTGTGATAGTTGGATTATTGTTTTCCCTTTTGTACATATCGTGATGCTATTGCCTTACTAACACGAGAGAAGGTGCATTATGAAAAAAATTAGTATTCTTGGTTCTACGGGATCGATAGGAACTCAGACATTGGACGTGGTGTCTACTCATAGAGATCAATTTCAAGTCGAAGGTCTTGCAGCCGGTACGAATGCGGAATTGTTGATTCGTCAGGTACATGAGTTTAAACCAAAGAAAGTATCCATTGCTACGAAAGAATTAGCTGAGCAAATCAAGCCACATCTTCCATCTACTACTCAAGTGTTTTATGGAGATGCCGGTCTTGTTGAAGTTGCAGCTGGTACAGATGCTGAAATGGTCGTTACTGCAGTGATGGGAAGTGTAGGGTTACAGTCTACATTGGCCGCGATAGAAGCAGGTAAGCATATTGGACTGGCTAACAAGGAAACCTTGGTGACTGCCGGTCACTTAGTGACTTCACTTGCACTTGAAAAGGGCGTGAATTTGTTCCCGATCGATAGTGAGCACTCTGCTATTTTCCAATGTATGAATGGTGAAAGAAGATCGGATGTTGCTGGGATTACCATTACGGCATCTGGAGGGTCATTTCGAGATCTATCAAGAGAACAATTAAAGGATGTTACGGTTGAAGATGCGTTAAAGCACCCAAATTGGTCCATGGGATCGAAGATTACAATTGACTCAGCAACGATGGTTAATAAGGGACTCGAGGTGATCGAGGCACATTGGCTTTTCAATTTACCGTATGATCAGATTAATGTGATTCTTCACCCAGAGAGTATCGTCCATTCTTTTGTGGAATTCTGTGATAGTAGTATTATTGCCCAACTAGGAAATCCAGATATGAGGGTTCCTATTCAATATGCTTTAACTTATCCAGAACGTTGGACATCGCCAACACGTAGTTTGTCTCTTTCTGAAGTGGGTAACCTTCATTTTAAAGAGATGGATTATGTGAGATTCCCTTGTCTTCGTCTTGCATTTGAGTGTGGCAGAATGGGTGGCACAGCAACAACGGCCTTTAACGCTGCGAATGAGATTGCCGTGGCAAGGTTTTTACAGAGAGAGATATCATTTCTGCATATTGAAGAGATTATTGAAAAAGTACTTGAACAGCATAATAATATTTCCATTCCTGATTTGGGTTCTATTGAAGAGTGTGATCGACGTTCGCGTGACCTGGCACTAAGAATTTGATAGAATTTACCATCTTCTCTTTTTGAAAAAATTGCTACAAAAGTGATTCTCTTGTGTTGGGTCGGAGAATAATGATAATCTATAGGGACATACTTCGATCTTAGACAATAAAGGGGGATGAGATGCTTTGGAAATGGTTCAGGTTGTTTTTCTGACAGTATTAATGTTTTTTGTTATTGTGACGGTACATGAATGGGGACATTACTATTTTGCCAAACGTGCCGGCATATTGGTTCGAGAATTTGCTATCGGTTTCGGTCCGAAACTGTTCTCCTATAAACGTCATGAAACTCAGTTTACGCTTCGGTTACTACCTTTTGGTGGTTATGCACGTATGGCCGGTGAAGATCCTGAAATTGTGGAAATTCAGGTGGGACAGACGATTGCTGTTCGCATAGCGAATGACGAAGTGAAGAAGATCTATCTAGATCAGCTAGATAACCGGAAAAATGTGATACGTGGTGAAGTAGAATCCATTGATCTGGATGTAGCTCTAACTTTAAGACTAAACGTGGATGAGGATGTTCAACAATATCGTGTTCATCCCCAAGCAATGATGGTTACTAAAGGAAAAGAGACACAGATTGCTCCTAAAAATCGTCAATTTGGTAGCAAGACGGTAGGTCAACGTGCGTTGTCTATCTTTGCAGGACCTGTGATGAACTTCATTCTTGCATTTGTATTGTTCGCAATACATACCCAGATGGCCGGGATTCCTTTGGATAACCCAACGTATGTCCAGATTGGTGATGTATCGGAAGGCATGCCAGCTTCTGATGCCAATTTGAAAAAAGGGGATATCGTTGATTCCATCAATGGTACGATGATTGGTGCCGATTATAAGAAGATGATTGAATTAACGGCAAAATCCCAAGGGAAACCCATGGAATGGACGATTCGTCGAGGCGAAGAAACATTTAATGTAACTCTTACGCCAGTCAAGATGGAAGGACAAGAAGGTGGTAAAGTTGGTATTACACCTGAACTCCCATCTCGTAAAGCTACTTTTGGGGAGACCATTGTCAATTCAGGGAAAACGATGGTGAGTACTACTGAAATGATCTTTAAAGGATTCAGTCAATTAATTAATCAATTCTCTATGGATGATCTCGGAGGTCCTGTACGTACATTTGAGGTAACAGGTCAGATTGCGAAGCAAGGCATTGAGCAACTTACCTATTGGGCTGCGATATTAAGTCTTTACTTGGGGATTTTCAATCTGTTCCCTATTCCGGCACTTGATGGTAGCCGACTTGTATTTCTCGGTATTGAGTGGATACGTGGTAAACCGATTGATCCGAATCGTGAAGGAATGGTTCATTTTGTTGGTTTTGCGATGTTATTCCTACTTATGATCGCTGTTACTTATAATGATATTTTAAGATTGATTAATGGTTAGTACGTTAGAAAACTAAAGTCTATGCTTCCGAAGCAAGTTTTTCCGAAGTATAGCATGAAGTAACGCTCAAAAACTTTGATTATGCTTCCGATGTGAATTTTTCAGAAGCATAACATGGGGTATTACAGAAAAATTTTAGGAGGAAATTCATCCTTATGTCAAAAGATAAGCAGTTCGTGACAGAGATTACACCACAAGGAGAAGACTTCTCCCGTTGGTATATAGATGTGATTAAAAAAGCCGAGTTAATGGATTATTCGCCAGTTCGGGGGTGTATCGTATTCCGTCCGGATGGATATGAAATTTGGGAGCACATTCAGGCGGAAATGGATCGTCGCTTTAAGGAAACGGGACATCGTAATGCTTATTTCCCGCTCTTAATTCCTGAGAGTTTCTTCCAAAAGGAAAAGGATCATATCGAAGGATTTAATCCAGAGCTGCCATGGGTAACTGAAGCTGCAGGTGAGAAGCTCGAAGAACGTCTCGCGATCCGCCCAACATCTGAAACGATGTTTGGTCATATGTACTCCAAATGGATCAAATCTTACCGTGACTTACCTGTGTTGATAAATCAGTGGGCAAACGTCGTACGTTGGGAGAAGCGGACGTTACCGTTCATTAGAACAACTGAGTTTTTATGGCAAGAAGGTCATACGGCTCACGAGACTGAAGTAGAAGCACGTGAAGAAACGATGAAAATGTTAGAGCTTTATCGATCTTTCTTGGAGGAATATCTTGCGATCCCAGTCATTACAGGACAGAAAACACCTTCGGAACGATTTGCCGGAGCTGTGGATACATTCTCCATTGAAGCAATGATGAAAGATGGAAAGGCAGTACAAGCTGGTACATCGCATTATCTAGGAACGAAATTTGCGGAAGCGTTCGAAATACAATATTTAAGTCGTGAGAATACACAGGAGTATGTACACACGACATCATGGGGAACGACTACTAGATTGATTGGTTCGTTAATCATGGTACACGGAGATGATCGTGGTCTTGCTCTACCTCCGAAAGTTGCTCCTACACAAGTTATCATGGTTCCTATTGGACCACCTAAGACTCGTGAAGCAGTGGTTGGACGTACAGATGAATTGTTTGTTGAACTGAAGAAAGCTGGAGTTCGAGTTAAGGTCGATGACCGTAGTGATGTATCTCCAGGTTGGAAGTTTAATGAATATGAAATGCGTGGTGTTCCTGTACGATTGGAGCTTGGCCCTCGTGACATGGAGAATGGCGTCTGTGTGCTAGTATCACGTATTACAGGTGAGAAGAAGATTGTTCAACAGGATAATCTGATCGAAGAAGTAAAGGCAATGCTTGAACAAGTACATCAAGAGATGTTAGACCGTGCGAAGCAATTTATGAGCGATCATTTCTACTCAGTGGACAACCTTGAAGAAATGAAGATGAGAATGGAAGAATCTCGTGGGTTCACATTAGCTGGATGGTGCGGTACAGTGGAATGTGAGCGTAAGGTGAAGGAAGAGACCGGAGCAACGAGTCGTAATATTCCATTGGAACCTGCTGAAACGAAAGAAACTTGTATCGTCTGTGGAGAGGCGTCCAAACATACAGTTGTATTTGCTAGAGCGTACTAAGAGTCAATAGAGTTCTAAGATAGTTAAGTGGAAGAGCTTCTGGCAGAAATGAGTCGGTGGGTAAGAGATCGAGAGCATTTTTGTACACAGAAGCTCTTCGCTTTTTAATAGTTAAGGCTAGGTGGTCAAGGGGGAAGAAAAGATGAGCACTGTGGAAGAGAAAAGAGCAAGATTTGAGCTTCTGATGAAACAAGGCACAGTTCCACCCACTCTAATCGATCCTCATTTTTTGGATGGATATATTGAAAAGGTTGAGATTAGCCGTAGTAACCAAGAATGGGTCATTAGTATTGTTAAGGATACGATTGTTCCTGGTGAAGTGTATCGTTCATTTTGTCTCAGAATTCAAGAAAAGATGCAACATATAGCTAAAATTTCATTTGTTTTCAAATATACGGATGCTGTATTAGCAGAAGATATTGTGAATACTTATTGGAGTTTGTTTAAAGAGTGGGTACAGAGGGAGATTCCTTCAGTCAATGGATGGATGGCGAGAGCGTCATATGAAATTGAGGGTGAGAAGTTACTCTTAAAATTGACGGATGCTACTTCAATGGAACTAGCTAAGAAGAAACAAATCGACCAAGCCATTACTCGCTTCTTTACTCACTACTTTGCTCTTCCCCTTCACGTTAAATTAGGTGTTGGAGATAGCGGAAAAGAAGCGATTGAGGAATTTGAACAGAAGAAGATTCAAGAAGAGCGGGAAGTTGTTCAGCATATGATGAGCAGCATCGAGGCTGAGAGTAATTTCGATGAGGATGCTGGAGATGTCCGTCTTCATATGGGATATGATATCAAAGACCAGCCGATTCCTATTCAAGATATTCAGGATGAAGAGAAAAAGGTTACGATTCAGGGAGCCGTGTTTGGTCTTGATAGTAAAGAGTTACGAAATGGTATGACGTTATTTATGTTTAACGTGACTGATTTCGGTGATTCGATGCAAATGAAGATGTTTGCCAAAACAAAAGATGATGTCAAAGTGTTAAACCAACTGGAAAACGGCAAATGGATAAAAGTTCGTGGTAGGGTAGAATACGATCGTTTCATGCAAATTCCTGAATTAGTTATGATGCCTACTGATTTGAATGAGGTAGTAGCACCTGCTGAACGTAAAGATAACGCGCCTGTGAAGCGGGTAGAATTTCATTTGCATACTACGATGAGTACGATGGATGCCATCACGCCTATCGATAAATATATTAAGACGGCAGCTAGATGGGGACATACTGCGATTGCAATTAGCGATCATGGTGGTGTGCAAAGTTACCCTGAAGCAGCCAAAGCAGCGAAAAAGAATGGACTAAAAATGTTATATGGTGTAGAAGCCAATGTCGTGAATGATTCTATTCCTGTGGTGTTACAGCCACAGCCGATTGATCTTAGTAGTGCAACATACATTGTTTTTGATATTGAGACTACAGGGTTATCAGTAACAGCTAGTAATATTACAGAGCTTGCTGCAGTGAAAATAAAAGATGGCAAGGAAATTGACCGCTACGCCACGTTTGTCAATCCACATGAGAAAATTCCTTATCATATTCAACAGTTAACGAATATTACGGATGAAATGGTTAAGGATGCTCCGGATCTAGAACCCGTATTACATGATTTCGTAAAATTCGCTGAAGATGGCATTTTGGTAGCTCACAACGCAAGATTTGATGTTGGTTTTATTCAAGCCTCATTGAAAGAATATGGATTACCGATCATGCCAAATCCAGTGTTGGATACCCTTGAATTAGCTCGCCTACTCTATCCAGGTATGAAAAATCATAGGCTTAATACGTTGGCAACGAAGTATAAAGTGTTGCTAGAAAGTCATCACCGAGCCATTGACGATACGATCGCATTGGCGGGTATTTTAAGTGGCCTTCTTTCTGACGTATTGAAAATGAAGAACATTACTATGCTTGATCGGCTAAATGATTATGTTGGCGTAGACTTGTCCAACACTCGTCCATTTCATTGTGGGATATATGCTTTGAATTTGATAGGTAAGAAGAATCTATTTAAGTTAATTTCTTTATCCAACACTGAATACTTTAAGCGAGTACCTTGCATACCCAAATCTAAACTTGAGGAAATGCGTGAAGGATTGCTTGTGATCTCAGGTTGTGAGAAGGGTGAATTCTTCGAAGCGGTCTTAAATAAGTCCGTAGAAGAGGCAGAGGATATTGCGCAGTTCTATGATATTCTCGAGATTCAACCCTTGACCATGTACATGCATTTAGTTGATAAAGGTTTAGTTGCTAGCCCGCTTGAATTAAAGACGGCTGTGAAGCGAATATGCGAGATAGGCGAGAAATTAAGCAAACCAGTCATCGCAACAGGGAATGTACATTATCTTGAACCTCGGGAGAAGCTGTTCCGCGATATTGCTATTAATGGGATTACAGGCTTTAGTCCTTTGAAGGATATGCAGAAACCAGATGCACATTTTCGTACGACGGATGAAATGATCGCGGAATTCGACTTCTTAGGTAAAGAAAAAGCGAATGAAGTAGTGGTGACCAATACCATTGAACTTGCTGATCGATTTGAAGATTATCCTCTTTTCCCAACAAAGCTCTATACTCCTATCATAGAAGGTGCTGACGAAGAGATTCGGAACACCTGTTATGATACGGCTAAGGGTTTATATGGGGAAGATTTACCTGATGTTGTGATAAAGCGACTTGAGAAAGAATTAGAGCCAATTATCAAATACGGATTCTCAGCCAACTATTTAATATCTGAACGTCTAGTGAAGAAATCCAACAGGGATGGTTATTTGGTTGGTTCACGTGGATCTGTAGGGTCATCCGTCGTTGCGACTTTTTTAGGAATATCTGAAGTTAATCCGTTACCAGCTCATTACGTTTGTAAAAACGCTGAATGTAAATATAATGAATGGTTTCTTGATGGTAGCATTCCGAGTGGGTTTGACCTTCCTGAGAAAACTTGTCCACAATGTGGGGGGAGGTTGACTGGTGAGGGGCAGGATATTCCCTTTGAGACCTTTCTAGGATTTAAAGGAGATAAAGTACCCGATATCGACCTTAACTTTTCTGGGGAATATCAGCCGATAGCTCATAATTATACGAAAGAGATTTTTGGAGAGAAATGTGTATTCCGCGCAGGTACCATTGGGACCATCGCAGAGAAAACAGCTTTTGGGTATACCAAAAAGTATGAAGAAGAACATCAGAAGCAATGGCGAGGAGCCGAGGTGAGTCGTCTTGCGGCTGGTTTTACAGGTGTTAAAAGAGGTACGGGACAGCATCCAGGTGGTATTGTGGTAGTACCTGATTACATGGATGTTGAAGATATCACACCGATTCAGTACCCAGCAGATGATCAAGGCGCTGAATGGAAGACGACTCACTTTGATTATCATGCCTTTGAGAATAACTTACTCAAACTTGATATTCTAGGTCACGATGACCCAACGATGATGCGTATGTTACAAGATTTAACGGGTGTTGATCCAACTACGATACCTATGAATGATCCTAAAGTAATGAGTTTATTTAACTCTACAGAAGCGCTAGGGGTTACACCACAACAGATAAGAACGCCAGTGGCTACTTACGGTGTACCTGAAATGGGAACTAAATTTGTTCGTCAAATGTTAATCGAGTCGTTACCGACATCCTTCGCCGATTTATTGCAGATTTCGGGATTGTCTCATGGAACTGGCGTATGGCTAGGAAATGCACAAGATTTAATCAAGAATGGGACATGTAATATTAAGACGGTGATCGGTTGTCGTGATGATATCATGCTCTATCTGATTTATAAAGCGGGTATGGATGCAGGCTTGGCTTTTACGATTACGGAGAGTGTTCGTAAAGGAAAGGGTCTTAACTCTGAATGGATTGATGAGATGAAGAAATGCAAAGTACCCGCTTGGTATATTGATTCGTGTCTCAAAATTCAATACATGTTTCCAAAGGCACATGCTGCTGCCTACGTTATATCTGCAGTTCGTACAGCTTATTTCAAATTATATTATCCTATTGCATATTACGCGACATACTTTACCGTTCGGGCTGAGGATTTTGATATTGAACTTTGCTGTCAAGGATATGAAGCCATAGGTCGTCAGATTGTGGAAATTGAACAGAAAGGTTTCCAAGCAACGACTAAGGAGAAGGGTATGTTAGCTATTCTTGAAATGGCTTTGGAGATGACAGCACGTGGCTTCAGTTTCAAGACGATTGATCTTTACCGTTCAGATGCGACGAAGTTTACGATAGATGCTGATTCCCTTATCCCACCGTTCTCTGCAATGCAGGGGATTGGTGACAATGCCGCTCGTAATATTGCAGCAGCACGTGAAGATGGAGAATACTTATCGATTGAGGACTTCCAGCAGAAATCCAAAGCAAGTAAGACGATAGTTGAGGTGCTCACACAGATGGGATGCTTCAGAGGGTTACCAGAAAGCAACCAATTGTCTTTGTTTTAAATGGGGATGATCACCTGTTATATATGAGCTTTCTCTGGTTTGGTCAAGGGGGAGTCAAGGACTGATACTTGTCAGTGTTGCCAGACTATGTTATAATTTTCTTTAGTAATCATGGAGATAAAACCGTTGTGTAAAGAGTGGGGCAACCCACTCTTTACTCTTTGGTATATAGGATAATGAAAGTCTTGGAGGTTATAGTCTTTGAGCACACCTAAGATAAAAAGTATCGTAGAAGAAATGGTCCAACCTTATATGGATGAGCATAACTTCGAACTTGTTGATGTGGAATACGTTAAAGAAGGAAGTAATTGGTTTTTGCGTATTTATGTTGATAAAGAAGGCGGTATTGATATTGATGACTGCGGTTTGATTAGTGAATATATGAGCCAGCAGCTGGATCTTAACGATCCAATTACTGATGTTTACTTCCTGGAAGTATCGTCTCCTGGTGCGGAGCGACCATTAAAGAAAAGTACCGATGTCACCAAAGCCGTTGGTAAAGATGTGTTTGTTACTGTATACGAAGCACTGGACGGTCTCAAAGAATTTGAAGGCCGGCTTCTTTCGTTTGAGGACGATATACTTGTCATTGTAATAGGTAAGAAGCAGTACAGTATTCCGTATGCCAAGGTAGCAAGTGCTAGATTAACGATCATTTTTTAAGGAACAAGGATGAAGAAAGGGGGGAACTGAATTCCAATGAGTATGGATTTTATTGAAGCAATGAATGAATTGGAACGAGAAAAAGGGATCAGTAAAGAAATATTATTTGAAGCGATTGAAGCGGCGTTAATCTCAAGCTACAAGCGTAATTTTAATACGGCCCAAAATGTAAGAGTAGACATGAATCGCAATACGGGGGTAATTAAAGTTTATGCCCGTAAACTGATTGTGGAAGAAGTGTTGGACCCACGGATGGAGATCTCACTTCCCGCAGCACGAGAAATAAATCCTCATTTTCAATTGGAGGATATTGCAGAGATTGAGGTTACTCCACGTGACTTCGGTCGGATTGCTGCACAAACAGCGAAACAAGTTGTTACACAACGTATTCGTGAAGCAGAGCGTGGGCTGATCTATAACGCTTATGTGGATAAAGAGGAAGATATTGTAACCGGAACGGTACAACGTCAGGATCCCCGTAACGTTTACATTGACTTAGGTAAAGTTGAAGCATTGCTTCCTTTGAATGAGCTTATGCCTAACGAGAAGTTTAAACATGGCGAGCGGACAAAAGCCTATATCACAAAAGTTGAGAATACGACTAAGGGTCCGCAAATTATGTTATCGCGTACTCATCCAGGCTTACTTAAACGTCTATTTGAATTGGAAGTTCCTGAAATCTTTGACGGAGTTGTTGAGATTCGTTCCGTTGCACGTGAAGCAGGTTTCCGTTCGAAGATCGCTGTTTATTCACGTAACGATGAGGTGGATCCGGTAGGTTCTTGTGTTGGACCTAAGGGAGTTCGGGTACAGACTATTGTTAGTGAACTACGCGGAGAGAAGATTGATATTGTACGGTATTCCGATAAGGTTGAAGAATACGTTGCAAATGCTCTTAGTCCTTCCAAGGTCCTAGAAGTCGAAGTGTTTGAGAATGAGAAGATGGCTCGAGTGATTGTGCCAGATTATCAATTATCTCTTGCTATTGGTATTAAAGGACAGAATGCAAGGCTTGCTGCTAAATTGACTGGCTGGAAAATTGATATCAAGAGTGAGACTCAAGCGGAACAGGAATTCGGTAGACCGAAAACATTCTCTGATGAGATGCCTCAAGATTCTGTCTCCGTCGATTAAGTTCGTAAAATTAGGACGGAGGATACAGCATGAAGTCTAGAAAAGTACCATTACGTAAATGTGTGGCATGCCAAGAAATGATGCCGAAGAAACAACTGATACGAATCGTGAAGACGCCTGAAGATGAGGTGCTAATTGATCTGTCAGGGAAGAAATCTGGCCGCGGAGCTTATCTTTGCGGCAAGGTCGCCTGCTTTAAATTAGCTCACAAGAATAAGTCTTTGGATCGTGCCTTGAAACATCATGTGAAGCCCGAAATTTATGAGCAATTGGCAGATGATTTTGTGGCTGCGGAAGATGAATTTCTAGTGATGAAGGAGAAATCCAATGATGAATAAGACGCTTTCTCGTCTGGGTCTTGCGATGCGTGCAGGAAAAGTAGTTACAGGTGACGAAGTCGTGCTCAAAACTATTCGTTCTTCAGAAGCAAAGTTGGTCATCTTAGCTGGCGATGCCTCACCAAATACACAAAAAAAGTTTCGTGATAAATGCGGAACATACAAAATCCCTCTGGTGATCGGATATGACCGGGAAAGTCTGGGCACAAGTATTGGGAAACCACATCGTGTTGTGCTGGCAATTACGGATCAAGGATTCGCGAAAATGATCTCCGATTCTATGGAGACAATGTCGGAGGTGGAGTATATTGACTAAACAAGAAAGTAATAAGGAAAAATTTCGCGTATATGAGTATGCTAAATCGCTAAACATGAGTAGTAAAGAAATTATTACGATTCTAAAGCGTTTGGATTTACCCGTTAATAACCATATGAGTGTGATGGAGAACGACGCTGTCACTAAAGTGGAGAAGTTTTTCGAGAATATTAAGTCCAATGCAGCCGCGAAAAGAGAAAGCGGAGATAGCCATGCAATGGCAACAACGTCATCTGTCAAGAAGGATGCCGTTGTGATCAAGCCAAACGAAGCGTCTGCTTCTCGTCATGAGAACAGTACCGTTACGGCGCAAGATGAGACAAAAAAACAACAGGAAAAGCAGGTAGGTATGAATAATAATCCGAATAATAACAATGGTACAGGTACAGTAACGTCCAGGCCGCAAAGTAGCACGGGTACTTCGAGACCCCAAAGTAGTAATAATGGATCCACAAGACCTCAAAGTTCTGGGGCAGCAAGACCTGCTTCATCCCAAGGTGGACAAAGACCAAGCGCACAGCAAGGATCAAACGGTGCAAACCGTCCAAGCAGTCCGTCGCAAGGCCAAGGTGGGGGACAACGTTCAAGTAGTCCTACTGCTCGTCCACAATCACAGAATCGTAGCACGGGAGCTCCTACTCGTGATGCATCACGTACTGATGGGGCTGCACAAGGTGACAATAGAGGCGCTAACAAAAATAGATCCAATAACAATGGATCTAGACGCTTCGACGATAACAAAGGTGGCAACTACAGAAATAATCGTGGTGGTAAGAATGGCAGAGGTAAAGCGAATTACCAAGCTCGCGAGAAAATTGACAACACCCCTAAGAAAATTATTGTTCGTGGTGTGACAACAGTTGGCGAATCTGCTAAATTGCTTCACAAAGATGCTTCTGAAGTTATTAAAAAGTTGATCACGATGGGTGTTATGGCAACCATCAATCAGGAACTGGATGTTGAAACTGTTCTTCTTCTTGCCGGCGAATTCGGTGTGGAAGTTGAAGTGAAGATTGCGGTGGAAGATGATCGCTTTGAAACGATGGAAGAAGTAGATGAAGAATCTGATTTGAAATCTCGTCCTCCTGTAGTAACGATTATGGGTCACGTTGACCATGGTAAGACTACATTGCTTGATGCTATCCGTTCTTCGAATGTAACAAGTGGCGAAGCGGGCGGTATTACTCAGCATATTGGTGCTTATCAAGTTGAGATTAACAATAAGAAAATAACATTCCTTGATACACCTGGTCACGAAGCATTTACTGCAATGCGTGCACGTGGAGCTCAAGTGACTGATATTACAATTATTGTCGTTGCAGCAGATGACGGTGTTATGCCACAAACAGTAGAAGCGATTAGTCATGCTAAAGCTGCTGAATTGCCTATTATCGTAGCTGTTAACAAAATTGATAAACCAGGTGCAGATCCTGATAAAGTGAAGCAGGAGTTGACTGAATACGGTCTAGTTCCGGAAGAGTGGGGCGGAGATACGATTTTCGTTAACGTATCTGCTAAGCAGAGAACTGGGCTTGAAGATTTGCTTGAAATGATTCTGCTCGTGGCAGAAATGAATGAATATAAAGCTAATCCTGACAAACGTGCACGTGCTACAGTCCTTGAAGCCGAGCTAGATAAAGGACGCGGTCCAGTTGCACGCGTATTAGTACAGCATGGTACGCTTCGCGTAGGTGATGCTTTCGTAGCGGGTAACTGCTTCGGTCGTATTCGTGCGATGGTGAATGATAAAGGACGTCGTTTAAAGGAAGCTGGACCATCTACACCTGTTGAAATTACAGGGTTGACGGAAGTACCACAAGCGGGAGATCCGTTTATGGTGTTTGAAGATGAGCGTAAAGCTCGTTCCATCGCAGATAAACGTTCCATCACTCAGCGTCAGTCTGATATGGGTAGTAACGTTCGTGTGACGTTGGATGATCTATTCCAGCACATTAAAGATGGTGAAATTAAAGGACTTAACGTAATCATCAAAGGTGATGTTCAGGGAACAGTTGAAGCCCTTAAGAGCTCTCTTGAGAAAATTGAAGTGGAAGGCGTTCGCGTCAAAATACTTCACAGTGGTGCGGGTGCGATTACGGAATCCGATATTATTCTAGCTGCTGCTTCCAGTGCGATTGTAATCGGATATAACGTTCGTCCAGATAATCAAGCTGCTCTAACTGCAGCCCAAGAGAAAGTAGACATTCGTCTACATCGTGTCATCTACAATGTTATTGAAGAGATTGAGCAAGCCATGAAGGGCATGCTTGACCCAATTTATAAAGAAAACATTATCGGGCATGCTGAAGTACGTAGTGTATTCACAATCACCAAAGTGGGTACTGTTTCGGGATGTATGGTTACTTCAGGAAAAATTACGCGAAATGCGGAACTTCGCTTAATTCGTAACAGTATTGTTATTCACGAAGGCAAGATTGATTCCTTGAAGAGATTTAAAGATGATGCAAAAGAAGTGGCTCAAGGTTATGAATGTGGGATTACTTTGGCAAGCTATAATGACGTCAAAGAAGGCGACGTTATCGAAGCGTTCATCATGGAAACAGTGGAACGCAAGTAGAGAGGTGATAACACATGGCTAAAATTCGCACAGGACGTGTTGCAGAACAGATCAAGAAGGAATTGAGTATTCTCATTCAAAGTGAACTGAAGGACCCTCGGATAGGCTTCGTAACTGTAACAGGGGTCGAAGTCCCGAATGATTTTGCACAAGCAAAAGTGTATCTTAGTGTGCTTGGCGATGAAGATCAAAAGAAGAATACGCTTATTGCGCTTGATAAAGCAAACGGCTTTCTTCGTTCAGAGCTTGGCAAAAGGATTCGTTTTCGGCATACACCGGAACTTTTATTTAAGATTGACGAATCTATCGCATACGGGAGTCACATTGAAAAACTGTTAAGCGAAATTGATAAGAATCAATGATCGTGAATGATGTTTTAAAAGGAGACGAACGATGCTGACCTATGAACAATCGATTGAAGAAGCAAAGGAATATTTGCTCAAGCATGATGATTTTCTTGTAGTGTCGCATGTTCAGCCAGACGGAGATGCAGTCAGTTCCACGGTAGCTGTGGGCTGGCTTCTCTCATGTCTAGGGAAGAAATTTACACTGTTGAATGAAGGTCCCATCCCACAACGCATGCAGTTTCTAACGCTGGCAGATACGATCCTTGATATGGAGATTAATCCTCCTACACGTATGTTCCAACATGTAATCTGTGTAGATTGTGCCGATTTTGGGCGGGTAGGCTTAACAAATCAGTTTTTTGCTGAGGATGCCCTCATTCTAAATGTAGATCATCATCCAACCAATGACGGTTATGGACATGTGAATCTCATAAAGACGGATGCAGCTGCAACAGCGGAAATTTTATACGATTTAATTGGAATCTTTTCGGTGGAGTGGACGGAGGCGTCTGCGACAGCCATTTATACAGGTATACTTACAGATACAGGCGGATTTCGTTATGCCAATACTTCTCCTAAAGTCATGGGTATTGCTTCTGAATTACTTTCTTATGGTGTTAACGGGCCGTTACTCGCTGAAAACTTATTAGAAGAAATGACTCCTTCTCAAATGAAAGTGCTGATTAAGGCACTTAGCACACTTGAAATGTCTGCTGATGGTCTAATTAGTTGGGTTCATGTTACGCCTGAACATATGGTGGAATGCGGAGCTGCTAATGAGGATCTAGAAGGTATTGTGAACTATCCACGTAATATTCGTGGGGTAGAAGTTGGGATTCTATTTAAGGTTATCAACGAGAACGCTGTGAAAGTGAGCTTACGTTCCTCAGGAAACGTAGACGTTGCGGCATTCGCGCAAATTTACGGTGGTGGTGGTCACGTTCGTGCGGCAGGATGCAAGATAGAAGGAACATTGGATACGATTATCCCACAAGTCATTGAGCAGGTGAGACAATTATTATGAGCGATCTAGAGGGTATACTTGCTGTTCACAAACCAGCAGGATTTACATCACATGATGTGGTAGCGAAAGTTCGACGTATTCTGAAAATGAAGCGTATCGGGCACACAGGAACATTAGATCCTGAAGTAACAGGTGTACTGCCGCTATGTTTGGGCCGTGCTACCCGAGTGGTTGAATATATGCAAGAACTTCCAAAGGAGTACTACGCTACGCTACGCCTTGGCATGGCTAGTGATACAGAGGATATAACGGGTAGGATTATTGAACAAGTTGATTCCGTTTCTGTTACTAAGGAAGAAGTAGTTAAGGTGTTGAACTCTTTTCAAGGCGTTATTTCTCAAGTTCCTCCTATGTACTCTGCTGTGAAAGTAGATGGAAAAAGGTTATATGAGCTGGCACGAGAAGGAAAGACGGTTGAACGGAAGAGTCGTGAGGTCACCATTTACGAGATCGAAATGACGGATACTTCATGGGATGGTCCTTATCCAGAGCTCTCCTTTCGTGTATTATGCTCTAAAGGAACGTATATACGAACGCTATGTGTTGACATTGGACGAGCACTCGGACTGCCTTCGGTAATGGTTAAGCTTACGCGTTCCAAGTCAGCGGGAATCGATGCAGAACATTGTTTAACCTTTGATGATATTGAACGGTACATGGAAGAAGGGACCCTTGGTTCACATTTGATCGCTGTGGATCAAGCCATTCCTCACTTACCCGTACATACGGTCTCTGAGGAGAAAACATCAGCCGCGATCCAAGGTCAAAGACTTTCATATAAATCAGTAATCCCAGAAGTAAATGGAGAAGGCCCCATCCGTTTATACGATATTAAGGGAAGATTTCTAGGCATATTTCAAAGACAAGAAGATACAGGGGCTATTGCTCCAGTGAAAGTTTTTTTACAGGAATAATAATCGGTTCATTAGGTCATCTAACGGAATTGCAGGTGAGAAAGTTGTGAAGACTGTAATATTATCTTACCCCCTTTCATCCGAAATGCTTCATGAGAGGGCATCTTCTCAAATCGTTGCTATAGGGCAGTTCGATGGAATTCACCAGGGACACACAAGTGTGATCTCGTCCGCCGTATCTTTGGCGAAACAAAAAGGTATTCCATCAGCTGTAGTGACCTTTAACCCACATCCTAAAGAGGTTATGGGCAAAGGTGACTATGAAGGATATTTGACGCCGCTTGCGAACAAGCAGGAGTTGCTTGCTGGTATGGGCGTCGATACAATGTATGTTGCTCAGTTTGATGAAGTTTTTTCTCGGGTTAGTCCACAAGATTTCTTCACAGGCGTACTTCTACCACTAAATATCGATACGGTTGTCGTTGGTTTTGATTTCCGTTACGGATATCAAGGAGCAGGCGATGTAGAGTCACTTCGTGAAATGGGTTTGGGAATAATGGATGTGGAGATTATTTCACCTTTTCCGCTGGAAGGTGAGAAGGTGAGTAGTTCAGGTATTCGTAAGGCACTTCAGACTGGAGATTTACAACAAGCCAATGAATGGTTAGGACGCTACTACCAATTGCGTGGTACAGTCATTGAGGGTGAGAAACGAGGTCGTACGATCGGATTTCCAACCGCTAATTTGAAATTGGATGACCGATATGTCGTTCCAGCCAAAGGTGTATATGCAGTTCGTGCATTTTATAATGATGGTTGGATTTCGGGTGTTATGAATATAGGAGTAAAACCTACGTTTCATGAAGGTGTAATTGCACCAAGTTATGAAGTTCATCTATTTCACTTCAACGAGAGCTTGTACGGTGAGCATTTGACGGTGGAACTCGTCCATTATTTACGTGAAGAACGGAGATTTCCGTCTATACAGGAATTGATTACTCAGATCCAAGTGGATGCGAAGTTAGCCGAAGAGTTATTAAATGCTTTGGAATAATAGACGAAGTAAGAGGTAGAACATTTACTTTTTACAAACAGGTGTGCTATACTAAATAACGTCATTGGAGACAATGATATATAACCTTAGCTTGGTTACACGATCTCACCAACGGTGACGAGGCTATTGGCGATTATAATTGAAGGAGGTGAATAGCAAATGGCATTAACTCAAGAACGTAAAAATCAATTGATTGAAGAGCACAAAATTCATGATACTGATACTGGATCACCAGAAGTGCAAATCGCTATTCTTACGGTTAACATTACGAACCTAATCAGTCATTTCCAGGCACACAAGAAGGATCATCATTCTCGTCGTGGTTTGTTGAAGATGGTTGGTCAACGTCGTAGATTGTTGAAATACCTTAAGAATAAGGATGTTAGACGTTATAGCGCGTTGATCGAGAAATTAGGATTGCGCCGTTAATATTCCAATAATCTTACTAAATGCAGCCTGGTTGTTCACCGTATGTCCTTTTAGGAGTGACTACGGGGCAGCCGGGTTGCTTTTAAAATATAAGGAAATATAAGCTCATTGCAGTATAATTTTCTTGTATTAATCACAGAAACGGATACCTGAAAGTGATACGTTGTATCGCTGGCACTCGGAAGCATAATTTGCTGAAGAAAGGTGTGGCCGTTTCTTCTTGTGTATTGTTATATGAAATATTGATAATATGGAAATACTGTTAGAACAAAAGGAGGGATTTCATGGAAAATCGTGTTGAAATGCAATTAGGCGGAAGAACTTTAATCTTAGAAACAGGACGGTTGGCTAAACAAGCGAATGCAGCAGTAACGGTTCGTTATGGAGAAACGGTCGTTTTGTGTACAGTAACAGCTTCAAATGAACCGAAGGATTTAGACTTCTTCCCACTTACGGTGAACTATGAAGAAAGACTTTATGCTGTAGGTAAAATCCCAGGTGGTTTTATTAAGCGAGAAGGTAGACCAAGTGAGAAGGCTATTCTTTCTAGTCGTCTAACGGACCGTCCTATTCGCCCATTATTCCCAGAAGGCTTCCGTAACGATGTTCAAGTTGCTAATCTGGTTATGAGTGTGGATCAAGACTGTGCGCCTGATATCGCAGCGATGATCGGAACTTCTGCAGCACTAAGCATTTCTGATGTTCCATTTAGTGGTCCAATTGGTGGAGTTGCAGTGGGTCGCAAAGATGGACAATTTATCATTAACCCAAACGTAGCAGATCAAGAAGTAAGTGATCTATACTTGGTTGTTGCAGGTACTGCAGATGCGATCATGATGGTTGAAGCAGAAGCGAATGAAATGCCTGAAGAAGTGATGCTTGAAGCAATCATGTTTGGTCATGATGAAATTAAGAAGATTGTTGCAACCATTAATGAATTGGTAGCTAAGGCTGGTAAACCAAAAATGGCAGTTAGGTTACATGCCGTGAACGATAACGCTAACCTTGAAGTTCGTGAATATGCAGCAAGCCAACTTAAAGATGCTGTTAAAATATCGGAAAAACATGCGCGCCAGGATGCCATTGATAAGATTAATGAAGCAACGGTAGCTTACTTTGAACAAAAGTACATAGAGACACCGGAACTTATGAAAGACGTCAAGGAAATTCTGCACGATATTGTTAAAGAAGAAGTTAGACGTTTGATTACACATGATAAAGTACGTCCAGATGGACGGAAATTGGAAGAGATTCGTGCAATCGAGTGTGATACGAATATCTTACCTCGTACCCATGGAACAGGATTGTTTACACGTGGACAAACACAAGCACTTAGTGTATGTACCCTTGGTGCACTTGGAGATGTTCAAATTCTTGATGGTATTGACCCACAGGAATCGAAACGCTTTATGCATCATTACAACTTCCCTCCATTCAGCGTAGGGGAAGCTCGTCCTCTTCGTCCACCAGGTCGCCGTGAAATCGGACATGGTGCTCTTGGTGAACGTGCGATGGCTAAGGTTCTTCCTTCAGAGGTAGAATTTCCTTATGCAATCCGTCTAGTATCCGAAGTATTGGAGTCCAATGGTTCAACTTCGCAAGCGAGTATCTGTGCTGGTATCCTCGCAATGATGGATGCAGGGGTTCCAATTAAGGCACCAGTAGCTGGTATTGCTATGGGACTTATTAAAGATGGAGATCATGTTTCGATCCTGTCTGATATTCAAGGGATGGAAGATCATCTTGGAGATATGGACTTTAAAGTTGCGGGTACGGCAGTGGGTGTTACTGCTATTCAAATGGATATTAAGATTGATGGAATCAGTCGTCAAATTTTGCAAGACGCTTTGGATCAAGCAAGAGAAGGACGCTTGTTCATCTTGGATAAAATGGTTGCAGCTATTGCAGAACCAAGAACAAGTCTATCACAGTATGCACCGAAGATTATGACGATAAATATTAACCCAGAGCGCATTCGTGATGTTATTGGTGCTGGTGGTAAAATCATCAACAAGATCATTGAAGAGACTGGCGTTAAAATTGATATTGAACAAGATGGACGAGTATTCATCGCTTCAACTAATGAAGAAATGAATCAAAAAGCACGTGCCATTATTGAAGGTATTGTCCGCCAAGTTGAAGTGGGCGAAATCTATGTAGGTACTGTGAAACGTATCGAGAAATTCGGTGCATTTGTGGAAATTCTTCCGAACAAGGAAGGTCTAGTTCACATTTCACAATTGTCTACAGAACGCGTTGCTAAGTGTGAGGATGTTATTGCAATTGGTGACTCCATCACGGTTAAGGTAACCGAGATTGATCAACAAGGGCGTATCAATTTATCTCGCAAAGCTACATTGACCGTTTAATCGTTGATACAATGAGGTTCATATACTAAATTAGAGAAAAGAGACAGAAAGCTTCATATTCTGGCTCTTTTTTTAAAATATAAGAAAGTATAAGTTTCACTTGATACTTTATTCCTTATATTTCCGCGTAAAACGGATGACGTTCTTGATAAAGGATGGCGTAGCAATTTCTACTTGAATGTATCTCCCTATTCATATTCCATTTGTTCTGTTCATATGATGGGACAAAGCTGACAAGGGAGATGAAATATTGTATGAGTACGAGAAAGTTCGCTATTTTGCTGGCTTGTTTTACGATTGTGATCGGAATCAGCCAAATAAGTAGTATCAAACAATTTATAGAGAATGGGCGGAGTGGCACGGTCTCACAAGAAGTCTTTCAGTTAACGAATAATATCTCGGAAGAAGATCCCTTATATCGTGAAATAAAAGCTAAGGCTTTAAGTATGAGGATTGAGCCTGTGGATGCTAAAGTTGACCGGGTATGGAAAGCTATTCCTGGTTACAATGGATTAGAAGTAGACGTAGATGAAACATACAGACAAGCCAAGGCTACAGGGAGTACAACCTCGATTACATACAAGTATCGCCAACTGATTCCAAAAGTAGGGCTCAGTGATCTTGAAGTTCAACCGATATATAGAGGCAACCCTGCTAAACCCATGGTGTCACTAATGATCAATGTGGCTTGGGGAAATGAGTTTATTGTGCCTATGTTAAATACGTTGGATCAGGAGAAGGTCAAAGCCACTTTCTTCTTTGATGGAAGATGGTTAAAGAACAACGTAGAAGTAGCGAAGGAAATTCAAAAAAGAGGACATGAATTATCTAATCATGCATATTCACATGCTAATATGAGTCAGTTGAGTGAAGAAAGAGCAATTGAAGAAATAAGCAAAACTCAGAAGCTGTTGAAGGATGAATTGGGTGAAGAGAAAAAATGGTTCGCGCCTCCTTCTGGAGATTTCGATAGTGATACGGTTCGAATTGCCAAAGGACTTGGCATGCATACTGTATTATGGACATTGGATACGGTAGATTGGCAACACCCTTCTCCTGCGTCGATCGTGAACAAAATATCTAACAAAGTAGAACCAGGATATCTCATATTAATGCACCCGACCTCATCATCCTCTCAGGCTTTACAGGGGATGATTCAAGCGATTAAAGCGAAAGGTTTGAGTTTAGGGACGGTAAGCCAAACACTTTCTTCAGAACGGATACTACCCTGAATAGTTGAGTGAAGCTTAATTATTTGGTAGGATAGGGAATGCATTTATATTGAAGTATGTAGGTTTCATAATAGGAGGGCCTTCAAGTGGAAAAAATAAAGCTAAGTAACGGCCTGAGAGTAGTTATGGAGAAAATTCCAAATTGCCGTTCCGTATCATTCGGGATATGGGTAAAGACAGGTTCGAGATATGAGAATCTTGAGAACAATGGGGTTTCTCATTTCATCGAGCACATGCTCTTTAAAGGAACAGAACGATTTAATGCAAAAGAGATCGCAGAACAGTTTGACGCTATTGGAGGTAATGTGAATGCATTTACATCCAAAGAATATACATGTTATTACGCAAAAGTACTTGATGAACATTTACCTATAGCGGTAGATGTACTTGCGGATATGTTCTTTCGATCTAATATTGATGATCTGGAACTTTCTAAAGAAAAGAATGTTATTCTTGAAGAAATTTCAATGTACGAAGATACCCCAGATGATATCGTTCATGATTTAATGGCAAAAGCAGTGTATGGGGAACATCCGTTGGCTTACCCTATCTTAGGAACAAGAGAGCTCTTAGAAAATATGAATTCAAAACATCTTAGAGCGTATATGGGTGAGCATTATACCATCGAGAACACCGTGATAAGCGTAGCAGGTAATATTGATGAACGTCTCGTTGAGTTATTGGAACGACATTTTGGTGATTTCCAGAATCACGGAAGTGAAAGTGAGATCGTAGTTCCTGAGTTTCAAAGTAGTGTCTTATTTCACAAGAAAAAAACAGAACAGAACCATATATGTATGTCATTTCCGGGCTGTGCCATCGATGATGAAAGACAATATGCCATGGTATTGTTGAATAATGCCATAGGTGGGGGAATGAGTTCTCGCTTATTTCAAGAAATCCGTGAGAAACACGGACTGGCATACGCAGTCTATTCCTACCATAGTTCCCATGCGGACAATGGATTGTTCACTATTTATGCGGGTACCGCTCCTAAACAAACGAAACAGGTCATGGACCTGACGAAAGAAGTCTTATTTGACCTCGCTACAAAGGGCCTAAGTGAAGATGAGCTGCGTAAAGGAAAAGAGCAACTGAAAGGAAGCCTTATACTTAGCTTAGAAGGTACAGGTAGTCGGATGAATCGATTAGGTAAAAATGAACTGATGCTTGGTAGACATTATTCGTTAGATGAAATGATCGCTAATATTGAGAAAGTATCTATGAATGATGTTGAATCATTACTCGATCATATGTTTAGTGAACCAACCTCCATCGCGATGGTAGGTGCAACAGATAAAACTATTTCAAGTGTAAGGAGAGATGACTTTGTCACATTACGTGCAAATAAATAAGTTACCTGGGAATGAAGATGTTAAACTCCCTGAAAAAATGTCTCGTTTAGCCTCGGGATACGATTTGTATTCAGCGGTTGAAGAAGATGTAATCTTGCAACCAGGGGAACGAAAATTAATACCTACTGGATTTGCGATCGCTATGCCAGAAGGACTTGAAGCACAAATTCGTCCGCGTAGTGGACTGGCACTCAAGCATGGCATAACGTGTTTGAATACGCCTGGAACGATTGATGCCGACTATCGTGGGGAGATTAGAGTTCTTTTGATTAACCTGGGAGATGCACCATTTACCATTGTTAGAAACGAACGGATCGCTCAAATGGTGTTCCAAATCGTTCCTCAAGTGGAATGGGAATTCGTAGAGGAGCTCTCGGAGACCGTACGTGGTGACGGTGGATTTGGTCATACAGGTAAATAATGAAGTAAGAAGAATCGGCTACACCGTCCCTTAAGGGCGGGTATCCGTCTCTTCCGAAATATAAGATGCAGAGTATCAAGTGAAACTTATACTTTCTTATATTTTGAAATTGAGCTAACGAATGACCTTAAGAAGGTGTTCGTTAGCTCTTTTTTTTGTCCGCACATTCATCACCTCTTCTTAGGCTATCGCATATCATGCTCATATAGCACTTGGAATTGTGAAAGGAGCGACATCCTAATGCTGACTGGAGTTAGAGTTGTGTTCCTAGGCGGGGATGCAAGACAGATAGAAGTGATTCGAAAGTGTTCTCAGATGGATGCAGTAGTCTCCATCGTGGGATTCAATGAGCTCACAGATCAGTTGAAAGACATCACAAGAGATCAACTTTCTTCCTCGCTGTTAGAGACAGCGGATGTTCTTGTACTGCCTGTAATGGGATGTGACGACGAAGGAAAGATCATGACGCTATTCTCTTCCGAGTCACTACTGCTTCTGGATGAGCATATTGCAGCACTATCAAAAGAATGTACAGTGTATACGGGAATAGCAAAACCACATTTAAGGAACATGTGCGCACGAAATAAGATTAATCTTGTTGAAATGCTCGACAGAGATGATGTGGCAATCTATAATTCTATCCCTACAGCTGAAGGTGCCTTGATGATGGCTATTCAGAACACCGATTTCACGATACATGGATCGACTTGTATGGTTCTGGGAATGGGGCGCACGGGATTTACAATGGCCAGAAGTTTACAAGGATTAGGAGCAAAAGTTAGGATGGGTGTTAGGACAAAAGAGCACTTTGCAAGGGCAGATGAGATGGGCTGGGAGCCTTTCATGACAAGGGATTTGGGGGATAAAGTGGGCAATATCAACTTGCTTTTTAATACGATACCGACTATGATAGTCACAGCACAAATCCTGTCCCAAATGTCTCCAAATGCAGTGATTATTGACCTTGCTTCGGCCCCGGGTGGGTGTGATTTCCGTTATGCGGAGAAGCGGGGAATTAAGGCGCTGCTTGCCCCTGGTCTGCCTGGTATCGTTGCTCCCAAAACGGCGGGTATTATCATTGCCAATGCGTTGGTACAGTTGATTTCGGAAGAAATCATGATTCGGGGGGATGCGGGATGAAGTGGCAGGGAAAGACAGTAGGGTATGCAATTACAGGATCACATTGTACGATTGAAGAAGTAATGCCACAGATTTCTCGATTTATAGATGAGGGTGCTAACGTAGTGCCAATTGTTTCAAATACGGTACAAAATACGGATACTCGCTTTGGAACTTCTGAAAATTGGTTAAAACAGTTGAAAGATATAACAGGGAATGATATCATTTCTACAATTGTTGGAGCGGAACCACTAGGGCCGTCTAAATTACTAGATGTACTAGTCATTGGACCTTGTACGGGTACTACGACAAGTAAGCTTGCAAATGCTATGACGGATACACCGGTGTTAATGGCAGCAAAAGCCCAAATGCGTAACGGTCGTCCGTTGGTATTAGCTATATCCACAAATGATGGATTAGGTCTGAATGCAGCTAACATTGCTAAGCTGTTGGTGACGAAAAACATTTATTTTGTTCCATTTGGTCAGGATAATCCACAGCAAAAGCCGAATTCGCTCGTAGCAAAGATGGATCTGATTCCAGAAACATGTTTTGCTGCACTTAGTGGAACTCAGCTACAACCTATGATTATCGAACGGTTTCAATTTGCTTAAGCAATTATAAATAGATTATGAATGTCATAATTAGATAAGGGGAGATACGGCAAATGAGCAATCAAAAGTTTAATGTTGCTGTTGTAGGAGCGACAGGAGCAGTTGGAGAACAGATTTTAGGACTATTGGAGAAACGTGATTTTCCAATTGGTAAGTTAAAGCTGTTATCATCTGCACGTTCTGCAGGCACTGTCATTAACTTTAAGGGCCTAGATGTAATAGTAGAAGAAGCTACCCCTGATAGTTTTGAAGGTATTGATATCGCGTTATTTAGTGCGGGTGGAGATGTGAGTAAAGAGTTTGCTCCACATGCCATTCGTCATGGTGCTGTATGTATTGATAATACGAATGCTTACCGTATGGATCCAACTACACCTTTAGTTGTTCCTGAAGTTAATGCTGAGAAGATTAACGATCATGTAGGAATTATTGCGAATCCGAATTGCTCTACGATCCAAATGGTAGCTACACTGAAGCCTTTGCAAGATGCTTACGGTATCGACCGTATTATCGTGTCAACTTATCAGGCAGTATCTGGGGCAGGAAGTCAGGCTATCGATGAATTACTTCGCCAAAGCAAAGCTGTGTTGGATAACGATCATGTTGAACCGCAGATTTTACCAGTCGGTTCACTTCCAGTTAAGCATCAAATTGCTTTTAATGCGATTCCTCAAATTGATAAATTTCAGGATAATGGTTATACCCTTGAAGAAATGAAAATGGTTAATGAGACTAAGAAAATAATGGGTGACGAAACCATTAACGTAACTGCAACTTGTGTACGTATCCCAGTTGTTTATGGTCATTCCGAGTCCGTATATGTGGAATTGAAACAAGATTATGATCTAGGTGAAGTGAAGAAACTTCTTGAAAATTCCCCAGGAATTACAGTAGTAGATGATCCTTCAACTCAATCTTATCCACTTGCGACAGAGGCTGCCGGAAAACCAGATGTGTTTGTTGGTCGTTTGCGACGGGATCTAGGACATCAAAGAGGACTGAACTTGTGGATCGTATCCGATAACCTCTTAAAAGGTGCGGCTTGGAATGCTGTACAGATCGCTGAGATTATCGTATCTAAGCATTCCGAACGTTCATAAGGTAAACATATTTGGAGGAATGGAAATGCGTATCTTAGTACAGAAATTCGGTGGAACCTCTTTGTCCTCACCACAGGCGAGAGAACATGTCATTTCACATATAAAAAGAGAGTTAGATGAGAATTATAATCTAGTGGTTGTTGTTTCTGCCATGGGTAGACGTGGAGAACCCTATGCGACTGATACATTACTCGAGTGGATTGTTCAGAATGGTGATGCACTACCTGATCGGGAAAAAGACTTACTGCTATGTTGCGGTGAAATCATATCTGCAACTACTTTATGCAGCTTGTTAAAAATTGAAGGAATCTCTTCAACGGTTCTAACGGGCGCGCAAGCAGGGTTTGAAACTGATGATCATCACGGTAATGCACGCATTCTGGATGTTCGTCCTACACGAATTATTGAGGAGTTCAACAATCATAAGGTAGTTATCGTAACTGGTTTTCAGGGACAGACTACTTCTGGGGATTTCACCACACTTGGAAGAGGGGGTAGTGATACCTCAGCGACTGCATTAGGCGCAGCTCTTCATGCAGAAATGGTAGATATTTATACCGATGTTAACGGTGTATTGACTGCAGATCCACGTATTGTAGAAGATGCAAAGCCTTTAACGATCGTCAGTTATGCTGAAATATGTAATATGGCCTATCAAGGAGCTAAAGTGATTCATCCTCGTGCTGTTGAAATTGCGATGCAAGCACAAATTCCTGTGCGTATTCGTTCGACATTCTCAGAGAACGAAGGTACACTAGTTACCCACCCAGAAGGATTTCACGACGTTCAATCAGGTGTCGTGGATCGTTTTGTTACGGGAATAGCGTATGTGAGCAACGTAACTCAAATTACGGTAGACTGTTTTGATGGACCTAGCAATCTACAGTTGAAAGTATTTAAATCAATGGCAGAGAATTCAATCAGTGTTGATTTTATTAATATTACACCTACGGGTGCAGTATATACTGTGTTTGATCATGAGTCGGAGCGGGCACTGAGTGTGCTGCAAGAGATGGATCTGCGACCAAAGAGCTTATCAGGATGTGCTAAAGTGTCTGTTATTGGCGGTGGGATCAACGGTGTGCCTGGAATTATGGCTAGAATCGTGGAGTCTTTAACTGAACAAAACATACAAATACTGCAATCAGCGGATTCAAACACGACCATTTGGGTGCTTGTAAAGAAGGAAGATATGGTTCAATCTTTACGGTCGCTTCACACGGAATTTGAGCTGAATCGCTAATGGCAATGAGTTAAGTTTCCTACGGAAACTTTTAGCTTTTGCTTGCGAGGTTAAGTTTCCTACGGAAACTTTTTAGCCTATGCTCTCGAAGTCAAGTTTCCTAAGGAAACTTTTAGGAGGAACTAAATTGGAATTTGGCAGATTAATTACAGCTATGGTAACACCATTTGATGATCAAGGTCGTATTAACTGGGATGAAACAGGCAGATTGATAGATTATCTTATTGAAGAACAAAAATCAGATTCCTTGGTTATCGCAGGAACAACTGGGGAATCCCCTACGTTAAGCGATGACGAGAAACTTGAACTTTTCCGATTTGCTGTTGATAAAGCGGGAGAACGTTGTAAAATCATTGCAGGCACAGGTAGCAATAACACAAGTCATTCGATTCATTTGACACAAGAAGCGGAAAAGCTGGGTGTTGATGGGGTTTTGTTAGTGGTGCCTTATTATAACAAACCGAGTCAAGAAGGAATGTTCCGTCATTTCGAGGCGATTGCAAATAGTACACAACTTCCAATCATATTGTACAATGTACCAAGTCGTACGATTGCTAGTCTCTCAGTAAAGACAACCCTTCGATTAGCAGAGATACCTAACATTATGGGTACAAAAGAATGTGCTTCTCTGGAGCAAATCACGCTGCTTGTTTCATCCTCACCTGCGGGTTTCAAAGTATATTCTGGTGATGATTCTTCAGCGCTTCCAACACTTGCTGTTGGTGGCTACGGAATCGTGAGTGTAGCGAGTCATATCGTAGGTTCAACAATGAAGAATATGATGGATTCTTATCTTGAGGGAGATGTAAGAACAGCGGCTAGTCTTCATCAGCAATTGTTCCCTATCTTTAAGGGATTATTTGAATGTCCAGATCCATTGCCGAATCCTTCAGCGGTTAAATATGCTCTTCAATTGTTAGGACATGATGTTGGAGGCGTACGACTTCCACTAGTTGGTCCGAATGAAGATGAAGTAACGTTTATTAAAAATCTCATTACTTCGGTATGATTTACTAGCGAAAAATAGTCTTTTATGGTTTCAATGAGCACCTCCTTGGAGGTGCTCGTTTTTGAAAATAAAGGATTGTATAATAGACAAGCTTAATACTCACATGTAAGATGACTTGTTTTTTCACTTTTTAATCATGTATAATGGGAGCAAGTGACTGGGTGCGGTATATTTTTGAAATATAATATAAATAATGGTACACGTCCAAAACCATACAAGGAGGGTAAGATTCAATTGTCTAAGAAACTAAATAACGATAAATTGACGATTTTTGCTTTGGGCGGCGTCGGTGAAATCGGAAAAAATATGTATGTCGTTCAATATGCAAACGACATTGTTGTAGTGGATTCCGGATTGAAGTTTCCGGAAGAAGATATGCTAGGAATTGATATAGTTATTCCAGATATTTCTTATTTAACAGAGAATCGTGATAAAGTGAGAGGCATTTTGCTTACGCATGGACACGAAGATCACATCGGTGGACTACCTTACGTGTTGAAACACCTAAATGTTCCTGTATACGGAACCAAGCTTACGCTTGGATTGGTGGAGAATAAGTTAAAAGAAGCTAATTTGCTTGGTGAAACGAAGCGAATTCTGATTGATGAAGATTCCGAGGTACAAATCGGATCAACGATGAAAGCTACATTCTTCAGTACGAACCACAGTATCCCTGATTCCGTTGGTATTATCATCGCGACTCCAGAGGGAAATGTAGTACATACAGGAGATTTCAAATTTGATCATACACCTGTAAATGGACAGTTTGCTAACTTACAGCGCATGGCTGCTATTGGACAAGAAGGTGTACTTGCGCTTCTTTCGGATAGTACAAATGCTGAGAAACCTGGATTTACACCATCAGAACGTAATGTAGGTATCGTACTCGAAGATATTTTCCGCAAAGCTTCACAACGTGTTGTCATTGCAACTTTTGCTTCGAATGTACACCGTATTCAGCAAGTGGTTAACGCTGCTGAAGCTACGGGTCGCAAAATAACAGTTATTGGTCGTAGTATGGTTAACGTAGTATCGATTGCTTCGGAGCTTGGTTTCTTGATCATTCCTGATGGTATGCTAATTGAACCAGAAGAAGTAAACAAGATGTCTGCTGATCGTGTAGTTATTTTGTGCACAGGAAGCCAAGGGGAGCCAATGTCTGCTTTAACACGTATGGCTCGCTCAACGCATCGTAAAGTAGATATTTTACCTGGTGATACCGTTATTATTGCGGCAACTCCAGTTCCGGGTAACGAGAAATTTGTCGGTCGTACAATTGATGAATTGTTCAAGCTTGGAGCGGACGTGATTTATAGTGGTTCCAATCCTGGGGTTCACGTTTCTGGTCACGGTAGTCAGGAAGAATTAAAATTAATGCTTAACCTGATGAAACCGAAATTTTTCATTCCGATTCATGGTGAATTCCGTATGCAACGTCGTCATGCATTACTAGCTGAATCTGTAGGCATTGATTCCGATAATATCTTTATTACGGAGCTTGGAGAAATCGTTGAAATCGTGAATGGTTCAGCTCGTAAAGCTGGAAAAGTAACGGCAGGAAACGTGTTGATTGATGGATTGGGTGTTGGAGACGTTGGAAATATCGTTCTTCGCGATCGCAAACTACTTTCACAAGATGGTATATTAGTTGTAGTTGTTACACTAAGCAAACAGGATGGAAGTATCATGTCAGGACCTGACATTATCTCAAGAGGATTCGTATATGTACGCGAATCTGAAGGACTTCTAGATGAAGCTAATCGTATTGTCTCGAGTACACTTCAGAAGCTCATGAGTGAAAAGGTTAATGAATGGGCTTCCCTGAAGACTGGTGTTAAAGATGCGCTTGGACGTTTCTTGTACGAACAAACTCGTCGCAGACCTATGATTCTTCCTATCATAATGGAAGTGTAATGAATAAATAAATAGACGACTAAATATGTTATAAGCACACAGTCGCCCCTATTCGCATGAAACATTGGACGGTTTCCTGCGGAATAGGGGCATTTTATGCTGTTTTGAGAAGTTGTGATTTAGCACGAATTTAAAGTACTAATACATAGTATAAATGTAGTATCTTTTCTCCCATACTAGCTAGGCGTGGTTATGACTCGTATGATGAAAGGAAGATGACAACAATATGGCAAAGCCATCGAATGATGAGAAGACTGGACAAATCCCTAAAGAACATTCTGAGGCAGAATCTCCTGACAAACAACATGGCGTTACTACGGACTCTCAAGTAGTCAACACAATTGAGCATCTAGGACAAACGACAGTACCCGATACTGAATCTAATATATTTTGCATGACGATTATTGGGCAGATTGAAGGACATGTCATACTGCCTCCTCAAAATAAAACGACTAAATACGAACATATCATTCCGCAACTCGTAGCTGCCGAACAAAGTAAGGAAGTAAAGGGTCTCGTCATTGTCCTTAACACGGTAGGTGGAGATGTAGAGGCGGGTCTGGCCATTGCCGAGATGATAGCGTCCCTGACCAAACCTACGGTGACGGTCGTGATTGGAGGGGGACATAGTATTGGTGTGCCGATTGCAGTTGCGTCAAGTTATTCCATTATTGCTGAAAGTGCAACGATGACCATACACCCGATTCGTCTAAACGGTCTAGTGATTGGTGTTCCACAGACGTTCGAATATATGGAGAAAATGCAGGAAAGGGTCGTTCAATTTGTAACTTCACATTCTAGAATTACTGCGGAAAAATTTAAAGAATTGATGTTCAGAACAGGCGAGTTGAATCGGGATATTGGAACGGCCGTTGGAGGATTAGACGCTGTAGGATATGGATTGATGGATGAAGTTGGAGGAATTGGACTAGCATTAGCTAAATTAAACCTACTCATTAACGAGCAGCAACAGGTACAGCAGCAAGGGAGGCTTCAATAGTGACTTTATATACGATTATGCCGATGGACGTTATTTGGGAAGGCGGTTTCAAAGAGCCTGAGGCAACCGTGGAGGTTGTTGTTGAACGAATTCTAATGCAGGTGATGCCTATAGATCAAGGCAATGCGCAGATTGTGAGACTACTGAATTGTTCCTTAAATGATTATTTGAATCCTATGTATGCGCCTGGACAAATGATTCGATATATCCCTTCTTTGTAAAAATGATCCTTTGGCTGGATAAATAGAACATAGGTGCCCACGGTTAATTATGGTATAATGTTGTTCCGGGGGTGACTTTTTTGGCCAAGAGACGAAAAAAGAAGAAGGCAATACTAAGTAGCATACTTAAATATGAAATTTATGGGATTATTCTCATTACACTATCTGTCATTGCTTTATCTGGTGAAGCTACGGTCGGTTGGTCCCTATCCAAAATGTTTGGACTCATGTTAGGTAGCTTTTATTTTGTATTTCCGCTTATAGGGGTATATTATGGGCTAATGGTCATGATTAACAGGAAGTGGCCGAATCGTTGGAACACACGCAAAAGTGGGTTATTACTTGTTGTATTGGCTCTAACCTTAATGAGTAGTATATCCAGTATCGAACGGAAATTAGCTCCCATACCAGATTTGAGTTCCAGTAGGATATTTGCTCAGGCACAATCAGACCTTCACGGAAGTTTACTGACGTCAACAGATCAGATTGAGCACTCCATGATGGATAAAGATATTGGTGGCGGATATGTCGGTGCTATACAGTATACTGCACTTTTTTGGCTGTTCGGAAATACGGGCGCTAAGTTATTAATGATCGTCATGTTTATTATTAGTTTTATGTTGATCACGAACTTATCCTATGTAGACTTGATGCGAATTGTCCGAACTAGGGTAATGAAAATCGTTGCTTTTGTACATAAGCAATTCAGTATGCGTCAGACAACAGGGAATAAAACGTCTTCACCTGTAAGAGGTATAGCAGAACGAAATAAACGGCTTCTTCCCGGCGACGATGACGATGATGATTTTGATGAAGTTATCTTACCTAAAGTTAAACGTAACCCGCCTATATTTTTTCAATTGTTTGGTGGGAAAAGCGCAAAAGCTCAAGATTCATATGCTGAAGAGGATTCTGAGGATATTTCACATATCACTGAAATGGTGGAGCCTCTTCAGCGTAAAGGGAAAAAGGGTGGAGTTGACAAGACGATCTCAGAAGAGGAATCTTCGCTTGGAGATGATAATCCTTTACAGTACCAATCAACAGCAACGGTGCCGATTATTCGTGATTTCTTCGAACATGTAAAAGCGGAAGGGCTTGCTGATGAAGATGATTTAGAAGAGGCTTTTACAGGTCGAGAAGTCGCTGATCTTAAAGAATCGATTATGAAAAGTCACGGCGAGATTTCTGGTGAACCATCATTAGCGTATGGACAAGGTTTAGAAGGAACTGGCGGAATGAGCCAGGTCAATGATGCGGGAGCTAACGAGAACGGTGAAGAGATTTCACTTGAGATCATTGCTCCAGCTCCACCTCCCAAACCATACGTCTTACCTCCTTTCCGTCTGCTTGGTAAACCTAGTAATGCTGGGAAGGCTGGAGATCAGAACGATTACATGCAGACGGCTCGTAAACTTGAGGCTACGCTCGAAAGTTTTGGTGTTCGTGCAAAAGTCATAGAAGTTGTGCGTGGTCCTGCGGTTACCCGTTATGAGATCCAGCCAGATATAGGGGTTAAAGTGAGTCGGATTGTGAATTTAACAGACGACATTGCATTGGCACTTGCCGCTAAAGATATCCGGATGGAGGCTCCGATCCCAGGTAAATCTGCTATAGGAATTGAAGTGCCGAATAATGAAGTGTCTATCGTTACAATGCGTGAGGTGATGGAGACTGCATTATTCCAAGAGGCTGAGTCTAAGTTATCGGTTGCATTCGGTAGGGATATTTCAGGGCAGACCATTATTGGTAATCTTGCGAAGATGCCGCATCTTCTTGTAGCAGGTGCTACAGGTTCGGGTAAATCGGTCTGTATTAACGGAATTATAACGAGTATTCTTTATAAGGCGAAGCCGGATGAAGTGAAATTCTTAATGGTTGACCCTAAGATGGTCGAGCTGAATGTTTATAATGGCATTCCCCATCTTCTAGCGCCTGTTGTGACCGATCCCAAGCGGGCGTCCTTGGCACTCAAGAAAATTGTGGTTGAGATGGAGAAACGCTATGAGCTATTTTCTAAATCAGGTACTCGAAATATTGAGGGTTACAATAAATTAATGCAAGAAAATTTACCAGCGGTACTGCCTTACATTGTTGTCATCGTGGACGAGCTTGCTGATTTGATGATGGTGGCAGCTAATGATGTGGAGGAGGCTATTACTCGTCTCGCTCAAATGGCCCGTGCAGCAGGAATTCATCTGATCATCGCGACCCAACGTCCTTCAGTAGATGTTATAACGGGCGTCATAAAGGCGAATATTCCTTCTAGAATTGCTTTTGGAGTTTCTTCTAATGTGGATTCAAGAACAATTCTAGATATGGCAGGTGCTGAGAAACTGCTAGGTCGTGGAGATATGTTATTCCTGCCGATGGGTTCATCGAAGCCGATTCGTGTACAAGGTGCTTATTTAACAGATCAGGAAGTAGAGAATATCGTAGATTATGTGCGTGATCAGGGGCAGGCCGTTTATGACGAATCACTCGTTCCAGAGATTGAAGAGTCGACCGCAGATGCAGATGAGAAGCTTGATGAACTCTATGATCAAGCTGTGCAAATCATTCTAGAAGCGAAGCAGGCCTCGGTATCTCTGTTACAACGTAGAATGCGGGTTGGGTATACTCGCGCAGCACGTCTGATTGATTCAATGGAGGCTCGAGGCATTATTGGGCCATACGAAGGAAGTAAGCCACGGGAAGTTCTTCTGTCTATGGAGCAGTATCAACAGAATAGAATTAGTTCTTAAAGTAGAAAGAGTTTCCCGTCGTTATTTGGGGGAGCTCTTTTTGCTTTCTCTTCTTATCTTCCTAGCCTTCAAAAATAACGAATAAGAGAGAAAAGAATAGGGTTAGATTACTTATAAAACATCGGTTTCTACTTACTTGTTGTGTACCATGCATAGGAAGCTAATGGGCAAGTCATAATAACTTTATGCATCTTGTAAAAACACAACAGAAAGGTAGAGCTAAACATATGAACAAAACGAAAGGCTGGATCTCTATAGGATTGGTGCTTCTGTTGTCCATATCTGTGTTCGGATTTATGAATGACACCTCACTTGCAGCTATGGAACCATTGAATGAGCTATTTGCTCCTTCGGAACCGGTATTTAGTACGAATGCATTCGGAGTTGGAACGTCAGGTCAAGATGTATATGAGCTGCAAGGACGTCTTAAGTATTTGGGATTTTACACTGGGAAGATTGACAGTACCTTTGGCAGTGGTACTTTGAAATCGGTCAAATGGTTCCAATCCGATTTCGGTATGAAGGTAGATGGAGTTGTTGGGGCTAAGACCAAGTTGAAGCTTTACAATGCTACAAAAGATTGGAAACCAACTGCAGCAAATAATGCTGGAAATAAACCAACCGCTCCAAAAAAAGAAACATCAGATAAGAAGGCACCGATGGGATCTGCCAATTCGATGGGACTGTCTGAGAATGATTTAAAGATCATGGCCAATGCTGTATATGGAGAAGCTCGTGGTGAACCATTTGAAGGGCAGGTTGCGGTTGCAGCGGTTATTTTGAATCGTGTGAAGTCATCTGAATTTCCCAATACACCTTCAGGCGTTATATTCCAGCCAAGAGCGTTCACAGCGGTAGCCGATGGCCAAATATATTTGGAACCTAATGAACAGGCGCGAAAGGCAGTGATGCAAGCCCTGAATGGATGGGATCCTTCAGGAGGATGCTTGTATTACTTTAATCCGAAGACAGCTACATCTCCGTGGATATGGACACGTCCTCAAGTGAAAACGATCGGTGCGCATATTTTCTGTATGTAACAAGAAAAGGGGCAATCGAAGGCTTGCCTTCGGTTGCTTCTTCACTTTGAGGTGGGTTAGAATGGATATTATTACGTCGTCAGTGTGCTTTAACAATCCATGATATAAAGGAGATTGGGACCTTGAATAAAACAAGATTTGAACACGGTAGTGCAGGTCGACTGCGAATTCATGTATTGCCTACCAAACGCTTCAAAACGTTCGCTATTTCTTTGTATGTGGGTATCCCGCTATCCGAAGATACCGTGACTTCTACAGCGCTAACTCCGTTTGTACTTCGTCGGGGGACAGCGTCATATCCTGAGACAACGCAATTCCGTGAACGCTTGGAACAGTTATATGGTGCGGGATTTGGGTTCGATGTGTATAAAAGAGGCGATAACCAAATTGTTCAGTTTCGTATGGACACTATTAACGATACGTTTGTGCAGAGTCAAGAGAGTCTTCTCGAATCATCCTTCGCATTTTTAGGCGAAGTCGTAACACGTCCTGCATTAGAAGATGGACATTTCAAAAATGCTTACGTACAGGCGGAGAAAGAGAATGTCCGTAAGAAAATAGAGTCTATTGTGAATGATAAGATTCGATATGCTGCTGAGCGTTGCTTAGAAGAGATGTGTCGCAATGAGCCATATCGCTTACATCCGCTTGGACAGCGTAAAGATTTAGATCATATTACTGCGGAATCGCTCTATAAGTCATATCTGAATTGGCTGAATGAATCCAGTATGGATCTTTATGTCGTGGGAGATACCACGCTTGAGGAAGTGCAGAAGTTGGTAGAGCAACACTTCCATCTAGACGCCACACAACCTGTAGCCTATGAAACGAAGCAGTCAATTCGTGAAGTGAGTGAAGTTCGAACCATCGTTGAGAAATTGGATGTGAATCAAGGGAAGTTAAATATGGGGCTTCGTACAACGATAACGTATGGAGATGACGAATATGCTTCTGCACTGATGTACAACGGAATACTCGGTGGGTATCCGCACTCGAAGCTGTTCTTGAACGTTCGTGAGAAGGAGAGCTTAGCTTATTATGCTTCTTCACGCTACGATGGTCATAAAGGACTTGGGACTATTCAATCAGGCATAGAGGTCCAAAATTATGAGAAAGCTGTTGAAATTATTGAGAATCAGCTAGAGGAAATGCGAACGGGTGAGATCACTGAATTGGAGATGTCACAGACTAAAGCTATGATTCGGAATTTGTTACGTGAAATGGATGATTCTGCATTTGAAATGATTTCTTTTGACTTCAATGGTCAATTGTCTGGGAAAGAGCGCACAGTAGAGCAGCTTGTTCAACAGATAGAGAATATTTCAGTTGAGGATGTACGTGCGGCTGCATCTACATTCGAATTGGATACGATCTATTTCCTAAGAGGGCAGAAGGAGGAATAGCGGATGCAAAGTGTACAATATGATAATTTACAAGAAACGCTTTATTACGAAGTCATGGATAATGGCCTTCATGTGTATGTTCTCCCGAAACCGGGATTCAATAAGACCTACGCTACTTTTGCTACGAAATATGGATCTGTCGATAACCACTTTCGTGTAGAGGGTCAGAATGAAGTAGTTGTTCCTGATGGGATTGCTCATTTCTTGGAGCATAAAATGTTTGAGGAACCTCAGGGAGATATCTTTGCAACGTTTGCTTCGCAAGGCGCCTCTGCGAATGCATTTACGAGCTTTGACCAGACGGTGTATCTGTTCTCTGCTACTGAGAATATTGAAGATAATTTGGAGACATTGATTAATTTTGTGCAAAATCCTTATTTCACAGATCAGAATGTGGATAAAGAAAAAGGTATTATTGGTCAGGAAATTGGAATGTATGAGGATAATGCGGATTGGCGTGTTTATTTTGGCTTAATTGAAGCGATGTACAAAGTTCATCCTGTTCATATTGATATTGCAGGTACAGTGGAGTCCATCAGCACAATTACGAAAGAGACATTATATTCTTGTTATAACGCTTTTTACCATCCAAGTAATATGCTTTTATTTGTAGTGGGTGGGGTTAAGCCTGAGGAAGTATTTGAACTGGTGAGAAATAATCAAGCGAAGAAATCATATGAACCACAAGGTGAGATAGAACGTTTCTTTGAACAAGAACAAATGGAAGTAGCAGAGGAAAAACGTGTAAAGAAACTAACCGTCTCCATGCCTAAGTGTTTATTTGGTTTTAAAGAGAAAAAAGTGGGATTCGTTGGTGAGGAACTATTGAAGCGGGATCTAACGACCAAGCTTATGCTTGATTTACTATTTGGTTCGAGTACTCCGTTGTATCAAAAGCTCTATGATGAAGATCTCATCTCGGACAGCTTCGGATATGAATATAACAGTTCACCTCATTATGCCTTTTCTATTATTGGTGGAGATACAAGAGATCCCGATGTACTGCTCCAAAGAATTCAGGAAGAAGTGGATTTAATGGTTAAGGCAGGCTTTAAGGAATCTAATTTCGAACGCTCACGCAAAAAGAAAATGGGCGGGTACTTACGTATGCTGAATTCACCTGAGAATATCGCACATGAGTTTACCAAGTATCAATTTCGTGGAAGCGACTTCTTCTCCGTTTTACAAGTGTATGAATCCATCACTCTAAAAGATGTAAATGATTGTTTGCAAGAGCACATTGACTGGAGTCAGGTTGCGGTATCGGTTGTGGTAAACCCTTGAACAATGAGGCGGGGAGAGATTGGACTAAGCCAATCGGGGAAACGACGGTTCTGATCACAGGAGCCAGTAGAGGCATTGGAGCAGCTATAGCGGAGCGTTTTGCATTAGTAGGTATGAATGTCGTTATTCATTATGGAAAGTCCCATGAAGAGGCTAATGAAGTGGCACGTCGGTGTATGTCCCATGGCGCTAAGGTTCTAACTATAACGGCAGACTTGAAGGATCGAGAACAAATATGTAGAATGCGTGATAAACTCCAAAGTCATGGCATGATGCCGGATATTCTGGTAAATAATGCTGGAATATCGCATTACGGGATGCTCTCAGATGTAACGGAAGAAATATGGGATGATGTGATGTCGATCAATCTTAAAGGCATGTTCTTATGTACACAGGTTTTTATGCCTTTTATGGTTTCGCAACGGTATGGGCGGATTATTAACATTTCATCCGTATGGGGGATTTCAGGTGCTTCTTGTGAAGTTCTGTACTCCACGAGTAAGGGAGGCGTCAACGCCTTTACGAAAGCCTTGGCGAAGGAACTAGCCCCTTCTGGAATTACGGTTAATGCTGTCGCTCCTGGTGCAGTCGATACATCGATGATGAACCATTTACAAGAAGATGAAATTCGTATGCTTGAAGATGAAATACCAGCAGGAAGACTAGCTCGCCCTGACGAAATATCGTCTCTTGTATATTTTCTCGCACTTTCGGAATCGGGCTATATTAATGGGCAAGTGATTAGTCCTAACGGCGGATGGATCACTTAAGACAAATGCTTCCAGCTTTAATACGAATAATGAAGACGGAATCGGGTCATATTACAACTGTTGATTTTAAATCTCATGCGTCATAGCTAAGGAGGATTTAATATGTCATCAACAGTACTCAGAAATTTTGATACATGGAAAAAGTTCTTGGGTGAACGCGTAGTGCAAGCTGAAAAAATGGGGATGAGTGAAGATACCATCTCCAAGTTGGCTTACGAAATCGGCGATTTCCTAGATGAAAAAGTCGATCCGCAGAATCCTTCCAATCGAACCCTCAAGGAATTGTGGGAAGTTGGAAATCAAGAAGAACGGCAGACCCTTGCACGTTTGATGGTGAAATTAGCCAAGAAAAATGCATAATTCCATGAGAAAAGCTCCCATATGGGGGCTTTTCTACAATCATTACAGAGATGACCTTGCCTTTCATATTTATTTTATATATCATTAACATGACCCATAAATAGCTCGATGTAGATAGTGCCTCTTCCAAGATGGGATCGGGGCATGTTTTGTCGAGAATACGGGAAACGTGTTAGGTGAGGTGTTAAAATGGAGTCGAAACAGACGAAACAGTGGTATATGGAATATAAGATACATAAAAACAGACCAGGGTTACTGGGAGACATTGCCTCTTTACTTGGGATGTTGGAAGTCAATATACTAACCATAAATGGTGTAGAGGGCGAAACTCGAGGCATGCTACTTGAGACGGATGATGAAGAGAAGATTGAACTCATGGGAGCTATGTTGAAAAAAGTAGATAATATCACTATTTCTGCATTGCGACCTCCAAAACTTGTCGATAAATTGGCGGTACGTCATGGAAGGTATATAGACAGAGATTCAGATGATCGTAAAACGTTTCGGTTTACGCGAGATGAATTAGGTTTACTTGTCGATTTTCTTGGTGAAATATTTAAAAGAGAAGGTAACCATGTCGTTGGGTTAAGAGGAATGCCGCGTGTAGGTAAAACGGAGTCCATTATAGCGGGTAGTGTATGTGCAATGAAACGCTGGACGTTCGTATCTTCAACGTTGCTTCGTCAAACCATCCGAAGTCAGCTGTCTGAGGATGAAATGAATCCAAACCATGTTTTTATTATTGACGGGATTGTTAGTACAATAAGATCCAGTGAGAAACACTATAATTTATTGCAGGATATCATGAATATGCCTAGTACTAAAGTGATTGAACACCCGGATATTTTTGTTCAGGAGTCGGAATACTCCTTCGATGATTTCGATATCATTATTGAACTCAGAAACACGCCAGATGAAGAAATTGTATATGATTCATTTACGAATGCTTATACGGAAGATTTATGAACTCTAATTCCATAAAATTATAAGAAACAGGAGGTGATGGTATGTCTGAACTAGGTCAGCAATTAAGGGAGGCCAGACTCGAAAAGGGAATGAGCCTTGATGATGTACAGGAAATGACGAAAATCCGCAAGAGATATTTAGAAGCCATCGAGGCAGGTGACTATAAAGTTCTCCCAGGAAATTTCTATGTTCGAGCATTTATCAAGACTTATGCTGAGACAGTAGGTCTTAATCCAGATGAGCTACTAGAAGGGCACAAGGAAGTGTCTTTATCTCAGCCAGAAGAGACTATGGAACCAGTTATTCAGAAACGTTCGAGTAATCGACCGCCAACGGAGCGCAATGTGAAATGGTTGTCTACGGTATTAATGTGGACCTTTCCTATACTGATCATTGTTGTTATTTATTTATATGTATCTTCACTGGATGAGAAGCCGGGGGATAAAACCGTGGATTCTGGACAGAAAATAACGGGAAATATACAGGATCCTAAGGAGCCAACGGATAATGGTGGAGATGTAACGAATACACCAGATACCAATGGCGGGACAGATGAAACTGTAGAACCTCCAGTAGAAGAACCTCCAGTAGAAGAGCCACCTGTAGAACAGCCAGTTACTGTGACTGAGGCTGGTAAGAGTGGTAAGAAAACGATTTTTAATGTGTCAGGAACGGATACAACGCCCATCGTAGTGGAGATTAAAGCGACAGGTAAGAGTTGGGTTGAGATTTACAGAGGCTCCAATACTAAAGGGGAAAAACTTTATTTTGGTAATACCTCTGACGGAGAAACGTTGAAATATGAAATGGATAGTCAAGGGTTGTTTATTAAATCAGGATACTCTCCAGCTACTACGATTACGGTTGCAGGACAGATTGTTACGGATGGAAAGTCAACATCAAATATTCTACTTCAACGTGGGACTACGAATCAGGAGTCTGACCCAACGAACACAGAAACAAATACGGATACTAACACAAACACAGATTCAGTTGAATAGTCATCACTTGTGCTGGAAATAATAAGATCAGATTCAGAAGGTATGAGTCTTAGTCTTATATTTCTTCGATGAGCAGGTGCTCGATATGACAGTAAGTTGGATTGCGACTGGATTAGGTGTTATAGTTAGTCTTCTTGGTTATTATCTAACGCCAAGCGCGTGGGGTTACGGTATTTTAGGCTTTGGAATCGCACATATTATACTTGGGATTTTAGATATGTTTCGACAACCTTCTAGGTCCCGATAACTTGGATGCTTCAAAAAAGGTATTCCTGTAATGAGACATGTTCTCAAGGAGTGCCTTTTTTGTTGGACATAGACTTCATTGAAAGAATCATATATTATGACAGATAGTCAGTAGAGAGGACGTGGAATGATGAGTTCAGAAAGTTCTTTTGATATCGTATCCAAATTTGATTTAAATGAAATGAATAATGCCATCACCCAAGCAGAGAAAGAAATTGAAACAAGATTTGATTTCAAAGGGAGTAAGAGTAGTCTAAAGTTGGACAAAGATGCTCTTGTCATTATTTCGGATGATGAATTTAAACTAAATGCGGTTATTGATATTCTACAATCAAAGATGGTCAAACGAGGTTTAACCTTAAAAAATGTAGAATACGGTAAAATTGAACCAGCTTCTTTGGGAACTGTGAGACAGAAATTAACCTTGAAACAAGGAATTGATCAAGATAATGCTAAAAAGATCAATGTACTGATTCGCGATTCTAAACTAAAAGTGAAGAGTCAGATTCAAGGCGATCAAATTCGTGTGACCGGTAAAAGTAAAAATGATTTACAAGCGATCATGCAGCTCTTGCGCAAAGCAGAACTCTCCTTGGATCTTCAGTTTACGAACGCCAAGTAATAGATGTTAACATAACGGATTGTCAAGCTAAGCGTTACTTAGCTTGACAATCCGTTATGTAAATAACAGATCGGTTATGTTGGATAGGTGCCTTTTTGACACTGTTTAACCCATATATTATACTTATAAAGATTATTAGGGAATAATGGGTTATATCATTGGGGGAGCATGGGAAATGACAGAGAGAGTCCAGATTATGACATTAATTTGCGAGAAACTTTTGGTGGATTCAAAGTTAATACACAGGGAGGTTGTCCTGTGAATTTACCCAATCGTATTACGATAGCTAGAATATTTCTAATTCCTGTTATGATGGTATTTTTGTTGGTTGATTTCAACTTTTATCCTAACCCGATCGTGTGGCATTCTTATCAATTGCCTTACAACCAGCTGATCGCTGTAATTATTTTCATTATCGCGGCTAGTACGGATGGTATTGATGGTTATCTTGCACGTAAGAATAATATGGTAACAAATTTAGGGAAATTGCTGGATCCGTTGGCGGACAAGTTACTGGTAGCTGCGATTCTTATTTCTCTGGTAGAAATGGGTAAATGCGACAGTTGGATTGCAATTGTTATTATTAGTCGGGAGTTCGCTGTAACAGGGCTACGGCAGATTGCATTGCTTGATGGTAAGGTAGTTGCCGCTAGTAGTTGGGGGAAAGTCAAAACAGTTATACAGATTGTAGCGATAATTGCTATGCTTATTAACAACTTTCCATTCGTGTTCCTCAATATTCCGTTTGATATCATAGCCACTTGGGCTGCGGGCCTGATTACGTTATACTCTGGGATTGATTATTTTATTAAGAATAAAACATTGTTGAATTTATCTAGAAGTTAACATTTGGATATATTAAGTGTTTTAAATGGGGCAGTAGGATATTTTCCTATTGTCTTTTCTTTCGAAATAGCGAATACCTAAAAGTTAGGCGTAACATAACTAGTTTCGTAAAACATGTCGATCTCCTCTAAAGAGGGCGATTAAGCTTTACTTGATTTAATATGAAGTGGAGGTTTTTAATTATGAAGGCAGAGATCATTGCAGTAGGAACAGAATTGTTGTTGGGACAGATTGTGAATACAAATGCTCAATTTTTGTCAGTAGAATTAGCTACACTGGGAATTGATGTTTATTTCCAGAGCGTCGTTGGTGACAATATGACAAGGCTTCAGGAGTCCATCCAATTGGCGAGTCAGCGCGCAGATATCGTTTTATTGACAGGTGGTATTGGCCCGACACAAGATGACTTAACAAAGGATGCTCTTGCAGCCTTATTGGGAAGAAAATTACATATAGATCGCCTTGCTATGGATCATGTAGCAAAGTTCTTTGCGAAGCGTGACGTGCATATGACCGAGAATAATCGGCGTCAAGCTTTAGTAATTGATGGGAGTACACCCCTTGCGAATGCAACAGGTCTTGCCGTAGGTAATGCACTTTCACATGAGGGGAAATATTATATTATTCTACCTGGACCACCTAAAGAAATGGCTCCTATGTTCCAAGAACAGGCTAAGCCATGGCTGTTGCAGCATGCACTTACGGATGAAATGCCGATTTATTCTAAGATGTTAAAGTTTGCTGGTATTGGAGAATCTCTGCTTGAGGACCGGTTGTTAGATTTAATCCAGAATCAGAGTGATCCAACCATTGCTCCTTATGCTAAAGAGGGTGAAGTCACGGTTCGGATATCAACGAAGGCGCCTAGTGAACAAGAAGCGATGAATAAGCTCCATGAGTTAGAGAAACAGATTCAGTCACTACTTTCTGAACATATGTATGCTAATGGAGATATAACGATAGAGAAAGCCATTGTTGATCTCATGACTGATCAGGGCATGACTTTGAGTGCAGCAGAAAGCTGTACTGGTGGTCTATTGATGGAAAGAATTACATCAGTACCAGGAAGTGCGACTGTATTCGAAGGTGGTATCGTATGCTATTCCAATCAGATGAAAGAAAAGTTACTGAACGTACCTCATGACCTCCTTGAGGGAGACGATGCTCCAGGAGCTGTGAGTGCGGAAGTTGCACAAGTGCTTGCAGAACAAGTAAGAATGATTACAGATACTGACTTTGGGTTGGCTATTACTGGGGTTGCTGGGCCGGCTTATTCCGAGCGAAAGCCAGTCGGACTTGTATATATTGCCATTGCGGAGCGGGATAAGAAAACGGAAGTGTTCGAGCTTAACTTAATAGGCAATCGAGAGACGATTCGGGTCCGTACGGTTAAAAGCCTCTTGTACCGATTATGGCGTACAATCATGCAGAGCGATAAGCTGCAAACACGATAGTTGAAGGATCAATATCAATCGTAGTATACTAATATTATACGGAAGAACCGTAGCGAAATAGATATTTTGCTACGGTTCTTTTTCTGTCCTATAGACCCGTGACAAAAGGGAAAGGGGAATAGATTGTTCAAAAAAACGAATGTATGTTCGAAAAAATGCTTGGCAAACGTTTCGAAACAAGGTATCATTATATTATAAATATTGAAGGATGTGAGTCTATTGTCAGATCGTCGTGCAGCGCTGGATGTAGCGCTTCGTCAAATAGAGAAACAATTTGGTAAGGGTTCCATAATGAAGCTCGGTGAATCGAACAACATGCAAGTGGAAGTTACTTCCAGTGGATCTTTGGCATTGGATATTGCATTGGGTGTAGGTGGATTTCCAAGAGGTCGTATCATTGAAATATACGGTCCTGAGTCTTCCGGTAAGACAACCGTAGCTTTACATGCTATTGCTGAGGCGCAGAAGGCTGGCGGAACAGCAGCATTTATTGATGCTGAGCATGCGCTTGACCCTAAATATGCTAGTAATCTAGGTGTTAATATTGACGAACTTCTACTATCGCAACCTGATACTGGTGAACAAGCATTAGAAATTGCTGAAGCACTCGTACGCAGTGGTGCAGTGGATATTATTGTAGTTGACTCTGTTGCAGCCTTGGTACCAAAGGCAGAGATTGAAGGCGAGATGGGAGATTCCCATGTCGGTTTACAAGCTCGCCTGATGTCCCAAGCTTTACGTAAGCTTTCAGGTGCAGTTAGCAAATCTAAGACTACTGCAATCTTTATCAATCAGCTTCGTGAGAAGATCGGAGTTATGTTCGGTAACCCAGAGACTACGCCTGGTGGACGAGCATTGAAGTTCTATTCTACCATCCGATTGGATGTTCGTAGAGTTGAAAGTATTAAGAATGGTAACGACATCGTAGGTAACCGTACGAAGATTAAAGTCGTGAAGAACAAAGTGGCGCCACCTTTCAAACAGGCTGACGTTGATATGATGTATGGTATGGGGATTTCGAAAGAGGGAAGTATCGTAGATATCGGTACGGATCTGGATATCGTGAACAAGAGCGGTGCCTGGTACTCTTATGAAGGTGAACGCTTAGGTCAAGGTAGAGAGAATGCGAAGCAATTCTTGAAAGATCATTCTGCAATTTCAGATGTCATTGAGAACAAAATTCGGGAAGCTAGCAATTTGACGAATACAGTTACTCCTCCAAGCGCTTCAGAGCAAAAGGAAGACGAGTTGGAAGAGCAAGAATTGCTTGAAATGGAATAGACTTGTAACAATCGCAATCGATTATTCATTATATGAAGGGCGCCCGTATGCGGATTACAATGGGCGTCCTTTGTCTTGTACATATTCTTTGGGGGAAAGTGAGGAAATACAATTATGGACGCATGGAACGATGATCTTCAAGAGCAGGAATTGAGCGCTGTTTCCTATTTTCCCCAAGATCAGGAATTGGTCATTACGGGGGTGGAACGTGAACCCAAGCAAAAATATCGGTATCTAGTATCCTTTGGACAATATGTTCTGTCGGTTCACGAGGATATCATGATTAAGTACAGAATGATTAGCGGAAATGTATTCTGGAAACATGAATTAGAAGAAATTGTACTGGCTGATGAGAAACAAAAGGGGTATGTTCAAGCACTTAAATATTTAGAGAGAAAGTCACGTACTCGTAAAGAAATTCAGATTAGACTCCTAGAGAAGGAGACCTCGCAGGACGTCATTGAAGACGTGCTAGCGCGCTTAAGCCGCGAGGGTTTAGTTAATGATGCGATATATGCTCAGCAGTGGGCAGAACAGCGAATCACGAGTCAACGTAAGGGTAAAGCATGGGTAAGACAAGAACTAAGGCAAAAGGGTGTAGATAAATTACTGATCACGGAAGCACTAGATGGGGTGAGCCCAGATCAGGAATATCAGAGTGCGCTTATTATCGGTAGAAAGAAGTGGAATCAGTCTAAAGGTGAATTGTTAGATAAGAAAAGAAAGACAGGTTCTTACCTCATGCGACGCGGTTTCTCTGGCGAGCAAGTTAGACAAGTGTTGAACCAAGTCATTCAAGAAGATGATCTGCAGGATATAGATGACGACGATTTTGAGTGTGAATAGTTAAGAAAACATGAGATTAAGAGCGATTCCCTTGACAATATCTTTTCACAAATACTAAAATGAAATAGAATCTATATTCGTATAGAGAATCTTTTTCCTTCCAAAAGAGGTTCTTACTTATGAAAGATTTTGTCGAGCTATTCCTATGAATGAATTTATTGCCAGTGGTTGGCGGACATTACACATGTGAATGTGTACAAATTATCTGTATTGATAACTGATTTGTAGTATGATGAGTAAGTAAATGAATGACAACTGTAGAAAAATTCCAAGGATTCCTTGGAGGAACAAACGAGGAGGTGGACAGGATGGAACCATGGATTTGGATCTTGATCGTTCTCTTCGTAGCCGTAATCTTTGGGTTCGCCGGTTATTTTATTCGCAAATCTATTGCAGAAGCTAAGATTTCCAGTGCTGAAGAAGCTGCCGTCCAAATCGTGGAGAGCGCGAAGAAGGAAGCAGAAGCAGTGAAGAAAGAAACGGTACTAGAAGCTAAGGATGAAGTCCATAGAATTCGGTCCGAGGCTGAAAAAGACACTCGTGAGCGCCGGAATGAAATTCAACGGCAAGAACGTAGATTGCTGCAAAAAGAAGAGTCGCTGGATAAAAAAATGGAAGCATTAGAACGTAAAGAAGAACAAGTGGCTAACAAAGAGAAACGAATTGAAGAAACCCAGCAACAAATTGATACGATTTATAAGAGCCAGTTAACTGAGTTAGAGCGAATTTCGAATTTGTCTACTGAGGATGCTAAGAGTATTATCTTAACTAATGTAGAACAAGAAGTTCGTCATGAGACTGCACAAATGATTAAAGACATTGAGAGCCAAGCGAAGGAAGAAGCAGATAAGAAATCACGTGAAATTATTACGTTGGCTATTCAACGCTGTGCAGCCGATCACGTTGCTGAAACGACAGTGTCCGTCGTGACACTTCCGAATGAGGAGATGAAAGGACGAATTATCGGACGTGAAGGCCGGAATATTCGTGCTCTTGAAACCCTTACAGGAATTGACCTTATTATCGATGATACGCCGGAAGCTGTTATTCTGTCAGGATTTGATCCAATTCGTCGGGAAATTGCTCGCACGGCCTTAGAGAAATTGGTTGCTGATGGTCGAATTCACCCAGCACGTATTGAGGAAATGGTCGAGAAGTCTCGTAAAGAAGTGGATGAACGGATACGTGAGTATGGTGAACAAGCTACCTTTGAGGTAGGTGTACATGGATTACATCCTGATCTAATTAAGATCATGGGTCGTTTGAAATTCCGTACAAGCTATGGTCAGAATGTTCTGAAGCACTCTATGGAGGTCGCTTATCTAACAGGACTAATGGCAGGAGAGCTTGGAGAAGATATTGTACTTGCAAAACGTGCAGGATTATTGCATGACATCGGTAAAGCGCTGGATCATGAAGTGGAAGGATCACACGTTGAAATTGGCGTGGAACTAGCGAAGAAATATAAGGAACATCCAGTAGTTCTTAATAGTATCGCTTCCCACCATGGAGATGTCGAAGCAACTTCGGTCATTGCTATGTTGGTCGGCGCGGCGGATGCTTTGTCAGCTGCAAGACCGGGAGCACGCAGAGAGACATTGGAGACTTACATTAAGCGCCTTGAGAAGTTGGAATCGATCGCTGAGTCATTTGAAGGTGTGGAGAAATCCTTTGCCATCCAAGCAGGACGTGAAGTTCGCGTCATGGTACATCCTGAGAAGATCGATGATGTTGAATCGTTCCGCTTAGCACGTGACATTACGAAGATGATTGAGAATGAACTGGATTATCCAGGACATATTAAAGTAACGGTCATTCGAGAAACTCGTGCGGTTGAGTACGCTAAATAATGCTAAATATGAAAAGTGGCCACATTGGGGCCACTTTTCATATTGTTTATATTGAAGGAGGAGAACGGAAATTAACGTTTTATTTATTGGAGATATTGTTGGAGAAGTTGGAAGAAAAGCACTTAAAGCTATGTTGCCCGTTTTGAAATCGAAATATAACCCACACATCATAATTGCAAATGGTGAGAATTCAGCTGCTGGTCGAGGAATTACAGAGTCCATAGCGAATGATTTCTATAATTGGGGTGTCCATGGAATTACCATGGGTAATCATACGTGGGATAATAGAGATATATTTGAATTTATTGATGACGAACCACGAATGATTCGTCCAGCTAACTTCCCACCAGGGACTCCAGGACGTGGGCATACGGTTATCAAAGCTAATGGTAAGGAGCTTGCAATCGTAAATTTACAAGGGCGCACTTTTCTTCCTCCGAGTGACTGTCCGTTTCGTAAAAGTGATGAAATTGTCGAAGAATTACGTAAGAAACATAAGTGCATCTTGGTTGATTTTCATGCAGAGGCGACTTCCGAGAAAATATGTATGGGTTGGCATTTAGATGGACGTGTATCTCTTGTCGTGGGAACACATACTCATGTTCAGAGTAATGATGATCGAATTTTACCAAATGGTACGGCATATTTAACGGATGCAGGTATGGTAGGACCTAGGGACGGTGCTCTAGGTATGGAAAGAGAAGCTGTCATTCATAAGTTTGAGACGCAATTACCGGTACGTTTCGTTGTAGATACAGGGAAATGGCACTTCCATGGTGTATTTGTACAAATCGATGAAGCTACTGGTAAAGCTACAAAAATAGAGAAAATTCGCTTAGAAGAAGACGAATGGATTATGGAATAACAAAAAAAAGGTATTTTTTCTCCTCTCCGTAAATAACATCTAGTATGTGGATGTGAACCATCATCATTCCCAGGGGAGGATCAACCTATGGATGTATTAAAAGTTTCAGCTAAGTCCAATCCTAATTCGGTTGCCGGAGCGCTTGCTGGTGTTCTTCGTGAACGCGGCGTTGCTGAATTGCAAGCGATTGGAGCCGGTGCTTTGAACCAAGCAGTAAAAGCGGTAGCTATTGCCCGGGGATTTGTTGCACCTAGCGGAGTCGATTTAATCTGTATTCCAGCTTTTACGGATATTGTGATTGATGGGGAAGATCGTACGGCGATTAAATTAATCGTAGAGCCTAGATGAAAAGCGTTATTCATATGTGTATACCTGTTTACTTTCACAAAAGGTTGAACTTACCCATAGGGTAAATTTTATCTTTGACCAAGGTAACAGGTTTTTTTGAAATATAAGCAAGTAGAAGTTTCACTGGAAACGCAACATCTTATAATTCCGAAGAGACGGTAAGCCGGCCCTTAAGGGATGGTTTAGACGTTTCTTCTTGCATGGCTATATCATGCTAAGGGAGTTGAAGCATACATGAGACGTGTGGTGGATTTTCATTGTGATGTGCTCTGTAAAATGACGGAAAATACCACGATGTCTTTTTTAAATGACAATAGACTAGACGTCACGTATGAACGATTACACCAAGGCGGGGTAATACTTCAGTGTTTCGCTATTTATTTGTCAGAGAAGTGGGGGCAACCTCGATTTGAATATATATTGAACGGCATTGATATATTTCGTAATCGAGTCATCCCTAGCGGAGATGGTGTAGAATGGCTCCGTTGGAAAGATGAGGTCAATCAGTTTGGCAATGGGAAACCTTGGGGCATGTTGTCGATTGAGGGTGCAGATGGGCTAGAGGGTAATATGTTTAATGTGAGGACGGCGTATGAGTTAGGCGTACGATTCTTGGGATTAACGTGGAATTATGCGAATTGGGCTGCGGACGGTGTGCTTGAGCCAAGAAATGGTGGATTCACAAAGAAAGGAAGACAACTTATTGAATTGTGTAATGATATAGGGATGTTGTTGGATGTATCCCATTTGTCTCAAGAAGGGTTCTGGGAACTAGTAGAGATGACCAAGAGGCCGTTTATTGCATCACATTCGAATGCTTATGCCATATGTTCACATGCTCGAAATTTGAGTGATAAACAAATTCAAGCGATTGTAGCAATAGATGGTAGAATTGGCCTAACCTTTGTACCACTGTTTGTTAAGGCGGGTGTGCGCGTAACAACTCCCCATGATCTAGTACCACATATTGAACATATGTGTGAACTTGGAGCTGAGAAACACCTGATGTTCGGTTCTGATTTCGATGGGATTGAGTCTTGGATTGAAGATTTAGAGCATCCAGGGAAGTACCCGAAATTGGCGGAAGTATTGCTACAATATTATTCGGAAAAGCAAGTGAACTCATGGTTGTCTGGGAATGCATTAACTTATTTGGAGACAAATCTACCAAGTAAGTTGGCAATCAATAATTAAAGGGTTGAATAAATTGACTTTATAAGTAAACAATATGGCAATCATGTAACAGAACTCAAATAATGTCGAATGAGGTAGCCTAATACTGTGGGATGCCTTTTTATTTTGAACAAAAAGGTTGTATAATAGATGTTGATGTTGGCATATAGAGAATACTAGAGAAAACTTAAGGAGTGGAATTTCATGAGTAAATCTGTACCTGTAGGTGTATCGGCTAGACATATTCACCTTACACAAGAACACATTGAGGTTTTATTTGGTCAAGGGTACCAATTGACGGAGTTCAAACCATTGTCCCAACCTGGACAATTTGCAGCGAATGAAACCGTTGCGGTGATCGGATCTAAAGGTCAATTTGATAAAGTAAGAATATTGGGGCCTGCACGTCCAGCCTCACAATTAGAAATATCTCGTACAGACTCTTTTGCGATCGGTGTTAAGGCACCTGTTCGTGAATCAGGTAGTATTGACGGTACACCAGGGATTACGATTAAAGGACCTGCTGGTGAAGTTACCATTGAAGAAGGCGTAATCGTTGCGGCTCGTCACATCCATTTCCATACTTCTGATGCACAAGCTTGGGGAATCCAAGATAAACAATTGTTGAAAGTTCGTCTTGGTGGAGAACGCGGATTAATTCTTGAGAACGTGGTAGCACGTGTATCTGATTCTTTCGCATTAGACATGCATATCGATACAGATGAAGCGAATGCTTCAGGCGCTAAAACAGGAGATACAGCTGAGATTATTGACTAGCTGAAAGAACGATTAGCGTATTATTTTATTATAAATAAATGAGTACGTGGAAGCGGGAGATTCGATCTCCTGCTTTTTTTATGTTAATATATTTATATATTCAAATTATTGAACATTTGGGGAGAGAAGGTTATGTATCAAGATATACAACATTTTAAATCTGACTTTTTCAAGGCTCTAGCACATCCCCTACGCATAAAAATTCTCGAGGCTTTGGTAGATGGTGATAAGAACGTGAACGAGATACAGACGTTATTAGGCAGTGAGGGATCTGCTGTTTCACAACAACTCTCTGTATTGAGAAGTAAAAACGTTGTTTATGGTGTAAAGGATGGAACTTCAGTTATATACTCCTTGAGGGATCCTCTAATTAAGGAATTGCTCAGTGTAACCAAACAAATCTTTGATAATCACCTTGTTGACGCTATTTCAATGTTAGAAAATATAAAAAATCAGTAAAACCTAATAAAAGAAGCATTTCGATTGAATCACATCGATTTGCTTCTTTTTTGCTTTGATTTTCGATGTCCTGCTAAATTGACACTAACCATTTCAGGATATATTATTTTATATATATTCAAATAATCAAATATATCGATAGTGGGGTTGGGGATGAAGTTTTCTTTTACTGGGAGATATAAAGGATACAATAGAAAATCTTTGCAAAAAGACATCGTTGCAGGTCTTATTGTTGGCATTGTCGCCATTCCATTAGGGATGGCGTTTGCAATTGCATCAGGAGTTAAACCTGAGTATGGATTATATACGACAATCATAGCAGGAATATTGATCTCCTTGATAGGGGGATCTAAATTTCAGATTGGCGGACCTACCGGAGCTTTTATTCCGATTATTTTTGCAATCGTCATGCAGTATGGGTATGAGAATTTATTGATTGCTGGTTTTATGGCAGGGATATTACTTTTCTTGATGGGGCTATTTAAGCTCGGAGGGGTTATCAAGTTTATTCCACGTCCTGTTACGATCGGATTTACCACAGGAATAGCGGTGACCATCTTTACAGGCCAAATAGCGAGCTTTCTAGGATTGCAAAATCTTGAAAAACACGAATATTTTCTGTCGAACATGAAGGAATTAGTCAAGCACATTGGAAACACGAATATATATAGTGTTCTAGTGGCGGCGATTTCTCTCGGTGTGATCATTCTAACACCTAAGTTTTTCTCTAAAGTTCCAGGTTCGTTAGTAGGGTTATTAGTTTCTACGCTAGTAGCAACGACTTTGTTCTCAGATCAGGTCGCAACGATTGGTTCTACATATGGAGCCATTTCGAGTAGCTTACCTAGTGTACACTTTCCCGATTTTTCGATAGATAACATTCGGATGTTAATTAAACCGGCGTTTATTATTGCGATGCTAGGTGGTATTGAATCACTGTTGTCTGCGGTTGTAGCGGATGGTATGGGTGGGGGTAGACATCACAGTAATAGAGAACTTATGGGGCAAGGGATAGCTAATATGATCACACCCTTGTTTGGAGGGATTCCTGCAACGGGAGCCATTGCTAGAACGGCAACGAATATTAAGAATGGCGCCGTATCACCCATCTCTGGGATTATTCATGGGATCGTTGTCTTGTTAGTACTCGTTATATTCGCACCGTACGCTTCCAAAATACCGCTAGCAAGTATGGCCCCTATTCTAATGGTTGTAGCGTGGAATATGAGTGAGCGTAAAAAGTTTACACATATCTTAAGGACGAAATCAGCTGAAGCGCTGGTATTATTGACAACATTTATTTTAACAGTATTTACAGACCTAACAATGGCTGTTGAAGTGGGCTTAATATTGTCAGCGATCATCTTTATTAAACATATGAGTGAGCTTCTGAGCGTTTCCAAAGTCTTACCAGATCCCACTGCTGTAAATGAGAAGGTAGCCCCACATATGGTAAGTGAACATCATAACTGTCCTTATATAAGTATTTATACTGTCGAAGGCGCCTTATTCTTCGGGGTTGCCGATCAATTTGAGAAATCGATTATGGATGAAATGAAGCACGAACCTAAATTACTCGTATTGCGAATGAACAATGTTCCTTATTTAGATTCAACAGGGGAATCGAATTTCGCAAGTATTACGAATCATTTTGAGAAAAAGGGTGGTAAGGTACTGATCTCTGAAATACAGAATCAACCGCGCCAAGTTCTTCAAAATACACATTTAGATGAATGTATCGGGAAGGAACACTTTTTTGAGCAGACAGGAAAGGCTATCGATTATGCATTAACACAATTAAATAAATCGCATTGCCTAGGGTGCAAGTATTATGCGTTCCGAGAATGTCAGCAACGCGCTGTACCGAATGTAAAGGAACCGCTTGAAATAAAACCTCTTGAACCTAATGTGATAAAATAAATGGATGGGAGCACATTTCACTAAGATGTAGTGGGAGTGCTTTTTATTTTTTCACAATAACGGTCATTATTAGTACTTTCCGATTTCGATTTCTCTCATTAGTAAGATGGATATACGCGTAGTTTATATGCTATAATTTCATATTGAGACTAAATTAAATTTAATGGTATGAATAATAGAAGGAAGTGAAACCTATGACAAAAGGGAGCCAAAAACCATCGGACTTAAAATCCGAAAAGGTTAAGGATTACTCTACATATTTTGATTTCTCGGATGCTAAGGTTCTATCAGAGGATGAATTCGGTAAGAGAATTCGGATTAAGGGCCGTGAAATTAATATTATATCGGAGCCTAATCATAGACAGGAAAAGCAACGGGGTAAAGAAGATGTTCAGGTGTTGTACGGGAATGCCGTCCCAGACGAACTGAGAGGCATAGGAGAAGGTAAACACTATATTATCTATACCTTTGGATGTCAGATGAATGAGCATGATACAGAGACGATTAAAGGGCTATTAGAACAGATGGGGTATCGTAGTACAGAAGATCGTAAAGTAGCAGACATTATTCTGCTTAACACATGTGCTATTCGTGAGAATGCCGAAGACAGAGTATTCGGTGAACTTGGACATCTTATGCATCTGAAGACAGAGAAACCAGGTCTCCTGCTAGGTGTGTGTGGATGTATGGCTCAAGAAGAGAATGTGGTCAATCGTATTTTGCAAAAGCATGGTTTCGTCGATATGATCTTCGGGACTCATAACATCCATAGATTGCCCTTCTTAATTAAGGAAGCACTGTTCAGTAAAGAGTTAGTTGTTGATGTATGGTCCAAGGAAGGCGACATTATTGAGAACCTTCCTAAGAAACGCGAAGGTATGAAAGCATGGGTAAACATTATGTACGGTTGTGATAAGTTCTGTACATATTGCATTGTGCCATTCACTCGCGGCAAAGAGCGTAGTCGCCGTCCAGAAGATGTTATTGCAGAGGTTAGAGACCTTGCTCGACAAGGATTCAAAGAGGTTACGTTACTTGGTCAGAATGTGAATGCGTATGGTAAGGATTTCACAGATATTACATACAGCTTCGGAGACTTAATGGACGATATGCGTCTTATTGATATTCCACGTGTTCGGTTCACAACGTCTCATCCACGAGATTTCGATGACCAATTGATAAGTGTCCTGGCTAAGGGTGGCAATTTGGTAGAGCATGTTCACTTACCTGTTCAATCAGGAAGTACGGAAGTTCTAAAGAAAATGAGTCGTAAATATTCACGCGATCGATATATGGAATTAGCTCATAAGATTAAAGCGGCGATTCCGAATGTAGGGTTAACGACCGATATTATCGTTGGTTTCCCTGGAGAAACGGATGAACAGTTCGAAGACACAATGACAATGGTAAATGAAATAGGCTACGATTCAGCTTATACCTTTATCTACTCCCCTCGCGAAGGAACTCCTGCAGCGATCATGGAGGATAATGTTCCAATAGAAGTGAAGAAGGAACGTTTACAGCGTCTAAATAAAGCGATTGAAGATAACAGTCGTATGAATAATGAGAAGATGCTAGGAAAGATTGTGGAAGTGCTGGTAGAAGGAGAAAGCAAGAACAACGAGGTGGTTCTAGCAGGTAGAACACGTAGCAATAAACTCGTACATTTTGAAGGAAGTAAAGATTTAGTAGGAAAGTTAGTAAATGTTGAAATTAGTGAAGTTAAGACATGGTATATTAAAGGTGAGATTGTAACAGAATCTGTAGCTGTGAATTCATAAGATAAGGGGTGATCAATGTGACACAAGGTAAAGGTCAATTGAATAAATATGAAATGATGTCATATGATTCACGGGATTTGGTCATTCAAGAAGACGTTATGGCCAAAGCTAAGGAATTAGCGAACCTGATATCTAGTAGTGAGGAAGTACAGCAATTCCAACAAGCAGAAGAAAAGATTCGTAACCATGAGCGTGTACAAGATCTGATCACTGTTATTAAGAAGAAGCAAAAGGAGATCGTCGCTTTCGAATCTTTTAGAAATAAAGATATGGTTGCGAAGATTGAAGCGGAGATTGAAGTCTTGCAAGACGAGATTGACGGTATCCCCGTGGTGGTTGAATTCCAGCAGAGTCAAAGTGACATAAACTACTTGTTACAACTCGTAATTTCTGTTATCCGTGATACAGTATCCGAAAAGGTTAATGTAGAAGTGGGGACAGATTCACCTCCATCTAATTGCGGTTAATAATAAAAAAGGTTGCGGATAATTATCCGCGCCTTTTTATTGAAATATAAGAAAGTATAAGTTTCACTTGATACTCTAATTCTTATATTTCCGCTAAAAACGGGTGCCGTCTTTGGAGAAGGACGGCGAAGCCTTTTCTACTTGATTAGAGGAAAAGATAAGGTAACAACCAAGGCGGATCAACTCTATCTCAGTACGCATAGTGAAACGGATACCGTCCAATATTGGATGGGAATGCCGTTTCTTCTTGTGTCCTGTGGAGCTCGTATTACGCAGAAGGATAATATTACACAAGACTTGTAAAAATATGAGGATCGACACACATAGGGGGAACATACAATGCAGGGTTTAGACAGCATGATTTCTAAAGGTAAGGATACCTTTTGGGGATTTCTAGGGTGTGAATTTATTTCGGGTAATGGACAAGAAGTGAAGATCGCATTGGATGCTAAGGAGCACCACACTAATTCTCTAGGAATTGTTCATGGTGGAGTTCTAACTTCACTGATGGATCAAGCCATGGGAATGGTGGCTACCGCAGCTAAAAACGTTGATGCATGCGTAACGACGAATATGAATGTACACTTTGTATCACCAATGAAGCAGGGACGATTAACGGTGACTTCGATAGTTATTCATGAAGCGGGACGGAGTTTAACAACAGAAGCCCGTATTCATGACAGTCAAGGAACTTTAGGTTGCATATCCACGGCTACCTTCCGAGTGGTAAATAACAAATGATTGTGGCAGAACAGAGTCATACACTTGACAAATATTTTTAATAGATCATAATGAAAATATCAAATAGAATATTATGTGGTGATGATGAAATGAATGAACAAAAGAATGAACAAGAATCTTATAATTCTAAGAAATATCGCACGCCAGATGGTGTGCCTGCTGACATTGTCATGTTTACTCTGACGAAGCGGGAACGTAAGACGGTTACGAAGACTCTGCCTATTCGAGAGCTTAAGGTCATGCTGATCCGTCGGAAGTCTTGGCCGTATGCAGGCATGTGGGCATTACCTGGGGGGTTTTGCCAGGAGAGTGAATCCATTTATGATGCTGCTAAGAGAGAATTGAAAGAAGAAACGGGCGTGGACGGAGGTCATCTAGAATATTTAGGTGTCTACAGTAAACCGGGTAGAGATCCTCGTGGATGGATTATCAGTAATGCATTCTTTGCCCTCGTGGAAGAGGGGATGTTGGAGCAACGACAGGCTGCGGATGATGCAGAAGAAGTGGGTTTGTTCGAAATTCATGAGGCACTAGAACAATTAGAGCTTGCTTTCGATCATCGTGAGATTATCCGAGACGCTTATGTTAGGATTCAACAGAAGATGTTACAGACCACAATCGCCAAACAGTTTCTGCCTAAGCACTTTACACTAAGTGAGTTATATCAAGTCATTCAAGCCGTTGTGCCAGAGTTCAAGGAACCTAATTTCATACGTAAAATCACATCTACTCGCAGTAGACAGGGAATCCTTGAAGAAGTGAGAGATGAGATGGGTAAGAAGCTTAGCTCCAATCAATATTCACAACGTTCCGCTCAATTATATATGTTTACGGACGAAATACCTTTATTATCGATTTATACTTAATCTAACCTTAATATGGCTTAACGATTTGTTAATTGAGGAGTGGTAATGATGAAAGCACTAATCGTCATTGATTTCACCAATGATTTCGTGGATGGAAGTCTCCCTGTGGGGCAACCTGCAATCGACATTCAAGAGACTGTAGCGTCCATCACGCAGACATATGTAGATCAAGGTGATTTCGTCATCATGGCAGTCGATCTTCATGAGGCAAATGATCCTTATCACCCAGAGACGAGTCTGTTCCCTCCACATAATATCCGCGGTACACAAGGTAGAGAATTGTACGGAGATTTGGCTGATGTCTATCAGAGAAATCAGGATTCTATTTATTGGATGGATAAGACGAGATATAGTGCTTTTTGTGGGACGAATCTGGACATTATGCTCAAGGAACGCGGGATAACAGAGGTCCATTTAATAGGCGTGTGTACGGATATTTGTGTGCTTCATACTGCTGTAGATGCTTATAACAAGGGATATGGTATTAGGGTGTTTGAAGACGCTGTGGCTAGCTTTAATCCTGGAGGACATGAATGGGCGTTGCAACATTTTGCAGGGAGTCTAGGTGCTCAGGTAATACGAAGCTCAAATTGACGCTACTCTTTGTCATCAAATACAACAACGAACAGCACAATAACAAGGGGGGAGAACGTCATGCTAACAGAAGATCTTGCACTACACACGGATAAATATCAGATTAATATGATGTATGCACACTGGCACTTAGGCACACATGAACGTAAGGCGGTATTTGAAGCTTACTTCAGAAAGCTTCCTTTCGGTAATGGTTATGCAGTGTTTGCTGGATTGGAGCGAATTGTTCATTACATTTCGAATCTTCGGTTTACAGAAGAGGATATTCAATATCTCGCAGAGCAAGAAGAGAATTATGATCTTGGATTTCTAGAAGAATTACGGACGTTTCAATTCCGGGGGACGATTCATTCCATGAAAGAAGGGGCGTTAGTATTCCCAGGAGAACCGTTGATCCGAGTAGAAGCTAGAATGATGGAAGCCCAATTAGTGGAGACGGCTATCCTTAATTTCATGAACTTTCAGACACTTATTTCGACTAAAGCATCACGAATTAAACAGATAGCGGGTCAGGACATGTTACTGGAATTCGGTACACGTCGTGCACAAGAGGCGGATGCTGCAGTATGGGGAGCTCGTGCAGCTTATATTGCGGGATTCCATGCCACATCCAATATGCTAGCTGGTAAGAAATTTGGTATCCCAACGAAAGGTACACATGCACATTCATGGGTACAGAGTTTTGAAAGCGAGCAAGAATCTTTTGATGCCTATGCGAAAGTACTACCGGATCAAGTGTCTTTACTAGTAGATACATTCGATACACTCGAAAGCGGTGTTCCTCATGCCATTCAGACTGGGAAATATCTAGCCTCTATTGGGAAGGAATTAGCTGCGATTCGATTAGATAGTGGTGACTTGGCTTATCTATCTATTGAAGCTCGTAAAATGTTGGATGAGGCAGGTCTACCTAACGTTAAGATTGTTGCATCAAACGATCTGGATGAGAATACCATTCTCAATCTAAAGGCGCAGGGAGCGAGAATTGATACGTGGGGAGTCGGAACACAGCTTATTACTGCGGCGGATCAACCGTCATTAGGTGGGGTATACAAACTCGTTGAGCGGGACGTAGATGGGGAGATGAAACCAACCATCAAAATTTCCGGTAATCCTGAGAAAGTATCCACGCCAGGTAAGAAAGATGTGTATCGCATTATAGATCGCACCAGTGGTAAAGCATTGGCAGACTATATTTGTTTCCCTGATGAGGAACAACCTCGTGAAGGCGGGCCTATCAAATTGTTAAACCCGCAGCATTCGTATTTACAAAAGACGATTCGCAACTATGAAGCTATTCCTATGTTGGAACCTATCTTTGTGGATGGTATTCAAGTATATGTACTTCCTGTATTGGAAGCTATTCGTGACTACCACAAAGAACAGCTAAATCTCTTCTGGCCACAATATCTTCGGAAAATGAATCCAGAGATATTTCGGGTGAATATTAGTGAGAAGGTATGGGATTTAAAGAAATCCATGATGGCTGAATATATGCAAGAAGAGGACATATAAGATGTAACCTAAGCACGTCAAAGATCCAATAGGATCTCTGACGTGTTTTTTTGTTAAAAATATAAAAAGTATAGGTTTCATTAGATACAAGAAGTGCTCCACACGCTAGAATTATTTCTCGGGAAAGCGCAGGAATTGGCAAATTGGTTGTAGGTTCGACATATAACACAGCGTGGGTATCGCGCAGGCATCTTATTAAGGAGATGTATGATTATTATCATATCTAAAATTTGTGATATTTCGTTAAATAAAAACATCTACAATTATAGAAAAATATCCTGAAAGGGGTTATGTCGGTGGTACATCTGCCAAAAGTGAATGAACTGGGTTTCTTTGAAATTCGATTAGAGTCAATTGGAGGTCTTGGGGCAAATCTTGCTGGTAAAATGCTAGCTGAAGCTGGTGTTGAAGGAGCCGGTCTGAATGGGGTGAGTTTCTCATCTTATGGTTCTGAGAAGAAGGGCTCCCCTGTTAAAGCGCACATTCGTTTTTGCGATTTAAATACACCCATTCGTGATACATCCCCAGTAGAACGTCCGCATGTTGTTAGTATTTTTCATGAAGCTCTGGCGAAGACAGTAAACGTAGTCAGTGGAATTTATGCAGACAGTACAGTCCTGATTAACTCTCAGAAGTCACCTGAGCAATTAAAGGATGTTATGAATATGCTCGGAGGTACAATTGCTGTTATTGATGCCACCGGGATTGCTTTGGCCGAGAAAAACCGAGTCAATATGGCGATGATAGGTGCTATGTTCCGATTATGCCCTTTTCTAGATCCAGACACCATGAAAGATGTCATTCGCAAATCACTTGGAACCAAATATCCGCAAAGTGTTACTTCTGCAATAAACACGTTCGAACGTGGGTTTAACGAAGTTACGATACAGGAATTCCCTTTAATGGATGGATTGTCGATGCCAGAATTTATACGTGCAGATACACCAGTGCTTGGCTATGAGACACAATCGATCGGTGGGGTCATTACGAATCCTGGTAATAGCTTTTTGAAGGATCTCAGTATTTCACGATCGGGTATGATGCCTCATTTTGTATTGGATGATTGTATCCATTGTGCTCAATGTGACACCGTATGCCCTGATTTTTGTTTTGTGTGGGAAGAACAACCAGATAAAAAAGGAAGACCTCAAATGTTCTTGAAAGGGATTGACTTCCAATATTGTAAAGGCTGTCTGAAGTGTATTGAGGCTTGTCCGACAGATGCCCTTTCTAAAGTTCTTGAAGTAGAGGGCGCAGCAGATGCGCAGACGATTAAGCATGTCTTTGATTTAGTATAGAACAATGGTGAAAGGTGGGGTACTCTAGTGGCTGTTAATTATGAAACAGAAGTTGTTTTATCTGAAGTAGAGCAGTTAACTGTATATGAATCAGGGAATGAAATGGCTGCTTACGCTGCTCATCAGATTAACTATCATGTCATGGGTTATTTTCCAATCTCCCCCTCAACTGAGGTGGCACAATATTTGGATCTCATGAAAGCAAGTGGACAACATGATATAAAGTTGATCCCGTCAGACGGGGAACATAGTTCGGCAGGGATATGTTATGGGGCTTCTACGGCGGGTGGACGCGTATTTAATGCGACTAGTGCTAATGGATATATGTTTATGCTAGAACAGATGCCGGTGCAATCTGGAACTCGGTTCCCGATGGTATTGAATCTAGTCTGTCGTTCCATTTCAGGTCCTCTCAATATTCATGGAGATCACTCTGATTTATATTTCGCATTGAACACAGGATGGCCGATCTTGATGTGTCGTGATCCCCAATCTGTCTATGATATGAATTTGATTGCATTGAAGCTTGCTGAGCATCCTAAAGTACGACTTCCTGTGATGGTGGCTTCAGATGGTTACTTCACATCGCATCAGAAACGCCGTGTTCAAGCTTTCGCTCATAGCGCAGATGTACTTAAGTTCGTAGGTGAAAAGCCGCCAGAAGGCTTCCCTAATACGTTAGATAGAGATAATCCGATAACGGTTGGTCCTTATATGAACGAACCGGATTATATTAATAACAAATTCCAGCAATCACAAGCGATGTATAATGCGGGAGATGTATTTGAAGTCATTTCAAATGAATATAAACAACTTACAGGTCGACATTATGAAATGCTTGATATGTACTGCATGGAGGATGCCGAAGTTGCTGTATTCCTGATGAACTCAGCGTCAGAAATTATCAAAGATGTGGTGGATCAGCTTCGTAGTCAAGGGATCAAGGCGGGTTCAATCGCTCCTAATATGATTCGACCGTTCCCACAGCAACAAATAGCCGAAGCTCTTCAACATGTCAAAGCAATAACGGTTGGAGATCGAGCCGATTCTTATGGCGCTCATGGCGGAAATATGGTTAATGAGATTAAAGCTGCTCTGTTCACATATGGGAACACTTCTACGCAAGTGATTAGTCGGATATATGGACTCGGGGGGAAGGAATTCTACGCTGAGGATGGACATCATTTATTCGAACTAGCGATTGAAGCTGTTGAGAAGGGTAAGGTAGAAGTTCCTTTTGATTATTATGGTCATACCGTGGGTGATGCAGATAAGGCTCCTAAGCGAATACTTAAGCCTATGAAGTTCGAAGACTTAAAGACAGGTCTGATTACAATTAAGAAGGATGAAGTGACAGGTAAGTTAAGTGTACGCATTCCTCCACTACGTTCACTAACGAAGAAGCCGAAGCGATTATCTCCTGGACATGGTGCTTGTCCTGGGTGCGGGATATTCTCAGGACTCGAGACATTCTTCAAAGGAATTGAAGGGGATATTATTGCTCTGTACCATACAGGTTGTGCTATGGTCGTGACGACGGGATTCCCATATTCCTCTCATAAAGCTACCTACATCCATAATCTATTCCAGAATGGGGCTGCGACACTATCAGGTGTAGTAGAAATGTTCTGGGAGCGCAAACGCCGTGGAGAACTGGATCATTTAGGTCTGCAAGATGACTTCACGTTCGTGATGGTAACGGGTGATGGCGGGATGGATATTGGGATGGGTCCTGCCATTGGGGCAGCCCTTCGGAATCATAAGATGATCATTATTGAGTATGATAATGAGGGATATATGAACACCGGTGCTCAACAGTCTTATTCAACACCTATCGGAAATCGCACTTCTACATCGAATATTGGGAAAGAACAACAAGGAAAGACGACCCATCATAAAGATACGGCTCAAATTATGGCAGCAACGAATATTCCTTATGTATTTACCGGGTCGGAAGCCTTCGCACAAGATTTGGTGAAGAAAGCAGCCAAAGCCCAATATTATGCTCAGAATGAAGGATTAGTGTACGGAAAGATCCTTATCGCATGTCCGCTGAATTGGTTGTCCAATGACCATGAGGGAACTCAAATTGTGAATGAAGCAGTAGATTCTTGTTTCTTTCCACTCTATGAAGTCGAACATGGATGTACGACGATCACCTATAATCCTGAAGATAAGAACAAGAAAGTTGAGTTGCGTGAATGGTTGAAATGGATGGGCAAAACACGTCATCTACTTAAACCAGAGAACGAAGCGGCCTATGAGAACTTTCAAGGTGAGGTCGATCGGCGTTGGCATGTATTAAAGGCCAAACATGAGAACCCATACTTGTAAGGGAATTAAGAAATGAAGAAGGGTTCTCTCCTTAGTGTGTAAAGGGGGAGAGGCCTTCTTTTTTCTAGTGATGGATCCGTGTATAATAAGACAAAATTGTTTTTAACGTTGAGCCGAAATAAGGATTAGTCTTTAAGCTAATTAAGAAAGGGAATGTGGCTTTATATGAATAGTTTTCAAGCATTTATTATTCGTAAAGATGAACAAGGATTTCGCAGCAGTGTGGAGACTTTAAACATAGAGCAGTTATCAGAGGGCGACGTCATCGTAGAGGTTCATTATTCCGGAGTGAATTACAAGGATGGGTTAGCGAATTCACCGGAAGGAAGAATCGTTAGCTCGTATCCATTTGTTCCAGGAATAGATATGGCAGGTTCGGTTGTGGAATCTAGTCATCCCTGCTTTCAAGCAGGAGATGCTGTCTTGTGTACTGGATATGGACTAGGCGTATCCCATTTCGGGGGTTATAGTCGCTATGTGAGACTGAGTGGTGATTGGTTGGTGTCCATTCCCAAGGGACTTAATTTCAAAGAAGCTATGGGTATAGGCACAGCTGGATTTACGGCTGGATTGTCCGTGGATAGTCTAATTCATAATGGACTTTCACCAGAGCAGGGACCTGTGTTAGTAACTGGGGCAACAGGTGGCGTGGGTAGTATCGCAGTCAATATTTTAGCTCAGCTTGGATATGACGTTGTTGCAAGTACGGGTAAAAGTGAACTTCATAAAGATTGGTTACACCAACTGGGAGCCTCCTCAGTTGTTAGTCGTGAAGATATCATAGCATCTGCTAAGGGGGTTCTAGCGAAAGAACGTTGGGCAGCTATAATCGATCCTGTGGGTGGGTCTAATCTTAACGGATTGTTAAAGAGTATTCAGTACGGTGGGAGTGTAGCGCTATCTGGACTAACCGCCGGTGGGACCTTTGAGGGTACGGTGTATCCATTCATACTTCGGGGTGTACAATTGTTAGGAATCGATTCTGTGTATTGTCCGATGGAACGAAGGCAGGCAGTGTGGAGCAAATTAGGCGCTGAGTGGAAGCCAGTTAAAATGTTAGAGCAAGGTATAACAGAGATATCTTTAGATGAATTACCTAGTGTGTTAGAGACTATTTTACTAGGTGGAGCCGTTGGACGTACGGTTGTGAAGCTTGATTAACAAATGATTGAGGTTGCTAGATTAGCACGGTGAAATGAAAGCGTATTGAACAACATATAACAGGGTGCGAATTGGTGATAGTTGGCGCTCTGTTTTTAATTTTTTCTGGTTAAGTGGAACATTTTTGGTGTAATAAACGTTTAAAGATTAAGAGAAGGAAGGGGGGACTTCATGAAAAAGATTATATCTACTATGGTCATACTCAGCCTACTGAGTGTTGGTTCTATAGCAAATGCTGCCAAGCCTATATCAATATTCGTAGAAGATAAAAAGATTCAAAGTGTTGTAGCTCCGATTCTTGCACAAGGACGTGTCCTTGTTCCTATTCGTGTTGTTGCAGAATCTTTAGGTGCTAAGGTATCGTGGGATCAGAAAATGAACACGGTAACGATTCGTAAATGGTCTGAAAGCGTCATATTGACGTTGGGTAAAAACACTGCGTCCCGTGAGGGAAAACCCAATGAGTCAGGGGTTATAGATTTAGATGTCTCTGTGCAAAAAGAAAAAAATCGCATTTATGTACCTTTACGATTTCTGTCTCAGCAATACGGATACAAAGTGAATTGGGATGGTAAGTCGATTACCATTAAATCTCCGCTTAGCGCGAAAGAGCGCATGACGCTCTATGAAGGATCATTGCAGGAAGCTCGAACGTTAGTTATGCGAATGGTAAATTCATCTAATGTTCATTATGAGAACAAACCATTAAAGATCACAAATGATAGTGAAGATTTCAGCAAGACGTTTTTATTTCCTGATGGAGAGTCCCTTCGGTTCTATGCTATTGAAGGGGATACGGTATCGCTATATGAATTCAAGGATGATTTTCCCATTGTGACATGGCAAGCATATCTCCAAGAAGGAGATCCATTGCAACAATTTATTAAGGGCAAATACTTGGTTCAGAAGGGGAAATCAATCAATATACATAAAAAATTTCTTTATTATAATTTAGGGGGATGGGGGGATAGTTCTACTGAAAGAAGTGGTCAAATCGACCTTGAGGGAATCATGACTGGAATAGGTTACAAGCACCGTGTTAGTGGTGATGTCGTTAATAGCGAGGGTAAGATCTCGCTGGAGTTACCAGATGAAGTTCGCAAAGAAATGAAAAGAGACAATTAGCCGATTTGAAATGGGTAAGCCGATATCTGTTCTGTACAGTAGATATCGGCATTTTTATGTGGAAATCATCACTGGAAGTCTATGACCTTTTATGAATTTCTCTTATAACATGACGTAGCTCCGGTATGATGATGCGTTCAAGAGCTAATTTGACGGCGCCTTTGGATCCTGGCATCGAGAACACAGCGGTTGTCCCAACGGTTCCCGCAGTAGCCCTACTCATGATTGCAGCAGAGCCAATATCTTCGGTGAAACTCAAAAAGCGGAAAATCTCTCCGAATCCAGGCAATTCACGATCTAATATGGAGGATACGGCTTCATAGGTTGTATCCCGAGAAGAAATACCTGTTCCTCCTGTCAATAAGACAGCTTGAATGTCCTTATTTGAAGCGGCTTCATAGATTAACTCTCTCACACCGTCGTAATCATCTTTGACAATAACATATTGTGAGATGGTGTATCCTGCCTCTTGTAAGAGAGCTATCATTAATTGCCCACTTGTATCCGTTTCTTTGTTACGTGTATCCGATACAGTTATGATCATACAGGAGACAGTATCAGGTCCTTCACTGCGATGTTGGTCTACCGAATTCATTCGTTATTTCGCCCCTTAGATACTTAGGTATTTGCTATTATAAGCATAAGTCTTCTGGTATTTCCGTGCAACAATGGATCATTTGGACAATCCGTAATATAACATATATAGAATGAACTAGAGTTTAAACTTGTCTTTAGTTCCTTCTATATAGTAAACTCGGCTAACAAAGAAAGAAACATATGGAGGAGAAACACAATGAATATGAATCAAGTAACAGATCGTGTTACACCAATATATATATTGTCAGGATTTCTAGGAAGCGGGAAAACGACGCTGTTACAACGTATGGTGTCTTACTGGCAGGAACAGGGGCTTCGTCCGGCTGTTATTATGAATGAAATTGGCGATGTGAACTTGGAAGGTGCACTTATTGAGGAGACAGTCCCAATGACTGAAATGCTCAACGGTTGCATCTGTTGCACGAGTCGTGGTGATCTAAGTCTGGAGATTTCTAATCTAATTAAGAAAGAATCACCAGATGTCGTTGTCATTGAAGCGACAGGTATTGCGAACCCTATGGAAATACTGGATGGTGTGAGTGAAGCGGCATTATATATGAAGATTGATTTAAAGAGTGTCATTACCGTCGTGGATGCGTGTCATCTATTAGAACTGTATGAGGATCAAAAGGGTAAAACTTATCGATTGATGCAAGAGCAGATCCGTTGTGCATCCTACCTTATACTGAATAAAACAGACCGTATTAGTGAAACAGATCAAGAGAATTTACATAAGGTCATATCGCGGTGGAACGAATTCGCACCGATTATCCCCGCCGTACGTTGTGATGTTGATTGGGTACCTTTATTTGGACAAGATATTCGAACAGGGTATTGGAGAGATATGCACAACAGCCATTCACATGAGCACTGTCATTCCGACCATGACCATGCGCATAGTTCACATGATCATGTGATGGTATATACTCATTATTTCCAAGGTCCAATTGATAGTCAAGCATTTGAGAATTTGATTGCTCAATTACCTCGTGAAGTGTATCGTGCCAAAGGAATTATGACGTTTAGTGATACTTCGGCACGATTCTTATTCCAATATGCATTCAGAGAATCTGATTTCTTGAAGATCAATCCTCAGGGGATTGTTCCAGATGTTGTCGTATTTATAGGTGAACATTTCTCCCAATCTGAATTGAAGAATGCCCTAATTGAATTAGAGAAACAAGGTTGAAATCCATTTAGGAAAATAATAAAATGTGTTTAAGACTATTGCGTAGCTACGGCAGTGACAGGTATAATATTGTAAATTGAACGTCTTTGAACGGGAGAGTAATGGGATTAGCCAACAATTCAGCGAACCGGAAGTGGTGAAAGCCGGTATGTAGGTCCCTCATGAAGCGCACCCGGGAGATGGCTATTCCAACGTCGTAGATCATATGATTGATCACATCAGTAGAATAGTCCGGTTGATCTACGTTATAGATCATCAAGCGGAACAGCTCAAGGGAGGATAATATCCTCATACGCGCGGGTTCAACTAGAGTGGTACCACGGGAACTATAGCTCTCGCCTCTTATTTATTAGAGACGAGGGCTTTTTGATATTCAAAATTTATTAAAAAATAGCTGGAGGATGGTAAAACATGTTAAAGAAATGGGCTTTAGAAGCAATACAGCCACACGTCAATTTATCAGCAGAAGAAATAGGAGCATTGTTTGAATTACCACCCTCTGCTGCCATGGGAGATATGGCTTTTCCATGCTATATGTTAGCCAAGGCATACAGAAGATCTCCACAGGAGATCGCAGTAAACATAGCCAACCTTATTGATATGAAAGGGGTTAAGGCTGAAGCAGCTGGGCCTTATGTGAATTTGTTTTTTGATCGGGACTATTACGCTGGGATGCTGATGGAAGCATTACAACAATCGAGTTTTGCTCAATCGAACATAGGTCAGGGGAAAAAGGTCATTATTGATATGTCATCGCCTAATATTGCTAAACCCTTCGGTATAGGTCACTTGAGATCTACTATGATTGGTGCAGCGCTGTACAAAATGTATCAAACAGCTGGGTATGAACCGATAAGCGTCAATCATCTGGGTGATTGGGGAACGCAATTCGGAAAACAGATCACTGCGTATAAGCGGTGGGGGGATGATGAAGCCTTAAAAGAGAACCCTATACAGGAATCTTTACGGTTATATGTTCGTTTCCATGAAGAGGTAGAACAAGATGAAACCTTGGAACCAGAAGCGAGAAATTGGTTCCGTTTGTTAGAAGCTGGTGATGAGGAAGCTCTTCGACTATGGACGTATTTCGTAGAAGTCAGCATGCAGGAATTTAATAGAATGTATGAAAGACTGGATGTGACCTTCGATTATGTTCTTGGGGAGAGCTTCTATAACGATAAGATGAGTAAGGTGGTTCAAGAATTAGAAGACAAAGGTTTGCTAGAAGAAAGCGAAGGTGCAAAAGTTGTTCGCTTAGAAGATGTCGGCATGCCTCCATGCTTAATTATGAAATCGGATGGTACGACAATATATCCAACGAGAGATTTAGCGACGGCATTCTATCGTCATAACGTCTTGAAAGCTGAGCAGATTTTATATGTTGTTGGGGGAGAGCAAAAACTTCATTTCCAACAAGTGTTTGCAGTACTAGATAAAATGGGGGCAGAGTGGGTGAAAGATTGTACCCATGTTCATTTTGGACTGATGAAATTTGAAGGTAAGAAAATGTCCACACGTCGTGGTAAAATTGTGTATCTTGAAGAGGTACTGGATGAAGCGGTTGCCAGAGCATTGCAGGTCATTGAAGATAAGAACCCAGAACTTGAAGATAAATATCAGGTGGCAAAGGATGTTGGAATTGGAGCTATCATTTTTGGTGATCTGAAGAATAATCGGGTTAACGAGGTGGACTTTTCTTTGGAAGATGCGCTGAATTTCGAAGGGGAGACAGGTCCTTATCTACAATATACGTATACAAGAACACAAAGCATTCTAGCTAAGAGTCTTACATTAGATCAAGAACGTGAGACTGAGGGTATAGAGAATCAGGAAGTGATGTATGCTGAAGCATTAGGTGAGTCCGGCTGGATCCTTCTTAAACTACTGAACCGATTCAACGAGCAGTTGAAAAGAGGGATTCAGAATAATGAACCTTCTGTACTAGCAAGATTCGTATTAGATGTAGCACAGGCGTTCAATCATTTCTATAGCCAGGAAAGAATACTAAGTGAAGAAGAGCATCTAAGAACAGTGCGGGTAACCTTGGCGCGATTAACTGGTGAATCATTACAAAGAACCATGAACGTTCTCGGTCTTCGTACCCCAAATCGCATGTGAACTTATTTATGTGAATGAATTTGAAACACTTATTGATTGATTCCGCATATTCCTTTAACATAAGGAGTAACAAAGCATATCATTTTGCACATGTTGTATGTGTTGATAGTGAATGGAGCGGAAAGCATGAGAAAAGAAAAACTGCTCGATAGTGATCATTCTAAGGATGTATTCGCATATTTCGGACTTGCTGTATACTATTCACAAGCTTTGGAGCAACAACTGGCTAACTTATTAATGCTCATGAAGCTATCACAAGGCACGATTCCATCAGAAGAAGACTTCACCGAACTATATCAACGTAAGCTAAGCAGTTCGCTAGGCCAATTAGTACAGGAAATTCAGCATTATTTTCCGTTCTCGGAAGAGGAAACGATTCAATTGAAAGAAGTATGGAAACAGCGAAATTATATTGTCCATGATTATTTCAAGGAGCGAATTCAAGATACCTTTAGTCCAGCAGGCCGATCCCGAATGATTCGAGAACTGACGAGTTTTAAAGATCAGGCGCAAGCGTTGGAACGGAAGCTTCAAGGATATTCTCGAGAATTGTATCGAACACTAGGGCTAGAAAAGGACTTTACTCCAACTCGTTCCGATAAATCATAGAAAAGAAGAACCTTTAACAATAAAGAACGACACGCCAATAATTTTGGTGTGTCGTTCTTTGTTATTCTTGAATGAGTTGCATCGATACCGTCAAGATATCGATGCATAACTTCTTGTGAGATTTTAAATAACTCCACTAGGTAACGGCGCACTGTGATTGATTGCAGCGACTTTTGCTGACTCAGATGCAGAGGGATTTGCTAAAGTGTTCCCTTGTTGCAGTTGATACAACTGGAAGTACCTACCGCCAATCTCCATGAGTTCATCATGACTGCCGCGTTCAACGATCTCACCATGATGCAATACCAGTATTTGATCTGCACTTCGGATCGTAGAGAGGCGATGAGCAATAATGAATGTTGTACGACCTTTCTTTAGAACCTCAAGGGCCGATTGAATGAGACTTTCCGTCTCTGTATCAATGTTGGCAGTAGCTTCATCGAGAATAAGGATTGCTGGATCATAAGCTAGCGCTCGTGCAAATGAGATGAGTTGGCGTTGACCTGCGGACAACGTACTACCTTTCTCTACAACCGGTTCATCAAAACCTTTAGGTAAGTGAGCAAGAATTCGCTCAGCACCTACATCGCATAAAGCTTTCTCAATTTGTTCACGCGTGATTGTCTCGTTCCCAAGATTGACATTGGATGCCACAGTACCGGTGAAGAGATACGGATCCTGTAACACAATCCCCATATGATGACGTAACCATTGTTTAGGGATATCCGACACTTCTTGACCATCGATTGTGATCGAACCCTTCTGAGGATCATAAAAGCGAAACAACAGATTGATGATGGAACTCTTACCTGAGCCGGTGTGACCAACCAACGCAACCGTCTGACCTTGTTTAGCTTCAAAGGAGATGTTTTTAAGTACATAGTCTTTTTTATAAGCAAAAGATACATCTTTAAATTCCACATTTCCTTTGTAGCGAGGCATTTGGCCATCGGTAACTTCTTCGCCTGTTTCATCCATTAATTCAAAAACTCTTCCTGCAGACACCATGGAGGAATCAAGCGCAGCAAGTTGGTTCACCATACCCGTGATGGGGTGAAAGAGTCGACCGAGTACATCGACGAATGCATATAATACCCCAAGTGATACAGCATTCGAACCCGTTATTGAACCATATCCAAAATAAGCTAACAGGACAGCAAATGAAAAATTACGTAACACATTGACCAGATTATGAGAAGTCCATGAATTAAGGTTAAGCATTTTATTTTGATATTTCATATAATCTTGATTTAAGGCTTCAAATTCATCATTGGTTTGTTGCTGACGTCGAAATACACGAATAATAGACATCCCTTGAATAGATTCATTAATGATGGCGTTAATCTCACTAAGACGAGACCGAATGATCGTATTAAATCTTGTAGCGAATTTCCGATACAGAATAATCCAGACGATTAATATCGGTACAATGAACAGGCATACAAGTCCAAGACGTACATCAAGTAGGAATAGTGCGACATAAATAGCTGATATATAGACGATACCTGTGCTGAAGTTGGCAAGGACAGCGACGAACAAGTCTTTTACAGCCTCTGTATCATTCGTGATCCGTGAGACCACTTTACCTGCGGGTAAGTTATCAAAGAAGTTAACAGGTAGACGTTGAATATGAGCGTAAACGTCTGTACGTAATTTCTGAATAACTTTATTAGCAGATGATTGTAGCCAGTAGGTTTTTCCGAATTCAGTGAATATCGTGACGAGCAGCAAGAGGAGATATACGCCTACGAGCTTCATAATACCTGGAATTTCCGGTTTGTAGAAATCGAATATCTGATCAACGCTCAATGCCTTGACAGGATAAATGTTCTGAACAGACCCGTTAGTGATTGTCATTTGACCATTAACAACGACTCTCTTTCCAGAAGCTTCTTCAACCGCTTGATTTATGAAGTAGAAGTTCTTCCCTTTTTGAAGAATACGAACTTCTTGACCCTTAATCTCGTTCTCAGCGAATCGATCGCCACGTTTGAAATATTTATCTTCATAGGCTACAGCGCCTACTGAAGTAGGTGAATCTGTCTCAAAGAAAGGCTTCTCAATGCCTAGCATATGGTCATCAATCATTGCCTTAGCTATAAAAGGACCTCCAAGTTCGGCAGCCACACCTAAGCATAATGTAATGATGGCGGCAATGAATGTGATTTTAGCCGTTAGTGCATATTGGAATAAGCGTTTTCCTACGTTCAATTAAGACACCTCCTCTGTGGTGAGTTTATTCTCCACTTGTTGACGTTCATATTGTTCTAGATACCAACCGCCGTGAGCGATCAGCTCTTCGTGTGTACCTTCCTCAATGATACTTCCGTCCTCAAGAACAACAATCCAGTCGGCATGTTCCACAGCAGATAAGCGGTGGGTGGATATAAGTGTTGTTTTACCAGCACGTTTGAGTCGGATGTTCTCTATAATGCGTGCCTCGGTTCTTGCATCGACTGCGGATAATGCATCATCCAAAATGAGAATCTCAGGATTTCCAATGAATGCTCTTGCTAAAGCAACACGTTGTTTCTGACCACCTGATAGGGCAACACCTTTTTCACCGACAAGGGTATCCAGTCCATCGGAAAGTGTTATAAGGTCTTTATCAAATGCGGCAGTAGCAATGGCATTCATAATGACATCATCACTAGCGTCTCTTAACCCATATTGAATATTCTGACGCACAGTCTTGGAGAACAATATTTGTTCTTGTGGAACATATCCAATCCATCCATGAAGTTGGTCCTTAGCGATATCATCAATGGATACACTCGAGATGAATAGGTCGCCACTTCCCGTTGGATATTCATGTAGGAGTTGCTTAAGCAAGGTGGATTTACCACTACCTGTGCGGCCAACTACGCCAAGCGTTTGCCCTTTTTGAAGTGTTAATTGAATATTCTTTAGATTATCAACGGTTGACGTAGGATAACGGAATGTAACGTTGCGTAACTCAATACGATCTGGATCTTGAACAACCGTAGGATGAGCAACATCTTCAATATCTGGAACAACGTTCAATATTTCATCAACACGATCGAGTGAGGCACTACCACGTTGCATAATATTAATGAGCTCTCCGATGGCAAACATAGGCCAGATCATCATCCCAAGGTACATATTAAAAGATACGAGATCCCCAAGGGTAATTTGATTCTTGAACACAAGGTAAATACCAAAGGTAAGTCCAATGACATAACTTAGTCCTACACAAAGACGAATAGTTGGCTCGAAATAGGCATCAACTTTAGCTACATTCATATTTTTGCGATACACATCATCGGTTATCGTCTGAAAACGTTGTTGATCTGATCTTTCTTGGACATAAGCGCGAATAACACGCACACCGGCCACAGATTCAAGTACTTGGTCATTCATATCGCCAAAGGCATCTTGTGCTAAGGTATAACGCTCGTGAATGATCTTTCCATAAATTTTCATCGCAATCGCGATAAAGGGTAGAGGAATAATGGCTGCTAACGTTAACTTCCAGCTGATGATAAATCCCATAGCAAGAAGAATACTGAGCAAATAAATCGTTGAATCGGTCATGACTAAAATCCCAAAACCTGCTGTTGCAGAGACAGACCGAAGGTCATTGGTCGCTCTAGCCATTAAATCACCCGTACGATTTCGCTCGAAGAAAGGAGGAGTCATGCTAAGTAAATGATTCATATACCGTGAACGAAGCATTCGTTCGATAAGGTTGGCGCCTCCAAATAATCTGTGCATCCATATGTAAGTGAGGATGTAAATAACAACGAGAAGGACGACAATCGAAACGATATAACGAATGAGTGAAGGGCCAGTAATCGTGCCCGTAACAATGTCATCAATCGCATTTCCTAATAAACGTGGAGGTAACAGTTCGCCTACTCCACATAAGATCAGCATGATCATACCGATGACATAACGCTTTTTTTCTTGATGGAAAAACCATCCTAACTTTTTTAAAACAGAAAACAAAACAATCACTTCCTCTCAAGTTGAAACTGCTGATGGATTCATTACCCAAAGCTAGAACATCAAAAAAGACACACCATCCGTGAACGGAAGATATGTCTTGAAAATGCTAACTTATCATGCGTACGGTTGTTGTGAAGCAACCGTAGCTAAAAATTGGATATTCAATTCGAAAATCTTAAGAAACATATAAGACTTGGGTTAGAATGAATTCACCAGCAGGGTTACTCCAGTATTCAGTTGTAGGTTTTGTTGAGGTTGAAGATGCTGTAGAAGCATAAATCCTCTGAACTTTGTATTGAACACTTTACTCACCCTTTCTTTAGCAAATTTTGTGAATCTCGTATGGCAAAATATTATCACCATGTTAACAAAGTTGTCAATTTATATTTTTAGGAGCTTGTATGTTCCTATTCCCGATAATCATAAGACAATTGACTCTGTATGTATTTTTCGCGCATGTTCAGGTATGATAGAAAGACACATAAAAGGAATATAGATATGTAAAGGAGGTGAGATTCATGAATATTCGAATGAGTTCGAACGCTGCTCGTTGGTATATTAGAGAACTACATTTAAACACAGGTGATTCTGTACGTTTTTTTCCACGTTATAGCTCTGGTGGAGGTTTACATCCAGGATTCTCACTCGGCATCTCTGTTGAAGAGCCAAGCAATGACATCTTATCTCAAGATGTTGAAGGCATTCGTTTTTTTCTAGAAGAACGGGATTTGTGGTATCTTAAGGGATATAATTTAGTCGTTGACTATGTCGAGTCGCATGATGATATTGATTATGTTTATGAAGAGATTAAATGAATGAAAATCGCTGATATACCAGTGTCTATAAGGCTCCCAAGAGGGAGCCTCTTTGATTTAAATCACATAAAAATCACATTCTCTGCTAAAATCGAAATTTAGAATGTCTGCAAAGTGGATTTTGACTTTTTCACGAGCATTCTTTTTCATTTTATCGGTGACATGAGTGTAGATTTTTAGAGTAGTCTTTACATCATCATGACCTACCCGTTCCATGATTGTTTTCAGATCTACTTCAGCTTCAGCGAGCATACTGATGTGTGTATGTCTAAAGATATGAGGAGTAGCTTTCTTTTTTATAGTTGTTTTCTTTAGAATTCGTTCCATCCTATTTGATATAGATTGCTGAATAAACGGATATCCATTATCGTGTGCAAATACAAAGTTTTTATCGTGGTAATCTGAGAATGTTTCCTTATTTTTTTGCTTAGATGCTGCTTGGCTCTTTTTGTGATTTTCAAGTAACTTCATAACACTTTCATCTAAGTCGAAATCACGAATCGATGCTGTGGTTTTTGGTGGAGTCAACTCATATTTTCGCATATTATTATTGGGGTTATAAAGTGTTTTGGTGATCCGAACCATATTGGTTTCAAAAATTAAATCGGACCATTTCCAAGCGCAGAGTTCTCCTGATCGCATTCCGCTGAAAGCAAGCGTGTAAAACATCTCAACGTCTTGAGGCAACCCATGTTCTTGTGCTGCAGATAAAAACTCACTCAATTCTGATCTCTCTAGGTATCCTTCTTCTACGGTAGCATTCTCAATTTCTTCAACCGTGAGCATATTCACAGGAATAATTGAAATAGATATTGAATTGCAGAAGGACGAGCTTTAATCACTACTTGGCGGACCTCAGAAGACTTGTATCAAGCTCTAAACCGACTGGGATTTTCCCTTATTTTATCGGAATTTTGATCCATTTGGACAAAAATAAAAACGAGCCAATTTTTGGCCCGTTATGTATGTTTATTTTATAAACACCTCAGGGACAAATTCTCTCCCCTTGGTGTGATCAGTTTAATGGTTTACTGACCACATGATAGTAATCTTCATACCCATGAATTTTGCGGCGAAAAAAAAGATTTTTTTCATGTGAATTCTCCTAACTTGATTTGTCTTCCATTAGTGAGTGTAACCATAATCTGAACATGTATACATGTTTTTGTAGGTGAGGTGAAATGTAAAGGCTAGAGAACGCAGTCCCGAAAGGGACAACGCTAAACAGATGTGGCTGGAGAGCAGCGGAACGATGAAGCTTAAAGACATCGCCGCTGCTCTTTCTGTTGGGGAGACACAGATCCGTAAATGGAAGTCTCAAGACAAATGGACTGCTGAACTGAATAGTAACGTTACTAATGAATCGAAAGGTAACGTTACTAAACGAGGAGCACCTAAAGGTAACAAGAACGCTGTGGGAAATCGCGGCGGCGCCCCTCCCGATAATAAACGAGCTGTTGGCAATAAGGGCGGTGACGGTGGTCCAGTAGGCAATAAGAAGGCTGTTACTACTGGAGAGTATGAAACTATCTGGATGGACGCCTTGGAAGAGGATGAGCAGGACCTTATTGGGCTTATTGATACTGATCCGATCCAGCAAGCCGATGAAATGATCTATCTGCTTACTATTCGGGAGCGACGTATGTTGCAGCGCATCCAACGGCTTATGAATGGATTAACCGAGAAACAGCGGCGGGTCCTAAATGAGCTCAAGGCGATCAAGGATGTCATGATGGTTCATGACGAGAAAACAGGTGTCTGGACCGCAGCTTAACAAGATATTGCATCAAGATAAAATTCAGTATAAGCAAAATGACCAATGGCTACTGTATAGCAAGTATCAAGATAGGGGCTTAACACAATCATATACTTTCGATTTCGAACACAGAGATGGAAGACTAGAGGCGAAGATGAACACAAGGTGGACGCAAGCTGGAAGGTTGTTCATTCATGAGTTGTTAAATAAGCGTGAGATTAAACCGAACATTGAAAAGCATTACGTCGATGTGAGGTAGGAGGTAAGTAAAGTGTTTGATGTGAAAGCAGGGGATAGTGTAGGTAAAGAAAATAAAAATTCGCCTTCTCGTTTCTTGGCGGAATCGAAGGCGAACCAGTAAATAACACAGGCAATACCCTGATACGCATCATTATAACCGATAACTGCTAGATTTAAAAGTGGTGTGTAAAGGGGGTTGCTTCAAGGGAGCGATAAAGGTGGATGCGATCCAACGGGACGAGGATAAGCAATTTTTATATGATGTATGGAAAATGTTTGGTAATTCATCTGAAAAAGAACTTAGAGAAATGCATGAGCATGTTAGTTGTCTTGGTAATGAATCGGGAAATTGGTTTCAAGGGTTAATTCAAACCTTTTTAAAGTGAGTCGCACATTAAATACTCATCAATCAAGAGCTCCTAACCGGGCTCTTTTATTATGTCTGGAAGGAGGTGAATAGTTTGACGAAACTCACGAAAATCGACGTATCGATTGATCTTGGGCAACCGGTTCAAGAGATAACAGATATCATTTCACTTGTTATAAATGCACATCCAGGACAGCAGTTAAGTATTCTACAGGCACTCGATCAGCACATCAGTGATGCGATGGCAGCGCTAGAGAAAGCTCAGGCGGAGCAGATCAAAGATAATATATATGGAACAGTTCCTACTCCATAGGATATATTCTTTCAACTCAAATAGGAGGACATTAAGTCACTCTTATTGAATTACACTTCAAATCTAATGGTATAGGAGTGTTGAAAACAAATGCAGGATGAAGATGCAACAAAGGATGACGGTTTCCGGTTAAGAAGACTTGAATACAATCGGTATGCCCTTGAAAAGGTATACCAAAGATTACAAAATGCAGTCGATTCAAATCACGAACAAGAAATATATACTGCATTAGGGGAAACACTTTTGTGGATCATGACAACAGATGAATGGCATCTTAGTCACGATCCGATATATAAAGAAAGAAGAGATCTAGATGAAAAAGGTCAATTGCTATTAGGATTGAAACACGCTTACAATTCAATGAAACATAATATGTACTTTATAAAAATTCATAATAAAATGGGAGGCGCTAAATTTCCTATCTCATTTCCTATTAAAATACCGGTCATCACAGTTCACTGGATGATCGCAGATGAATTAATGCTAGGGAACAAGGGGAAGCTTGGAGAAAATTATGAGAATTATAAGAGATATATTGAAGAGAAAGAAGTATTATGTACCTTTGAATTGGCAATGGAATTCTTAAATGAAGAATATATAAAAATAGTTAAGTAGTCGATATAAGGCGTGTATTAGCTCAAACGATGAGCTTTATGGTGCCAACGCAGCACCAACAGCACCCAATAAGGTGTATTTTTTATGCCCTCATAACCATGGGGGCTATTTTTATTTAGAAGATGGGGGAACAGGGGATGGATGTAGATGTGCTCAAGTACTTTTTAACACAAGGTCCTTTTGCCTTACTATTTGTTTGGCTACTAATTTATGTGATGCGTGCAAACAGAGAGCGTGAGGGACGATTGCAGGATCTATTAGATAAATTCAGTGACAAATATGATGTTATTATTGGGGAGCTTCGAGGCATTAAGGAACGCTTTCCACGGCACAATGAGGACAGGTAAGATACATGAAACGATTTTTTTGCTTAGTAATCAAATTGAAGGAGTGAGTAGTTTGGACAAAACTAAATATAAGATTGAACGGCGCTATATCGACAAGCGTCAAAACGTTCGGCCTGGTACCCGGTTAACTTCCGGTACACCGGGCTTTTTTGTTGCCCATGACACAGGTAACCCAGGAGCAACCGCAGATAATCATTTTAATTATTTTCAAAATCTTAAGGATCGAACTGCTTCGGCCCAAGTCTTTATCGATGATAAAACGATACTTGAAATAATACCTACGGGTACCGGGTCGGATCCAGCAGAGAAAGCATGGCATGTGCTGTACAATGTGACAACTGATAATGATAGGTTTGGTGATGACGCGAACGATATCGCTCTAGGTGTTGAATTGTGCTATGGAGGTGAGATTAATTTCACTGAAGCGTACAAGCGGTTCATGTGGTATCTGGCATACTGTTGTGACAAGTGGACCATTAACCCTATGACATATATCCCTAGTCATAAACAGCTTGATCCAGCACGAAAAAGAGACTGTGATCAAGGGTTGGCTTCAGGAGGAAAAACCTTAAAGGATTTAATATATGATGTGCAAGAGGAGATGAAGGGCTCACCAGCAAAACCTATCGAGCAGGGTTTCGAACAGTTACCTGAGTATATCGCATTATCTCTCATTAATGATTATGTGCGTTCTGCATGGAAGGCTGAGCAGATCGAGGGGGATAAAGTCGGCATGACCCATTTTCACAATCTCGCTAATAATCTACGGAGTGCAGCAGCCATAACTGAAGATGGGAAAAAGCTGAATGGGCCTATAAAGTTGCATAAGTCTAATGCTCAAGAGATTATCTTCCGTTGGCTCTCGCCTGCATGGTTTAAAGCGAAGTTAGCAGAGGATCAGGCTAGTATGAAGCATTACAACAATTTAGCTAACTATTTGAGGAAAGCAGCGGGTATGCCGACTGCATAAAAGGAGAGTAATTAACTATGAATAATGAAAATTTAACAAACGTTTTGGCCTTCGCATCAGTGTTGGCCGTTTTTGTTTTGGCGGGAGTGCAGTTGGTTAAGAGTGTGGTTAATGTAAATAAAAATGTCTTACCATTGATTGGTTTGCTAATCGGTTTGATCGTGGGATTCATCTCTTATCCATTTACGAATTTGGAATTGGTATTGCGTTTGTGGGCAGGTGGGGTGGCTGGGTTGAGTGCTACGGGGCTATTTGAGCTAGCGTTTAATAAGCGTGCCGGCACAACTAAAGAGTAAACCAAGTGCTTGGGAATATGAATAGCCCTGCTGACTTCGGTCGGTAGGGCTATTTTGCTATTCTATAGATCAAACTAATAGAGCGTACTTTTCATGTTTTTTTTGTAGATCATTTGAGAACAATCGTACATTAGTAATATGATTCTAAAACGAATACAACTACGATAAAGATATACATACCAATTAAAATCCATCCAGCTATATATATATAAGGATTGGAAGGAAAACGATAATGATAATAGGTACGTCATCTAATATAAAGACAACCCATGTTCTGAATAATCCTTATATTACATATATCAATAGTGTAACTAAAAAAAGATTTTATTAGAGGAATATTGTAATGAATGAATTAGTCGCTAGTATTCGATCGGAAAAATCACCGTTAAGCGGTCAGAGTCATCGTTCGAGCGGAAACTTCAGCACAGAAGTGCTACCTACCGGAACGAAACGATTGCTGTGGGAAGTAGTAGGCGGTGGCGTAGATCCCTATGACATCACGTTCGATGTGAAGAAAGATGTATCCGGAGGTTCGGATCCAACTGAATTATCAGGTGTAATTTCAGGAAATACATCCAAAGTCATAAATGCAAGATCGTTGTATATCGCTAATCCAAGCGGTGCTCAGTCTTCATTCATAGTAAATGTGTATGTCGTCCTATAAGAAGAACCGTACTTAGAACAGATAAGCAGATGTGCCTGCTGTCATTTATGACAGTAGGCTTTTGTTGTTTTAGCATCAGCTTCTGCGGCTTCACCACTAGGATTGGAATCATTGAATGAGTTATTTGAATATGTAGAGGACAATGAAGAGACCACAGAGGCATAGCGCCAATGTGGTCTTATTTGTATAGCTAAGGATAATTTTCCTGAGCAAAAAAAATCACCACAGAGCATGTTTTAAGGCTGAATCTTCCTTACCATTAAATCCAATCTCCATTTAATATTTATCCATATAGTAAGGTGTATTCTAAGTGAAAGGAGGAATTGCAAATGGGAGGTTTTGTTGGAGGACTTGGAACATCAACAGCGGCAATTTTAGTTCTGTTCATTTTGTTGGTTATCATTACCAGTGCGTTCTGTATCTAAATTAATACGCAGCAAATAGTAGCAATTAACAAATTCACCCAAATGCATTATATTAGTCGCAACATATACGGAAGCATCGTTATGCAATCCGAAAACATCGGTAAAATCCCCCACTAACCTTAATTGGTCGGAGGGGTATTTTTTAGGTAAGGAAAATTTTCCTATACAGAATGTCCCCAATAAATTATACTGATTAACATTGTACGTAAGCACCATACCTTACCAGTATTGGAGATAGTCTACTAAACTTATTGAGGAGTGTATTTATGAGTAGAACACTTGAGGAATTACAAACAGAAATGATAGTTGAAGCAAGAAAAGGGTTCCCAATTTTGTTGGCTGGTGTAATTGTCTTTTTAATCTTCACCTTATTACCCTTAGTTTTCCCAATAGAAACTGTGCATTTAGTTTGGATATTTGGCTTAGGTGCTATTTTTCCTAGTGGAATTATAATTAGTAAAATGCTTCGTATTAATTTATTCACTACCAACAATCCTGTAGGAACTTTAGGCGGAATAGTTGCAGCTCCCCAAGCTTTTTACATACCTGTATTTGTAATTGTATATATGAATATACCTGAATACCTTCCCTTCACCATTGGTTTACTAGCAGGCTCTCATTTTCTACCTTACATGTGGATTTATAAAAGCAAAGCTTATTTATTTGTTACTTTAGGTGCCTGTTTTTCTTCCCTGATCTTAGGTGGATTCCTTGTTGATCAAGCATTCACTCTTGTACCTTTAGCAATATCTATTGTGTATGGTATTGGTGTTCTATTAATTCTTAGAGAACTTAAAGCTAGTCTTGTTTAATCACCATTAATTAGTTGATTTTTTATATGAAAGAAGAGATTTCTGCTACAGCAGTTTTTGTCAACTGTACAATACTCATAAATCCTTATTGTGCTAACGGAACACTCTTATTTAGAAATATCATGGAAAATTAACACATAGAATCAAACAAATACCCACTCAACCGGACGCGGAGGCGTTTAGCTGAATGGGTATTATGAGGGGGAGATACCCGTCAATTGCATAGTAGCACAGCATTAAGTATCTTAACATGAAGCATTTCCCAATAATGAAAATCATATCCTACTAACCTATACGGGCGGTGGGGTATTTTTTTGTTTAGGTAAGGAAATTTTCCTTAGCAGAAAAATAACACGGCATGAAGCCTGAACCTTTACTAGCGCCTGTTTATTCTGTTCGGTGTGTGTCGTTGTCGTTATCTTCAGTAGCTTTACCTACTTTATTTCCCAACGTTGCGCCTACGATACCACCTACGACGGTTCCAATAGGTCCCAAAGCGGAACCTACGACGGCGCCCACAGCACCACCACCCACGGCTCCTAAAGCTTCTCCAGCGTCAACGCCATCCGTATTGGTCGTGTTGAGGTCAGAACCATCTTTTTGATTGCGGTCATTGTTTTTAGTCATCTAATCTCACTCCCTAGTTTTTATGAACGGTTCTACTTATAGCGCAGTCCCAAAATATATTTTGCCCTAACAGTCTCAAAGAATTCTTAATTACAAATCCAATTAATTATGGGACTTTATCATTATTAATAACTTAAGGAGCAGGTTTAAACGACTTTTTTGCTCGACTAACGAACACCAAAGCGGACTTATTTTTGAAACATATTTATAACCCTCGAAACATGTTCAACATCTGCAAAAGGCACCCACGTAGGGCCTTCTTTCGTTCTAATTTTGGCACGGCTAGAGGCTGTGAATGCTTCAGCCACTCCGGTTACTATCTCCCCATTGCGGAGCCTCAAAGCGACTTTCTGATTACTTGCTACAGCTAAACGCAATTCACCCTTCACATTCATAAAATCCCTCCGCTCATACGTACAATGTTCTGCTATATCATGAATAAACCCTTCTTACATGGAAAAATATTTTTCTTGAATAAAGAACATTCGTTCGCATATACTACAAACAGACGTTCGTATTTACGGAGGCGAAATATAGATGAAGAAGTCTCGAACAATAATGCTTATAGACATGCAATCATTTTACGCAAGCGTGGAGAAGGCTAGAGTACCTTCTTATGAAAACAAGCCATTGGTAGTGGCTGGAGACCCAGAACGTAGATCGGGTATTATACTGGCAGCATGTCCTCTCGCTAAAGCATACGGGGTGACGACTGCTGAGCCGCTTTGGCAAGCTCTTAAGAAGTTTCCAGAACTGATTATTGTAAGGCCGCATATGCAGGAATACATTGATGTCTCCATGCAAATAAAAAGGATAATTGAGTCGTTCACGGATCTCGTGGAGCCATATTCTATTGATGAAATGTTTGCAGATGTCACGGGCAGCCTACACTTTTTTGATGACGATCCGATTGATTTAGCAAGGCAAATTCAAAATAAAATATACCTTGCGACAAGGGTTGTGGCTAGAGCAGGGATTGGTGAAAACAAAGTGATCGCTAAGCTCTGCTGTGACATGATTGCAAAAAAGATTCCCGATGGTGTATTTCATTTACAGAAAAGCGAACTACATAAATACATCTGGGATAAACCTATTAGAGACATGTGGGGAATCGGATCAAGGATGCAAAAACACCTATGGAAGATGGGAATTATGACAATTGGGGATATAGCTAGAACACCTTTGTTTAAATTGAGAAATAAGTGGGGCGTAAACGGTGAGGTAATTTGGAGGGTGGCAAACGGCCTTGACGATTCCCCGGTAACATTAGCAGCTCATAATGTCCAGAAAGACATTGGAAACGGGATGACCCTTCCTAGAGATTACAGCCAAGCATGGGAAATCGAAGCGGTTCTTCTTGATATTTGTACAGAGGTTTCAAGGAGAGTAAGAAAAAAGGGATTAATGGGAAGTGTAGTTTCTATAGGTGTTTCTGGCGCTGATTTTGACCATCCTACAGGATTTCACAGACAAACGAAACTAGACGATCCTACAAACATAACAACTGAGGTATACGACGTTGCAAAGAAAATTTTCCATAGGTATTGGGATAGGCAACCTGTTAGAAGAGTAAGTGTTTCATTATCTGGGTTATCTAGCGCTGAATCTTATCAGTTAAGTCTATTCGACGATAAGGAACATCAAAGAGCTATTGATAAGGTTATGGACGACATAAAGGATCGATTTGGAGATATTTCGATTCTGAGAGCAAGTTCAGTAACATCTGCGGGGCAGGCAGTTGATAGATCAGCTAAAATTGGAGGGCATTATAAGTGAGCAAGAAACTTAGTGGCAATGGTTTATGGGAAAGTAGCCGGATGATGCTCCCACAGCACAAATCGGCAATCATCGAAGATCAACTAAGGCACAGCTATATAGCGCAACCGACTTTAGATGAGCAGGAGGTTGAGCGGATAGAGGGCGTGCTGGCTAGGTCCTTCCGTGAGGGTCGGGCTATAATACTAAAGTTATTTGGGGACCGCAAGGTAATCGAGCTACAAGGGGTGGTTACTGTGGTACAGACCTACCGAAGAGAGATAAAGCTGTCTACGGGGGCAGGTGAGTGGGAATGGGTACAGATATTAAAGATATAATTTCTGCTGAGTAAAAGAAGTTTTATATCCATACTCTTCTAATCGTGATACGAATTTTCCAAATGCATTAAATGAAGGGAAATGAAAGAAGAGGTGTTTTCTATAAGGAATAGCATAGTGAAGTTTGCAATGAAATACTAACAATAATTAGTTGATCCAAAGAAGCTCTGGTGGTTAGAAGTAAGGTTTAGATTGTGGTTTTTATAGAAGAAAGTATATAATGATGGTAAAACAGTAAAGAAGTATAGTTGATTCTAACAGGATAATTTCATCCAAAGAAAAATCACGAAAAAAATCACATTCTCTGCAAACAAACGTGAATATGAACGAAGCAAATTATTCGGAATGTCCCTTAAAGCAATACTATGTTTATGGTAACGAATACAAGCGGATAGCGATGGATAGCAAAAAATGATGATATTGATTATGTTTATGAAGAGATTCAAGCGTAGGAAGTCATTATTGTTAAGCTAATATATAAAAACTCCTTTTCCGTAAGGAAAGGAGTTTTTGATTGCGTACATATCTTGTGAGTTATTTACGGGTGAGGAGTAAAAACATTATCTTCTATGGCAAATTGGAAATCTTCAATATCAAAGACTTGAACAGGGATACCACCTTCGATAATTCGTTGAATGAACTCGAATTGATCCGTGAGAAGTGGGATTTGAAGTCGTTGTGCTATTAAGAGGAGTTCTGTTTCAATCGGATCGAAATCCTCACCATACACCTCAGTGTCTACGGCATTGACGACCGTAATCATAATTGAATCTCCAAGAGGGATGGATGTACTTTTAGCCCATGGAATTTGCAGAGCACGCTCTATTTTTTTGCGATTAAGAGGTTCTTCAAGGTAAGTTGTTAATTGTTTCATCTGTTGCTTGACGTGTTGGTCGTGATCTAAATTGCTCATCATGATGTCGGATGTGCTCTGAAGTTCGTATAATTCAAGAATGCTCGTATAGGGAATGATATATTCAACGGATTCGGATGGTTGTAGCAGCTCACCATAGAAAGCGACCATGGTAGCTTCTATTATAAATTGTCTGGACACGGTATTCCTCCTGATTCGGATATGTTGATATAAAACCACTATAGGAGGGGAAAGTCAACCTTTTTGAACGCAATTCATTAAATATTGGATTTAATGGTCTTGAAAAATACATCATAGAAGTGTTAGGACATTAGAAAATCAGAGTTGTCCTATCGAAAGGGGAATTATATTCATTGAAACATTGGATAGCTTACTTTAAGTTTATCAAGCCGTATATGAAATTAATAATGATTACACTGATCATAGGGATGATTAAATTCACCATTCCTCTGACCTTACCAATGATTATGAAATATGTAGTGGATGATCTATTGATCGCATCAACGCTTACTGTTCAAGAGAAAATATCGCAATTGATGCTTATTCTTGGTGGAGCGCTGGTACTGTTTGTTGTTGTTCGAGGTCCTGTTGAATATTTCCGTCAATATTTCGCCCAACTGATTACAAATCGAATTTTATTTGATCTTCGAAATAAACTGTACGCGCACTTACAAAAATTATCACTTAGATATTATCAGAATACAAAGGTTGGTGAAGCCATATCACGGTTCATCAATGACGTGGAGCAGACCAAAAATATCGTTGAAGTAGGTATGATGAACATTTGGTTGGACATGTTTACGCTAGTATTCGTATTAGTTATCATATTCTCAATGAACCCAATGTTAGCTTTGGTCGCTATTGCGATGCTTCCTCTGTATGCTATTGCAGTCAAGATACTGTATAAAAGGTTGAAACAGCTCACAAAAGATCGATCACAAGCATTGGCGGGTATCCAATCTTATTTACACGAACGTATTCAAGGGATATCTGTTATACGTAGCTTTACATTGGAGAAATACGACCAGAATAAATTTGAAGGTACAAATGGTAATTTCCTCAATAAGGCGTTGGCACAGACCCGGTGGAATGCGATTACATTTGCGATCATTAATACGATAACGGACATTTCACCGATTCTGGTCATCGGATATGGCGGTTATCAAGTCATTCAGGGTAATCTAACGATTGGTACCTTTGTGGCATTCTTTGCTTATTTAGACCGTTTGTATGCTCCTCTAAGACGCTTGATCAGTTCGTCTACGGTACTAACCCAAGCATCTGCGTCGTTAGATCGCGTGATGGAATTGATGAATGAGCCTTATGATATTGTCGATGCTCCACATGCCAGGACTTTGGAAGGTCAGGCTAAGAAGATTACTTTTAATCATGTATGGTTCAAGTATAATGAGAAGAATGATTGGATTTTGAAAGATATCAACTTAGATATCAGAGCAGGTGAAACGGTTGCTTTCGTCGGTATGAGTGGTGGCGGGAAATCATCACTGATTAGTCTTATTCCCAGGTTCTATGACGTTCAGACAGGTGGAATATTGTTGAATGATATCGATATTCGTGATCTAACCCAGGAGAGCCTGCGTAGCAAGATTGGGATGGTTCTGCAAGATAACTTCTTGTTCAGTGGATCTGTGAGGGAGAATATTCTACTAGGTAATCCGGATGCGAACGAAGATGCTATTATGTCAGCTGCTGTTGCAGCGAATGCTCATGAGTTCATTATGAATTTGCCCAAAGGTTATGATACGGAAGTGGGAGAACGTGGCGTTAAATTATCAGGTGGTCAGAAACAACGTTTAGCAATTGCACGTGTGTTCCTGAAGAATCCTGATATTCTCGTGCTGGATGAAGCAACTTCAGCTCTAGATTTAGAGTCCGAGCATTTGATTCAGCAATCCCTACAGTCTCTTTCATCGAACCGTACGACGCTAATTGTGGCACATCGCTTGTCCACCATTACGCACGCAGATACAATAGTCGTTCTAGAGAATGGAAGTATTACCGAACGTGGAACGCATTATGAATTGATGGAATTGGATGGCAGTTATGCTAGATTGTACAATGTTCAACATTTGGAAAGTTAGAGTTATCTGAGATTGTTAGGACAGGCCGTTAAGATAGATTATATTTTACTAACGTGGGTTATTCATTTTAAGTGACGATTTAAAAACAGTAGGGCAAGAGGATCTCATTGCCCTACTGTTTTTTTATGTCATAGACGGATACATTCATGTTCAGCACTTCATGTTTGAATGGATGAGTTAAGATTTGCTATCTTAGAATCGAGATTATATTAAAGGCAGATAGTCTTCTCTATTTGGAATATAGTGGAAAACTAAATTTGCTTATTTAGGAGTTTACTATGGATACTTTAGTGATCGAACCGGGGATAGGGATTGGGGATATTAAGTTGGGTATGAGTAAATATGAGTTTGAAGAATGCATTGAAGCATATACTGTCAAATATCAAAAGAAAGCTCATGATCCTGATTATTTTAATTACGTGTTTAGAGTTGAGTATGACACTTTGGGTAAGATTATCTTTATAGAAATACCTTCAGGAATGATTACAACAGAATTTAATTGTGTGTTTAGTGGGATTAACGTCTTTAATATCAAAGCAGAGGAACTTGTTGAAACCATTGATAGAATTGCTGAATATGATCGTGATCATCCTGAATTAGGTTACACTTATTTTTTTCCTGAAATAGGTTTATCGTTATGGCGATCGAGTGTATTTAAAGATGGTGATAAAGAAGAAGAATGGTTTAAAGAATTATGTGTAGAAAATCAAGAGGACGAACTACGTTTTTTATATTTTGAATCCGTAAGTATAACAGCCGAGACTAGGGTTTAGTGCAGATCCAAAAAAAACCACAGGGGCTAACCTAGCAGGTCATTTCGTTGACCTTTTAGGCTAGCCCCTGTCATTATGTTTCATATGAATATGGTGAATTCGTAATTATGACTTACCGATCAGTAAAGATAAAATCCCGGCTGCAATAAGCGGGCCGACGGGAACCCCACGAAATAGTGCAACCCCTAGCACAGTTCCTACGAGCAGCCCTGCAACGATGGTAGGGTTACTACCCATAAGTGTTGCTCCACGACCTCCAAGATAAGCAACTAGCATACCTATGGCGATAGCGAGTAAGGATTGCCAATGTAGGAAAGATTTCGTAATCGTGGACAGACTCATACTACCACTTGCGAGTGGAGACATAACACCAATGGTAAGGATAATAATTCCAATAGTTAAACCATATTTCTCTAACCAAGGAAAAGCGGACGTAAAGCGTGTAACCCGCAGGAGAAGGAGTATGATCATAGCGACGCTCACTGGCGTATTGTTACTAATGATACCTAAGCCAGCCATTCCTAAAAGAATAAGTGATGTGATATCCATGAGCGGGTCAACTCCTTCATTCTAATTGCTGAGCACTGTGTATATGTTCAGCTATCAAACGTCCATGTATGCGACCTGTCTCGATAAACACTTCATTGGCATTACTACCTGAAGCGATAACACCTGCCACATAAAGTCGTGGTACGGAGCTTTCCATGGTATCAGGGTGAAAGACAGGTTTCTCCATATCGCCACCTAATTGTACACCTGAAGAAGCGAGTAATGCACGATCAGGATGAAATCCAGTAAGTGCAAGAACGAAATCATTATCTACGGTGGATTCATGCCCCTCATTCGTCGTAACGATGATAGCATCTTCTCTTATCTCCGTCACTCTGGAATCCAAATGAAGGGTGACACTCCCTTTGGTAACCATATTTTCAAATACAGGACGAACCCAAGGTTTGATATTATTCGATACGGTCTTACCTCGGTAGACGATGGTAACTTCAGCTCCCACGCGGACTAGCTCCATAGCTGCATCAATAGCAGAGTTACTTCCACCAATGATGGTTACTTTCGTGCCCGTATAAGGATGTGCTTCACGGAAATAGTGAGTCACTTTGGGTAAGTCTTCACCCGGAATACCGATGTAGTTAGGATGATCGAAATACCCCGTTGCAATCACGACGTGTCTAGCCTCATGATGGAGTTCTTGCCCACGTCGGTCTTTCGTATGAACAGTAAATAACCCGTTCTCATGTCGCTCAATAGAGACGGCTTCTTCATAAGATGTAATGTTTAGTTCGTAATGGGCGGCTACTTTGCGATAATAGGAAAGGGCCTCGTGGCGAAAAGGTTTGTCATTTGGTGAGGAAAAAGGAATATCCCCAATCTCTAATAGCTCTGCTGTACTGAAGAACTGCATATATGTAGGATATAGATAAATGGAGCGAACAATATGGTGTTTCTCAATAATGTGTGTAGATAGTCCACGACGGTTACATTCTATTGCCGCTGAAAGTCCACAGGGACCTGCTCCAATGATGATGACATCTTGCATGATGAACCTCCTTAGGATCGTATGATCTGTAACTCAAACATAATAATACTACCTTAAATATCAGTTGATTGCCAGAAATGTAGAGCCGGATATAGCTAACTGAAGTGATGAGGTATAATATGGTATGCTTTAAAAGGAATTATGCTTAATGACTAGAATAAAGATGGCCTTTTGGGATTGGAGAGATTACATTTGCATATCAAAGCAATTATTTTTGATTTAGATAATACACTAATGGACCGAGATACGACATTTCGTAAATACTCAGAACAGTTTGTGAATGATCATTTAGGACATTTAGATCCGTTGACACAAGCTGAAATCGTAGCCGATTTGAAAGTTAGAGATGCGGATGGTTACCGGAATAAACAGGAATTTTTTGAAGAGATGGTAGAATGTCTTCCGTGGCAGAACCGGCTTACAGCATGTGAGATTGAATCGTATTACAACACACATTATATGACTCACGCATGTAAAATGGATTATGTGGATGAGGTTCTAGCCTATTGTCAGCGTCAAGGGTATCTAATGGCGATTATGACGAACGGTAAACATCATATTCAGTATGGAAAAATGGGTCTGCTTCAACTAGGTGAACAATTTCATACTGTGATTGTATCTGAAGATGCAGGCATGAAAAAACCGGATCGACGGATATACCAAATGGCATTAGACAAACTAGAAGTTGAAGCCGAGAATACAGTCTTTGTTGGAGATCACCCAAGGAACGATATTTGGGGAGCAAATCAAGTGGGTATCCGTGGAATATGGCTACGTCGTTACCATGGATGGGATGATTCACTGGGTATTAAGCCATGGAAAACGATCGATCAATTGAATGAATTACTAGGAATCATATAAACATGGAATTAAATTCTTGACAAAAGTAATCGTGAGCGTTTATTATTGCAACATATAACAGGGAAGGGAGATGATGACAATGGCCTATACATATAATGAACACATCAACAAACAAAATATGGCTTATTGGACGGTCTCTTTTACAACGGGTGATATTAAAAGTTGAAGATAATGATTACATGTAAATGTGTAATCATATCTCAGCGTAATAATCTAACCGTGGGGACCGTTGATGGTTTCCGCGGTTTTTTTGTGTAAGTTGAAGGTTGTAGAAGGGTTATCTCATCACGATGGGTAAACACTTTCATTCAAATTGCCGCCGGAGGAACGTTTCGGTGGTTTTTTTGTATTTTCGTGAGTGTTAATGCAGTCGGTCAGCATAACGAAGTTAATATAATTGGAGGAATGAAATAAATGGATTTGAAAAAATTAGGTTGGAATGATCATTGGGAACAACAATGGACAATGTTAGATAGAAAGGATGCTATTCCAGCGCGTGTCATTGGTGATTTTGGACATAAATACCGTGTAGCCACTGCATTTAGCTCTGACATTTGGGCAGAAATGACTGGGAAGCTGCAGCATGAACTACAGAATCGTAGTTATTTTCCGGCCATTGGTGATTGGGTCGCTGTCCAACGGCTTGAAGGGGAAGAGAGAGTAATCATCCAAGGGATTCTTGACAGAAAGACGTGTATTTCACGTCAAAGCGCCGGAACTGTGACTCATGAACAGATTATAGCAGCGAATGTGGATACGTTATTTCTCGTATGTGCTTTAAATAATGATTTTAACGTTAGAAGGATAGAAAGATATCTGATCATGGCGTGGAGTAGTGGGGTGAACCCGGTAATTCTGTTAAGTAAGGCCGATCTATGCTCGGATGTGAATGAACGATTACGTCTTATACAAGAGGCATCTATAGGTGTTCCCGTACATGTTATAAGTGCGCATAATAATCAAGGATTTGAAGAGCTTTCTAAATATATTACTACGGGGTCTACGGTAGCATTAACGGGGTCGTCTGGATGTGGTAAATCCACGATCATTAATTGGTTGTCTGGTGAGGTGTTGCAGCGCACACAAGATGTGAGAGAAGGCGACAATCGAGGTAGACACACAACAACACACAGAGAGCTATTTCTTCTCCCACAAGGTGCAGTCATGATTGATACACCTGGTATGAGGGAGCTTAAGTTATGGGAGGACGAAGGAGGGGTATCTCTTACATTTGCAGATATTGAAGAGATGAGTACAACATGTAGATTCACGGATTGTATGCATGAAAAAGAAGCGGGTTGTGCTGTTCTGAAAGCTGTTGCAGATGGTGAAATCGAAGAGAAGCGACTACTAAATTATCGAAAAACACTTCGTGAACTTAAATATCAGACACAAAAAGAAGCTAAGGCTCAAAGTAAACTGAATAGCAGAAACTCTAATACAAACGGAACCCGTCGAAAAAGTTCAGAGTGGTTACGGCTTGCGGACGAGTGAATGTAAAAGCTTATTGAAATACAAACAAGACCCTTGGATGTTACGGTTAAACACCGTAAACAACCAAGGGTCTTGTCATATGTTAATCATTAAATAATATTAGAAGTTTAGAGCTGCTTCAGAAGCTTGTTTCATTCCTGCTTCAACAATACTTGCTGCTTGGTCAGGAGATTGGTTATGTCCTTCAACGATAACCGTAGTCACATCTTGTACACCGAATAAATTCATGTTGTACGATACGAAGTTAACAGCCATTTCAGCCGTAGCCATAGGACCTTCAGAATAAACGCCACCACGTGCGTTAAGAATAGCAACCTTCTTGTCAGTCACAAGTCCTACAGGACCAGTTGCTGTATATTTGAAAGTTTTACCTGCCTGGTTCAAATAATCGATGTACGTGTGAAGCACTGCAGGAACAGTCATGTTCCACAATGGGAAAGCAAATACGACTTTGTCAGCTGCTAGGAACTGATTCAAGTATTTAGATACATTATCAGCAGCTTCTTTTTCTTCTGAAGTAGCCTCCATACCTTGTGCTGCTTTATATAATCCCATAATGATCGTGTTGTCGTAGTAAGGGAGATTCTCTGCAAATAGATCGAGTTCTATGATTTCATCGTTAGGATGAGATTGTTTGTAGCTGTCCAAGAAAGTTTGGTAAAGTTGAACACTTACTGCTTGTTCTAGGGGGCGGTTATTAGCTTTTACAAATAAAACTTGTGTCATGATGATTAAATCTCCTCTGCACTATATATTTATTATCAACTATGAATAGTATAGTACTATACTATTTGGTTATTTGTCAAAAATTTTAAAATGGATTTGGCTCAGTTTAGTTGTTTTGTGTGATGTTGATATCCCCTGAGTTCGTGCGAACTTTAATCAAATCCTTGGTTAATCTTAACGATTCAGGTGAATGAATATTACCGTAATTGGCATTTACATCGAAGAAGCCCTTGAAATTAGGATCGGCAGTTAGTGTAACATTACCGGACTTAGCGGAAATATCTAAGGAAGATGCTCCTTTTTGTATTAATTCAATATTACCTGAATTTGCCTTGAACGTACCTTCACCAGCATAATTGCTAATATTCATATTTCCTGATTGAACAGAGGCTTGGAGATTACTTTGAATATCAGTACCCGTAATATTTCCTGAGTTAGCTTCGATTCTTAGTTGTTTCGCGAAGATGGATTCGAGATTTAAATTACCAGATCTCGATGTGATTTCAATATTGTTGGCACTCAGATTAGTTACTGACCCATCGCTTGAAGTGAAATGAAGGCCAACTTCTTGAAGTTGATTTAAATCAGGTAATGAGACGATCAGAGTCGCTTTTTGAGATTTGAATGAAATGCTAAAGAATTGAACAACGTCATCCTCCATGGTGATTTCGAATTGTCCATTCTTAGGAGTTATTTGATTTAGCTTGGAAATCAGTGCATCTTCAAATAGGCCGTTTAGTTCAATGCTCTGGGTACCGTCCGTACTTTGAACAAACTCAACATCCGTTGTGTATTCGCTAGTTACAATGAGATGACTTAAGGTGTCGTTATCTATTGTCCATTTCTTATTATATTCCGTAAGCTTATCACCAAAGTTAAATTGATTAGAAGACATACCTATGATTCCTATAACGATCAGAATAAAACCGAAGATCCCAAGTCTGAAGACTTTGTTGTTCATTTGATACTGCCCCCTTTAGTGATGTTGATATTCCAATTAAGGTAAGACCTGCTTATCGTTGCTAATCCTTTGAAAGTAAACATGACAGCTATAGTCATCCAAAGACCAAACCCCATCGCTGTCACAGCAGCAAATCCCTTAGCGACGGAAAATGTATCATTAATGAAGTATTCTGGAACGAGAAGAAGGGGGCTGAGTAGGAGCCCTATTGATCCTGCACATAAACCTACCCAACCCGACCATAGGCCAATCAATAACGGGACGATAACAATATTAATAAAGAAGTGACCTATGTAAATAAAAATATTGCGTGTTAAAGATACGGTTGTTTGTGTGCTTGTATGTGGATCTTGTATCGTAAATCGATCGCCTAATATTTCTCTAACTAATTCAAATGGATCTCCAAGCTCATGTGCAATTTGCTCTTCGGTCTTCCCATTCTGCATACCATAGGTGAAATGGGATTCGTAGTCATTGAGTAATTCGTTTCTCTCCACTTCCGTAATGGATGTAAGATGGTTCTGCATTATAAATAGAAATTGTTGTTTATTCATGCTCAGTTCCTTCCTCAATCAGATTGGAAACATCCTTAACAAAGCCTTCCCATTCAAGGATGAGACGGGTCAAATAAGAATTGCCAAGGGGTGTGATTTGGTAATATTTGCGAGGGGGTCCCTCAGTAGACTCTTGTAAATAAGTCGTGCAATAGTTGTCGTTCACTAATCTGCGGAGCAGAGGGTAAAGAGCCCCTTCAGCAACTTCAATGTGCTTAGATATGGACTGTGCAAGCTCGTATCCATATTGATCTTTACGCTGGATTAGGACGAGTACGCAAAGTTCCAATACTCCCTTTTTAAACTGTACACTTACATCCATGGTAGGCACCTCAATTCTTTCTGATGATCTAGTAGTATTTTGTATGTAGTACTGATTATTAAACATTAGTGAATGAGCAAATTATAATATACGGTACTGATTAATGCAATACACTGAATTAATAATGATGTTGAAATGGAAATAACCACAATAGAAAAGACACATCCTCCACTAAGGACAGTGTCTTTTCTATTGTGGTTATTGTTGTGTTCAAATGTTAATAAAGAGATAAAGCTAATGAATCATCCTCGCTCTTGCTGTGTAGAATAGCTTCTGAACCTACGATTTCGATGCTTATAAGAGAGTCCAAGCATTTTTTTAATGCTCTTTTGCCATTTTGAATTTTAAGTTCAAGTGTATGACTAAGTAGTCTTAATGTTTTTTGGACAGGCTGTTTGTTCTCTGTGCTAAAATACACCGGTACTAATTTGTTTTGAAAGTTGATTAACATGGTCATTGAAATCACCCTATTCCTTTCATAAATCTATTCTATTCATTTTTTCTTAAAATCACCTTAAAACTAGATTATAAATAGCTAAAGAATTAAAAAAATACTAGAGTTAGTCTAAGTCGTGAACGAACCTAAAACAATGAAATTATATATATTGAACTAAAGTTTGCGCTCACAAGTTCAAGCATTTCTAAAGAAATTCATGAATAGGAGAGTTCGTCTTTAGTTCAATCTATATAGATAAAGATATGTGGGCTCATATTACCATTGTATCCACTTTATTTGTAATGAATATCCCAGATTATCTTAATAAGTAAGAGTTACTATGATAAGATAACGCAAATTGACTGGTTTTTAGATGGATGTTACATTTAAATGAAGAAAAATTACGACGTTATAATGATGGTGTAACTTGAAAATAAGAGGATGTATCACTCGAATACGCTATATCGTGGAAGTTTTAATAATTTGATAACTATTCCATTATGTTATATATATCAATAATCGTCATGATACATTTGACCTAGATCACACCACTAAATATAAGTTTTTTTTTGAAACCTTTATTGGAATCAATTAATAGTTTAATAGAGTTAGTCCATCTTTCAAAGGGTCAAGATTACTACGTATTGGATATTTTAATAGGGATAAAGCCACAATTTCGTATGTAGAGCAATGAAACACTCGTATGGGTGTTAGAAAATTTGCGTCATATGGCATGTTGTGGTTTTTCGGAAGGAGGAACATAATGTTCTCGACTAATGCTTCTTTGCAAGACTCAATTATACTAGATAATAAGGAGTTTTTTTTTCTTGCAGGGATTTTGGGTTCAGACCATTTACTTGGTGTCGAAGATCCCTTTGAAGGGCGCTTGGCAGAAGAAATAACTGACGAATGGCATAAAACCAAAACTTTATTACTTGAAAAAGGTTATTTAATTAGGGATAAGAATGAGATTCAGCTTTCTATAACACCCTTGGTATTCTCTAGGGTTGCTATTGCATGTTTAGCTGAACGTGCTTGTTGGATCAAATATAGCATTTGTGACGAAATACACGAAAGTTACCTACATGTTTCGAATGAACGGGTAGTACGAGTATGTAAAACAAATGACCTTACTGCATGTTATATGTTGGACGATTTAGGAACTATTGAAGAGGCTTGTTGTAGGATAATGGGTGAAATAGATATGCAAGATGGTTCTCATTCTGACTTGCCCGCATTATTCTTCTCCCAACAACATTTTAATGAACTATACGAGAAATCCCACGTTCTTGATGTTGATGCATTAAGCAATAAGTTTGCTGAAGTAACTGACGATTTAGAAGGTTCGATCTCATTGGCTAAATCTTTGAAATTCCTTTCTGGTGAAGGTGAATTTTATCTCTCGAAATGGACGGGACTCACATGGGAAACACAGCAAGCAGCGTTCTTAATGAATGGTTCGGTAAACTGGCTAGTCCGCAGAAGTATAAAGAGCGATCAGGATTGGCTTGTCGCAAGTCCAACTTGCAAGGAAAAATTTCAAAATATGTTACTAATGTGGTTGAAGCAGTCTTCACAATCTGATGTGAGGTGAAAATCAACGTATTACTGCTACGTTGAATCCACAGGTTTGGACTTTAGTAGACCCTAAATTAATTGTTGTAAAGCAATCCTCACCTATAGGAGGTAATGATGATTATAAACCCTGAAGTGGTGAAAATGTTTCATTACATAAGTTCTCAGAATGAAGAGCAAAAAGTTTCAACGTATCATGGACACCTTACATGTCGGTATGGTTATGGAAGAGCAATGAAGACGGCTCTGCAAGGTAGATCTGGGCAGGATTTTCTTGGTGTACATATTAAAGATGATATTTGTAACTTTGTTGTATGTGATGGCATAGGCACAAGCAACCAAGGAAACTCGACTACAAGATATTTAGGTAATACGTTGATGGACTGGCTAGATTCGACTATAGATTGGTCGTCCAAGGAGTTTCTATCCTATATGGAGTATATTCCGGTCATAGCTATGAAGGAGTTACAGAACCCGACTCCCTTAGATACAATGTACATATGTGGACGGATAGAACTACCTACGCTTGAAAAACCCATCGGAAGAATATGGATGGCTTGGCAGGGAGTTTCTCGTCTAAGGTTCTGGCGGAACGGGCTCGAAGTAAGTCAGTACTTCAAGGGCACTATGCGTAAGGAAGAGTGGTGGTCGATTTCTGAAGGACCACTGGGTGGATCGCCACATGTATATCAAAGCCGTCTGGAGTATGGCATACCGATGAGACTGCAGGTGTATACAGATGGACTTCATGATTTAGATCCTATCCATGAACGACTACCTGACGAGCAGATTCAGATTCTTTTGGATGCACCGCATACGGATGGTTTAATAGAAGATGCGGCTTTCTTGGAACTTGAATGGTGATAGAATCTGCTACTTAAATGGATGGAACCATAATATATTGAATTTATAGTATTGTTCATAGAGGTCGTGCATCTTTTCTTTCGAGAAGGTGCACATTTTTGTTGTTGGTATTTGGATTTTTATATTTTTTCTTATAGTCGTGATTAAGGAACCATCCTTTTGGGGTAATCTGAGTTACAAGTACACTAAAAGGAGAGGTCCATATGAGCGAAGAACATATAAATACGAAACGTTTTGTAGGACAGACAGCCATTATAACAGGTGCGGGCTCCGGTATTGGAAAAGCATCTGCGATTAAATTGGCTCAGCAGGGTGCTAATGTGGCCTTATTCGATCTTCTCAACGATAGGACAACAGATACGGAACAGGAAATAAATCGTATACGTGAGGGTGCAGCAAGGGCATTTGATGTGGATACGTCGAATGCAGAGCGTGTAGAGAAGGCTGTACTTGAGACGGTTGAGCTATTCGGTGGTGTTGATATCGTGTTTGCTAATGCAGGAATTAATGGGGTTCTGTCTCCAATTGAGGAGATGGATTTCGAAGATTGGCAGCAGACGCTACGTGTCAATCTGAACGGAACCTTTTTAACGTTGAAATATACGATTCCTCACCTCAAAAAAAATGGGGGTAGCGTTATAATTACCAGTTCAATTAATGGGAACCGAACGTTTTCTAGTTTTGGTATGTCTGCATATAGTACTTCGAAAGCGGGTCAGGTTGCTTTTACCAAGATGGCTGCATTAGAGCTTGCTCGGTATAAGATTCGCGTGAATGTTATTTGTCCAGGTTCGATCTCAACGAACATCGACCAAAGCACGGAAAAAACAGAGGAGCTAAAGGATATCATTATTCCTGTGCAATTTCCTGAAGGAAGTCAGCCTTTAGCAGATGGTCCAGGAGATTCCCGGCAAGTCGCTGATCTAGTGAGTTTTCTAGCATCCAAAGAAGCGAGTCATATTACCGGGGCAGAAATAATTATTGACGGTGCTGAATCGCTATTGTGCTAATCTTTGACTGTTAGAAAAGGGTATCATCCTGGAAGGGATGGTACCCTTTTTATGTTATTAATCAAGTAAGAGGGGACAAGCCGTTCGCTCCTACTCAATTGGGTCTATAGATATTGGAAGTGGCTTGGCTATATAATAGGCAAGAACCTTAATAAGGAATCCAGTAAGGGATTCATATGGAGAAGATACAATGCATGAATTACCTATAAACGATGTATTACCACAGCTGAAAGACAATTTGAGTCGAAATAATTCAGCTGTTCTTATAGCAGAACCAGGTGCAGGTAAAACGACACGTGTACCATTGGCATTACTTGATGAGCCTTGGCTTGAAGGCAAGAAGATTATGATGCTTGAACCTCGAAGATTAGCCGCACGTTCTGCTGCTCACTTTATGGCTTCTCAACTAGGAGAACGAGTGGGTGAAACGGTAGGTTATCGCGTAAGAATGGATAGTAAGGTAGGGAAGACGACACGAATTGAGGTCGTGACAGAAGGGATTCTGACACGTATGCTACAGAACGATCAAGCACTTTCAGATATAGGTATCCTCATATTTGACGAGTTCCATGAACGAAATATTCATGGAGATCTTGGTTTGGCACTAGCCTTAGAATCCCAAGGTGTGTTGAGGGAGGACCTGAGGATTCTAGTCATGTCGGCCACGATGGACGCAGCCTCGGTGGCTTCCCTGCTTCATGATGCTCCTATCATCCACTGCGTTGGACGCCAGTTCCACGTGGATACGGTTTATGTGCCTAATCCAGCCCATGTTTCGATGGAGAAAGCGATGTCTTCGGTAATTCGTGAGGCATTGACCAGTCATGAAGGGAATCTTCTGGCTTTTCTTCCGGGTGTGGCTGAGATTCGTAAGGTTAAGCGGGAATTAGAAATGATGACCTTACCGGATGAAATGGTGATCAGGACATTATATGGACAGTTGACGTTGTCTGAACAGAGTGATGCTATTCGAATGGAAGCGGATGGACGTCGTAAAATCGTTCTTGCCACTTCGATCGCTGAGACCAGCTTAACGATGGAGGGTGTACGTATCGTTGTAGATAGTGGCCTTATGAGAACGCAAGTTGTATCCTCGCGAAGTGGGATGTCTCATTTAACGACAGTTAAGGTATCGAAGGCATCTGCTGATCAACGAAGAGGAAGAGCGGGACGAACTGAATCAGGTACGTGTTACCGATTGTGGAGTCCACTGGAACAAGATTCCCTCCAGATTGCTAATACACCTGAGATCATGAGCAGTGATCTCTCATCACTTGCACTCGAAATTGCTGTATGGGGAATTCAAGATCCGAAGGAATTACGATGGATCGATACGCCATCCGAGCTGGCTTTTGGTCAAGCAGTTGATCTATTAAAGAGGCTTGGTGCAGTGGATCAGAGGGGCCGGATTACTTCACATGGTCGTCAAATGGCTCATGTTGGGATGCACCCCCGTATGGCTCATATGATTTTAAAGGCTATTCCACTTCAATGTGGCAAGTTAGCATGTCGACTTGCAGCACTACTGCAGGAGCGGGATATATTCAAAGGGAATAGAGCCTTCAATAATAGTGATATCTCGACTAGAATGGAGCAATTGATTCTGTGGGAGAATCAAGGCATGCCAAACGTGGATGATCCGTCACTAGATGTGGCAGCCATGCATCGTATTATTCAGGAGACACGTCAAATAGGGACCAATTTGGATTTGAAACTGCAGTCTAGTGCACAGACAGATTGGTGCGGTATCTTATTATCATTTGCTTATCCAGATCGAATTGGTCAGGGAAGAGGAGACGGAAGATTTCTATTGGCAAGTGGACGCGGCGTGGAGATGTCGATGGTTCAGCCACTGAGCCGCTCGGAATATATCGTAGCGGCAGCTGTCGATGATCGAGGAATTGAAGGTAGATTGTTACTGGCTGCATCACTATCCGAATCTTCGTTATATCGTTATCAACAGGAGCTCATTCAAGAAAAGGACATGATCCTCTGGGATCATGAATTGCAGGGGGTTAAAGCTCGGCGTAGATGGTCATTAGGTGCATTGATGCTCCAAGAGAAAGCCTACCCGAAGCCACCCGAAGAAGAAGTGGCATATGCTTTACTTGAAGGTATTAGAGAAGAAGGCTTACAACTGCTACCATGGAATAAAGTATCCACACAATTACGACAACGGTTGTTATTTATGCATTTCATAACGCCTTCGCAATGGCCTGATGTTTCAGATGAAGCCCTTCTTGCTACAATGCAAGATTGGTTACTGCCTTCTATATATGGGATGAAGAATCGTAATGATCTACAAAGGTTACAATTGACGAGTATTATCGAACAGTATCTTCTGACGTGGGATCAACGCCGAGAGTTAGACACCAAAGCGCCGACCCATATGACAGTTCCTAGTGGGTCGCGAATTTCGATAGATTATAGTGATTCTGACCAGCCGAGGGTAGCTGTGAAATTACAGGAAATGTTCGGATTACTAGAAACGCCTCGTATAGGCGGAGGTCGCATACCGCTAACACTTCATTTATTGTCACCAGCACAACGTCCGGTACAGGTAACATCAGATCTGGCTAGTTTCTGGCAAGGCGCTTATTTCGAGGTGAAAAAAGATCTAAAAGGTCGTTATCCTAAACATTATTGGCCGGATAAGCCATTAGAAGCGATACCTACACGTCGCACGAGACCTCAGCAGTAGCGAGGAGCACACCTTAATAATCAACAACTCATATGAATTCTCTTAAGAACGTTTACTTTAGTATGGATGCTTGTAGACTCTGCTTCTCCTGGAACAGAAGTGTATCATGTATTCCATGATAATAAATCATTGAATGCAAGTCGTTATGACTCAGAAGTGAACAGTGGCTTAAATACTTTGTCTAATAAACCTTTTGTATAATAAATTTTCTAGAACTTTAACAAAGAACTAAAAATATATGGATACAATAGGTGAAGTAGAGATTGTTATTTACGTAGGGAGGTAATGATATGAGTATAAGTGAAATGAACATGAACAATCTGTCATTCAGTATGATTGTTGAGGAAGATATAGAACCTTTAACTGTGATCATGACTAGGGCATTTGATGAGGATGCTCGAATTCATCTCGGTGAGGGTCAAACGGATGGACCAGAAGGTTATAATAATGGAGAATTCCTAAGGAAATGGGCATTAAATACATCGAGTGGGGCGTTCAAAATATTGTTAAATGGTGAACTGATTGGAGCGTATATCATATGGGTTAATGATGACGGGAATAATTATTTAGGGAATATATTTATTGATTCATCGATCCAAAACAAAGGAATTGGAGGGCAAGTCTGGGGAGCCATTGAAAGAAGATATCCAGATACGTTGAAGTGGATTGCAGAAACACCGGGGTTTTCCAAGAGAAATCATAACTTTTACATGAATAAATGCGGGTTTCGGCTCGTTGAGATATTAGATCCAGGGGATCTGGACAAAGAAACGTATGTTTTACATAAAGAAATGAGCAGCGTCAAATTGTAATGAGTGGGAGAAGAGAATGGCACACAAGCAAAGAATTACTGAAATAGAACTGTTACGTGGGTTTGCTTTTCTGGCGGTGGCACTACAGCATAGCATTGCGCATTATTCGATTGTAGAGGGTATAGGACTTCATGATGGTGTTCTTATGACCCTATTCTTGATGGCTGCCAAATTTGCGGTGCCTGTATTTATTTTTATAACTGGCATGGTGTTATTCTACAACTATGAGGGTCAATTCAATTACTTCTCTTTCCTGAGAAAACGATTAAGTGACATTATCATTCCTTACGTACTTTGGTCATTGGTTTATTTCTCATTAAATTATGGTTGGAACGAAGGGGTAATTCAGCAAGGTTGGAAATGGTTTCTAATGTTGTTTACGGGTAAGGGTAGCTATCATCTCTGGTATGTAGTGATGATCTTTCAGTTCTATCTGTTATTCCCTGTATTTCGTTACGTCATCTTTAAAGTAAGAAGAATGATTCCACCAGGGGTATATATCGTGTGTATTATCTGTACTGGGTTACTATTTGTGTGGCTAACAGATCATATTTTTACGATAGGAGATCTAATGGCAGGCATTCAGTTACCTGGGATCGCAGCGATGTTTACGAAGTATGTGGACCGGAATTTCATCTTTTTCTTCTTTTATTTTGTATTGGGAGCTTGCGCGGGTCTGCGCCCGGATCTATGGAGAGAATGGATTCGCAAAGGGAAGTGGATCTATGTTAGTTGCTTCTTAGTCCTATTCGGTTACTATACATACATCGTAATCGAGAGTTTTCAAACACCGAGTGGAATGGTCATTAACTTTAATAAAGTAAATTTACTGCGGCCGCTTATGGTATTCTTCCTAGTAAGTTCAATATGTGTGTTTTACCAACTGGCGATGTGGATGAATGAACGTGGTGGAACAAGATACAATAAGATCATTCTTTCCATCGGAAAATACTCATACGGAGCTTATTTAGCACATGCCTTGATGTTAAGAGTTAGTTATACATTTGATGTTCAGTTTTTTGTATATTGGCCTGTTATATTTAGGATGTTGATGTCTTTTGTGATTTGTGTCCTGTTCTCCTATCTCTTGATGATGTTGCTCTCAAGGATGCCTTTTGGCAAATGGGTAGGAGGGGTTCCAGCGAAAAGGAAGAAGCTTGAGACGAAAGCATCGTAGATGCACAGATTTCTTTTGGGAGACCTATTCTAAACTTCGGAATGACTGAAGTTTAGAATAGGTCCTTTTTTTTAAAACATATAGAGTGAATAATACATCATATGAAAAATTCACAATAGAAAATAGAAAAAGATGTACCTAGATACTTTGTATCGTCTTTAACGACGTAGGTATATTTCACATTACAACTCATGTAATAAAAGAAAATGCCGTGAACAAATCATATTGTGCAATTTGGTAAATAGTTGTTTATAATGAGCATATATTGGTTAATGAAGGAAATATGAAAGGAGAAATTATCCATGGCATTCATGATTGCCCAGCGCGCATTTATCAAAGTATATCTAATTACGATGGTCGAACAACAACGAGGATATGGATATCAGATGCTCGAAGAACTTCGGAAGCAATTTAGTAACTACGGTTATTCTCCTCCTCAGAGTGAAATTTACCGAGCTCTTCATGAATTAGTGCAAGAAGGGGTATTATACCGTACGAAGCAGTTGAAGGGAAATGATCCCCGAGTGGATTTTCAAGAAATCGTCCTGTATCACTTTACTGATGAAGGTGAGGCGAAGGCTGAACTATATAAGAAGCAGATCAAGACGGATCTTGATCGTTGTCTTGGGATATTGAATAAAGCGGCTAACGATAATTATTGATTCCTAATGAAGACACGGATAAGAGCTTATGGTGTCTGTTGAATTCTTTCCAAATTGAACAATAGAGATTGGATATTCCTACAAAATAGTGTATCCATTTTTATATAAGCGTGAATTTGTTATATACTTAACAAGTACGTTTACTATTTCACAGTCAAACACATCTTAGATAGTAGATCATAGGAGGTATTCTCATTGGATGAGCATATGCAACGAAGATTAGAGAAACAGAAGAAATTATTTACTCAATTGGGAATTCATCTAGATGCCCGTTCTATCCATGAAAAAGTGTTCAATAATAAGCTCAGAGGGTATGATCCTGATGAAGTCGACACTTTTTTGGACGAGGTTATTAAAGATTATGAACGCTTTTATGCTACGATAGCTGATTTAATGGACAAGTGGCAGGAGCAACAAATTGTCATGCGTGAGCTAAAAGCGGGTATTAAACCAGAACCTGTGATGACACACACCATAGATCCCAAACAATTGGAAGATATCATACTAAATTTGGAACATAATTTGAAGCAATTAAAAACAAAAATCCGGCCTGAACAAGACTTTTTTATTGATTAAATGGGTACAAATCAGGTGTGAGAAGCCCTTTTCGGTATTGCCCTTGTTGAGAGGGAGGGAAGGGCTTTTTAGTAAACTGTAATTTAGAGCGGTTCCTGTAAGACTTGGATTTGTCAATGAAGGAACGGCAGGACAGGTAGAATGGATCTACGATCGTTACATAGATCATGCGATTTATGGATTGCTACGTAGCGAGTGGAATACGCAAACGATTGTGAAATAGTTATTAAGTACACCTAGGGAGAAGACTTATGTCATTAAATGAAACTTTGGATATCTTCAATGATAGAATGAAAAAGATAGGAACGGCAAGTCGGCAGGAGGCACATTTTCTAGGGTTATGGCATCAAACATTTCATTGTTGGGTGTACAGAAATACTAAAGGGCAGAGTCCAAGCTTATTGTTTCAATTGCGTGATTCCAAGAAAGATACATACCCAAGTTTGCTTGATATTTCTTGTGCAGGTCATCTAGTAACCGGAGAGAGTGCCGAGGATGGGGTGCGAGAATTGAAGGAAGAACTTGGTCTTGACGTCTCATTTGATGAGCTACATTCCTGTGGTATCTTTATTGAGGATAATACCATCACTAAGACACTTATAGATCGTGAATTCAGTCATGTTTTTTTGTATGAATGTCATAGGGATGTATCTGAATATGTGTTTCAAGTTAGTGAAGTATCGGGGCTTTACTTCATCAGTATGGATGAATTCCAGCAACTGATTCAGGGGGATATCGATTCAGTAGTTGCCGAAGGGATCTCATTGAATGAAAGCACTGGAGAACGATATGAAGAGAATAGAGAAGTGAGCTTAAGCGATTTGGTTCCACATCCCAAAGGATACTACGATCTGATTCTTCGTGAAATTAGGAGTTTGCAAGTATGATCGGATCAATGGTGGATTAGCGAACAGTGATTTTGTTGAAGATGATGGGTGTATCCAAATGCATAGATCCCAGGACATGCTTAGCCAACATGGTTAAGCTTTTTTTATGCTCAGAAATATGAATGTTATTTAAAAGGGTAATCATGGATGTTAATACAAATCGTCCTTGTAATTCACATTGTGATAATCATTAGCGACTAAAATCGGCTTAGCAACATATATTTAGGAGGCGAAAAAATGAATCGGATGTTTAAGCGTTTGGTTGTTAGTGGATTGGTTCTTTCGATAGTTGGAACAACTTCTTTGGTGATTGATCAACAACAAACTACCGTTCATGCAGCTAGTAAGTCTACGTCTAAGAACTTAATTGTGTTGATTGGGGACGGTATGGGACCAGCACAAGTCGCAGCAACGCGATACTACCAGCAATATGTAAAAGGACAAAAGCATCTGAATCTAGATCCTTATTACGTGGGTCAAGCAACTACATATGCTGACCGAGGAGAAGAAGCTGGAGTAATCGTCTCTGGTATCGTAACGGATTCTGCTTCTGCAGGAACTGCGTTCGCAACAGGTCATAAAACATATAATGCTGGTATAAGTGTGTCTAACGAGGATGTATCTAAACCGTTTGCATCCGTGATTGAAGCTGCAGAACACAGTGGGAAGGCTACCGGACTCGTAACGACTGCACGAATTACACATGCTACACCAGCTGTATATGCATCACATGTACGTAGCCGTGATAATGAATCTGCGATCGCATCTCAATATTTGACGAGTGGCGTGGATGTGTTGTTCGGAGGAGGACTTAATTTCTTCGTAACTAAAGATGAAAAAGGAAAACGTACAGACAAGAATATCCTTCCGGACTTTGAGGCGAAGGGATATAAAGTAGTAAAAAATGCGAAAGATTTGAAGGCGATATCATCTAAAAATTCAAAAGTGCTTGGATTGTTCGGAAGTTCGCATATTGATTATGTACCAGACCGGACAGCGGATACACCGAGTTTAGCTACTATGACGTCTAAAGCGATAGAAATATTATCTGCGGACAAAAATGGCTTCGCCATGATGATTGAAGGTGGACGTATTGATCATGCAGGTCATGCCAACGATTTGCCGACGCTGGTTCAAGAAGCACTTGATTTCGATGCTGCTTTCAAAGTTGTACTCGATTTCGCTAAAAAGGATGGCAATACTTCCATTGTGGTTACTGCCGATCATGAAACAGGTGGCTTATCCTTATCACGTGATGATATTTATGAAGTTAATATCGACTTGTGGAATAAGCAAAAACATTCCTCAGAGAACATAGCGAAGGCATTAGCTGGAGCCACAACGATCGCTGACATCAAAACAATCGTGTCAGGCAATACATGGATCACTGATCTTTCAGATGAAGAAGCTCAAGTTATTTTGGATGGAGATGGATCTTCTTATAAACGTGAAGGGGCTTATAATGCAGTGATCTCTAAACGGTTATTGGTTGGTTGGTCAGGACACGGACATTCCGCAGTGGATGTAGGCGTATGGGCATATGGTCCAATCGCTGATAAAGTAAAAGGCCAAATTGACAATACACAAATAGCAATTGCTAGTGCAACCAGCATTGGTGTTGACCTGAACAAGGTAACAACAGATCTACAATCGAAATACCTGTATCCTAAATTTAAAATGAGTGAAGCTAAAGAAGTTCTTGTCCCTGCTAAGTCATTGATTACTGCACTTGGGGGTACTTATACTTCTAGCAATGGTAAGGCTAAACTTTCTTTTCAAAAGAATACGATTGAAATTGATTTAAGCACCAACTCCACGAAATGGAATGGTACAGCAGCTTCTTATAAGGCAGAAGTTGATAAAGAAACGCTATATTTACCTCTAGCTGCATTTACTAAACTCACTGGGAAAAAACTGCAATGGGATACGTTATCCGAACGGATTTTATTGAAGTAAAAGTATGATGCCAGACTAAGTAATACGACGCAAGAAGAAACAGAAAGAAAGTAGAAGCAGGACGACGAAAGACAAAGGAACAGGAGAAATCATTCTCCTGTTCCTTTTCTAATTGATGATACAACAGACGACAAGGTTATTGTAGTTGACGGATTGTCCATTCTGGAAAAGGTGAGGTTTGACATTTCGTCATATTAAAATGTGTAATAGAAGCAATATAATGAAGTTATATGCCGAAGGAGGTGGAGTCATGCCAAATATATTAATTGTAGAAGATGATATGGCTTTGAATAATGGCATTGTTTTAACTTTAAAACAGGATAATTTTGTGTTTATGCAAGCTTTAACTGTGAAACAGGCAAAGGAACAATTAGATACGAATCAAGTAGATTTAATTATATTGGATATCAACTTACCTGATGGCAACGGGTGTGACCTCTGCCAAGACATTCGTAAGACATCTGCAGTTCCTATCATATTCTTAACCGCAAATGACATGGAGTTGGATGTGGTAACGGGCTTGGGGTTAGGTGGAGACGACTACATAACGAAACCATTCAGTCTAATGATTCTACGAGCGAGGGTATCTACTATTTTGCGAAGAGCTGTCAAATCATTGGCGGACAAGGTTGTCATTGATGACTTTGTGTTTGATTTTGAAAATATGAAGTTTTATAAAAATAAGAATGAGATTGTACTTAGTAAAACTGAACAAAGATTATTAAAAGTACTGATCATGAACAAGGGTATAGTTCTTTCGCGTGCTAATCTTGTTGATAAAATCTGGACAGAGGACTCAGAATATGTAGATGAGAATGCCCTATCGGTTACGATTAGTCGTCTGAGAAACAAATTAGAGGAGTACCCTTCCAAGCCCCAATACATTCAAATGGTGTATGGACTAGGGTACACATGGGCGGTGGAACAAGATAAACACAACTAATCTAATGGTGAGTGTCGTAGCTATGGTTGTCTTAGTATTCGCTTTCCTATCGGTTCTCTATATGCGTCACAGAGAAAAAACTACGATTCAAAGAATGAATGAGCTATTAGACAGCGCAATAAACAATACGTTCTCTGAACCTACTTATGATGAAACGATGATATCTGCGTTAGAAAGTAAGTTGAGTCGCTTCTTGACGTTGTCTAAATCTTCTGAAAGTAATATCGCAGAGGAAAGAAACAGAATTAAAGCCTTGGTATCGGACATCTCGCATCAGACGAAAACACCTATTTCAAACATCATGATGTATGCTCAGCTGTTACAGGAGCAGGGAGAGTTGTCAGAGCAGTCAAAGAGTTGTGTGGAAGAAATTACAATACAGTCAGAGAAACTGAGCTTTCTGATTCAAGCCCTAGTGAGAACTTCACGACTCGAAACAGGCCTAATTACAGTCAATCCAATGCAATCATCGGTTGCAGTGTTATTAATGAATGCAGTGGATGCTGTTACCAAAAAGGCTGAAGAGAACCAAATTACTGTAAATGTAACATGTGATCACAATCTACAAGCTTTTTTTGATCCCAAGTGGACGGAGGAAGCGATTTATAACATCTTGGATAATGGGGTGAAATATACCCGAGCGGGAGGACATATTTGGATATCGGCAGTCGCTTACGAGCTGTTTACTCGCATTGATATTGAAGACAATGGCATTGGGATAGAAGAACAGGATATAAACAATATCTTCAAAAGATTTTACCGATCTGTACATGTCAATCCATATGAGGGTGTAGGGATAGGGCTCTATCTAACAAGAGAAATTGTCTCTGTAGAAGGTGGATATATCAAGGTGAAATCTGAGCTGGGGAAGGGGACGGTCTTTTCAGTGTTTCTCCCGAACGGCTTAGTGTAATTTGAAATCTTTCAATACTGTTAGATTTGAGAAAGAGCCTCGAAAGATTTGGATGTTAAAGTCTATGCAGAAGAGGTATAGACTTTTTTTGTGGAGGTATGATCGAATGATTATTTTGGAGACAAGAAACTTAACCAAGCTGTACGGTAGGGAACCGAATATGGTAAAGGCTTTAAATGGAATTAATCTGACCATACACAATGGGGAGTTTGTGGCGGTTGTGGGCACTTCTGGTAGTGGTAAATCAACGTTGTTACATATGTTAGGCGGTTTGGACAGGCCGACTTCAGGACACGTTATTGTCAATGGGAAAGAGATTTTTGGTTTGAAAGATAATGAGTTGACCATATTTAGACGAAGAAATATTGGATTTATATTTCAAAGTTATAACCTTGTACCCGTATTAAATGTTTACGAGAATATCACATTACCCATTGAGTTGGATGGTAATAATATAGATAAAGCCTATGTGGATACAATTATTGAAGTTCTTGGGCTAGAATCCAAGCTCACTAATCTGCCAAGTCAGCTGTCTGGTGGACAACAACAGAGGGTAGCCATCGCACGTGCGCTAGCTACTAAACCGGCGATCATACTTGCGGACGAGCCTACAGGTAACCTCGACAGCAAAACTAGTCAGGATGTCTTAGGTCTAATCAAGGTGACTAGCCAACAATTTAACCAGACGATTGTGATGATTACACATAATGAGGAGATTGCACAGTTGGCGGACCGCAGTATTCACATTGAAGATGGCGAAATTGTTGTTGGTGTGAAGGGATGATAAAAGTCGCTAATCACAAAGTCATCAATCGGTTGGTATTCAAAAGCTTTAAAGCGAACAGAACTAGAAACTGGATTGCGATTATTGCCATTGCGCTTACGACTATTTTATTCACCACATTGTTTACGATTAGTTATGGATTAGTGAATACCTTTCAAACAGAAACGATGCGTCAATCAGGTGGTGGTGCTCATGCTAGTCTGAAATATCTTTCTGAAGAGCAGTATCAGAAGTTGAAGAATCATCCGCTTATCAAGGATATTGGAAGAACTATTTTTGTGAATATGGCAGATAATAAAGAATTTCTTAAACGTCATACTGAAATCGCCTATGCCGATAGTGTTGCTATGAAGCTAGGATTCAATACCCCAACCACGGGTGAAATACCGATTGAACCAAATGAAATCATTGCTGATACAGTGACATTGGATTTACTGGGTGTTCCTCATAAGATTGAGGAAAAGGTGACGTTGGAGTATAGCATTAAGGGAGAGAAACGTTCACGTGATTTTGTGGTAACAGGTTTTTATGAGGGTGATCCTACATTTGCGGCGGGATTGGTCTTTGTTTCTCGATCCTTTATTGATGCAGAACTCGCCAACATAGAGCCGAATTATTACAAGAACTTTGATTTGACCGGTACGATACGCGCAGATATTATGTTTAGAAATAGCTTGAATATTGAGCAGAATATCCAAAAAGTTATTACAGATAGCGGGTATAGTCTTATAGAGAGTGATGCCAATTATATAGCATACGGTGTCAACTGGGCGTATATGTCCACAAATTTTGGCTGGGATGCTCAAACCATAATTAGCTTCATGATCGGAGCGATTCTAATTATTCTCACTGGTTATCTGATCATCTACAATATTTTTCAGATATCCGTCATTAAAGATATTCGTTTTTATGGTCTATTAAAAACGATCGGTACGACGCCTAAGCAGATAAAACGAATTATTAGTAGGCAGGCATTTATCCTCTCAATCATAGGTATACCCTTAGGTATTATCATCGGATATGTACTAGGCAATACGCTTCTTCCCTTGGTAGTTAATATATCCAGTTATGGTGGAAAGACCAGCGCTTCAGCAAGTCCTATGATATTCATTGGATCTATTGTGTTCTCTCTAATCACAGTATATATCAGTTGTCGGAAGCCAGGAAAGATCGCGGCATCGGTCTCACCTGTAGAGGCGGTACGATTTAGTGGTGTATCCTTGAGAACAAAACGTATAATGAAGAAATCTACCGATGGTGGTAAATTGTACAAAATGGCTCTTTCTAACCTTGGTAGAAATAGAAAAAGAACGATTATAGTAGTCATTTCGATGTCACTCAGTCTAATTTTACTTAATTCAATATTTACGATCTCTAAAGGGTTGGATATGGATAAGTTCGTCAGTAACTTTGTTAAAACAGATTTCCTAATTGGGCACGCCAACTATTTCAATACACTTAATGGTTTTCGGTTTGAGGAGGATGCTATAAGCGAAAGCTTTATTAAAGAGGTCAGTGCTAAAGAAGGCTTTAAAGATGGGGGTAGATTGTATTACAACATCCATGAGGGAACGATATTAGATAACAATAAAGAGGAACTTTTACAGTTATTTGGATTGGAAGACTTCCCGCTTAATCAATTAGAAATTGTAGAAGGAGAGTTCCATATTGCTAAATTCAAGTCTGGTAAATATATCATTGAGGGATTATCAGATGATGATAATGGCAATATCTATTGGAATAAATCACACTACGATATTGGTGAGAAGGTTAAGATAACTACCGAAAGTGGGGTCCATGAATATGAGGTCATGGCAAAAACAAGAATGGGTCTAAATAATCATGTACGCTCTTGGGGAGATTATGGGTTCTATCTTCCTGCGAAGGAGTTCACGTCGATCGTGCTGAACCCGACGGTTATGAGTTATCAATTCAATGTGGAAGAGATCTACTTGTCCGACATGAATGCGTTTGTTAAGAGTTATACGGAAAATGTGGAACCTGCTATGGATTACGAATCTAAAGATTTATTTGTGGGAGAATTCAAAAAAATGCAGAATACGCTGTTGACGGTTGGTGGCGTGTTAAGTCTTATAATTGGTTTAATTGGTATTCTGAACTTTATCAATTCGATTCTCACCAGCATTATTGCTAGACGGCAGGAATTTGCGATGCTTCAAAGTATAGGGATGACGGATAAGCAGTTGAACAAACTACTGATATTTGAAAGTTTATTCTATGCTCTAGCTACCATAGTCATTTCACTAACGTTCGGAGTTTTATTCTCTTATTTCATCATTAACGGTATCGTCAGTAATTTGTGGTTCTTCAGCTATTCATTTGTTATTTCACCACTTCTGTTGTCCTATCCCGTATTACTTATTGTGTCTGTTATCATTCCATTTGTTGTTTATCATGGTGTGAACAAGCATACGATTGTGGAAAGGTTGAGGGAGTTAGATTAGAGAGAATAGATTACTTTAGTGATCTCCATAGATTGGAGTAAGATACGAAGTACGGTTAATCCGTACTTCATTTTTTTGTGTGAAGTAATAAGTCGGACATAAAGATTGACTAGTTGAGAAAGATTCTCATGAATCGTGATTTCAATCACAAGTCAATCTTCATATCTTCTTTAAGATGAATTTAAGACCTTAACTAGCATTTGAATGAGATCAATACATTGAACTAATAAAATAGGAGGTTTATATAATGGAAAAGAAAGAGTTACAAACAGTCAAAGACTATAATCAGGACAAATTCACCAAACGGATTCTGTTTAAAAGTGGGGAGAGTGTTGTCTTTGTACTAAACTTTATGCCTGGACAAGAACTACCTACACACCAACATCCAGGAACAGCATTATTTATCCTTGTACTTGATGGAAGCGGGACTGTAACGATAGATGGAGAAGAATCTGTCTTAATTAAGGATGATGTTATTTCTTGTGAAGGAGACGAGCATTTTTCTTTCAAAAATACTGGAGTCACTCCGACAAGTCTCTATGTCGTGCTTAGTAAAATTCCAAATGATAAATATGCTCAGGATATATAAGAAGCTAAAATAACTGTGGAAAATAGGACATCTATTAGTCAAATCTGACTAAGGGATGTCCTTTGATCGTATTATTAATGATATAAAGTGATCTCAGTCATAATGTGATTAATTCTGTGGCGAAGTATCATGTATAATGGATGTAATCTTGGAAATGACAAGAATAAATATGGAATACCGATGAGGAGAAATGATGTTCCTTCGTAGTGTTGAATTATTAAGAGAAAAGATAACACAAGATGATCAGAATCAATATCCATTCTCGATTCCCACAATTCAATCTTTGGATGTTATTAAATTGACGAGTAACGTAACTTTTTTCGTTGGGGAGAATGGTTCGGGTAAATCTACGTTACTTGAGGCGATGGCCTATCAATGTGGGTTTAATACTGCTGGAGGTGGCAGGAACAACAACTATAACCTTGAGGCTTCAGAATCTGCATTAGGTGAGCACATTCGATTGTCATGGTTACCCAAAATAACGAATGGTTTCTTCCTGAGGGCAGAATCGTATTATAACTTTGCTACACATATCGACTCCATCGATGGACAGCGATACTATGGAGGACGATCTTTACATGAACAATCCCATGGAGAGTCCTTTTTGAGTTTATTTGTTAATCGATTTAGTGGAAAAGGAATTTATCTACTGGATGAGCCAGAAGCGGCATTGTCCCCCGCAAGACAACTCGCATTTCTTAGAGTATTATACGATCTACAAGATACATCACAGTTTATTATTGCAACACACTCTCCCATTATTTTGGGGTTCCCCGATGCACAAATTCTTAGCTTCGATCATTCACGAATACGAGAGGTTCAATATGAGGAGACAGAGCATTATCAGCTCACTAGAAGATTCCTTGAGAATAAGAAACAATATTTGAATGAGTTATTTGCTGAGCGTGAAGATGACATCTAGATTAAAATGAGAACAATGGATAGAGAAGTAGATCATTCGTCTACTTCTCTATCCATTGTTTGTTAGGCCTATAAACATTGGTTTACTATGGAACGTTACTATTGACCAATTGTTTGATCAGTCTTACCTTGAATCTCAACAAGCTTCATAATGACAGTTGCAGCTTGTGCTTTCGTGACCTTCTGTTGTGGATTGAATTTACCGTTCTCACCTTCCATTAACCCAAGATGGATGACAGTCGCGACAGCACCTTTATTATTGATATCTTTGGCGTCACTGAATTGGTTAACAGTTGTATCTTTACTCAGGTAAGTCGACAATTTACTATAGTTCACAACGGAAGTCAGAAGAACCGCTAGTTGTTCTCGGGTCAGTTCGTTCTTAGCTTGGAATGTAGTGTCGTTCTTAATCCATGTTCGTTCGACTGCATAGTTTACAATATTATAAATAGGATCTTCCGGATTAACACCGGCTACTGGCTTGCGTTCTAGATTATTATAAATCTCGTAATAAGGTGTTATCGACTTAACGATCATAGATAACCAATCGCTCTCAGTTATTACTGCATCGGGCTTTAATATCCCAGTTGCATCAGGCGTCAGAACACCATATTCAACTAGCGTGGTAAGTGCTTTTTCTGCTAAGTGATCTTTAATATCTGTTGGAGTGATTCTGGAACCAATTTGTCCTGATGTATCATAGGGAGATACCCAGTTACCAGAGACAGCATCAAGGACTTGATAAGATTTAGTGATGTCGATTGGCGTAGGCGTATAGACAAGTCGCATCTCCACTTTCGAATTCATATTGTCAATGTAGTTGCTTCCACCGAAACGTGAGTATTGCAGCTTCAGTTTTTTATATTGTTCTCGATAAGCTTCTAATGCTTCAGCTTTGGTAACTTTGAGGACAGGGGTGTCTTTTAGTTTCTCTAATCCTGTTGAACGATTTGCATAATAGGATTGTAGTCTACCGTAAATATCGAAGCTAATAGTTAAAGTTTCACTTACCGGAGTTCCTTTGTAAAAACGTTGAAACTCATATTGATATTGGTTACTTTCAGCGAGGAAATTCCAGGCGTCTTCATGGTTGATTATTTTTAATTCGCTGCTTGCATTAGGATATAAACGGTTAATGAGGTCAATGGCTCGTTGTTTGGCTGATTCTTTCGATAGTTTGGTAAGCCCACTTGGGATAGATACATCTTTGATGGAAGTGGTAGTCCTAAAAGAGTCAACCCGGAATTGTAATATTTCACCGGTATCAGCATCAATATCAGCAGATGATTGCTCAGGGAAGATAGATTGAGGAGCATTACCAGTATTATTTCCCCAATTTAAATTCCATGATTGTTGCTTAGGATTCATATAATTGGGATGTAAATTTGTATTAAGTAATGTATGCTCTTTGGGTAACATAGCTACTTCCTGTACAAGTTTGGCGGCTTCTTCAGCAGAAAGCTGATCCTTTGCATTACGAGGTTTAAACTTATTCTTAGTTGAAGGTACTTCCGAATAAGTGACAGGTGAGTTAGAGATAGCTGTACCCTCATAGGAAATTCTCTTACCCGTGAGCGCATCGATGGAGTACATTGAATATTCTAAGGGACGGTAACCCAAAACCCAGTCTGTTGACGGTCCATTCTTAATAATTGGAATATAATATAGACCAACATCTAAGTCTGCGGTGAATTGTTTATCTGCTTCGGATTGAGTAATCGTTGCTTTTGAAGAGGGATACTTCAGAATATCTGAAGGTTTGCTAAATTGAACAACATTTCCATTGGCGTCAACGGTTACAGTAATGGCGTCCGATTGAGAAGGGATTCCGTTCTTCAATGTTGTGAAGGAGAATGAATATTGTACAGGTCCGAAGAGAGTTCGATTCTCTATGTTATTAATATCATCGTCCAATTGAAGGTCCTTTACGGATATAGATGTAGCGGCTTTTGTAATAAAAGCTGTTGCTTCTTTAAGGGCTTGCTCTTTAGAAAACTTGGGAGGATAGTAGGCTACGTTCTCATCGATCGGGAATGAGAGGTATGTACTAATTAGATCCCCTGTCATTGCATCTACATAAGAATTAAATCCGTTACTTGTATTTCCAGTCTGATAGTTCCACTGAATATCCCAGACCATTTGATTATTTGAGGCAGGGAAGGAATGGTTATTCGCGAAGCTGACACTAGACGGTGTGGCATCCTTAAGGATGGGGAATAAGGATTTAACCTTAGTAATGGCTTCTTCTTTCGTGAATTTAGCCTTGGTGGGATCTGAAGTCACAGACCCAGGTATTGGAATTTGTCCTGATGCGATGGCTAATTTTACTCGATCCGGTACGACCGTTTCAGAGTGAAATGAACCGCCGTTATCTGCAAACACAAAGCTCTGAGGTAAGAGAAGTGAACAGGTCATAGCACTTACAAGTGCTACTTTAGATACGCGATAGTACGAACGACTAGTTCCGTTTACCAAAATATATCATCCTTTCAAAGTGAAATCTTCCAATTCATTGTAATTCATATTGGTTAATAGTTCTAATTTTATTACAGTTCCTTGATATGTATATTGTAAATTTATAAATTCATGCGTGAAGGATGAGTACATCATTAAAAACAGGGAAGCTAACCAAAGCTCCCCTGTTTTTGCATTTTTCATATGTTATTGTTCTTACGTTAGTTCTGGAAATGGAGCGCCTTTTTCCTATCACCCTCTTATATAAGAGGAGATTCGACGATACATGCTCTTGTCTTTGAGCATCCGGAAGTGGGATCTAGATGGAAATAGGTTGGCTTCGATAATCCAGACATGACCCTCTTGATCCAATCCGATATCCAACCCGTAGATGCGATGTCCTAAGAATAAGCGGTCCAACCGCTTGACGGATCGAATTGCTACACGTTTGATTTTGTGTTTTAACATGGTTTTGGACATGTCTCTGAGCGATGATTCCGAAAGTGCTGAACTTACCCGCATTAGTTTCCCGTTGCTTCTTTCAATATTGGATACGATGTAACCATGGCCGACCACCTTGGCCACCTTACCTGTAACTTTCCATGTACTATGGTGTCGTCTACGCTGTACGATCACCCGCATATCAAAGGGACGTCCATGAACTGTGGCACGAGTAATCAGACGTTGCACCATATATCTGTGATATCTGACGTGCTCCTTTAGGTATCTATAAGCAGCATTCAGACCAGTAAATTGAAGTTGTCTATTCTCAATATGGATCTCGTAGAGATCTTCACCTAAATTGGTTATTTGATAAACACCACGTCCCCGACTGCCACCAATCGGTTTTACGATAACTTGACCGTATTTGTCCATCATTCTAAGAAAATTATGGTGTGAGAATTGTTTTGTGCGTGGAAGGTAGGGAATCAATGAAGAGGAATGTTCCAAATACTTATATTTAAGCCATTTATTCTTGCTTAGATTCATAGGTAATAACCGCCTCTCGTAGAGGGAATCCGATATCCCGCAAATAGATTTCAAGTAGAACTAAGAATGCTTCAATATCGTGATGAGTGATATCACCGATATTCGCTATTCTGAAAGTATTTAATTTCTCGACTTTTCCGGGATAAATCGTAAATCCCTTATTGTAAAAAAAATCGTGCATCTTCTGGAAATCGTATCCGTCGCAAATGGGTTCGATAATGGAAGTGAGCAATTTGGAATGATGTTCTTTGGCAACGATATGATTCAATCCCAATCGATGTATACCCTGGGTTAACGATTCCCATGATTGAGTATACCTTGTATATCGTTGCTCAATCCCCTCGAGCATGAATTCGTTAATGGCTTGTCGGAGAGCGTAAAGAGTCTGAATGGGAGCGGTGAATCGCATCTGATTGTGTTGAAGGAAGTACTTATATTGATCATACAGATTCAAGTAATAACTTCTCCGACGAACATGTTGGAGACCCTCAAATTTCTGTTTGTGGGCAATAACAAAAGATACACCAGGGAGTCCTTGAATATTCTTGTTGGAGCTAGCAATCATATAACTAATCTTCATATCTTCCATTTGAATAGGAACCGCACCAAATGAACTTATGGCATCTACGATCAATTCAACCTTGTAATTATTGCATAACTCGCCTATGGCTTTAACATCGTTTAGTAAACCTGTAGTTGTCTCATGATGAACGACAATAAGGTGGGAAATTGGATTGAGGGTGCGGTTCAATATTTGTTCTAGAGCGACTAAATCCACTGGATTATCTGGAGGACTTACAAATTCAATGAAATGTAATCCATATACTTCAGCGATTTCACACATGCGTTGTCCATATGCACCATTATTAATGATAACTATCGTATCTTCACCGATGACTGAACTTAGAACGGAGTCCATAGCTGCTGTTCCAGAACCGCCTAATAACACGGCAGTGTATTGTTTCTCGTCCGCTACAATTTTTGTTAAATCGGTAGATATTGATTCCATCAACTGTCCGAACTCAAGCTCACGGGGACAAATATCCGGTACGATTTGAGCAAATTTGACGGTGTCTGTCGTAGTTGCAGGTCCGGGGGTAAGCAGAATATTTCTTTTTACATTTCGCATGATTAATCTTCCCCTTATTGACTTGAGGTACCTGATTTCAAGAATAGCCGTAGTCGGTCCTTGACTTCGTATGGTTTGATATGAGGACGAGCGAGGTCTTTCTTGGAACCCGGAGAAATTTTGAGATGAAGAAAGGTTAAATTTTTCTCTTTCTTCCATTCCATAATGGAGGACTTTAATTGCTCAAGGTTGTGAACATATATGGATTTCGTATAGCCACATGCTGCTGTAATCTCGATGAAGTCAATATTGTCAGACACGGTTTTTTGCCCACCAGTCGAATCATGCGCGTTATTATCTAGTAAAATATGGAGCATATTCGGAGGATTGTAATATCCGTTTGTAGCTAAAGATCCCATTCTCATGAGTAGCGCACCGTCTCCATCAATAACGATAATGTCCTTATCTTTCTTGGATAGCGCCAGTCCGAGCCCAATAGAGCTGATACATCCCATAGAACCCACCATATAGAAGTTTCCAGCGATGTCTTTGATTTCATATAATTCACGCCCGGTCTTTCCAGTTGTGGCAAGCTGCACGGTGTTATTGTCTGTTAGTGATTGAATCGTGGCGAGAGCTTCGTAACGTCTGGGTAACTGATCGGAGGCATTTTTTCTTTGTTTAAATGGATTGGATGCGGGTTTCAGTTCCTGAGTTCGTAGGATTTCCTCTTGAAAGATACCTTTTTTAACGACAAAGAAAAAAGGACGATTTTGTTGGATAACCTGAATTGCTTGTTGTATCTGGTCTTTGGCCTCTGCAATATCTGAAGATAAATAAGCCCAACTTACTTCCATCAGATCCAGTAACCGGGTTGTGATCTGGCCCATCAGTTCATGTTGTGGCTCGTCTGGAATCCCTGGTTCACCGCGAAGACTAACAAACCCAAGTAGGGGAATCCGGAACGTATAATTAAGCGACACTAAGGGAGAGACGGCATTGGCTAGCCCTGAATTTTGCATGAGAACAACGGGGTGTTTTCCAGCCAAATAAGCGCCACTGGCGATGGCTAGTGCATCGCCTTCGTTTGTCGCTCCTACATATTCACAGTCATTAATTGCATAATTGATCAAATTTTTCAGGAAAGAGCAAGGAACCCCTGTATAAAATGCAAATCCCGATTGTTTCAATTCTTCTCCAAACTGCTTGGTATCTATCATAAGGAATCATCTCGAAGTGTGTGTGAAGAAGGAAGATATTTGGCCTCAGCAGTCTTTAATTCTTCTACCTTCTGTAATCTGAATACTTCTTCTACGGTGGCTACGTTGTTCTCCACAGCAAGCAGATTCTCATCTTGGAAAATGGTTTGGGATATTCTCTGCATCGCATCAATGGAAGCTCGCAGATTATGGTTGGCCCAGATGATGGTACTAACCCCGAGCTCTTTAAACAGAGACGTTGGCGTGGAATAATACTTAGTGGGTACGATAATAATGGGGGTTTTACTCTTCCACTCTTTCATGAATAATTCGATTTCCGATGGATCTCGCCTCTTACTGTGTATGAGAATAGCATCCGCTCCGGCACGCTCGTACGCCTCCGCACGTCGTAGCGTCTCTTCGAGACCAAAGCCTGCAATAAAGGATTCAATTCTAGCAACGACCATAAAGTCTTTATCGTCTTGGGTATCCTTCATCGCTTTTAATTTTCCGCAGAACTCATCGATGTCGGCAAGCGGCTGTGTTCCGCTGTCAATAAAGGAATTGGTTTTCGGAAACAGTTTATCTTCGATACATACGCCTGCGATATTTCGTTGCTCTAATTTTTTGACTAATCTTCTTGCATTATTGAAGTTTCCGTAACCTGTATCCCCATCAAGTAATATGGGTATCTTTGTCGCATCACTCATAAATTCAAGCACATCAAGTACTTGTGTCCATGAAGCTTCGTTACTGTCCCTAACGCCTAACGATGATGAAATAGATAGTCCGCTAGCCCAGATGCCTTTAAATCCGGTCTGTTCCACGATTGTCGCAGATAAGCCATTGTGGGCTTCCATTAAATATTCGGTACTCTGAGATTGAAACAGACGCTTTAATTGAGTCGATTTATTCATCGGACCTATCCTTTCTTTATCTTCTTTTTGTTATGCCGTATGGTTCTGAGCATTTCTGAGGAAGGTAGCTTGGTAAATAGTTTGTGCTGAGGCCTTGTATTCGCTTCTATAATCCATATTTGTCCGCTACTTTCTACGGCTAGATCAATGCCAAGCTCGCGAGTATCTTTAAACTTCTTGTTGAGCGTTCTGGCAATCGTTAGTGATATGTTTTTTAAATTTTGAATACATGCATTCATCTTCTCGATGTTTCCTTCAAATAGTGGTAACAGTACTTTTTCTAACGTTGCCGCCGTGCCTCCTTTGGTGTAATTAGTAATGTAATGGTGAGGAGGTGCAATTCGAGCGGCCATGCCAGAAATACCCCACTCAGAGCGAGGTTTCTGCAAATACATGCGAATATCAAATACACGGCCATGATATCGGCCTAAATCTATCCCCTCTTGAACGATATAGTTATTGTACGATCTTTGATACATTCTTAAAGTTCGAGATAAGGTGTGTAGCCCCACACGATCGCGTATCTTACCGTATCTAATCTCATATTCACCGGTAGATGTCTTTCTAATTTTGAGGATGCCAGATCCACCACTACCGCTGTCTGGTTTTAGAAAGACTGTAGAGTGTGAATTAAGCATGTGAAGAGCATCGGAGTGTGTGAGCCATTTGGTTGCTGGTATATGGGGGAGTAGGGAAGGGATTTTGCTTAGAATCTTATGCTTAATCATTTTTCCTTTTATCTTGTAATGTGACATGGATACCACAACCTTCTCAAAGGCCATATCAGCAGTTCAAGACAAACTTCATGATTGCTTATTCTACATTTCGATGTTGTTAGAGTAGGCAATGTATTCATATTAGCCTCCTTCATTTCTTTACTAACCCAATTCTCAATAACATACTATGGAGGTGAGACTAAACCCAAACACTGCATAAGCCTATTTCAAGAAAATGTCTTTCGTCATCCGAATTTAAAATTGGTTTAGAATGTTGGTTATATGTAAGAAGATTGACCATATTTTATGGGATTTCACGTGGAAATTTATTATAATAGAAGTGAAGCTCATAAAGAGAGGATGATAGATACATATGAAATTTAGTGAATATCGTTATGAAAGACCGGATGTACAGGTAGTTGAAGAGCAGTTCAAGTCATTGCTAACTGCATTTAATACAGCAGACAGTTTCGATCAGCAAGATCAGATCATGACATCGATTAACAAATTGCGTAGTGAGGTTGCGACGCAAGGAACATTGGCATCAATCAGACACTCTGTGGACACAAATGATGAATTCTATAAGGCAGAGCAGGATTTCTTCGATGAATTCGGACCCGTCTTTCAGGAATATGAAACAGATTACTATCGTGGGTTAGTCAACTCTAAGTTCAGAGCGGATTTGGAAACCAAATGGGGAAGCCAACTGTTTCAATTGGCAGAACTTTCATTAAAGACATTTAAACCGGAAATCATTGAAGACCTTCAATTGGAAAATAAGCTAACGACGGAATATTCACAGCTTATCGCATCTGCTAAAATCCCATTCGAAGGGGAAGAAAGAACGTTAACTCAGTTGACACCATTTGAGCAATCAACGGATCGTCAAATGAGACGTGCTGCTGCTGAAGCTAGATATACGTTCATGGCTGAGAATGAAGAGCAGTTCGACCGTATTTATGACGACTTGGTTAAAGTACGTACGAAGATTGCAAAGAAACTTGGTTACGCTAATTTCACGGAGCTAGGATATGCCCGTATGAATCGTACGGATTATAATGCAGAAATGGTTGCGAACTTTAGAAATCAAGTTGCGGAATATATCGTTCCAGCGGCTACGAAGTTAAGACAACGTCAGACTCGTCGAATCGATGTTGAACAATTGGCTTTCTATGACGAAGCTTTTAGCTTCAAAAGCGGAAATGCGACACCTAAAGGAGATCCTGATTGGATTCTTGAGAATGGTGTGAAGATGTACCGTGAGCTTTCACCTGAAGTGAACGAATTCTTCACGTTTATGGTTGATAATGAACTAATGGATCTAGTGAGTAAAAAGGGTAAACAAGGCGGGGGATATTGCACCTACTTGAGCGAGAACGGGGCTCCGTTTATCTTCTCCAATTTCAATGGAACATCTGGGGATATTGATGTGCTTACACATGAAGCGGGGCATGCTTTCCAAGTATATGAGAGCCGCCATTATAGCGTTCCTGAATATAACTGGCCTACATTTGAAGCATGTGAGATCCACTCGATGAGTATGGAATTCTTTACATGGCCTTGGATGGATCTGTTCTTTAAGGAAGATGCAGATAAATATCGCTTCAACCATTTAGCTGAATCATTGTTATTTATTCCTTATGGCGTAGCTGTTGATGAATTCCAACATTTCGTATACGATCATCCAGAAGCGACACCAACGGAGCGTAAGAGCGCATGGCGTGCGATTGAGAAGAAGTACTTACCGCATCGTAATTATGAGAATAATCATTATTTGGAGAGCGGTGCGTTCTGGCAGAAGCAAGCCCATATTTTCCAATCCCCATTCTATTATATTGATTATACATTGGCACAAATCTGTGCATTCCAATTCTGGAAGAAGATGAACGAAGATTCCAAATCAGCCTGGGCAGATTATTTGAAGTTATGTCAACAGGGAGGAAGTCAATCCTTCTTGGGCCTTGTGAAAGTAGCTGGTCTAATATCTCCTTTCGAGGATGGTTGTGTAACATCGGTTATCGGTGACATTGAGAGTTGGTTAGACGGGGTAGAGGATGGTAAGCTGTAATATTGGATAAATAGAATTGAATATTTCATTTAAGAAACCACATATGTGAAAAAGCATATGTGGTTTCTTATGATATAACACAATAGTTACATAAGCTTTTCTTGTTGTGGATAGGCTGTGATATTAACAAATGAGGACGACAGTGCTAGACTAGTACTAGACAGAGCTATATAATATGCAATAATCAATATTTATGTAAACGAATACAATCCAAATGGATAGGTGACATACATGATATCTAGTCGACAACAAAGATTACTTAAACAACTGATGGAAGCAAGACAGTATATTCCATTGCAGCAGTTGGCGGATGAATACGATATCTCTTTACGAACGGTTCGTCATGATCTACTACAATTAGAGGACTGGCTACGACAACATGATGTTGTACTTGAACGTAGCCGTTCTGCAGGAGTGTATTTGCAACTAGATTCACAGCAGTCAGAGAGTCTGGCCATACAGATGAGAGAGCGCCCAATCTATATGGATGCTAAGCAGCGTATCACGTTATTGTTGAAGCAACTACTACAAAAAACAAACCTATCTATGGGGGAAATGTTAGCGGAATTTGAGATTAGTAAAAATACGCTACTTCTCGATTTGAGTGATATTAAAGTGTGGCTCGAACAAAGAAGGCTTACGTTACAGAAAGAAAGAGGAACATTGAGTATTGATGGAAGCGAACAATTAAAGCGAAGCGCATATTTAGAGTTGCTTCGTGCCGAAGTTACGGATGATAAATTATTGGGATATATGCTCAGTCAGCCATCGGAGGATAAGTTATCTATCGTTCCTTGGAATGTGTGGTTTAAATCAAGTGATGCCATGATGTTATTTGATTCTATTCAGCATTTGGAGCAACTCCTCGGAATACAGTTGACAGATGCAGGTTACTCAACACTAACCTTACATTTGTTGATGGCGATGGAACGATTGAAGCATGCTCATGCCATTGAGATGGATCTAGAATTACTGCACGAATTGGAAACACAGCATGTATATCAAGTCATTCAAGCTGAAGTAGTACCTGCAGTAGAGCATCATTTTCAAGTTAAACTACCTGCCTCTGAGATTGGATATATAACACAACACGTTCTTGGTGCACAGAAACAAAATGTCCCCGCAGATGAAGAGTTATATATCGGGCTAGCCAAACAAATCGTCTCTAGAACGGAAAAGGCATTGGGACATCGACTACAAATGATTGAACAGATTGTCCAGGGATTAGTGATTCATTTAAAACCTGCGGTCTATCGTGCTAAATTCGATTTACAATCTAAAAATCCGTTACTTGATCAATTGAAAATTCAATATGGTTCGTTTCTTACACTTCTTGAACAAATCGTCAATGAAGTTATGGAACCCATCTCCGTTACCTTCGACCTGGATGAGGTTGGATATATTATGCTTCATATTGGTAGTGGCATAGTTCCTCATGTCGCTCAGATTCGTAAGCGAGTTGCCATCGTATGTGGTTCCGGTTTCGGTACTTCAGCCATTATCAAACGTCGCTTATCAGATATTTGTCCTCAAGTGGATGTTGTGAATAACTACTCATACAAGGAGTCTAGAGATATTACGCTTAATGATGCGGATGCTGTATTAACAACTATTGATATCGGACATCCGATCCCTGTGCCATGGCTAAAGGTGTCACCCCTATTAACATCAAAGGATCAGCAAGAAATTGCTGCTTTCCTCGGAGTCACTATCATGGAAGAGGCTGGAACAGCGACAACCATTCAGACGGTCAATGACATCTTTCGAGTTGTGGAGCGCAATGCGGATATTCATAACCGTAACAAGCTTTTAGAGGAGTTACTGTTTTTGATCCAAGGTGGACATTTACAGGGACCAGAATATACGAACCGTTTAAGCGATTTACTACCATGTACATCCATACGTTTGCAATTAGATTCTATGGACTGGGAATCTGCCATACAAATGGGATGTCAACTGCTAAGCGAACGTAGTTTATCAGGCCTAAACTATGAAGAGAGATTAGTTGAGATGATCGATTCGAATATACATTCTTTTATCATTCATGATGGCGTTGCTTTTCCACATGCGAATATGCCGGGAGATATTAGGCAGACTGGATTTAGCCTAGTCACTTTCCGAGAGCCTATTTCTTTTGGTCCGCTAGCCCATCCTGTCTGGCTAATTATTACGCTTGCAGCCGTTGACAAAGAGCAACACGTAGGTGCGCTTAGTACGCTACTCGATGCACTCAATGATGAAATGTTTATGACAGACTTACAGCAATCTTCTAATTCGTATGATATATGGCGATCATTTCGAGAGAAGGAGGAGCTATGAGAAAAATCATCGTGGTATGCAACAGTGGACTAGGAACAAGCATTATGATCCGTATGAATGTGGAAGCACTACTGAAAGAATTCGGGCTGAAAGCATGGGTTGAACATACAGACGTCACGTCGATGGAAGCACATGACGCAGATTTAATTATTGGATCTAGCTATATTTTAGACTCACTAGACTCTATATCAGGGATTGAAATGATTGGGTTGGAGGATTTAATTGATCGTCAATATCTTAAAAAAATGCTAACGGAAAGTACGACATTTCAACTGTGGGTTGGTTGACCGAGTAAAGGTGAGTGAATATGAATGCTACACAATTAATTAGTAAAGGATTACTCGGTGAACCTGCGCTACTTCTGGGGTTTATAGCGTTTCTTGGTTTATTAATTCAGCGGGAGCCAATACAACGTCTGTTAAATGGGACGATTAGAACCATGCTTGGGTACACACTCCTACAGATCGGAGCGAATGCTGCCGGTACATCTTTGTCTAATTTATCAGCCATCATTCAAAATGGATTTCAAGTCATTGGTATTATTCCTCATAATGAGACCATTACTGGTTTAGCCCAAATTAATTATGGTGAAGAGATTGCCATAATCATGCTCATTGGCATGATTCTACATCTAGGGATCGCTCGATTTACACCCGTTAAATTCATCTTCCTTACAGGCCATCACATGTTGTTCATGGCTTCATTATTAGCTGGGACGCTCATGTCTCTGTCCATGTCAACATGGCAGGTCATGGTGATTGGCGGGATTGTGCTGGCTATATGCATGTCATTCGCACCTTTAATTTCACAACCTTATATTCGTAGAGTAACAGGAGACGAAAGAATTGCCATAGGGCATTTTAATAGTGGAGGATACCTCTTGAGTGGGTTTATTGCATCATGGTTTAAGCTGAAGGAAGAGCCGAAGGAACCCTATAAGATGAAGAGGATGCGTGCCTTTTTTCAAGACAATATGGTGGTTATTACGGTATTTACATTTGTCTTATTTATAGTCTCAAGCTTGTTTGCAACTACACGAGGTATCGAAGAAATGTTCTCTGGACGTCATTTCATTAGCGTCTCACTCCTTCAGGCAACGTGGTTCGCAGGAGGATGTTACGTCATTCTTGCGGGTGTTAGAATGATGTTATCCGAGATTGTACCCGCTTTTAAAGGGATTGCTGATCGTGTTGTACCGGGTGCCATTCCTGCATTCGATTGTCCAGTGCTATTCAAATATTCACCATTTGCTGCGATGATCGGATTTTTACTTAGTTTTACGGGTGGGATTATGGCTATGATCATAATGATGAATATACAATATACAGTCATTATTCCTGGTGTCATTCCACATTTTTTCTCTGGGGGTGCTGCTGGGGTTATTGCTTATAAAATTGGGGGACGTCGGGGCTTAATCACGTCTTCTCTCGTCCATGGATTTGTCATCACGTTTCTACCGATGTTTCTCATTCCGTTATTGTCCAATCTGGGCTATTTACGGACAACCTTTGCTGATAGTGATTTCTCCATCATTGGAATCATCGTTCATGCGATATTCAGTTGGATCTAAGTTGGTACACTAACACAAAGAGCCTATCTCAAGAAGAAGTTTGAGGTAGGCTCTTTGCGTTAGAATAATACACCCAACTTCTTGCCGATGCAAACGGCAGAACCTTGGACTAACAGTGTTGTAAGCGCATCCACTATAATGAGGACATCAAGAGAAAAGGGGATATGGATATGAAGAAAAAATGGATTAGTTCATTTACAGCGTTGGCATTAGTAGCTGCAATGATCACGGGTTGTAACTCTAACAGTAGCTCTGAAAGCAAATCTGGAACGGAAGGCAAACCAACTGGGAAAATTACCGTATATATCGGTCTCCAAGAAGATCATGCGGTTGCAGCAATGAAGAAGTTTACTGCGGACACAGGTATAGAAGCTGAAATGATTCGAATGTCGGCTGGAGAAATCTTGGCTAAGGTTCGTGCTGAGAAAGATAACCCTAAAGCTGATGTATGGTACGGAGGTCCTGCAGATACGTACGTCCAAGCGGTTTCCGAAGGTTTGCTTGAACCTTACAAATCTCCAATTGCGGATAAGATTGATGCGAAATATAAAGATCCAGATGGATATTGGACTGGTGTATATGTTGGAGCTGTTGGATTCGCTTCTAACAAAGAGTTCTTAGAAAAGAAAGGATTAGAAGCTCCGAAGAAATGGGAGGACCTGCTAAACCCTGCATTTAAAGGCGAAGTAGTCATGGCTGATCCAGCATCTTCTGGTACTGCCTATACTGCGCTTTACACCGTATTAAATGTAATGGGCAGTGAAGACAAAGGATTTGAATATCTAACAAAACTTCATCCTCAAGTGCAACAATATACAACAAGTGGTGCGGCACCAGGACGAATGGTTGGAATGGGCGAGGCTGGTGTAGGTATTCTATTCGCACATGATATTATCAAATATCAAGAAGAAGGCTTTAAGAATCTTGTCTTGACGATCCCTGAAGATGGAACAGGTTATGAAACAGGAGCTATTGGTATCATTAAGGGTTCAAAGAATCAAGAACTTTCACAGAAATTTGTTGATTGGACTTTGTCTCCTGAAGCACAGGAGTTAGGTAAGACTGTAGGTAGTTTCCAGAACATCACGAACTCTGATGCTGTTGGTCCGGAACAAGCTGTTAAATTAGATGAAATAAATACTATTGATTATGATGTGGCAGAAGCAGGTAAACAGCGCCAACGCTTGATCGATAAGTGGAGTACAGAAGTTAAGTAATTAAATCATCTTGAGAGGGGAGAGCTAAATGGGCGCTAAGTTCAAAAGATTCAAGCGTGAGCCACTCCTGCCGATACTAATCGTGTTAGTTATGCTCAGCTTACTTGTATTTATTGTCTATCCTTTATTTCAAATCTTTAAATCGAGTTTCGTGACTACGGATGGTATGTTTAACTTCGATGGGTACAAGAGGGTGTTGTCAGGTGGTGGGTTATTCACCGCCTTGACCAACTCCTTAGTCCTTGCGTTCCTGTCGGCGACACTTTCAACAGTCATCGCATATTTGTTCGCTTACACGTTCGCTTATGTAAAAGTGCCATTCAAACGATTGTTTAACGGCATTGCCATCCTACCAATTATCTCACCGCCATTTGTTATTGCATTATCGGCGATGTTGTTGCTTGGTAAACAAGGATTAATAACCAAAAACTTGTTGGGTCTTGATAATGCTAATATTTATGGGCTTCATGGTCTGGTGTTGGTTCAGACATTATCATTCTTTCCTATTGCATTCCTTACTCTGTCGGGGCTACTTCGTTCAATCAGCCCCTCTCTAGAGGAAGCTAGTCAGAATATGGGTGCGAATAAGCTAAAGACATTTGTTACGGTAACTCTTCCGTTGTCCGTACCCGGAATTGCAAATGCATTCTTACTTGTTTTTGTACAATCACTTGCTGACTTTGGAAATCCAATGACCATTGGTGGGAATTACTCTACTGTTGCACGAGAAATTTATTTACAGGCTGTAGGTAGTTATAATATGCAGTCTGGTGCGGCACTTGCGATAGTATTGCTCACGGTTACTTTGATCGTATATGTGCTTCAGAAATTCTGGGTAGGCAAGAAGAGTTATGTCACAGTTACAGGTAAACCGACTGGACAGAGAAGATTGATAGAATCTGGTCCTATTAAAATGATACTGTTCGCATTTTGTATCATTATGTCTTGTATCGTCATTGCTTTTTATGCATTAGTCCCTATAGGTTCATTTATTAAATTGTGGGGGATTAATAATAGCTTCACATTAGATCATTATAAATATGTGTTCTCTATTGGACAAAAGGCCATGAAAGATACACTAACACTAGCCTTAATCGCAACACCGATATCCGGCTTACTTGGGATGATTATTGCCTTCTTAATTGTACGGAAGAAGTTTCTTGGGAAAAAAGCTCTCGAAATCATCAGCATGTTATCGATCGCGGTACCCGGGACAGTTATCGGTATCGGATACATTCTTTCTTTCAACAAAGCTCCGTTAGCGTTAACAGGGACGGCTGTGATTATCATTGCAGCATTTGTTATTCGGGCGATGCCTGTAGGAATTCGATCAGGAATTGCTGCATTACAGCAGATAGATCCTAGTATTGAAGAAGCAGCTACTAATTTGGGCGCGAAGCAAGCCAAAGTGTTTACAAGTGTCGTCTTACCACTCATTAAATCTGCCTTTTTCAGTGGATTGGTGAACAGTTTTGTTAAGAGTATGACTGCAATGAGTGCTGTTATATTCCTGATTTCTGCGAAGTATAACCTTATTACAGCATCTATTCTTGCGCAAGTGGAAGCGGGTCGGATTGGTGTGGCAAGTGCATACTGTACGATTCTAATCATTATTATGATTATTGCTATGATTTTGTTAAACCTACTAGTGAAGTGGATGAGTGGACCTAGACGTACAACTTAATACAACAACAGAACCTTTATGAGATGGGGGAAAAGTCATGGCTAAGACTGTTAGTTTAAAACAAATATCCAAAGCATTTACCGATGACAAAGGGAAACTAACCTACGCTGTTGAGAAAGTCAATTTAGAAATCGAAGCGGGACAATTCGTGACCCTTCTTGGTCCTTCCGGTTGTGGTAAAACGACAACACTTCGGATGATCGCGGGCTTTGAAGATATAACATCAGGTGATATTTTTTTCGGCGATGAGAATGTCAATGAAGTTCCACCGAATAAGAGAGACTGTACAATGGTATTCCAATCCTATGCTTTATTTCCGCATTTAAATGTGTTCGAGAATATAGCATACGGTCTTCGCATCAAGAAATTATCTCAAGAGGCCATTCGGAAGAAAGTAGAATCCGTCTTAAATATCATGAATTTAAATGATTATCTGGAACGCATGCCATCGCAACTGTCAGGAGGTCAACAGCAGCGCGTCGCCTTAGCAAGAGCACTAGTGATGGAACCAGGCGTGCTACTATTTGATGAACCTCTATCCAATCTCGATGCTAAGCTTCGAGTTGTCATGAGAGATGAGATTCGTAGGATCCAACAACAAATTGGGATTACGACCGTATATGTCACACATGACCAGAGTGAAGCGATGAGTATGAGTGATATGATCATTGTAATGAATAAAGGGAAAATCGAGCAGATGGGAAGCCCAATGGAAATCTACCAGCGTCCTAAGACAAAGTTCGTAGCTGATTTCATCGGTTCGGCTAATTTCGTGGAAGGTGTAGTTAAAGGGATTGATAATGGGAGATTATTAATAGAGACTCATTCCGGAATACTGAAGGTTCGTCGCGATGGATTCAAGATCGGTCAGGCTGTAACAGTCGTTATTCGTCCAGAAGCTGTGACGCTTACGAAGGGTACAACACATTTGGGTAAAATTACTAAAAGTATATTTATGGGACAAACACAAGAATACGAGGTAGAATATGATGGTCAACACCTTCAGATTACGGAGCATAATCCGATTCAAGAACATGTATTTCAGGTAGGTCATGAAGTATCGTTACAATTCTCTGAAGATTCATTGCATATTATTTGATACTTTCAGTGAAAAGAGGGGGGACGCATGAAACGTTCGGTGAGTATTATGCTAAGGCTTTCCCTCTTCAGTATTCTCTTATTATTATGTTCATCTTGTGCTAAAGAAACAAAGGGGACACTCACGATATATGCTGGTCTGTATGAAGATCATGCTATTAAAGCGATTGAGACCTTTCAGAAGCAGACCGGTATCAAAGTATCTTATGTTCGCATGTCTAGTGGCGAGATTCTCTCACGCATACGAGCAGAGCATGACAATCCTAAAGCGAGTGTGTGGTTCGGTGGACCCGCGGATACGTTTATTCAAGCCAAGTCCGAAGGATTGTTGGAGCCCTATATGTCTCCCAATGCTTCAATGATAGATCCGATGTATCGTGACCCGGATGGATTCTGGACGGGAATCTATGTCGGATCTATGGCCTTCGTATCCAATAAGACCTGGTTGCAAGAGGTAGGAATGAAAGCACCTGAATCGTGGGACGATTTGCTTAAGCCTGCTTACCGAGGAATGATCTCCATGCCTGATCCACGATCATCTGGCACAGCGTATACGACTCTTGCAACATTGGTACAATTATTCGGTGAAGATGAGGCTTTTAAATATTTGAAATCGCTCCATGAGCAGAACATTGTCTATACTACATCTGGTAGCGTACCAGGACGTACGGTAGGTATGGGTGAAGTCGGAACAGCTGTAATGTTCTCACATGATGCACTCAAGTTCTACAAAGAAGGATTTCAGAATCTCATAATTACTTTCCCTATCGAAGGAACAGGATATGAGATTGGGGCGGTTGGAATGATTAAGGGGGGGCCTAACAACAAAGAGGCGCAGCAGTTCGTGGACTGGGCTTTGACCAAGCAAGCACAAGAGCTTGGTAAGCAGGTAGGGAATTACCAACTGCTCACGAATAGTAATGCGGAGTCTCCAGAAGAAGCTTTTCCACTTAATAACCTCAACGTAATTTCCTATAATCTGGATTGGGCTGGTAAGAATAGAGAACGTCTGATCAACACATGGATAACCAAAATTATACATGTGAAATCTGCAAAATAAATGGATTGTTGGCTAATCTAGTCGTTCAATGAAACCCACATGTGTAAAAGCATATGTGGGTTTTTGTGTGCTAAGTACCTTGATTGAGGATGTTGCTAAGGAGATCCAACAAGAAGCTCACTATGTTTATCCAAATGTAACTTCAGCACTTGGAATTCGGTCATTATTAAAAAGAGAAATAGGATTGTGAACGTGAAAACAGATAGGAACGTTCAAGAGATATACCTAACGATGGATTCTGTAAGTTCGATGATAGATTCAACAGAGCGGATTCAGCAAGCGTCTTTCTGACTGCGCCCCACGGTTCATGGTTATTCTGAATGAAGTTCATCCCTTCGTAGATGGAAAGGCCTCTCAACTGCATAAAGACGGAAGCCCAGTGGATAAGGTCGAAATGTTGTTGCACGTCTGATATCTTGTACTCAGCCCAACCATCGATGCCGGCACTTGAAATTTTAAACAATCCACAGGTACACTTTTCGTTATCTCCTACAACCGTGTTTTCGATTAGTGTGCTATCAAATTGATATATCTCTAGATTACCAATCTCGAAATTGGATAGTTCATTTGTATTCAATCCGGACAACGGGTCGGTTAAGTTTAACATGTATCATTCTCCTCATGGATATGGAATGGATAGATAACATAAAAAGCCCGAAGAGCAGAGAATCTCTACTCTCGAGCTTTACACAGTAAATAATACGAGCTGTGGAAGCACGGGGCGTGGTTCTCTCTCAATACGCTTACGAGGTTAGCTGTCGGATTCGGGCTTGAGAGTACCCTACCTAGCGCTTATTAGTAAGCAGAAGGATTCACCCCATGAAACGTTTTGGCGTTAGTTTCGGTTGGGTCCCCCGTTTCCCACTTAAGGGAATTCAGCGTTTGATTGGAAAATATTACGTTGTTGAGATGAATCATACGCTGACAGCAAGATAATGTAAAATTCCAAAACAGATGCAAATATCGTATTTTCAGCTTATATGGGTAAATGAAAACGGGTTCATTTGGGATTGTCGTATGTTATCTATATAAATACTGCGCCATACTATGGTTTGCGTGGTTTGATAGTAAAGAGGAGAAATTGGGAGAAGTGAATCGTAAATTGAAGGCCTGCTTAGGGATTCGTTTCATCATAACGTATTGTAAGTAATTGATTATTGTTGGGATTGAAAGAAACGCTCACAATGACTGCAAATTCCTTACTATCTTTAGTGAGAATAAGTTTGAATTTCTCTTCTGTGATGGTGTCTGAGATCTTCTCGCTACCCAAATGTAGATAGTCTGTAACAGGGGCATTGTACTTCTTGTGCGTCTCTTTCACTGCGATGCTCCCCCATTTTGCATAAGAAGGTTCTGTTGGTATGGTATCCGAGGATATGATCGTTATCGACGTTATCATGCTGAGTATGAATAATGTAACAAGTTTCTGGATTGTGGACATGCACGATAACCTCCTTGTTTCGAGAATTGAATCTATTATTTGTAAAAAAATGTAATCGTATTCATAAAGAATGGATTGGATAGTTTCTTTTTGTATATGTAGCGAAATACCTATGGTAGCAACGGATTTTTAAAATATATTGTAATTGACGTATATAGTACAGGCATATATTATAAGTAGTAATTAATAGGTCATTTTTTTTGTGAAAAGGCTTTAGTGCGACTCAATCTTACAGCGGTGAAGCTTGTCTGTTTTAGTCGAATGATGTTACTGAATCGTAGGAAGATGAAAAAGGGGGATTTTGAATGAAAAAGAAACTATGGGTCTCACTAATTTTGACTGCGGTTATGATGGCAACGGTGGCTTGCGGAAATAACGCAGCTAAGGGAACGAATGACACCACTGGAACAGACGCAGCCAGCAAAGAAAATAGTGACAACAAATCGTACAAGATTGCCATTTCTCAAATTGTTGAACATCCATCGTTGGATGCTACGCGTGAGGGATTCTTGCAAGCCTTGAAAGATGCTGGAATTACTGAGGGAGAGAACTTGAAGGTAGACTATAATAATGCACAAAATGATCAAACGAATAATATGACCATTGCTCAGAAGATTAATTCGGATGATGCAGATCTGGTCCTAGCTATCGCAACGGGGTCGGCACAAGCAGTTGTAAATAAGGTTAAGGATAAGAATATATTGTTTGCTTCTGTATCAGATCCTCTTGATGCAAAGATTGTAACCAATCTAGAGAAACCCGGAGGTCGTATATCGGGAGGTTCCGATACGAACCCTGAAGCAACGGTTAAGCTGATGGACTTCGTAGCGGGAAGTTTTCCTAATGTAAAGAGTGTGGGTCTCGTTATTAATGAAGGGGAACCTAATGCAGTCATGATGTCTAGACTGGCAGAGGATGCTCTTTCTAAACATGGTATTAAGTTAGTTAAGGCAGCTATTACCAATACATCTGAAGTGAAACAAGCAGTAGAATCTCTGATCGGTCGTGTAGATGCGTTGTATATTACGCTTGATAACAGCGTAGTGAGTGGTGCAGATGCGATCATTCAAGTAGCGAACGAAAAGGATATTCCTTTCTTCTCCAGTGATCGTGATACGGTTGAGAAGGGTGCATTTGCAACTGTAGGGTTTAAATACTTCGATCATGGTTACCAAGTGGGCCAGATGGCCGTGGACATATTGAAGAATGGCAAGAATCCAGGAGATATGCCTGTAGGAATGCAAGAAAAGCTGGATCTTATCTTGAATGTAAAAGCGGCAGCTGCTCAAGGAATCAATGTGACGGATGAGATGAAAGCGCAAGTGAAAGATGCAGAGAAGAATATTATCCAGTAATCAGAGTTAATTGAATTGAGTATGTTCGTTGTAAGCTGGTTTAGGAGTGGTCGATTTCTATCGTCCACTCCCTTTACGTCTAAGAGGAGGTAATCATTATGAGCGATTCTTCATGGATATGGGGCTCTGTAGAATCAGGTTTGTTGTATGCATTTATGGCACTTGGCGTATATATTACGTTTCGAATTTTGGATTTCCCTGATTTAACGGTGGATGGTAGTTTTACGACAGGGGCTGCGATTACCGGGGTAATGATTACGAATGGGTACTCCCCAATTATGGCTACTTTTGCAGGGTTTGCTGGAGGACTTGTTGCGGGAGCATGCACAGGACTGTTGCATACGAAAGGTAAAATTAATGGGCTAATGTCTGGTATCCTGATGATGATTGCTCTCTATTCCATCAATTTAAGAATATTGGGTAAACCTAATGTTTCTATATATGGCATGGATTCAATATTCACTTCGGTAAAACCACTCATTATTGTACCGATTATTGCTATTATCGTATTGGGTCTATTGAATCGTTTCTTGTATTCGGATCTTGGGTTGGCTCTAAGAGCTACTGGAGATAATGAACGGATGATTCGAAGCTTCGGTGCAAATACAGACTTCACAAAGATTGTAGGTATTAGTTTATCGAATGGGTTGGTAGCGCTCTCGGGGGCTCTCATTGCTCAGCAATCTTCTTTCGCTGCTATTGATGGTGGCGTAGGTATGATTGTTATTGGACTGGCTTCCGTCATTATTGGAGAAGCTGTGTTTGGAGCTAGGAATGTTATTCATCATACGATTTCAGTCGTTCTAGGTTCAATTATATATCGTATTGTTGTTGCTCTTGCACTTCGAGTAGAATGGTTGGAAGCCTCGGATATGAAGCTGATAACCGCTATTATTGTTATTATTGCACTTGTTCTTCCATCCACACGACGTGTGTATAAACAGAAGAAAATGGCTAAGAAACGTTCAGCAGAAATATTACATGTTGGGCAAAAGAAAACAATGGGGGGTGAGGTGTAATGCTTCAGCTAAACCATGTAGCTAAATTGTTTAATCCAGCCACACCGGATGAGAAGATTGCTCTTTTTGATATACAACTACATATGAAACCAGGAGACTTTGTTACGGTTATTGGTAGTAATGGGGCAGGTAAGTCGACCTTGATGAATATTATTTCGGGCGTTATGAAGCCGGATACCGGTAATGTAAGAATTGATAATGAAGACGTCAGTCATTTACCAGAATACCGTCGAAGTCAATGGATTGGACGAGTCTTTCAAGATCCGATGGCTGGAACGGCTCCGCGTATGACCATTGAAGAAAATTTAGCGATGGCTTACGCACGTGGTAAACAACGCGGATTATCATTGGGTGTGAAGGCGAGCAAACGAATCTTATTTCGTGAACATCTTTCACGCTTAGGTATTGGTCTAGAACAGCGACTTCACGCTAAAGTAGGGATGCTCTCGGGTGGTGAACGTCAGGCGTTGAGTCTACTTATGGCTACGTTCACGAATCCTCAAATCTTGTTGTTGGATGAACATACGGCTGCACTAGATCCTGCTCGGGCAGAGCTGATCACTAGACTTACGGAGAGTATCGTTCGGGAGATGAACCTGACAACACTTATGGTAACTCACAATATGGAGCAGGCTATACGTCTGGGGAATCGACTTATCATGATGGATGGTGGTCGCATCATATTAGATATTGATGAAGAACGAAAGAAAGACTTAACGGTCGAGCGGTTACTAGGTGAATTCGAACAAATTAGTGGACATAAACTATCCGATGATCGTCTCGTATTAGGATAGTTCTAGGGTAAGAGACAAGCTATAATCTCACAACGGAGGGTGTGGGTTATAGCTTGTTTTTTTGTTTGAGATTGCTCGTGTCTAAACTGATAACCCAACTAGGAGTTCGAAATTCCCTCAATTGAAATTAGCTTAGGGTGCCTGAGCTGGCCAGCGGTAGTTACCTCCAAGCCAGTGACTGCTGCTTTTAAGGAGTTATTTAACCAATGTATCGTTGTTCTCCGCAATCCTTCTGGCATGGCGTCGAAATAATCTTGCGGCTTTGCAGTAGTTGGCAATAATGCTAATTGTTGCTTTAATGAATGATTAAGACCGGAGGATATTCTACCGAAATATTCGCCTTCTTTACTCATCGCAAGGCTGGATACGACCCCTTCTTTCATCAGAACACCTACAATGTCCACTTCCATTTGAACGGAAGTCTTACACTTGATCCAGTCGTGATGATGTTTGCCTTCTCGATAAGGACTCGAACTCTTCTTAGCGACGACGCCTTCTAATTGTTGATCAACCACCCAATTCCATAATACCTCACCATCATTAAATACATCGGTGGTATAAAGAGGGTGCTTCCAGTCTTTGGCTAACGATTTCAATCGTTGATTTCGTTCTACAAATGGAAGTTTCCTAACATTCTGTTCTCCACACTGTAGTACATCAAACACGATATAACTGACGGGTTCGCGGTCTGCTGCACTCTTAATGAGCTTAGTGTCACGCATTCTACCACGCTTCTGTAATTGTTGAAAACTAGGTTTACCCGTAGATTTATCTAAAAGTATGGCTTCCCCATCTAAAATATAATTTCCATTCAATACTGAAAGTGCTTCTATTAACTCAGGGAAGACGGTATTTAGGGATAACATCTTTTTGGAGTAAAGGTTAACTTTCTTATCCTCTACCTTCGCTATAACTCGGTAACCGTCCCATTTCAGTTGATAGATCCATTCCTCGCCAACCGGTAGGGTGGATTGAAGAATAGGTGACATGGGAGTGAATGGATGCATATTAGTAGTCCTCACTTTCGTTGCTCACAGGAAGTTCGTTCTTTAGATTAAGTTATTAACGGAAGCATTCATCTGTAAACAAGCTCTTAATAGCTTTTACAATTAAGCCGGTGATTGTACTAGGATGTAATTACTATTTATACGACTCAGCACAATCTTCGCATGATAAGTTCAACCGGGCCTCTAGCTATCCATTTTCTCCACACATATGAAAAGATCATGGCAATAAGGAAATAACTGCATCCATACGCGATTGAAAAAGAAAGATTTCCATTCTCCAGATAGCCAACCATTTCAAGAAAACCTAATCCAATGATGACATGCCCAATATAATGAGTTAATGAAAGCTGTCCGGTATTGATTAACGCCTGTGTCAACCGGAAATGTCCTAAGTGTTCGACCACATAAAAACTAATCGTGATGACGGCCACCGCTAAGCATGTTGCAGATAATACGTATAGCATCGTAGGTGGCATCGGTTTCGTTGTAAACAAATAGTTAGCGGAATCGGTATCAAGTACAGAAGTGGTCCCTTTAATAAGACCATAGGAAATGGCCTCGAAAATAACAGCCCCTGACAACGAATAGAGGAATATCCGTAGTCGATTCCCCTTATATAACCAGTGTTTTCTACCAAGCCACAAGCCGATTAGGAAAAAGCACACCCAAGGAAAAATGGGGTGGAAGCCGTTGAATATAAGATTAAGAATAAATCCTTCTATCGTCCAAAATTCAGTATATTCGTGAAAGCTACTGTCCCAACCTTTACTATAATCGAACATGATCAAAAAAGATTGCGATGCTAATAGAATAACGGTAAATAAGCTAAGTATGATCTTATCTGACGCTACAATCAAGATTGCAGCTACAAGCATAAAAACCGCGTAATAATGCAAAATATCGGCATTCCAACCCATTACTAGAAGGAACATCCCCATGATGAACAGAAAAGCAGCTCTCCGGTACAAGTTGTTCCGACTTCGACGAATGACTTCTTTGCTTGTTGAACTTCTTGCTTTCGTGGTCATTAATGACACGCCAATGCCTGCCAGCACGACAAACAATGCTGCTGCTCTTCCCTCAAATAGACTTGCAATGGATCCCAACCATGCCACATCATTGTCAGCTTGCATTGCAAGCTTATAGTTCACGATAATCATTCCGAAGATTGCCAAGGCTCGTGCAAAATCAAAGGCTGTAATACGCTGTGTGGATGGATTCATTCTTTCGACATCTCCTTTTAACTTCCTTTATTAGTTTACTTACCGGTCGGTAAAATAAATACTAATGCATAACGATCTATTTTGCAATAGACTGTTGAATCTTATGTGGTTACCTCCCTGATACATCCAGGTAAAACTGCCAAAGCCATAGCGAAATGCTTTGACATCTGGTTAAACTGCTAAATAATTACCATGTGTGAGACCATTTAGATGTTTTAAGAAGTCATCTCAGTTATAATGAATGGATTATCTTTAATAGGAGGACACAATGTCGTACAAACAGATTAAATGGATGATCCTCTTTCTACCTACGGTAACCGTTGGCTTATGGGAATACTTACGTCATAGTCACTTACTAAATTACATATCGATGGACCTAGGGAATTTTCTAAGCCCTGTCATTGTGTTTCTTACGAGTCTGACGTTATTGATGCCTTTATTTCGGATGTTAGAACATAACCAAGAGGAATTAAACCGTGAACGTGCGGAGAAAGCGGCGCTTGAAGCGAGAGAACTATTATCAAGAGAACTGCATGATGGGATCGCTCAGTCGCTATTCTTATTGTCCGTGCAGATCGACCGTGTTGATACTAAAACAATCACGCCTCAGGAGCAGGGGGAGATCCAAGAAATACGTAAGACGGTTCATGAAGTCAACCGGTATGCGCGTCAGGCTATCACGAATTTACGTTATCCAGCCACGACAGAAATGCATGAATTTGAAGACTCTATGAAAGCTAGAATTATGGATATTGCCGATGAGACATTAACGATCCAACCGTTCATTGAATGGACGATTCCTGATCATTGCCTTGATTCAAGACAAAAAATAGAGATGCTAGCCTGTATCCGTGAATCCCTTCTTAATATTGCTAAACATGCACAAGCAACCGTTATTTCTATTCGTGGGGTTGGATCGGATGAGTCATGGAAGGTCCGTATCGAAGATAACGGAGTAGGGATGATGGATGACCTTGACTATTATCAAGACCGTTATGGTCTACGTATTATGGTAGAAAGAGCTCGTGATCTTGGATGGAAAGTGTCCTTACCAGAGGTCTCCCATGGAGCGGTAGTTGAGATTAGAAAGGAGGCAATAACACAGTGAGTATATATCGCGTACTTATTGTTGATGATTCACAGCATGCGAGAGAGGCCATGATTGTTATATTAGCTGAAGATGACGATTATGAAGTCGTGGGGATTGTATCAAGTGGAGAAGAGGCGATAGCTGTAACGGAGCAACTTATGCCCGATCTTATCCTAATGGATATTGAAATGCAGGGAATGGGAGGTCTTGAGGCAACTCGGATCATAAAATTACAATACCCTTATGTCAAAATAGTGATGATCACGGTATCGGATGATGTTGCTCATTTATTTGAAGCGCTTAAGCAGGGGGCTCAAGGTTATTTACTGAAAAATCTATCCCCGTCAACATGGCTTGCCTACTTACACGCGATTATGAGAGATGATGCTCCCCTTAGCCGTGAACTTGCTTATCAAATTCTGAAGGAATTTCCGATTTCCGTAGCAAATGAGGATGATCCAATTCCATTGACTACAAGAGAAAGAGAAATATTAAACTGGGTTGCATCAGGCATGACGAATAAGGAAATTGCAGCTCAACTTGGTATCTCGGATCAGACGGTTAAGAATCATTTGAAAAATATACTACAGAAGCTTCATCTTGAGAATCGTGTGCAATTAACTCGTTATGCTCTGGACAAAGGATTAGTTAACCGTAAAGCGGGACTATTCCCAAAGCGAAAGCGTTTATAAAAAAGAGCTTCACTGTCCTGCAAAGGATCAGAGAAGCTCTTTCATTTTATCCTATCGTAATTTTACCTTCTGGGTATCGGAATGATTCTTTCTGTGGCTTAGGACTTAATGCATAAGCTAATGTTAAAGGGCCAAGTCGGCCTAGGAACATCAGGAATGTAATCGCAATTTTTCCTACAGTTGAAAGCTCGGGTGTTAGTCCCATAGAGAGACCGGTCGTTCCGAAAGCTGAAGTTGCCTCGAATAGAATGGTCAGAAATTGACGATCTTCTGTAACGGATAATACCATGGTAAAGGCGATGACAAGTAGAAAAGATAATAGTGTTAATGTAATGGCTTTGTAGACAACTTCCTTCGAAATTCGGTTGCGGAAGAATACGACATCTTCTCTTCCTCGAGCCATGGTATACATGGCACCTATGAGAATGGCAAAGGTGGTCACTTTAATCCCTCCACCTGTTGAACCTGGTGCTGCACCGATGAACATCCATATGATCATAAAGAATTGAGTAGATTGCCGTAACATAGGGATGTCTAATGTCGTGATCCCGCCAGAACGTGTAGTGACCGATTGTAAGGTAGAGGCCATTATTTTGTCTGAAGGATTAAGACCTTGTAATGTATGTTCATTAGAATATTCAAAGATATAAATAACGATGGATCCAATCACAACCAGCGCCACTGAGACGGAGAGGACGACTTTGCTGTGAAGCGAAAGTTTTCTCGACTTGCGAAATCCAAGTAAATCGGAAATAACGATAAAACCAATGCCTCCGAGAAAGATAAGTAACATAATCACAATACTTACAAAAGGGTCATTTACATAAGGACTGAAGCTGCTGAAAGGACCGTGTATGCTCCCAAAGATATCAAGACCAACGTTTGTAAATGAAGAGACACTATGAAATATCCCATAATATAAAGCTTGTCCGATAGACATGTCCAATGAAAAACGAATGGAAAGAAGTAACGCTCCGACCAATTCGATGGATAGAGAATAGAAAATGACTTTGCGCATGAGGCGCACAATCCCCTCCATACTCCCATGATTCATAGCTTGTTGTAGAACGAGGCGCTCTTTAACAGATATACGTTTGTTAAACACTAAGGCAATTAACGTAGCCATGGTTGTAAAACCAAGTCCGCCAATTTGACAAAGGCTTAATATCACTAATTCCCCAAAAGTAGATAGCTCTGTACCCGGATCGATAACAGCAAGACCAGTGACACACGTTGCTGATGTAGCCATAAATAAGGCATTCATAAAGGATAAAGATACTCCTGTAGAAGATGCTATGGGTAACGATAGTAGAATAGTCCCTATTAGAATAATGAATGCGAAGCCGATTACTAGTATTTTGGGAGGTGTTAATAAGAAGCGATACACTTTATTTTTCTTCGTGAAATTCATTTCATTTCTCACTTTCTAGAATGTCATTCTTTCCATTATAGTGTACCCAAGATTGATAAGACAGTCCCCGACTCCCATTATTTCTTATCGTAAGTTATAATTTAATATAAACACTAAAAACTTGGAGGGATACATCATGTTAAGACACGCAAAAAAGGAAGATGGACCTAAGGTTTCAAGATTACTTTATGATGCAATACATGACATTGCGCACCAATTGACAGGGCAAGAGAGTGAAGCTGATGCCGTTGATGTTCTGGAGAAATTCTTCGTTCAAGAAGAGGGCCGCTTAAGTTATCATCAAATGCTAGTGAAAGAAGTGAATGATGAGGTAGCTGGGGTTGTCGTATCTTACGCAGGTTCTGATGCTATTGTATTGGATAAACCGATTATTGAATACTTACGGAACGTAAAGAATGATCCGAATATCGTGCTAGACAAGGAAGCCGATGAGGATGAATATTATATAGATACCCTCTCTGTATCTCCGGCATACGGAAGACGAGGTATCGGTAAGGAACTTATGTTAGCCGTTGAGAATGAAGCGAGAGATCGAAACTTCACTCGAATTGCATTGGCTGTAGATATTGATAACGCGGGCGCATATGCTTTGTATCAGAGATCAGGATATATCGTGGATAAAGAAATATCGATCAACGATCACATGTATTATCATATGGTGAAGTCAATATAATGATAAAATGTTTGTATGAGAGGGGCACGAGAAGATGGAGAAGATCATGAAACGTTCAGAAGTACTTGAAGAAATGACATGGAATTTAGACGATCTTTTTACGAGTGTGGAGTCTTGGGAGATTGAACTTAGTTCTATCCGCGAGGACGTAAAGTCTGTAACAAAGTATAAAGGTCGTTTAAATGAAGGCTCAGAAACGTTGTTAGCATGTCTTAATGCGCAAGAGGCATTGCATATGAGAGTCTCTCGTGCGGCGACATTTGCACACTTACGTCAGACAGAGGATGGAACGAACCCAGATCATCTCGTGAACTCAGCTAAATCGGGAGATATGGTATCGAATATTGCATCTCAATTAACTTTTATCAATTCTGAGATCATTGCATTACCTGATGGTACTGTAGAAGGGTATCTTGAAGAGAATGCGGGGTTATCAGATTACCGGAGAAGTATTCACCTGTTGCTCAAGACGAAACCTCATCGTCTAAGTTCTGAAACCGAGAGTGTGCTTGCATCGATGAGTGAGGTCTTTAACTCACCCTATCGTGTTTATCTGCGAGCGAAGTTATCTGATATGACGTTTGAAAATGTAACGGATGAGGGTGGCAACTCCTTGCCAGTATCATTTCCATTATACGAGAATACATATGAGCAATCGACAGATACGACGCTTCGACGTTCTGCATTTGCTTCCTTTAGTCGCTCTCTTCGTACATATCAGAATACATTCGCTGAAGCCTACGCGACGGAAGTTAAGAAGCAGGTCGTACTATCTCGTCTACGTGGTTATGAGTCTGTAACTGAGATGCTTCTGCAACCACAACAAGTAACTACAGAAATGTATGACCAGGTCCTTGATACGATACAAGAACAATTGGCACCACATATGCGTCGCTTCGCCAATTTGAAGAAACGTGTGTTAGGGCTTGATCAAATGTACTTTGCTGATCTAAAGGCACCACTTGATCCTGAATTCAGTCCAAGTACGACCTATTCAGAAGCATGTCAGTTGATCCAAGATGCACTTGGCATTCTAGGATCAGAATATGGTGAGATTGTGAACTCAGCGTTCAATGATAGATGGGTAGATTATGCGAATAATGTAGGTAAGTCGACGGGGGCATTTTGCTCTTCAGCCTACGGAGAACACTCCTACATCCTAATGACATGGGCAGATAATATGCGAGGGGCATTCACACTAGCGCATGAGGTGGGACATGCTGGACATCTGATGCTTGCAGCTAAGAATCAGCGCTTAACGAACGCCCGTCCATCGACGTATTTTATTGAAGCGCCATCGACATTGAATGAACTTCTACTCGCCGACCATTTGATGGCGAATTCAGAAGACGATCGTATGAAAAGGTGGGTTATTCTACAACTACTGAACACGTACTATCATAACTTTGTGACACATTTACTTGAAGGAGAACTTCAGCGTCGTGTCTATCGATTAGCGATGAACGATGAGCCTATCACGGCTAAAGTTCTATCAGAACTAAAAGGAGAGATTCTGACTTCCTTCTGGGGAGACTCCGTTGAAATTGACGAAGATGCGAAGTTGACATGGATGCGCCAGCCACATTATTATATGGGTCTTTATCCGTACACCTATGCAGCTGGATTGAGCGCCTCTACAGCGGTTGCACAGATTATTCGTGAAGAGGGACAACCTGCCATTGATCGATGGTTGGAAGTTCTCAAAGCGGGTGGAAGCATGACTCCGCTAGAGCTTATGAAGCTAGCAGGTGTAGATATGTCAGACGAGTATCCAATTATTTCTGCGGTTAACTATGTGGGTTCTTTGATAGATGAACTTGAATCTCTCTTTTAACGGTCAAACCTTCCATTATTTGATCATAAAAGCCTTCGCTTTAATTTGATAGGATAGACTAGCACTCTATTCTATTAAAAAGTGAGGCTTTTCTCTTGAACAAAAATGGCATACATAAAGTAATCTTTAAGATTAGTACGCTAATGGTACTAATAATATCTATCAGCATCACATCTATTCCTTCGGTCCTTGCAGCTAATGCAAGTAACAAAATTCCTTTTGACGATATTACGAATAGTTATGCTCAGAAGGAAATTATTCGGTTAGCTAGCCTAAATATTCTTAATGGTACGGGCCCCCGAACATTTTCCCCTCAGAAACCTGTAACTAGGGCTGAATTTACAGTTATGATCAATAGATTGTTACGATTGGAAGCGGTAGATAGCGCTATTGCTGCGTTTACTGATGTTCGTAAGAATGATTGGTATTATGGGTGGATACAAGCGGGGCTGAACTTAGGTATTGTCGATGGGGTCCGTCCGGGGATATTCGAACCTCAGAAGCAGATCAGTCGTCAAGAAGTTGCTGCGCTGATTGTGAGAGCTACAAAGATGAAAGCTGGGTCCACATCAAGCAGTCTTCCATTCGTTGATTCCAACAAGGTCGCTTCGTGGGCTATTCCATACGTATATACGATTCACAAGAATTCAATTATGTCAGGGGAAGGGAACAAATTCCGTCCAAATGACGCTATGACGAGGCAAGAAACAGCAGTCGTACTAGCTCGAATCCTTGATTCACCATTCGGAGTTAAAGTCAGTAAGGGACAACAAACCTCTGTAATTCAAATGGGATGGCAATATGATAGCACAACAACGCAATTCATCAATCAAATTGAATCGTCTAACATCAACACGTTGGTGCCTAGATGGTTCTATCTAGAGAATAACGGTGTGGTATCGGATAATTCCAATAAAGAGTTAATGACATACGCATCAAAGCATAACAAGAAGATATGGGCTATGCTTGGGAATCGTTCGAATTCCGAACTGACCCATACGATATTATCAAGTTCAATAACGAGGAATAAAGTGATCCAACAATTGACTAGCTATGTTAAAAAATATAAGCTGGCCGGTATTAATGTCGATTTTGAAAGTGTTGATCCTATTGATCGTGACAATCTAACTGCCTTTATATCAGCGTTATCCAATGAATTGCACAAGATAGGTGCCGTTACATCAATTGATGTATCTCCCGATTTAGGGACGGATTGGACGGATGGGTTCGATTATGCGAAACTCGGGAAATCCGCAGATTATGTTGTCCTGATGAGTTATGATGAGCATTGGTCAACATCTCCAAAAGCCGGATCTGTGTCCTCACTTCCTTGGGTAGAGAAGGCATTGAACAAATTGATCCTTTCTGTACCTGCTAAAAAAGTGATTGTTGCACTGCCATTCTATACACGTGATTGGTCTTATACTTCAAAGGGTGTCGTATCCGATGAATTATCATTATTACTACAGAATCAACGGATTAGTGCCATGAACGCCAAGCTCTCATGGAACAATACTACGGGTCAATATGTAGCTACGTATTCAAAACAAGGTACGAAACATAGCATTTGGGCGGAAGATAGTCGCTCTCTTTCGATTAAAGCTCATATGGCTGCAAAGAAAGGCATCGCGGGATATGGGTATTGGTACATGGGCGCTGAAAGCCGTGATATTTGGGCTGCCTTGAGGAATGTTGTCAAATATTCAGCCTACTAAATGATTGAAACCCAAACACGAGAGGAATCAACAATGAAGAAATCATCATCACCTATTCCTATCATCATACCGCTTCTCATCGGCGTTATTGCAGTCTCTTTTTCTGCTATATTCGTGAAATGGTCTAGCGCACCTGCATCGATTCAGGGGATGTATAGACTTCTATTTGCGGTATTAATTATGTTGCCCTTCGGAATTCGACGAGTATCTGAGTTCCGAGCGGTATCATTTAAGAACTGGCTCCTTTTAGGAGCATCCGGTTTTTTCCTAGCATTACATTTCTTGTTGTGGATGGGTTCATTAAAGTATACGACGGTGTCGAGTTCAACGATTATATTGGCACTTGAGCCCGTATTTATCTGGTGTGGGGCGTATTTTATATTCAAAGAAAGAATATCCACATTCGCAAAGATAGGAATGCTAATTGCTGTTGCAGGTGCTGCCTTGATCGGGTGGGGAGATGTTGGTATTTCAAGTGCTAATCTATATGGGGATTTATTATCTTTCTTAGGTACCATGGCCGTTGCCGTTCATATGTTAATCGGACAGAAATTAATGTCACAAGTATCGGCATATGTATACAACTTGTCTGTATTCTCCGCAGCAGTGGTCGTCTTTGCTCTCTATAATGTGATGAGGGGAGTATCCTTTACGAATTATAATGACCAAGAGTGGGGGATATTCCTTCTATTAGCCATCGTTCCAACGGTGTTCGGACATATGTTATTTAATTGGTTACTACAGTATATATCTGCAACGACTGTTTCGATGAGTATTCTGGGGGAGCCGATTGGCGCGAGCTTGCTTGCATTTATTTTGTTAAATGAGACCATGAGTTGGATACAAATCAGTGGGGGTCTAATGGCTATTGCCGGTATGATTCTTTTCATGCGAGTAACGGGTAGTAAGAATAAAAGTGAAGCAATAGATTAGGGATGGATGGATTGAATAATGTTATAAAATAGACAATGATACTGTTCTATTCATGCATTTTTTAGTCAGTACTTTTGTATGCTATACGAAGATGGTGTATAATCTTATTGTTTGGACTTAATTTTCTTTCACCAACTCGACATAGTCTGGTTATAATAAGAAGACCATAATAGAATGAGGGATAAGAACATGATTACGATAAAGACGAAAGAACAAATCCAGAAGATGAAGTTAGCTGGTGAAATATTAGCGGCGTGTCATCGAGAGATCAGTAAGATGATTGTTCCTGGAATAGCTACTTTGGAGATCGATAAATTCGCTGAGGAGTTTATGATTAAGAACGGAGCTACACCTGAACAAAAAGGGTATAATGGTTATCGATTTGCAACTTGTGCATCCGTGAATGATGTCATATGTCATGGATTTCCAACGCATACGAAGTTAAAAGAAGGCGATATCGTTACCATTGATATGGTCGTTAATCTAAACGGATGGCTTGCTGATTCAGCTTGGTCTTACCCTGTAGGTCAAGTATCTGAGAAATCACAGAAACTCTTAGATGTAACAAAGGAATCTCTTTATAAGGGTATCGAGATGGCAGTGGTAGGCAACCGAATTGGAGATATTTCACATGCCATTCAGGTCTATGCGGAAGCGGAAGGGTTCTCTGTCGTTAAAGAATTCATCGGACATGGTATTGGTAAGGATATGCATGAAGAACCTCAGGTTCCTCATTATGGTCCACCAAATGTAGGTCCAAGACTGAAGGAAGGCATGGTTATTACGATCGAGCCGATGCTTAATACAGGTACGTACCGTAGCAAAATAGATGCAGATGGTTGGACAGCTAGAACGCTTGATGGCGGTTTGTCTGCACAATATGAACATACTTTAGCAATCACTGCGGATGGTCCAATCATTTTGACGGATCAGAACGTATAAGTTGAATTAACGAAAAAGGGAGGCAACAATTGTTGCCTCCCTTTTTATTATTAGTTAGTCTATTCGTGCTCCATAAGACCGAGCGAAAGAAGAAGCTTGAATGAGATCCATTCTAACGCCTTTAATATCAAGTGATTTAAAGTCAATCCCATCGAGAATAGCACCTCGTAAATCAGATCCTTGTAGTCTGGCATTGCTCAGTTGAACCCGAGTTAAATCGGCATCTCTAAGATCTGCCTTTTCTAAATTGGCTTGATATAAATCGGCTTCCATAAAGCGAATTTTGCGTAAATCTTGCTTGCCAAAGTTCACATGCCGAAGATTGGTGTAGGACCAATCACCTTCAAGAATGGTGATGCCATCCATTCTTGCTTCAGCGAAGTCAGAACCTACCATTTTACAGTTATCGAATTTGGATACAAATAGATTGCTACCATGGAATCGGCAATTAGTATAAGCAGAACCGATATGCTGTGAAGCATTAAGATTGGCATTCGAAAAGTTACAATTGATAAATTGGCAGTTCGTCGTTAATACTTCTTCTAATGCTGTGCCATTAAAGTTACATTCATGAAATGTGCAATTTCTCAGTTCCCCGTAACATAAATCAGAATTACTGAAATCTACATGATCATACTGTTGATCTATATGGATAAACATCATATCATCTCCTAATACGCTTCATTATAATGAAATTATCTGTGTTTAAAAGGGTGTTCTAACGGTATTGAAAGTAAAGTTGAATATCTCGTGTTAGTTTGTTATGTTTGTTTAAATGAATCTACATAGACTATATCATCTTTGAAAGTGAGAAGTGGAAAATGAAATCAATTGCTTGGGTTACGGATAGTACATGTACTATTGACCCGGATTTTGCTAAAGAGAATCATATTTATATTGTACCCTTACGTCTTATTTTTGGAAATGAAACTTATAAAGAGACAATCGATATTACTAGCGAAGAAGTATACGAGAAACTTAAAATCTTTGAAAAGGCAGGCAGTTCACAGCCTCCAATTGGAGAATTTATAGAACTATATGAATACTTAAAAGATAAATATGATGAAATAATTGCCATTCATTGCTCTTCTGCACTTAGTGGAACGTTCCATAATTCGATACAAGCTGCCGAAATTGCTGAAACATCAGTCGTTGGAATTGATTCACAGGCAGGTGCATTCCCATTTAGAGAAATGATAATGCATGGCATTAAATTGCAACATGAGGGACTTTCTGCGCAAGAGATTAAAGAGAGTATTCAACCGATGATTGATAATACTAAGTTTTTCCTTATTCCTGCCAACCTGCAACAGCTTCATCGTAGTGGTAGAGCATCAGGTACTCAGTTGCTTATTAGTAATTTGCTTAAAATAAATTTGATTATCCGTTTCGATGAGGGGAAGGTTCTTGTAGATGAGAAGATTCGTACCTTCAAGAAAGCCAAGCAGAGGCTCATCGAACATTTAAAAACAGATATCGAAAAAATAAAGACGGTATGTGTAATGCATGCAAATAATATAACAGTTGCGCAAGAGATTAAGCAGGAAATTGCTACAGATCATCCGAATATCAAAATAGAGATTATGACATTCATTCCTGTCGTTGGTATTCTTGCTGGCGAAGGAACTATTGGGTTATCGTGGATAAAGAATTATTAATCCATCATTTCATAACAATATTTAGAAACTGGGGGCCATGAGGTCTCTGGTTTTTTTTGTTGTCTTTCATTAGATTAATGACAACAAACTTTGCACATAATAGTCTCATGCTGTCCATTGAATATATAAATTTGCATTGTGAGTAAAACTCATATATAATAAAAAAGTAAGTAAATCACATTAAGGGAGTTGCTTGAATTATGTCTAAAGATTTTTTTGAAGCAATTAAGAATAGACGTTCCGTTTATGTAATAAGTAAGGAAGCAGTTGTATCCGATGAAAGAATCCAAGAAATCGTTAATGAAGCAGTAAAACATACGCCATCATCTTTTAACTCACAAAGTGCTAGAGTGGTAGTTCTTCTTGGAGAACAACATGATAAACTGTGGAATATTACTGAGAATACACTTAAAAGTGTCGTTCCAGCAGATCAATTCACGCCAACAGCAGAGAAAATGACGTTATTCCGCAATGGTTATGGAACGGTGTTATTCTTTGAGGATCAAGCTGTCGTTGAAGGACTTCAAGAATCATTTGCGCAATATGCAGATAATTTCCCTATCTGGTCTAATCAATCTTCAGGAATGCACCAACTGGTTGTGTGGACAGCATTAGAAATCGAAGGTTTCGGAGCGTCTTTGCAGCATTACAACCCACTCATTGATAATGAAGTGAAACAAACATGGAACATCCCAGCATCATGGAAACTCATTGCTCAAATGCCATTTGGTAAAACAGTAGTTCCAGCAGGCGAGAAGCAATTCCAACCATTGGAAGACCGCGTTAAAGTATTTAAGTAAAATAAATCCATAACGAGTATATTCATTTAGAATCAATACTCATCATAAAAGAAGCCAAACCTTTTTCTTATGTGGTAACAGAAGAAGGGGTGGCTTTTTTTTCATTATTATTTGAGAAAACTATGTCATGTAGTCTATAATATAATGAACATACTTAAATGCAGTAAGCGATTCAGACGGAGGAGTAGAAGATAATGCAACCCATAAATCAGGCAAGCGTTCAGTTGGTCATTGATCAATTGAAAAACCAAGACCTTTATATTCATCTTGAGATGACTACGGGAGCTTATGCTTCCCACAACGATGATTCAAAATTAACCGCGTCCACGTTTATTCGTAATGGTATTATTCGATATACTTTAGGTTCTATTGAAGGGACGGGTCCCTTTCGTGTCGGACTCAAGATTAATGAAGGATGGGTATACTCTCAGGGGTTGACGCACTGGGATGAAAGCGATAGCGAACGCCTTATCCTTGCGGGTCATGATAATGAAGGTAAACTGGTCGTGTCACTACAATTAAGTAAAGAACCATTTTAACTAGGGAGAGAAGGTTAACTCATATGGAACGTCAGATATTAGTAGTACTTCCACATCCAGATGATGAATGCTTCGGTCTCTCAGGAACGTTAGCCAAGCACATCAGTGAAGGCACGCAAGTAACATACGCCTGCCTAACTTTAGGAGAGATGGCCCGTAATATGGGTAATCCCTTGTTTGCCAATCGGGTAACTCTTCCTCAGATTCGTAAATTGGAACTGATGGAATCATGTAAGTCTATTGGAATAACCGATGTAAGAATGATGGGTTATCACGATAAAACGATTGAATTTGAGGATCATGAGGCAATGAGTAAGAGACTTGGGGATTTGATTACAGAACTGAACCCATCGCTCGTGATTACCTTTCACCCACTGTATAGTGTTCATCCAGATCATGATGCTACAGGTGCTGCGGTGATACGTACGATTGCTAAGATGCCGAAGGACCAAAGACCAACGCTCCATGTTATGGCATTCACAAAAGATTGTGAACAAATGTTAGGACTTCCAGATGTGAAAGTAGATGTTACTGCTTTCCTTAAACATAAGATCGGATCTATACAAGCTCATCGCTCCCAGTGGCAGTTACCAGTAGACAGCCAAATGGTTGAGAGTCAAGCTATGAAGGATAGATTCGGAACAGAACGTTTCTGGACATATTCAATTGAATAATATATAGGTTAGACGAAGGGGTCCCTGGCATTCGCTCAGGGACCCCTTAAATCAATGAACATGAAGTATGTTTCGGGAAATATGATTGAATTAAGGTAGGATTACTGTTACTTTCAGTTAGATTTTTGTACAATATAAAAATGTTGGCAACTATTTCATAAGAAATGGGTGATAAATCGAACATGAAAATAAATACATTAATGATCTTGATGTGTGTAATCCTTGTTCTTGGAAGGTGTAGTACAAGTCAAAGTGCTGGTGAAAATGCAGACGTAAACAATGGAACGAACTCAGATACGAATACTCCCCTTCAGGCTTCGGTTGAAGGCACAGGATCCGTAGTTCAAGAACCAACAGTACCAGTAGAACCAACAGATGCTGTGAAAGAACTCTTGAAGAGTATGACTACAGCGGAAAAGGTAGGTCAATTGGTTGTCGTTGGCATGGAAGGAACAATAGTGGATAAGGATAGTCGGAAATTCATTGAAGACTACCATGTCGGTGGGTTTATTTTTTATAGAGATAATATTGAGAATACGCAGCAAGCGTTAAGTTTATTTAACGATCTGAAGAGCAGTAATGTGGCTAACAAAGTCCCTCTCTGGATGAGTGTGGATGAAGAGGGTGGCCGAGTGACGCGGATGCCAAAGGAATTCCTTAAGATGCCCACGAATAAAGCGATTGGCAAGAAGAAGGATTCCGAGTTGTCTCATGAAATTGGACAGATTCTAGGTCGCGAGTTACAAGGATTTGGATTGAATATGGACTACGCGCCTGTGCTTGATATCAATAGTAACCCGACGAATTCGGTTATTGGGGATCGCTCCTTCGGAAATCAGGCGAAGCTTGTAAGCACGCTTGGCATTGCCACGATGAAGGGGATACAATCTCAAGGTGTTGTACCCGTTGTTAAGCATTTCCCAGGTCATGGAGATACGTCTATTGACTCACATATCGGTTTACCGGTTGTTGAGCATGATCTAGAACGGTTACGCACGCTTGAATTGGTTCCTTTCCAAGATGCGATTAAGAACCAAGCGGAAGTGGTTATGATTGCGCATATACTGATGCCGAAAGTAGATCCTACTGCTCCTGCATCTTTATCGAAGAAGGTTATTACGGATATTCTACGGGATGAGCTTGGGTTCAATGGCATTGTGATGACCGATGATATGACAATGGGAGCTATCGGGGAAAATTATGATCTACAGAAAGCTTCTGTCCAAACCGTAATTGCGGGCACGAATATTGTGCTTGTCGGTCATGATGCCAATAAAGGTATATCAGTTATTCAAGCTTTGACAGATGCTGTGAATCATGGGAAAATTTCAGAGGAACTGTTGGATAGTCGTGTCTATACGATATTGAAGCTGAAAGAGAAATATGGATTAACCAACGCTCCTGCTAAGGGCCCCGATGTTAAATCGCTGAATGGGGACATTCAACAAATACTTAACAAGGTTGGTAAGGCAACGAAATAAACGATACATACAACTAAGGGAGGCATTATAATATGGTAAATAATCACGGGAAACTGTTTGTATTTGTAGGTTCATACGCTGAATCGGAAGATAGCGGTGTATATGTGTATTCTTTAGATGAAGAAACAGGGCAACTAACACGCTTAGATGAGGTTACTGGACTTAAGAATCCGACATTTTTAAATGTAGATCTGGATGAACATAAGTTATATTCCATTTCAGAGACGTTATCCGAGGAAGGTGCTAAGATCGGTGAAGTTGTTGCATTCACAGTTGATCCTATCTCAGGATCGCTGAAATTAATCAATCGAAAGAATAGCGTACAATCGACTACATGTCATATTCAAAGAGATTCTGAAAGTAAGTTCCTTACAGTTACTAGTTATCATGGTGGTATGATCGGTATGATGGCTATTGAACAAGATGGTAGCTTGGGCGAATTGTTAGATGTTCAGCAGCATGAGGGACACAGTGTGCACCAGAACCAAGACCGACCGCATCCACATTCTTCTTTTTTTAGTCCAGACGGAAATTACTTGTTTGTACAAGATCTTGGATTAGATATCATTCAAGCTTATAGCATCGATTCGGATAAACAGCAGTTGATAAAAAAAGGAAAAACCCATCTTCATCCAGGTGCGGGACCGAGACATCTAACGTTTCACCCACATGGAATATATGCTTTTGTCATTAATGAACTTGACTCGACGATCACGTCTTTTATGTATGATGCTGAGAATGGTGAATTAAAGGAGCAGGAGACGGTGCCTACGCTCCCAGATGATTTCACAGGGGACAATGGTTGCGCGGAGATTACGATATCTCAAGATGGCAAATTTGTATATGGATCTAACCGAGGACACGATAGTATCGTGGTCTATGCATTTGATGAAGCGACAGGTAAACTAAACCTTGTGGAACATGTTTCTGTAGAAGGTGGACATCCACGTCATTTCGCGATAACCCCAAATGGAGATTATCTCATTGTAGCCAATCGGGATACGAACAATCTTGTAACCTTCCGAGTGGATCAAGAGTCAGGAAGTTTGCAATATACAGGAATAAGTGAAACCGTGTCTAAACCTGTGTGTGTACTGCCTTATTATTTGTAAATTCTTATCATGGAGATAACCATGTAACTTGATGTAGCACCTATTCGAATCGGCATTATGCTGAGTGATGGGTGCTTTTTTTAGTTGTATCATCTTTTCTCGTATGATTTGGTGAGTTATGGTAACACTACTTGTACAAATGACATGACTTGTTCTTGTCTACTCTTAAGCTTGTAGCTGATGGGAGGATGTATATGTGGAAAACGATTGTTTCTTATATTCCGGATGGGATAGTTTTTGTTCAAGCTCTAGTGATCTTGATCGTTCCTATAATTATTTACTTTACATCTAAATGGCTTCAGTCTGCTTTGGGCACTCGACCTTCTGAGGATACTCCGACAGAGAATAAATCTGAAGAGAATACACCTGAGAATGGTAAGGCTGAGACAGAAGCTACTCTTTCGTTTACGGGTAAATATGAAGCAGACTTAGCATCTATTAAGAAAAAGATAGCTAAAAATTGTGATGTTCATTTTAGAGAGTTTACGATGGCTACTGGTAAAAAGGCAGCTATTATATATGTCGAAGGACTTTATGATAAGGAGCTTATAGAGGTTCAAGTGATGAAGTCTTTGATGTTCGATGATGCTGAAGAGACGGAGAAGCCATCTGATGACACGAAGAAATCATCTGATGACACGAAGATTACAAAAACATATCTTATGAATAAAATGCTTCCTATTAGTGAAATAAGGGAGGCTCTCAATCTACAGGAGTTAATTTCGGATATATTGGTTGGATCTACAGCAATGCTGATTGATGGAATCGTAGAAGTATTACTTCTAGGTTCAGCAACGGGGAAAACACGAAGTATAGAGGAGCCTCTATCAGAAGGGCTATTGAGAGGCCCACGAGTAGGATTCACAGAAATATTGAGCGATAATACCGCTGTGCTAAGGCGTCATGGTAAGAATGAAAGTCTGGAAATGATTAAATTTCAAGTAGGGACACGGGCCAAAAAAGACCTTGTCGTTGCTTATATGAACGATATAGTGAATTCCGAATTGCTGGAGGAAGTTAAACGCCGGATTGAAGCTATAAATATGGATTATTTGCCAGAGTCAGGATATGTAGAACAATTGATTGAGGATAATACTTTAAGTCCGTTTCAACAAGCTCAAAACACTGAGCGACCTGATCGAGTCATTAACTCATTGTTGGAAGGGAGAGTTGCAATTTTACTGGATGGGAGTCCGTTTGCACTGATTGTGCCGGTAACCTTTAGTATGTTGTTACAGTCACCCGAGGATTATTATGAAAGATGGATACCGGGTACGCTCCTGCGGATGTTACGATTTCTAGCTACATTTTTTGCTTTATTCGCCCCTGCATTGTATATATCGTTTATTTCTTATCACCCTGGGCTTATTCCTACGAAGTTGGTTATGTCTATTATTGATGCGAGACAAGGAGTACCCTTTCCATCTCTTATAGAGGCATTAATTATGGAAACATCCATTGAAATATTAAGAGAAGCAGGAGTCCGATTACCGAAACCTATTGGTCCTGCTATGGGTATCGTGGGTGGTCTAATTATTGGTGATGCAGCTGTAAATGCGGGTCTAGTTAGTCCCTTTCTAGTTATCGTTGTAGCCGTAACTGCTATTTCTTCATTTGCGATTCCGTCGTATAGTGCAGGCATAACGCTACGATTATTACGTTTTCTGGCCATGTTCAGCGCTGCTGTTTTAGGTGCTTATGGAACAATTTTGTTTTTTCTGTTATTATTCAGCCATTTAGTGAAGCTGAAAAGTTTTGGAGTGCCGTACATTAGTCCTGCAGTTCCATACAGATTAGATGATTGGAAAGACTTTATATTTCGTTTGCCCTTTAAGGTGATGAAACGCCGACCGCTCATGATGAAGACTAAGGATTCTGACCGTAAAAAATAAATGAGAGCGCAAAGGAGGAGGATTCTGTGTTTACCCGGACGGATGATAAGATAACAACGGCTCAAACGGTCGTAATCATTAGTTGCTATATGCTTGGATCTGGGGTTCTTACACTTCCAAGAACTTTAACCGAGAGAGTTAAAACTGCAGATGGTTGGATATCACTAATTTTAGGCTGGTTGATAATAATGCTCGCAGGAATATGTATCGTGAAACTGTGTCAGCAATTTCCTGGTAAAACCATCTATCAATTCGTACAAGAAATTGTAGGAAGTTGGATCGGTAGTTGTTTGAGCATGCTGATGATCCTTTATTTTGTTGCTATATCTGCGTTTCAGATCAGGGTGATGGCTGAAGTAACTATGCTTTATTTACTTGAAAGTACACCTATATGGGCAATTGTTATGTCTTTCATGTGGATTGGATTGTATCTAATTACGAGCGGGATCAATTCAATTGCGCGATTGTTTGAGATTATACTACCGATTACGATCATTGTTTTATTAATTTGTATGTTTTTGAGTAGTAAAATATTTGATATTAATAATGTACGTCCTGTGTTAGGAGAGGGGCTCTTTCCTGTCATTAGGGGGTTGAAAACAACAATACTTGTTTTTCTAGGCTATGAGATCATGATCATTCTTCCGGCGTTTATGCAACATCCCCAAAAAGGCGTAAAGGCATTGATTATAGGTACTTCAATTCCTCTAGTTTTGTACTTAATCACTTTTATTATGGTTGTGGGTGCATTGTCTGTTGATGGAGTCGTAAGAAGTACTTGGCCAACGCTTGATCTCATGCGAAGTTTTGAAATTACGGGTCTCCTCTTTGAAAGATTTGAGTTCTTCTTGCTAGTTATCTGGATCATGCAAATATTCTCGACATTTACGATTACTTTTTATGCGGGATCATTGGGTCTGGCTCAATTATTTCAAAAAAATATTCAACCTATCATGTACGGCTTGATTCCGATCATATACATCGTTGCACTGCTACCCAAAAATATGAATGAACTATTTGATTTTGGTGATTTCGTTAGTAGTGTGTCTATCTATTTGTTCGGGTTATTGCCTGTACTCCTTCTCCTAATCACAAAAATCTTCAAAAAAGGAGCTGTGAAGGAAGATGGATAGCATGAAACGCTATTTCTTATTTGCACTATCCATCCTATTCGTACTCTGTCTAACTGGATGCTGGGGTAATAGGGAGATAGAAGATCTGAGTGTTAACGTAGGGCTAGCACTTGATGTTGGAGAGGAGTCTGAATTAGAACAAGAATTGGCTAAAGAAGGCGATAGTTATCCTAAAAAAAACCTCATTACAGCAACGCTCCAAACTGTACCCGTTCTTAAAGGGAAAAGTGAAAAACAATCGGGCAGCTCAAAATCCTCCCCGATGTATTTGAACACAGAGGAAACAGGAGATTCGATCTTTCAATTGTATCGTCAGTTTTCTCTTAGGAGGTATCGCCCGATTATCGGGCATCATTTAAAAGTGATTGTTATCTCTTCTGAGCTTTCGCGTAAAATGGATTTAAACAAGCTATTAAAATTTATTTCTCGAGATAACGATATCAGACCTAGTTGCCTTATATTAATAAGTAAAGAAAAAGCAAGCGAAGCTCTAATCTCAAGTCAATCCGGAGACATTCCCTCGTTCCATCTCAGAAGTATGGTAGAGAATCAATTTAGAAACAATAAAATATTGGCACCTATGATTCTTACTAAATTAGATGGAATCATGAACTCAGGGTCAAGTTTTATTTTGCAAAATTTGGTTTCTGCCAAAGGTGAAGTTGAATTCGCTGGGGCTGGTGTTATTAAAGGGAAAATTAATAAATGGATCGGAACTTTAAATGAGCACGAGGTCGAAGGACTGAATTGGATTAGGGGAGAAATAGAAGGTGGGGTAATCAAAACATATGATAAGTCGGGTGAAGTTCTTGCTTATGAAATCAAATCTGCAAAAACCAAAATTAAAACAAAGGTACAAGGAAACGATATTTCTTTTCATGTGAGTATAGAATCGGATGGGCGGTTAATTGAGAATTGGGATACGTCACAAGTTCCTACGGACGACAAATTTTTGAAAGAAGCAGAGGGGTATTTCGAAGAAGAATTAAAAGAGATGTTACATAAAACTATTCATAAGATACAAGAAGTTTATCATGTGGATGTGGGGGGCTTCAATAATAAGCTTCGAATACAACACCCTAAGGTTTGGAAAAAAGTCAAAAAGGAGTGGGACGAGACATTTAGTCAGTCTGATATCACGTACGATGTTAAGTTGAATATTACGGATTACGGTTCCTCAACGAAGTAAGAGATCGTAATAGTGAGAAGAAATGAAGGGTATTTCCCATCCAATAGAGCGAAGAGTCAAAATAGAGGTAATATATAAGTGAAGGCCCTATCATTGAATATGACAGGGCTTTATTTAATGCTGGATTACTCTAGTATAGATCGGAAAATAGGCGTTACTTATGAATCAATCGTGAAGATTCACAGTATATTGCGTTTAACTATAACGGGTAGTAAATTTCTACATCGTAAATAAACCTAAATAATGGTATGTTGAGTTATAATGATGTTAGGAATCATCCACGAGAGGGTAACAACGTGGTTGAATGACTACATAATACAGATAACAACTATAAGTACGTTATCTGAGTGTTGTGTGTACTATTTGTTTGCTTGGTGCCATATAATCCAGCAAAAGGTGGTGAGAACAATGGAACTTTGGGCAATCTGGCTCGTCATCGGTATCATACTATTTATCATCGAGATGCTGACATTAACCTTTTATCTGTTATGGGTTGGGATCGGGGCGATTGCGGCGGCGCTTATTGCTTTGGTAGCACCTGATTTATTCTTCGTACAGGCATTAGTTGGTTGTATTGTGGCTTTGGGGTTGACTTTCTTCACGAAACCCCTTACAAGATTTATTCGGAAATCTAAAGGGTATACGGATGTTATTGATGATTTAGTTGGAAAGCAAGGCATTGTTGTTGAGACAATCGAAGTAGGTAGAAATGGCGTTGTTAAAGTGGGTAACGAAACGTGGAGTGCTACTTCGTACCAAGCCCTACAAAAGGATGATATCGTTATCGTTATACAACGTGGTACCACCGTCTTGGAAGTTCAAAAATGGGAAGGGGTTTCTTAATGGGTGCTTCACTAGTAATTACAATTATTATTCTTGTTATCGTTGTTGTATTTATCTCTTTGACTATCAAAATAGTACCTCAGCAACGCGTTGGGGTTGTGGAACGTCTCGGTAAGTTCCACCGTTTATTAACACCAGGACTAAATATTCTTATTCCAATTATCGATCATGTAAGGGTATATCACGATTTGCGTATTCAACAGGCGAATGTTCCTCCGCAAACGGTTATTACGAAAGATAACGTGCAAGTTCAGATTGATACGATTATATTCTATCAAGTTGTTGGACCGGATCAGGCTACATATGGCATATCTGATTATGTCTATGGTGTTCGAAATATATCCACTGCTACGATGCGGCAGATCATCGGAAAGATGGAGTTAGATGAAACATTATCTGGCCGTGAGAAGATATCGATGGAGATCCGTGTTGCTCTAGATGAAGCGACAGAGAAGTGGGGCGTACGGATTGAACGTGTTGAAGTTATTGATATTCAGCCGCCAAAAGATATTCAAGACGCGATGGATAAGCAGATGAAAGCTGAACGTAGCAAACGTGCCATCGTTCTCGAAGCAGAAGCTGCTAAGCAAGACATGATTCTACGTGCTGAAGGAGACAAGCAAAGTAAAATCCTGAAAGCCGAAGGGGATAAAGAAGCCCGTATTCGTGAAGCTGAAGGGTTAGGTCAGGCTCAAGAGTTAGAAGCGATCGGTCAAGCGAAAGCTATTCTATCCGTTGCGCAGGCGGAGAAGAATCGTATCGAGTTGCTTCGTGAAGCTGGACTTGACGAGAACGTCCTTGCCTATCGTTCATTCGAAGCTTTGACTGAGATTTCTAAAGGACCTGCTAATAAGGTGTTTATTCCTTCGAATGCCGTGGAGATTCTCGGTAGTCTAGGCGCTATTGGAGAAATTTTTAAAGCTAAGAAATAATATAGATAACATGTAAAGAGGGACTAAACGGATGTTGAAATTTAGTCTCTCTTTTTTATGTGAAAAAAAGTGTGGACGGCTCGTGTTGATGATGTGTGGAACAATGGAGTGGTGTGCCAGCTAATATGATAATATAATTATATATTCTCAATAGGACGAGAGTAGTGCTGTATACACAAATGGAGGGCAATTGACTTTGACAAACATACTGGAAATAAATCAGTTGAGTAAGAGCTACGGAGATAAACCTATATTAAATGCGTTCACGGCCCAAATTGCGAAACCTGAAATGATCTCACTTCTTGGTAAGTCGGGTCAAGGAAAGAGTACACTTCTTAGAATTCTGTGCCGATTAGAGGCACAGGATCAAGGTGGAATTCAATTCCATGGACGTTCATATGAAGAGGTAGATCCTAAAGAATGGCGAAAGAAGATATGTTATGTCTCTCAACAATCGTATATGCTTCCTGGAAGTGTAGAGGATAACTTAAGAACGGTGAGTCAGCTTCATAAGACACCGTTCGATATGTCGTTCGCGAAGGAACTCATGACATCGTTAGATCTTGATCATATGGATTGGAACAAGAAGTCCGCAGATTTATCAGGGGGAGAGAAACAAAGAGTAGCTCTCGTACGCTCGCTACTTCTAAGACCGGAAATTTTATTGTTAGATGAGGTTACGGCCTCATTAGATATGCAGAGCAAACAAGCGGTAGAGAAGTTGCTACAGGATTGGCAAGAGCAAGAAGGTGCAACCTGTGTTTGGATTACGCATGATCTTGAACAAGCGCAAAGATTAAGCCATAGGATATGGTTCATTGAGGGAGGGTCCTTATTAGAAGATAACGACAGTCATGACTTTTTCGAGAATCCTAGAACAGAAAGTGCCAGAAACTATTTACAACTCGTTCCTAAGGAGGGAAGAAGTTCATGTCCTATGTAGCTCTCAGCTTCACGCTTATTTTTGTGATGATTACGATGCTGGTCTCGATGTGGCAAAAGCTTGATTTGGAAAAAGACATTGCGATTGGAACGATACGTTCGGCCATTCAACTGCTGCTTGTCGGATATGTTTTAATGTTTGTCTTTAAATCTAATCATCCGATCTTTATCCTTGCGATTCTTTCGGTGATGGTTAGCGTCGCATCATGGAACGCTGGTAAACGTGGTAAAGGATTGCGTGGTATACGCTGGCGTATAGCACTTTCAATTGGTTGTACGGAAGTATTGATGATGGCCTTACTCTTAGGACTACAAATTATCGAGGCAACACCCCAGTATATTATCCCAATTAGCGGCATGACGATTGGTAATGCAATGGTCGTATCGGGTCTATACTTAAATCATATGAAGCGGGAAGTAGAATCTAATAAAGGGGAAATAGAGACTTTACTTTGTTTAGGTGCAAGTGCGAGACAAGCGATTCAAGATTCACTCAAGAGATCAGTCAAATCAAGTATGATTCCAACGATTGATGGGATGAAGACAGTTGGACTTGTCCAATTACCTGGGATGATGACTGGGATGATCGTGGCAGGAGCCGATCCAGTCGAGGCTGTACGTTATCAGATTTTGATCGTATTTGCATTTACAGCATCAGCAGCTATTACGAGTATTATATTAAGTCTAGTAAGCTACCGCCTTTGGTTCACTAAAGACCTACGAATGGCTCCATTAAGAGATTAGTATTCATTGGAATCTTAAGAGGTTAATACGCTATAATGAATAATAAATTCAATTTTCACAAAAGGGAATGATAAGCCTTATGATACATAGACCAACAGAGACGAAGAAGAAGTATCAAGTATTACTCCAGCAAAAAAAGTTAATGTTGTTGTTCGTTATCTTGATGATTGGGTTAATTATCTTCGTGTTTAGCAAAATTTCTTATATCTTCACACCAATCAAAATCATTCTAAGTACGGTATCGATACCGATTATACTAGCAACCGTGGCATATTACTTGCTCAATCCAATCGTGGATTTTATGGAAAGAAAAAAGATAAAACGTGGTTATTCGATACTTATTCTCTACGCACTTATTATCGGGCTATTGACGATTCTTATTGTAGTAATCATTCCGGTCATACGCGATCAAGTTATGGGGTTTGTTGAGTATTTGCCAATGTATAGTAAAGAGGCTCAGCAGTTATTTGAGCACTGGATTGGAAGCGACTTATTCACGCAGATCCAACAGAGTATTGGATTTAATGCTCCAGATTTTATGAGTGAGATATCATCGAAGGCTTCTACATTTTTTAATAATACGTTTAAAGGGATTGGCACCGTTGTAGGGGTAGTATCAGAATTCATATTAGCCATTATTATTGCGCCATTCATATTGGTATATCTGTTGAAGGATGGAAAGAAACTGCCTCCGTATATTCTTAAGCTTCTTCCAACGAAGGTTCGTCCACGTACATCAAAAGTGCTAAGCGAAATTAGCCATCAGATCAGTTCTTTTATTCGTGGTCAGATTATCGTCAGCTTCTGTATTGGAGTCCTACTCTATTTCGGTTATCTAACCATTGGACTGGATTATCCTGTGGTGCTTGCTATTATTGCAGCTTGTACAAGTATGGTTCCTTATTTAGGGCCAACGATTGCAATCGCTCCTGCTATTATTATTGCATTAGTAACGTCACCGATCATGCTCCTCAAGATGGTTGTGGTATGGACGATTGTACAATTGATCGAAGGGAAATTTATATCTCCTCAAATTATGGGGAAAACGTTGAGCATTCACCCGATTACGATTATTTTTGTCATTATCGTATCTGGGAAATTATTCGGAGTTGTCGGCATTATACTAGCTGTTCCCGGTTACGCCGTATTCAAAGTCATTATGATGAACCTATTTCAAGGGTTTAAGAACACAACTGATTGGTATGAACCTCTTCCAGAACCCTTTGTGGCTGAGGAACCAAAGGATAAAGATATTTGATAGGCTAACATCTATTCTATTCAAAGTAACATAGCTATTCTTGTTGTGATGGCGTAACACCAAACATTAACGGTCCGCCTTTAAAGCTGTGTTTCCTCTTGGGTGAAATCAAGGAACACAGCTTTAACTGCGTACGTAACCGATTATAGATTTAAGAGAATAGTTAGCCCTGCCATAGCAGCGCATCGATATCGAAGGGAGGAATAATTCCCTCTTGAGAAGCCCGGTTGAGTAATGCCTTGATAGCACCATAACCTTCATCACCTAAGTCAGCGCTGAATTGATTTACATATAAATCAATATGGGCTTGGACAACTTCAGATGACAATTCTTGTGAGTGGTGTAGGACGTATTCCTGCGATGCTTCTGGATGAGCCCATGCATACTCGACGGATTCGCGAATCCATGTCGTGATCCTGTTTAAGTCTAACGATTTACGAGCGATTATGGCACCTAAAGGGATGGGCAGGTTCGTATCTTCTTCCCACCAATTTCCTAAATCCGTCATAAGCGATAAACCATACTCTGGGTATGTAAAACGTGCTTCATGAATGACCAATCCAGCGTCAATGAGTCCATCACGCACAGCAGGCATGATCTGGTCAAAAGGCATGACGACAATTTCACCTATTCCACCGGGGATGTTCTGTGCTGCCCATAATCGGAACAATAAATAAGCGGTGGAACGCTCGCTAGGAACGGCGATACGGCGACCTGCAAGTATTGCGGGATCATTCGTGATCTCATCTCTACTTGATGTGAGTACTAATGGACCACATCCTCGTCCAAGCGCACCTCCACATGAGAGTAATGCGTATTCATCAGACACCCAAGGTAGCGCACCGTATGATATTTTGAGAATATCAGGTCCGTCGGTTCCTTGTGCAAGTGTGTTCGTGATATTAATGTCCGCGTATGTGACTTCTAACTCGGGCGCACCGGGTAGTAAACCATGGACCCAAGCGTGATATATAAAAGTGTCATTTGGACACGGAGAAAAGACGATTTTCATGTTAATACCTCCAGTAGTATGGAACTTACGGCTTCAAGAGCCTCAAAGGCTTCTTTCATCTTCCACGCTGCTCGATCTCGGGGACCTACAGCATTTGATATCGTTCGAATCTCAAGTACGGGTACGTTATAGATCTGAGCTGCAACAGCTACACCATAACCTTCCATAGCCTCTGCCGTAGCTCCAGGTATACGCTTGTTCAGAGCATCCGCACTCTCAGATGAACCTGTCACCGTTGTAACGGTAAGAATTGGACCCGTATGAACGGATAGTCCGGCACCATGAAGTGCATCAGTTAATAGGGTTACTAGATTGGATTCTACGGAAACACGAGAAGATCCAAATCCTAGTTCGTCTACACTACAGAAACCTTCAGCAGTCTCTGCCCCAAGATCTGCGGCTATAATTTCACTCGCCACGACTATGGAGCCAAGTTCTGCTTGTCCTACAAATCCTCCACCAATGCCAGCACTAATCACTAGACTATAATCTCCTAAGGCAAGTGCGGTCGCTGTATTTGCAGCAGCTACCGGCGAACCAACCCCTGCTAATCGTACATCGAATTGACTTGATCCACGAATGCCTCTTAGTACAGCATCTCTCTCGGCGGCGACTGCAGTCATGACCAGTATTCGCTTGCCTGCCTCTGACTGAAGTAGTTCTTCAGCGTTCCCGAGTGGTTGAGTAATGACTTCTTGTTTCAATTAGATCCCCTCGCTCGCTTATTCTTGTATGAATGAATATATATAGTTACGATTAGTCTTCTCAATATATAAAGGTACCGTTAACGGATAAGGTTGTAAAGGGGAGGTAAGAGATACGGGGAAGAGATACGCGATAGCTTTGAAATTAAAAAGGTAAGATCATCTTTATTGATTCCATGATATGACATATCATGGTTAGTAGTAGTGTAAATCATTGGCATCAACCTAATTTTTTATCTTGAGAAAACAGCAGTAAGCTTCTCCTTACAAGGGAAGCCTGCGTCATTGAGGAAGGAGATCAAGCGTGGAACAGGAACAGATACTTATCGTTGATGATGATAAGGATATTGTAGAATTTATCGAGGTCTTTTTAGTTAAGGAAGGCTATCGGACAGTCATTGCTCACAGCGGCATGGATGCGCTGGAACAGCTGCGTCATCATGATATTCGTCTGGTCATCCTTGATATCATGATGCCAGATCTTGATGGGGTCGAAGTGTGCAGAAGAATTCGGGAGCGTGATAATATTCCGATCATTATGCTCAGTGCGAAATCGACTGACCTAGACAAGGTGGTTGGACTGAGTTCTGGAGCGGATGACTATATGATCAAACCCTTCAGCATGATTGAGCTTACGGCCAGGGTAAAGGCACAGCTTCGGAGATATACCTATCTGAACCACAGGCCGGGAGTCGCTCATGAAGAGCATGTGATCCAAATCAAAGAACTGCAAATCGATGTACGTTCCCGTGTTGTAACAATATACGGGAACGTGGTCAAACTGACTAAGACCGAGTACGAGATTATACTCTTATTGGCCCAACATGCGGGCCAGGTATTCACTCTGGAAGAAATATACAGGAAAGTATGGAAGGACAAATATTTTGAAGGTAACAATACGGTGATGGTCCATATTGCTAGATTGAGAGAGAAGATCGAGGACAATCCGAAGGAATCAAAAATTGTGAAAAACATATGGGGAGTAGGATACAAAATTGAGAGCTAACGGGAACATGGGGATTCGGCTTAAGTTAATTCTAATTTTCACCTCCAGCGTCATTTTTGCAGGCTTGTCGATTATTATTTTACAGAAGATATTGTCACAGAGTGTTGTGTTCGTTGATGTGGATATCTCCCGATGGGAAGAGAGGTATTCCTTCGTTTACTTTGCCATTTTCGTCATTTTGACGTTTATATTCTTTTATGTCTTAACAATAAAGATCATCCGACGTATTAAACATATCGACACATGCGTGAACCTGATGAAAGAAGGAAATCTTGATATTCGTATACAGATGGAGACGCAAGATGAGATTGGCAATTTGGCACGTGGGATTAATGCAATGGTGCAATCGCTGAAGGAATCGATGGAGCGGGAACACCAAGCTGAGAATATGAAGAACGAGATGATAGCTAGCATCTCACACGATTTGCGAACCCCTGTTACCTCGCTTATCGGATATATGGATCTCATCAAAACAGATATCAACAGCGACATCTTATCATGCACCAAGTATGTTGATATATGTCAAAAGAAGTGCGATGATCTTAAAAACCAGATTCAGGATCTGCTGGATTATTGCCACATCAACTTTCAGGGGATCCCTATGAACAAGGTGAGGGTTGATATAAAGGAACTACTACAGCAAGTCATAATCGACTTTGTTCCCCAACTGGAGAAGGCGGACATGGCGTTTACGATTGAGAACAGTGGGGAGTCGTGTCAGGTAGAAGTGGATATCGCCCTCTTGGTTCGACTTTTGCAAAATATGATCAGTAATGGGATTTTCTATGGATATTCTGGAAAAATGATGAATCTTCGCCTATTTGAAGAAGGGGATAACGTCATTATACAAATTGCTAACTATGGAAAACCAATTCTACCTGAGGATATACCTTATATATTCGAGAAATATTATCGTGCAGAGAAGTCACGCAGCAGGAATACAGGCGGAAAAGGAATGGGCTTAGCTATTGCTAAAAGTATTGCCGAAATTCATGGTGGAAGCATCGCTGTAAAGAGTACCGAGGCAGAGACGGTATTCTCCATTATGTTGCCAAGTGCTCGATCGTAAGAAAGTCGTATGTATTTGTTTCAAAATAGGTAAGATATAGCACGTATACTACATAGTAAGGATAGTTAATTCAGAGCTAACCTCAATACTTAGATGGATGAGGTGACAGGAATGAAGATTGTGAGAGGTTCCAAGGTATTATTCTGCCTGCTGATCTTTAGTCTTTTGGTGAGTAATATGAGTATCTACGTCTCAGCAGAGGAAACCGAGGGAGTGCAGAAGAGACTAGAAACGGTGATGGATGGTTACATGAATATGAGTATGGAGGATAATCACATTGCTGGAGCTTCCTTAGTTGTCGTCAAGGATGGCAAAGTGTTACTCAAAAAAGGGTATGGTTATGCGGATGTGGCGAGTCAGACTCCGTTCGATCCTAATCAGACGTTGTCTCGGATTGGCTCTGTGACCAAGCTATTTACGGCGACGGCCGCGATGCAACTGGTAGAGAATGGGGAGATAGATCTAGATGCGGATGTCAATACATACCTTAAGAATGTGAAGATCGACAACCCTTATGATACTCTCCTCTCAATGAAGCATCTACTGACACAAACCGGTGGCTTCGCGGAGAGCACGGAGGGCATATATAGCGATAAGTTGCTCGAACGGCCTGTACCCTTGTCGGATACGATCGGTAAGTACATGCCTCCCTTGGTCCGGCGTCCAGGAGAGGTCATACAGTATAGTAATTATGGATACGCGTTAATTGGATATATCGTGGAGCAGGTCAGTGGTATATCATATGGGCAGTACATTCAAGATCATCTTTTCAAGCCGTTAGGTATGACTGGGGCTAGCTACGACTTGAGTCCAGAATTATTGTCGGAACTGTCCAAAGGATACGCGTACGATGGAAAGAAATTTATCGAGAAGTCTGCGGGTAGTATACTAGTGTATCCTGCTGGTTCGATCGTCGCTACTGCGGAGGATATGTCCAAGTTTCTGCTGATCCATCTACAGAATGGTGCTACAATGGACGGTCGGATCCTGAACGAAAGCACTGCGAAGAGCATGCGCGAAGTTCATTTTACAGCACATGCTGCTATGCCGGGGTATGGATACGGATTTTATCAAAACTACAAAAATACTGATATTCTAATGCACGACGGAGATGTCGATTCATATACGAGCCAACTTTCCATCTATCCGAAAGAAAATCTTGGATATTTTCTTACCTACAACACGCTGGATGACGGCGCATTGCGCGACGGGGTCGAGGAGGAAATCTACAATTTTTTCGGTGTCGACATGAGTTCTAAGGTCAAACCTGAGGTGACAGAAGCCTTTTCCGATTCTTCTTCTGCCGAACCGAAAGCATACGAAGGCAAGTATGTCTTTGCACAGCGGGTTCTTAAAGGTCCGTTGAGATCGAGAGGACTATTCCTGAAGATGGGTATTAGTACAGACAAAGATGGGAATGTGAAACTTAGCACATTTGATTCGAGTGTTAGCGGAACATATGTGGAATCGGCGGATGGAACGTATGTCAAACCGGGTACCAACCGACGGATTGCGCTGAAGGAGGATCCAGAAGGCAATCAATATTTGCTAGTGAACATGAAGACACCGCTACAGACGATGGAGAAATTAAGCTCGAAGGAAGTATTTATGGAAAGCATCGTGCGGCCTTATGTGTTCGGGATTGCCTTGATCGGTTGCATAATCGCGTTCTTCCAGTTGTTTCGTAGAAAGAAAAGAAAGAGACTTGAGGGTGGGGCTCTTCGAGCTCGCCGGTTGTCGCAACTTCTCAGCTTGTTGATTGTACTACTCGGGCTTGTCATGGTCGTAGTCATGTTCACACAAAGCGATGATTTCCGTGCTACCATTGTGATCGTAGGGTATCTAATCTCGGGATTGATAGCTCTTGCGTTCATCGGACTCCTACTCACTTTATTGTCCCTCCTGCGTAATAAAGACGGAGGTTCCATCTGGAACCTAGCATTCTCAACCATGGTTATGCTGGCGGGTGCGGGTTCCTTGGTTTATGCTGCTTTTTTAGATATGTACTAATAACAGTATAGTATTAGAAGCAATCCAATGTCGCATAGGCATTGGATTGTTGTTATATTTGGAAGAAAAGTATAGAGAGTTGAACAGGATGTTAAACCTCGTCAAACAAATAACACCATCTCTTAGATGAACGAGTGATCTAAGGTCTAAGAAGATTAAGTCCTCGGTAAGAGTGAAAAGTGAGCAAGAAGATGTAAAGAAGTAGTTGAGCAATCAGGCATATACAAGCTTTTTAAAGAATACACTTCCATTACGGAATGTTTCGCGTAAACCTTGGACAAGGAGTTGTGAAGCTTATGATAGATACGATGTCTCCTAATATTTCTATACTTGGCATAGGAACGGCACTCCCTTCTTACCGGATTGAACAAGATGAGGTGTTAGATAAACTAGAGGAAGCGTTACAAGATTCCCCAAATGCCGTGCGGTGGGCTAGAAGAATCTTTAAACAATGTGGTGTTGCAACCCGATATACTTGTGAACCTAATCTCATCGCGCAGGGATCAAGAAGCCGTTATTTACCGTCCGAAGGACTTGATGACATCCCTTCCACTGCAGAACGTATGGGGATATATAAAAGAGAATCCGTTCTTTTAGCGCTACAAGCAGCGAAAGATGCTTTACTTGATAGCGAGCTAGATGGTTCGCAGATCACACATCTTATAACGGTAAGTTGTACAGGACAATTCTTACCGGGAATTGATGCTGTTCTTGTTAAGGAAATGGATCTGTCTCCACGTGTTCAGCGGATTCCATTAACCTTTCAAGGATGTGCTGCTGGATTAAAGGCGATTCAATTGGCTCGGACGCTAGTGAAGGGACAATCGACTGCACGGATCCTAATTGTCTGCGTGGAATTATGTACACTTCATTTCCAGCCCTCAAGTGATCGAGAGGCTTTGTTTGGTGCGTCATTCTTTGGGGATGGGGCTTCCGCTTGTGTTATAGGAAACGCGGAGAAGAACAGCAAAGGGCTATTTCAATTAGGTGATGGGCATTCGGTTCTAATGCCTGATTGTAGTGAGGAAATGATATGGGAAGTAGGCAATTATGGATTCGATCTCTATCTATCAACGAATATTCCCAAATTGTTAGGGTGTTATCTAACTTCGGAACTGGAAGCACTCTTAGATGGAGAAGAAGCTCCTAGCTTATGGGCGATTCACCCTGGAGGACGAGGCATTGTTGATATTGTTCAACAGATGTGCGAATTAAGCGATGATCAGGTTCAGTATAGTCGGAGTATTCTACATGACTATGGTAATTTGTCTTCAGCGACGATTATGTTTGTTCTAAAAGCGATGCGTGAAGATCTTGTATCTCGTAAAGCTGAATCGTCAAGTGGCGTAGCGATAGCCTTCGGTCCAGGACTTACAGCAGAACTGCTTAAGTTCACATATCTTCCATCAGCCATTCTACAAGAGCGGATTATAGATCATGTCCATTCTTAAGAGGTTACAGAATAGAGCTGAAGAACCTGAAATGATGGATGATTTCAGTATGGGTGGAGATGAACTACACGAAGCGCTACGTGATCTTCGGCTGTTGAATCGCATTTTTTGTGCTTCGAATCCTACTATTTATGGCGTTGAGCGGATATGGATTCTGGCGGGTCGTCCGAAACACGTATCCGTTCTTGATGTGGGCGCGGGTTCAGGAGATGTAAATAGACACATTCTTAGGTGGGCGGATAAGAGAGGCATTGATGTTACGATCCAATTAGCAGATGTTACCGAGGAGGCATGTGAAGAGGCGCGCCATTTCTTTCATGACGAACCGAGGGTGACAGTAAGATTAGTAGACGTGAAAGACCTACCGGAAGCATCTGTTGATATCGTCACTGGATCGCAATTTATCCATCATTTTACGGGGAATGAACTTCATACGATCGTAACCCACATGCACAAAGCATCCAAGCTTGGCGTGGTGATTAATGATATTCACCGACAATGGATTCCTTGGATAGTCGTATGGATTGTCAGCCGACTGGTGTCCACGAACCGCTATATCAGGCACGATGGCCCTTTGTCTGTAGCCAAAGGGTTTCGTGCTAACGATTGGATTACGTTAAGAGAAGCCATAGGAATTCCTCAACTGAGCTATTCGTGGCGGCCCTTATTTCGGTATGCTGTTGTCATTCCACAACAAACCTCTCATGGAGAAGATAGGAGAGGGAATGGATGAATCAAATATTGGATGCGGTTGTCATTGGCGGTGGAATCGCAGGATGTAGTCTTACGAAGCAATTAGCAGATATGGGATGGAGCACGCTCTTGTTAGATCGGCAGGTATTCCCTCGACATAAAACATGTGGTGAATTTCTATCTCCAGAATCCCAAGAGATGCTAAGTAAGCTTGGGCTTGATACTGTTATGGCATCATTAGAGCCACAGTTGATAGCGAAAGCGAGATTGGTATTTGAACATGGAGGTTCAGTAGAAGTTCCATTACCAGGTTCAGCATGGGGAATAAGTCGCTATAAGCTTGACGTAGCTCTGCACGAAGCGATTGTTCAAGCAGGAGCAATCGTACGAACGGGCATGACAGTAATCTCGATTAATCTACATGAGGAAGGTTACGAAGTGAAGGTCAAGCAACGGGGTGAAGTTGAGGTGATTCAAGCTCGTACGGTGTATGCTGCTTGGGGATCTCATCGTCATGCTAATATGTTCGATGAACCGTATACCTTAGATTCGAGTAATCGTTCCTATGTCGGGATTAAATCTCATTATTCAGGAATGGATCCTGAACTCGTTACGGAGCTGTATTTCGTAAAGGGTGGATATATCGGGATTTCTCCTGTTGAGAATGGTTATTCGAATGTGGCTGCACTGTTGGACAAGGAAGTAGTCAAGGGTACGGGAACTACCGTTCATGCTATCCTTGAAGCAGCTTCAAGAGGAAACCCTCGATTGGTGGAGAGAATGAAACATGGTGTTCCCATTGAGGGTACACAAGTGTCTATTGCCCCCGTACATTTATCTCTTCAACCGCTCGCATGGCACATCATTCCACATCTTGGGGATGCAGCAGTGGTGATTCCACCACTATGTGGAGATGGGATGTCTATTGCGCTGCGTTCATCATTTCTATGTAGCGCCCTTGCCGATCGTTATCTTCGGGGAGAGATATCCCTGTCTATCTGGCAAGAAGAGTACACACAAGCGATTCAGAGAGAATTCGGTGGTCTTATCAGGCGAGGAAGACTTGCACACACCCTGTGTTCGATGCCCCGTGTTACGCGATGGCTCCCAAGTGCTATAAGACGTTATCCTCCACTTGGAAAGTACCTCGTCAAGGCCACACGATTGAAATCATTTCGTGGTTAGTCATTATTTTTTAGGAGAGCTGGGTCATGGGATATCGGATGCTTGCTAAACTATCATTTCGGTTCCCGACATGGATCATTGTGTTGTGGACAGCCTTTTTTGTCATCTTTGGTACGAATGCGACGAAGCTACCAGAGGTACTCAAGGACCACGGGTTAGTGTCTGTGGGGAGTTTTACAACGGTTCAGCAAATACTATCTTCAGATTTCGGAATTCCGGAAGATCCCATTATGCTTGTTTTTGAAAAAGAGTCAGCAGTAACAATACCACAGTTTCAACGATATATTGAGAACGTCCTAACGAGAATGCAATCCATTGAGGGTCTATCTTCTCAAGTATCTCCGTTTGATAGGGAAGGGATGTTGCAAGGGAACGTTGCCTATGCACTTCTTGGATTTCGTCAGCAAGCTTACCAGATCGGACCTGTATTGGAGCAGATTAGACAACAGCTTCCTACATCTTCACATATTACGGTGGGTGTGACAGGGAAATCCGTTATTCAATATGATGTGAATCAAGCGAGTCGGGAAGGATTGAAGACAGCAGAGCTGATCGGCTTGCCAATCGCATTTGTGACATTGTTATTTGCGTTCAGAGGTGTTGTCTTTGCATTACTTCCGCTGATCATAGGGATGATTGGCGTAACAGGGACGCTAGGTATCATGACTTTAGTGGGTACGATGATCGAACTCTCCAATTTCGTATTAAGTGTGATCCCTATGGTAGGATTGGCACTTAGTATTGATTTTTCACTTATGATTATCAGTCGCTTTCAGGAGGAATTCCCCAATCGCAGTGTAGAACAGTCGGTAATAACGTCGATGCGTACAGCGGGACGAGCTGTGATATACTCGGCGGCTTGTGTCCTTCTGGGCTTATTGGCGATTCAATTTATTCATTTGCCTATCTTCACAACCGTTGCCTTGGGCGCGATGGTTGTGCTAATCGTATCCCTTCTACTAAATTTGACGTTACTTCCTGCTCTACTGAGCATATTAGGTCCCTTTATAGTAACTAAAAGGCAGGAGCCTAAGAAGATCTTAACCCCAGGATTCTGGGATCGTTGGTCACTCACAATAATGAGAAAGCCTATCGTATCCATACTCGTTGCAATCATTGTGTTACTTAGTTGTCTCTTTCCATTACGTCATATGATGATTAGCATACCAGATGCCACTTCACTTCCTAAAGGATACGAGTCACGTACAGCCGCGGAAGTTTACAAAGATCACTTTACTTCGACTTCTAGCTCAGAGGTTGTTGTGATCTTGGAAGGACAGAATTCCACATTTGTAACAGAAGATTGGATAAAGGCATATCAATGGGTGAAGCGATTCAAACAAGATCCTGGCGTGGTCCAGATTGAATCTGTGTTTGATCACTTGCCTTTTTTACCGGAAGAACAGTTACTTCGAATGCTTCAGAATCCTATCTTTATGACAAAGGTAGAACCAGCGTCACAATCCATACTTTGGGATAATAAAATGCTCATTCGGCTGACGATACAAGGTACCCCCGGTTCCAAGATAGCTTCGGATTGGTTGCGAAATATAGAAGTAGAGGGTGCTGCTGCAGAACTCCCATTGATTGTTGGAGGAGAGGCAAAGTATCAGCAGGAGATATTCGATGAAATTTCGAGTCATCTCGTGTCTATTCTATTATTTATTGGAATAACAAACTTCATCGTTCTATGCATCGCATTCCGATCTATTCTTATTCCACTTAAAGCGATTGTGATGAATCTATTAAGTCTCGGAGCTTCGTTCGGTATTCTGGTCTTTATATTTGAAAAAGGGAGACTTGGATTAGAACCTAATCCAATAGCGGTGATGATTCCGATCTTTGTATTTGGTCTCGTATTTGGAATCAGTATGGATTATGGTGTGTTCCTGTTATCTCGAATGTCTGAAGTATACGAACGAACGGGAGACCACGTTGTAGCTGTCACGTCCGGATTATCTTCAACGGGTCGGATCATCACCTCAGCGGCTGCTATCATGATCGCTGTCACTTTACCATTCGCCTTCGCAGATGTCGTAGGAGTGAAGCAACTTGGAATCGGTATTGCGGCAGCCATATTCATAGATGCCACAATCATTCGACTGATCCTCGTTCCTTCATTAATGGCACTGCTCGGACGATTGAATTGGTGGATGCCTTTTCAAAGAAAACACAAACCTTACAAATAGGGGGTTGTGAATGTGTATGGGTCAACGTGGATAGTTAGCATTAGTTCAATAAGTTCTTTACGGCGTGTATGACCACATCAGGTCTGTGTATTTGAATGGAATGCCAGCTGTCATCTACGATAATTTGTGTAGTCAATGGGGTAAGATGTCACAAATCCTCTTGTCCTTTTTTCCAATTATCATGTTGTCTCCCAGCACTTAATACAATGACAAGTAATTGTGGTGCTCCTGTAATTGGATGCTACTATCTCCTGTATTTAGTAATTCCGAATATGCGGATTTATAAGCACTTGATCGATAACCCAATGCACGAGCTTTCTTCAGTATCTCAGGAGGTAGTCGCTTGGAGCCAATATGCATTCTCATCAGACGAGGTATAGCTGTGGAATCCACCAATACCAATCCCATGACTTCATCCGGGTACGTGGCGGCAAATAATCTCATGATCATTCCACCGTAGGAGTGTCCAACAAGCAAGAATGGTGGCTTCCGGTCAAGCGTAGTTAATAACAAATGAAGATCATCTACATATTGTTGGTAGGTGGGTTCTGAAAGAGATGGCGTACTCCAGCCAAATCCCGCACGGTCATAAGTGATAACAGTCGCCATTTCAGATAGTTCGGGTTGAACATGACACCAATCTAGTGAACAACCACCCATTCCTGACTCCAATATAATGGTCGGGGAGCCTTCCCCTAATAAGTTCACATAGGTAGAAATCAGATGATTAAAAGAGAAACTTTTTCAAGTGATTTTCCTATTTTTAATATCGAGTAAGAGGATTTAAACAATCGCATGAATATGTTAAACTGAATGATAGTGATTACAAAGATGAATCGATGATTGCATCACGATTATAATAATACATACATTGAAAGGTGTTGGAGAGAATGGATAACAGTACGAATGTATCACGATTCAAAGAAGTCATGGGGAATTACCCTACTGGAGTGACCGTCGTAACAACCGTTGATGAACAAGGCGTTCCGCTAGGACTTACCGTTAATTCATTTGCTTCTGTATCTTTAGATCCTTTACTTATCTTATGGTCCATTGACAAGAGAGTTTCGACGTATCAGACGTTTATAAATACGGAGAAATTCGCTGTACATGTACTATCTGCCGACCAAGGTGACCTATGTTCGTTATTTGCAAGTAAAGATACTGACCGATTCGGAAATTGCGAATGGAAGTTATCCGAGCAGAATCTTCCGATTATTGCAGGTGCTTCTGGTGTGATGCAATGTAAGACGTTCAAAACCATTGAAGCGGGTGACCATACGATTTTGATAGGTGAAGTCACAGCGATTGAAAGTGAAAACAAAGAACCACTTTTATATCACAAACGTAAATTTGGGAAAATTCCTGACGAGTTCTATATTTAATCTATAAAGAGCATGAAATGGTGACCTTCCTCCTACTGCGGTAGGAGGTTTCTTTCTATCAATTAGAGTGTCATGAAGTGACTTGAAAGGAGACCATATGCCGTTCTTGAAGAGAATTGATCTAGATTGGGATAACGTGCCACCCGCGGATGAACATCAATTTCCATTTCAAATGCCTGTGTTACGTAGCTTAAGTAGGTTACAGTTAGAGAGTAACGTAACTTTCGTTACGGGAGAGAATGGTTCAGGTAAATCCACGTTACTGGAATCCATTGGACTTAAGTGTGGGTTTAGTATATTGGGTGGCAAAGATCTCGTTATTCAGAAGAAGAAGGATAATGTATCGCTCGCCTCTATCATGAAGTTAAGCTGGATGCCCAAAGTCAACAGTGGGTTATATTTCCGTGCTGAAACATTTGATGCTTTTGCTAACTATATCGATGAGTTAGCGGAAGACCCTTTTGTAGGGAGGTCAGCGTATCGTCCATATGGTGGGAAGTCTTTAAACGAACGTTCTCACGGACAAGCCTTTTTGACCTTTTTCAACAATCGATTAGATAAGAAGGGGCTGTACTTGCTAGATGAACCAGAGTCGGCTTTATCCCCGCAGAGTCAGTTATCTTTTTTGAGGCTGATTTGGGAGTTGGAACACAGTGGACAGGCTCAATTCATTATCGCGACACATTCTCCGATACTTATGGCATACCCTCATGCTCAAATATTACATTTCTCAGAGTCATCCATAGAACCGATACAATATGAAGAGACAGAACATTATAGCTTGACTCGAGATTTCTTGAATCATCGTGATCGGTATTTCGACATGTTGTTCTTAGATGATGAGTGAGAATTCTCTTGAATCAAACGATGATTGAAGTGTAGCCAACTCAAGTTGAATCTCTATAAAAGGAAGTATTGATTCTTAATTAAGGATTCATCGCGGACAACCGGAAACTTGAAGTTACTTCGAGTTATTTACTTGAGGTTAAGGTAAGGGGTGGTGAAGATGAATCGGGGTGAACCGTACCACAAGTAACGGCGAAATTTTGGACTAGAAGAATGTCGGGTCGTGGGATGAAGCTAAACAGGATAGAGCGGGGGAGGAAAAAAAGCCCGATTAGCATATTTATTATTGCTAATGCGGGCGATGATACTTGCCAGTTTCGAGTTCAAATATTAGAAATAAACTGAAATAAACGCGATCACTTTAAATTGACGGGTTGTTGTTGTGTAACACAATGAATCATACCGCCATCTTTATAAAGTTCTCTCACGTCAATTCCAATAACCTTACGGTCAGGGTATAGTTTCTGAATTGTATCGTTTGCTATTTTGTCATTAGGATCATTATAATTTGGAACTAATACAACGGTATTTCCAATGTAATAATTGATATATGAACCTCTGTACCCCAAATTCTTTCCGTTATCTAACACGACATTGTTTTTGGTAATTGGTAAATACACAACTTGATAAGGCTTGTCAAAGGCATTCTTAGCGTTCATTAATGTGTTAATATCCTTATTGGAGACGCCCCACTCTTCTAAATCCTCTTCTTTCATTGTAATCAGCGTAGACTTATTATAAAACTTAGCAAAACCATCAATATGGAAATCTGTAATATCCAGACCTGGCACACCATCTAACCAAATAAAATTCGTAGCGCCAAGATTTTCTTCGATCACTTCTTCAATTTCTGCTTCTGATAATTTAGGATTTCTATTCTTGTTCGTAACCGCACTACGTGTCGATAAAAATGTACCATTGCCATCTAATTCAAATGCGCCGCCTTCAAGTACGACTTCATTGAGATCGATGCGTTCCATACCCAACTGTTTGCTGAGTTTGTTCGCAATGGAGGCATCCTTTTTATACGGCGTTTTCTTGCCCCAGCCATTAAATCCTCAGTCCATCAGTTTCAGATTTTTATCTTGGTCATATACAAAGATCGGAGCGGTATCTCTTGCCCATACATCGTCCGTAGGAATAATGTAGAAGTCGATTTTGTCCATATTTAGGCCCTCATCATATAGAAGATCATAAATATATTCTTTTTCGTATTTATCGTAGGCAATAATATGAACATTTTCCCCTTCACTTAGAGCGCTTGCCATCTCGATCCAAATGGATTCAAGATTTTCTTTATGTCCATTACCATAGGTAAAGTTATGAGGCCATTGCAACCAAGTACCTTCATGCTTGCTGCTCTCATCAGGCATGGTGTAGTAGCCTACATTTTGTTTTTTCATGTTTTGACCCTCATCCGCTTTACTTTGCGCACACCCTAATAAGATCCCAGCCGTTAATAAAGCTCCAGTGCACAATACAATCATCTTATTCATGTCCAAATCTCCTTAAGTTCTAGTTGCTTTCTCTTGATGTAGAATAAGCTTTGACATTGTGTCAAGGTCAAGCCATTATTGTCTTGATTCGTTAATGATGGGAAAACAGACTTGTGTCACATACTCTTCCACAGGGCAATCACATTCTGAACCTTTTAAATAAGTTTCATAAGGCGGACCATCCAAATCATAGCCATTGCTTTCTATCCATTCTTCAAGAGCGATATGCGCGTATCCGATATAGTCATAACTTCCGATATGCAAGGTAGTAGCAATAAGCTTTTTGGGGAGTGTTCTGATTTGCCAATCACATGATGCCTCTTCGTCACTCATATGCACGATTGGGATTATCAATTCAATATCGCGATGATCTGGGGTATATTCTTCATCGAAAAAAATAGCAGACGGAACACCAAGTAAGTGAATACTGCTCTCTTCTGCTTTTTCGTATAAGGAATCAATATACTTGTCCATGTTATCAATATTCATCTTCACTCTTTGACTTAGGACACGGATCTCATTTCTCATGCCGAGCAGGATATCATAAGATCTTCGTTCGCCTGGAACAAAATCCACCTTGTCGTCGATCATCTCTTGCATTTCTGCAATAATCTGTTTAAATCTATTCATCTCATTTGATAATTCATTGATTTTCGAGTGAATCAATCCGGTCAACGATTCCCTATCTGATGTCTGAAGGATCGTTCTAATTTCCGGCAGGGAGAATCGATATTCTTTCAGTTTCTTGATCCATAATGCCGTCTCTAATTGACTCTTCTCATAATATCTATACCCGTTCGTTGTATCTACATGTACTGGTTTTAAGAGTTCATCCTTATCATAGTGTCGTAACATACGTGCACTCATTTTGCACAGTTGTGAAAATCTGCTGATCGTGTACATATTTCTCTCTTCCTTCGTATGGTATTTAACCATTATATTATTCTAATACATACGATTCATACAATTATTCGCCAATAAACTATTATGTGTACAATGGTTGAAAATTCCACTATTTAATGCAATAATCACCGGATGAGATAAACAGAAATAAATTCTACAACGCTGCTCGGTTATGACAAATACTTTTCAACGGCGTATATGCAGCGAAGGGCTGTCTAGGATTTGGCGGCAAGGGTAAGATAATTGGTTCCTCAACATTTCTTTTTTTTGCGCATAATGTTGAATTTTTTATAAAAGATGATTTTGCTCCGAATAATCACACTGCACTTAGAACAATTGATGAATTAAATCAGCGCCTCTTTAATAGATATGGGAAAACACTTGCCTCGTCCTCTTTTCTACATGGCAAAGTACTGCAAATAATGTTTATGCCTATGCATTATGCACAAGATGTTGACCCTTCTGGATTTACTTTAGACAGGAAAAAGAATATGTCTACAGTGATAGTTATGTTGATACAGATACGGTAATTATTCGATATGCTGTAAATCTAGATGAACTGCTGTCTGCTATGATGAATGCTAATGATAAAAATATAGAATCTGCATACTTTTTGGAGCTAATACATCCTTTAAAAAAATATTTGCAATCTTCTTTTGCAGAATTGGAGTCGGCGGTTAATAAGGATTCTTCACTAAAAAAGAAGTTGGCGTCTTTACCGTCGAGCAAGATTATTATTATTATTATTCTGATATGGCGCCTAGTTTCCAAATGGAATCACTGAATTTTGTGAAGGCAAGGAAATCCTGCTCCTTCCGAATGTAGTAAAGATGGATGGAAATCTGTCTCATAGACAACAAAGACACCCCAATCGGGTGCCTCTCGATTTCGCTCTCTAAATGATATGCTGAACCATATCACAAATATGGCGAAACGTTCAAACCGAATCAGACGATAACCAGAGCGGAAATAGTAGCTATGCATTCAAAAGTAATGAACACGAATTTCGTGAAAAATTCGAAGTTCAAGGATGTTTTAGGTCACTGGGCAGAGGCAGAGATTGATACATTATCCGATATGGGGATCATAAAGGGTACGACGGACGGTTTATTCAAACCGAACGCTAATGCTACAAGATCTGAATCGTTACTCTTGATCCTACGCATGCTGAATGCCAGTCTTGATCATTCGCTAGATGTAGAATAGAAGAATAGAGTTACTTGAATTCGGCAGGTGCTGGTCAAACGGTATCTGCTGTTTTTGTATGCGGTTAAGGTAGATACAAAAAATGGTATAGGAAAATTGGGGCATCGGTATCATTGGCGAGTGTGACGTCAACGGCACCTTATTGGGAAGTGACGGGAGCCTTACACTTACGGTTAGGCAAATCGATGGGGGGAGAACATAGGTTTTCTTCATATTTTCGCATTTAAAGTGATACGGAGCCCGTATCACAAGTAAGCACAAGGTTAGGATTTTTTTTAGCATCATATTCTCCAAAAGTTCTGGGTATGTTAGAACAAGACATCGAGGGAAAAGGGAGTGTAGCATGATGGCAAGAAGAAAGAGAAGATATGTGGTGCCAGGAGTGGAAAAGGGGATGCAGGCTTTCAAAGCAGACGTAATGAAACGCGAAGGATATGCGGTTGATCCGAATCTACCCGACGACGTGAAATACGAAGTGGCTAAGGAGCTTGGTGTATCTCTGCATCCAGGTGACAATGGAGGTCTGACTACAGAATCGGTCGGACAAGTCGGCGGTAAAATTGGAGGCGCCATGGTACGGGAAATGATCCGTCTCGCACAAGAGCAATTAGCGAACAGAAAGTAGACCTAAAGACTTCCGAGAAAGCGGTACTATTCGGGTTCATTTTGCGACTCTCCGAAATAAATAAAAAGAATATATTGAGCCTTTTTATCGTGTAGACAAATCACGCTCCCGTCAGATCGGAGGTGCAGGCTTAGGACTTTCGATTGTTGACAGCATTATCAAAAAGCATAATGGTACGCTTACTGTTACTGTTACTGATAATGAAGATGGCGGAACTTGCTTTAATGTAATCTTCAATATATAGCAGTTCGTTTAATGATTCACTGTTAGAGTGATATGGTGAACCCTATCATAAATGAGCCGAATAGATAAACGAAGTATACTTTAATCCAGTCGCGTTTGAGTAATGAGAATGTGCTTCGATTACCGGACCCTAAGGATTCCGAGGTGTTGAAGTCGTTTTTTTGGTGATCACCGTGATTGATGCTACCTTGCGACGAAGTATTCATCATGATCAAATTGAATATCTGCCCTCACTTATAAGCATAGGTGAGGGCTGTTTTGGCTATACATTCATTGAATCAAATACGAAGTGTCTAGAGAATGAAGCACCAGCGATGAACCTGACCACAACTCTTTCGGATGAAGTTCATAATAATACTTATCAACCTTTAGGATGTAATTCATCTCTTCTTAGCGTGTGCAATAAGCGAAAAAAAGTTGTTTTATTTAGCTCAAGCTGTACAGAAATTACAATCAATTTCATATAACGCTTTTCCTTTAAAAGATCTAATATTTGAAGTCCTTTTTTCAAACTGGAAATTTCATATCCGGAAATCATGCTCACCTCAATTCATTTATAGCTTATAATAGCTCATTAATAACATCAAAAATCGCTTGTTTTGTTTCACTATGTGAAATTTCACATAACTCTGGTAACTTAACATAATAGTGTAACAAGAATTTCGGGTTTATGGTAAAATGTCTGTGGTAAATAAAAATTGTGGATAGTTGGAGATAGAATTTAATGAATCATATTGACGTTGATTTAGTTGCAAGATTAATACATGAACAATTTCCTGAATGGTCTGATCTAGATATCAGACCTGTAAAGTATAGTGGGAATGATAATAGAACGTTTCATTTAGGTGAGCATATGAGCGTAAGGTTACCTAGTGCAGTATCCTATGTTCCTCAAGTGGAGAAAGAACAGTTATGGCTACCCATATTAAACAAAGAACTTACGTTACCCATTTCAACACCATTAGCTAAAGGTAATCCTAGTGAAGAATATCCATGGCCATGGTCTATCAATACGTGGTTAGAGGGAGAATCATTGTCTCACAACAATATGAATGATCTTAATCAATTTGCAAGAGACTTGGGGACATTTTTAATTAAATTGCAATCTATTGATGCTAGTGGAGGTCCTTTAGCAGGGAAGCATAATTTTTATAGAGGTGGATCTATAGCTGTATACGATGAAGAGGCTAGAAATGCAATTGAGAATAATAAAGATACTTTGAATGAAGATCTATTGAAAGAAATTTGGGGACTCGCATTAGATTCTAAATGGGATTCAGAACCTGTGTGGCTTCATGGTGATATAGCACCTGGAAATATCCTGGTTCAGGATGGCAAGCTTTGTGCAGTCATCGATTTCGGGATATTGGGTGTAGGAGATCCTGCGTGTGATGCTGCAATGGCATGGACATTTTTTGATAGAAATAGTAGAAAGACATTCAAGAATGTATTGAATATGGATGAAGGAACTTGGAACAGAGCAAGAGGATGGGCCCTATGGAAGGCTTTAATAACATACAATGGTAATAAAAATTCTAACCAAGCAATAGCAGAAGAATCATATCATGTTATTAATATCATCATAGATGATTACGAATCAGAGAAAATAGACTAGAAATTTGGAGGCACATCAATGAGTCAACGCTATCGAATTACAAGAGCATTACAGGAAAATGGAAATGTGGCGCAAACCATATCTTTGGAAGAGTGTAAACAGTATTTCTCGTCCAAAGCTGATTTTTCTTATACAACAGTTTATACGGTGACAGGTTCAACTAGCATGTCCATTGAGGGCGATTTTTTCATGTGGAGTTACAACGATACTAAGATCCCATTCAGATATTATCAGGGGGATATTTACGTATCCGGTACCAATGAAGCCGTAATCCCTATTATGATTGAAGTTGCAGGCGAATTAGGGGCGGATGTGCTAGAAGGGTAATTTCTTCAATACTTGTTGAAGGAATTGTCACAGCTGCGGCTTTACCGTGCACTGAAGTATATCATATTGAATTAACGGTACTCTATAGTGTAAAGATAACAGGCTGCCAGCATCATCGGCAGTCTTTATTCAACTATACCAGCTAATAGCTTGTCAACATACCAGTAAAGTGAAGCCATATCATGTGATATAGTTAAAATAAACATGCCAAATAACCCTCCAGTTCAAGCAACGATTTGGAAGGTTAAACCAATTATTTTAGTTAAGCTGGACGGAATGCCTTCTTACTTTTCAAGATGGCATGTAGCCAATGAACTAGCTTATTTGCACATGCGACCAATGCCACTTTATGTGGTTTTCCCTCTGTTCTTTTGCGTTCATAAAATTCTTTGAGCCGAGTGTTTCGAGAACGGATAAGTCCACATTGAACAGCCATCACCAGCGCGTAACGTAGCTGCCTTGAACCGCGTTTCGTGATTCGATTTCGAGTTGCTGTAAACTTACCTGAAGAAAAGACACTTGGGTCAATGCCTGCAAAGGCAACTAGCTTTTTAGGATTATCAATTCGGTCGACTTCTCCAATTTCAGATAAAATTGTTGCCGCAATTTTATGTCCAATACCGGGAATTGACTGAATTAAATCAATTTCTTCAGCCAGAGCATCTATGTTCTGTTCCAATCCTGTAAGATGCTCTTGATACTGAAGAATGAGGGTAATAAGGACTTTCAAATTAATTAAGTGGCTTGCGTACATGGTTTGGTGAAATGGGTTTTGTTTTGCCGCATCTAGCAGCCGTTGAACGCTTTGGTTAATCCAGTCCTCTGAACGTCCTCGTTTCGAAGAGAGAAGTTCTTTCATTTTAACTTTGAGTGTATCTTCGTCGTCTGCAAAACCGAATATGAGGTTGGGAACTGACTTAAAAACCGTAGCGAAATACCTGAATACATAGATCCAAAGACACCTTTGTAAGCAGGGAAAACTTGATCTAGAACAGCTTGGAATTGCAGTTTAGTCTGTACACACATCTTTGAAAGAGACTCATATTGCCTTGTTAAATAGCGTAGATTGAGCAGTTGCACACCCCTTTTTTTAAAAGGTCCAAACTCTTCTTTGTAGTACAACTCTCCCAACAGATAAGCGTCAGCAGCATCTGTCTGTACTTTACGAAGCTGAGACTTCCTAAGCCGATTTGATATGAGCGGATTAATGACAATGTAAATATAGTGATGCTCTTCTAGGAACTGAACAACGGGGCTTTGGTAATGTCCGGTTGCTTCTAGAATAAGTAAAGGACGTTGTTTGGATACAGACTCAACGTCCTTTAAAACTTGATGGAGATTCGCTAGACCATCACGAGTGTGCTGGAAATGGAACGTCCCTCTGAATGGGTTTCCGCGCTCTAAAAAGGCTTGTCCATGGCTTTCTTCTTTAGAAATATCTAGACCGATAACTGGATTCATTTCATCTCTCCCTGTATGTGTAGATTTACTGGCAGCCCCTACGTTTTCCTCTTGTCGCTCCATAGCATCGCTTGTTATACGGGATCTTACGTCCCAACCAGCCTCAATCATGGTCATGACAAGTAGGGGTGAACATTATAGTGCTCGGGATCAAGTCCCACGGGCAGGTACGTTCGACCAGGCTACCTTAATCCTTTATGCAAATGAAAAAAGGATCAACCAGAAAGAACTGGTTGATCTCATAATACGAACGGGCAGGATAGTTTAACTGAAACAACTTACATAATTTTCCGTATTAATAGTATTGGATACTTTAGATAAGGAGCTGTTGGCGTGGCAAAACTATTATTTGACCCAATGAAACATCCCAAATGGATTCCACCGCAGACTAAGGCAATGATAGATCGTTTTATTGTGAACTAATCTTCATTTATCTTAATTGGAAAAGAGGTTTTGAATCAATGAATAGCAATATTATTTGGGGGATAGTATTATTAGCGCTGAGTTTGTTTCTTAAGCCATTATTGGCGATTGTGGGGCTGAATGAAAGGTTGTTCGGATTGCACTGGCAAGGTGAAACTGTGTTTTCATTGAGTCCATTCTTAGTTCGGATTATTCTAGCAGTAATTGGGATTATCATGCTTATCATCGGCGGTATGCAAGTTGCAAAGCAG
>NZ_LVJH01000030.1 GCF_001637205.1 Paenibacillus glacialis
ACTTCATATTACAATCCATCAAATATAAGAAAGTATATATTTGACTTAATGCTCAATTATTCCTCTTGAATGGAGGTATTAAGGGTAGTCTTAACTTTTCCGAGGAATGATGAAACACGACGCAAGTAATCTCGAGAATGTTCTCGAAAGATGAGTTCATGATGACTATCATCGACAATCCAGACGGTCGAGAGTGGATTACTTTGGTTGGAAGCTAGCTTTTCGGCAATGCCAAAGGGTGCTTTCTCATCTAGAGTTCCGTGTATGAAGAAGATGGGAAAAGGATAATCCTCACTTTTTACTTGTTGATATGGAATTTGATTGAGGCTTGTTCCATTCAATACCGGAAACAGTAATTCTAATATTTCCAAAGATGGATGGCGAGGCAGAGCGATTTGGTTCTTAATATTGTGATATAACGTATCTGGTTCTAGTAGAAAGGTACTATCAAGAATCATAGCATCTACATCTTCTGTTTGCAGACCTGCTTGAAGTGCCGTGCCAGCTCCCATTGAGAAGCCCCATACGATAATCTGTCCTGCATCACGTTCTTTAGCAAGTTTAATAGCTCCTAGTAATTGCTGTGTTTCAATTTTGCCACCCGTTGCGACATCTTTATTGTACTCAGCTGCAAATCCATAGTCGAACATAAGCACATTATAATTAAGGCTGTGTGCATAATGAGCAAGATCATACATAGGAACCCATGACTCCTCACGATTAGCCCCATAGCCGTGACTGAACACAATGGTTCTTTTGGACCCTTCAGCAGGAATATACCAACCATGCATCACACGGCTATTATCGAGTGCAGGGAAAGTAACATTCTCATACGCCATAGATTTGGCAGCTAAGGGATTGGAATAGACAGGTGCAACCGTGGGATTGGATAATACCCAGGCAATGTAAGCATGTAGAGCAACGAAACAAAACAATAGGAAAAAGATAATCGATAGAATAAGTGCAACAATGATATGTTTAACACGAATGAATCGAGTTGTGGTCGGTTCGGCTAACTTTTGGATTGAACGAGATCCTGGGGCATTAGTCCTAGTTAATATGTTCATAAAAAAGCCCCTCCTTATAGGTCTTATTAATCGTATGCCCCATATTAATGAAAGTCAATGAAGTTGGGACAATTGTTAGCTAATTGTAATATGTAGACTTTACTCACGTTATTTCATATAATTATGTAACCATGTTTCACGTGATGAAACAACAAAGAGGGGCGATTCATCTTGGAAGATCGCAAATTAACGGTCCGTTCTGTAGAACGGGCGCTTGACATATTACTGTGTTTCACAAGAAATGATGATCTCGGACTGACAGAAATAGCAGTGCAGATTGGGCTTCATAAGAGCACGGTACATCGTCTATTGTCTACGCTCGAAGAGAGAGGGTTTGTTATTCGGGATGCTGCAACAGAAAAGTATCGTCTCGGAATGAAGATATGGGAACTATCCACGCATTTGTCACGAAGTGATGACCCAGCTATATTATTGCTGCCAGCAATGGAGAGAGTACGAGACCACTTAGGCGAAACCGTTAGCCTTTACTTACGTGAAGGTAAAGAAAGACTTCGTATTCAGGCGGTGCAGAGTAATCAAGCCATTAGGCGTGTAGCTCAGGTTGGTGCAAGACTCCCGTTGTATGTAGGTGCATCAAGTAAAGTCCTTGTGGCTTTTGCATCGACTGAAGAGCAAGAGGCGTTGTTGAATGATCCTGAATGGCCTTCATGGATTGATCGTGTAAGCTACATGGAACAGTTATATGAAATTCGGGAATGTGGATATGCGATGAGCTTTGAGGAAAGGGAGCCAGGAGCTGCGGCGATATCGGTCCCTATTGCGAATTGTCATGGCGTGGTGACGGCTGCACTGTCGGTATCGGGGCCAGTTAATCGACTTTCTATTGATACCCTTTATGAGTATGCACCTTATCTAATGGAAGCAGCACATGATATGGGATTAATGATTCAGTAGCTAAAAGACAAAAAGTAAGGATCAGCCAACACTAGCTATTTCTAGTGTTGGGCTGATCCTTATTTTATGCTCAAAACTTATAATCAGTACATGCAGAATATACAAGAAGGACAATCCGTTATCCTCGATGATCTATAGTACTTAAGTCACATTGCTCCAGTGGGATGACTTTGGTCTTCTTCACCCATCGATAACCGAACCAGATCATCAAAAAGAGTGGAATGCTGATATAGGATACGACAATGCCATACCAATCAATAGAATCACCGGTAAATGCTCCGAGGTTCTGTCCGAATATGGCGATTAGACATAGGATGAAAGCGAAGATCGGACCAGCTGGGAACCAACGTGCTATAAAAGGGAGTTCCTTAAGAGAATGCCCTTGAGCTAGAAATGCACGTCGGAAACGATAGTGACAGACGGATATAGCTAACCAGTTGATAAATCCGCACATGCCAGATGCATTCAGTAACCAGATGTAGACAACACCATCTCCGAAGAAGGAGGCAAGGAATGCAAGCATTCCAACGGAAGTTGTGAGGATCAGAGCATTAACTGGAATGCTACGTCGATTCAGCTTACCTAAAAATTTCGGTGCTAGTCCATTCTTGGCCATGGAATACAAGACACGTGTTGCTGCATACATACCTGAGTTGCCTGCAGAGAGGACTGAACTCAGGATAACGGCGTTCATGACCGCTGCGGCAAAAGCAAGTCCAGCCTTCTCGAATAATAGTGTGAATGGACTGACTCCAATGTTATTGAGATCACTGTTGAGTAGACTAGGATCTGTATAAGGGATAAGCATGCCAATAACAAAAATAGAGCAAACATAGAAAATAAGAATACGCCAAAAAACTTGTCGAATAGCACGGGGCACATTCTTGCGAGGGTTCTCGCTTTCACCGGCGGCAACACCAATGAGTTCTGTACCCTGAAATGAGAAACCTGCAGCCATAAATACCCCAACAAAGGCAAAGAATCCACCGTGGAATGAGGAGCCTCCAAGATTGAAATTCTTCAATCCAACGGATTCACCACCGATAATTCCGAAGATCATCAGAACGCCGAGGGTAAGAAAGACAATGACTGTAATAATCTTAATGATAGCGAACCAAAACTCTGATTCCCCAAAGCTTTTAGTAGATAAGAAATTCAATCCGAACATAATAAGTAGAAACAAGAGACTCCATAGAGCAGAAGGGCTGTCTGGGAACCAAAATTTGATGATGACAGTGGCTGCAGCGAGTTCTGCGGCAATGGTGATCGCCCAGTTATACCAGAAATTCCAGCCCACAGCAAAACCAAAGGCAGGACTAACAAATCTTGAAGCATACGTGCTGAATGAACCTGAGTCGGGAAGATAGGTAGCCAATTCACCAAGGCTATTCATCAGGAAGTATACCATCAACCCTACCGCAGCATAAGCTAGCAAGGCTCCACCGGGACCAGAAGAGGAAATAGCACTTCCACTAGCAAGAAAAAGTCCTGTTCCTATAGATCCACCTAAAGCAATCATAGTCATATGTCGTGCTTTGAGACTGGGCTTCAGTGAACCTTCAGTCTCCTTGTGATTCTTCATTAATCATTACACTCCCTCTACAAATTAAATGCCTTGTCATGGAAGGGAAGGAAGATAGCAAAAAAGACCGCTGGAATGGATTCCGGCGGTCTTATCAATAGATATCATAACAAATGCATGCTCTTATACAGAGAGCACATAATGTCTTCTATTTATATGATCCGCACCCAACTTCCATGAAAAGATAGCCCAACATAGCGTCCTATTGAAGGAAACTATGACAGTTCTGCCCCTATTCGGAAAACAGACCCAGCATACTTGGCTTGAAGCAGCCTATATACTTCGGCGAAAGGCGCCTTTCGATCGTGAATGATACGGCGGCTTCTTACGCCTCTTCACGGTCTACTCATCGCGGTTCGCGACCTCTACCTCATCTTTTAGTAGGATGAGGATATCTTTAATTGATTATACTGAACAATGTCTAAGTATAATCAATTGTTATGTTAGGATCAAATGGATAAATATTGAATTACGAGCGGGTACGCTTAGCCATCTGCTGCCATATCGTTCCGGCGGCTTCTTCACCAGACTCGATCCGTTCAAGAGCCATTTTGGCTTGTAAGCTGACTTCGAATTCAGGATCTTCAGCCGCTTCCTCAAGAGCTTGGCGTGCATCTTCTGTACCGACTTCATAAAGGAAGCGAGCAGCCCGCCAACGAACAAGTTTACTGCTGTCTTTCAACGTTTCAGTCATCGCCTTCGTTGCATGGGCATCACCGATGTCGGATAACGTGTCACCAGCTGTACGTCGTACAGCAGCAGATTTATCTTGCAGTGCAACGTATAACAGTTCCATTGCTTCTGGTGATTTCAAATCTCCAAGGTAGATGATAGCAAGACGACGGATTTGCATTTTTGGATCTTGAAGTGCAGTTCTAATGAAACGGATTCGTTCTGTTGAAGGATTCATACCGTCAAATGCGGCATAACGAATTCTCCAATCGTTATTCTGAAGCGCTTCTTCAAGCTCTTGATCGCTGAGTTCGGTACGTTTCTCCATGAACTCTTCGTCACTAGCGCCATGTGCAATGGCCTGCTGAATGACTTTCTCGAGACGTTCAGGAGGATAGGCTGCTTCAAGTTCTTGCTCTACTTCACGTGCAATCTCCTCTAATTCACCATAACGGACACCATAATCAGAAAGCTTACGTTCCTTAATCATGGTTGCTATGGCAACAGCGGTTACCGCCTGAGTGAACCGTTCAGATAAAGCAATACGTTCTTCTCGACCAGCAGCCTTCACACGAATTTGCATGGGGATACTGCGGAAGTACTGCACCAGAACTTCAGCTTCACCGTAATGTTCGCCTGACTGGGTATCAACTTCTAGCCATGTCGTTGTCATGTCATCCTGTCCGAGGCGCTCCTGTACTTCGCCCAAGATGGTGGACCAATCTGCGTTACCTTTACGTTCGAGAGCTGCAAAATCTGTGGTGTGGAATACGCTTTTGACACCAGAAATATGGAGCATTTCTCGTATCCATACCGGTGCAGAACGTTCATTATCTAACGTATATGTTTTTCGTAACCCAGTCTCTATAGTTTCATCCAAGTGGAGCTTCATCGTATTGGGACTTGGTGTTGGTTCAATAAATGTGATCTTCATAATGATAATCAACCTCCTCTTCTACGTTATTTTACCTCATTTAATAAGAAAACCAAAAATAAGATTTCTGAGTGACCGTAATTCAATAAATGGTTATAAAGGGATGTTTTAAGGACAATCGCTAGAAACAAATTGTTTTGGGAGATTACTCGAATTTTGTCGACCCTTGCTGGAATTTGATGGATGGGATATAATCGATCTTAATGAGTAAATGTTCGTGAACAAATACAATTACAGAAAAGAGCACACTATTTCGAAAGAATAGGTCGCAAAGCTATAGGGGCTACCGCTTGTGTCTATGCAGGTTATGCCAGCCAGTTACCTGTCATCGCAACGCTAATAAATAAGATGACATTGGTGGATGAGAGTTTTACCTCATCCTGTAGAGAAATTTTCTTCTAACAAGGGAAGTACTCTCTGCAATGTCATCTTTATCTTGCTTTCACAGTGGTAATTGTTACCTTTAAAGGAGGTAAAATGTTTAAGGGTTAGGTTCTAATACATTACATAGCCATCAAGAATATATATTATTTAGGAGGAGAAACATGAGAATTAATTTGAAAAAGTGTACAACCCTGTTGCTGACGACAATGTTATGCTTCTCGACTTTATCGGCCACTGCAGGTGCGGCGGGTCGCCCCACAACAATGGCACCAAACGGAATCGTTACAACTCCGCATTATCTGGCATCTGCGGCAGCATTGGAAGTGCTTGAAGATGGCGGTAACGCTGTAGACGCGGCAATCGCGGCGCAAGCAGCGCTCGCGGTTGTTTATCCCCACTATACAGGTTTAGGTGGAGACGCATTCTGGCTTATTTATAACGCAAAGACAAAAGAAGTAAAAGCATTAAATGCGAGTGGTCGCTCAGGTGAGAAGACGACGATTGATTTCTACAAACAAAAGGGTTTTGATGTAATCCCTTCCCGCGGCTACTTGGCGGCAAACACAGTTCCAGGAACAGTGTCTGGTTGGGGAGAAGCTTACAAATACGCGAAAAAATCGATGGGTAATTCCATGGATCTGGACAACGTGCTTGAGCGTGCCATTCAGTACGCTGAGAAAGGTTATCCGGTGACACCGAATCAAGAGTCATGGACGAAAAGCGCCATCGACACAAAGGATAAAGAATTGAAAAACTTGCAGCGTTTTGAAACGTTCCGCAAGACGTTCTTGAAGCCTAACGGTGAACCATACAAAGCAGGCGAAATACTTGTGCAAAAAGATTTGGCGAACACGCTGAAGACAATTGCAGATAAAGGTACAGACGCATTCTACAAAGGCAATATCGGGAAGAAGATCGCAGCTGATATTCAAGCTAACGGAGGTTCCTTGACGTACAATGACTTTGCTAACCACAAAGCGGATTGGGTGAGCCCTATTTCCGTGGATTACCGTGGATACAAAGCATACAATGTACCGCCTAACTCCCAAGGTATGGCATCATTATCTATTTTAAACATTTTAAACAACTTTGATCTGAAGAGCATGGGCGAAGGCTCAGCTGACTACTATCATGTTATGGTTGAAGCGACGAAGCAAGCATTTGCGGATCGCGATAAATGGTTAACTGATCCGGAGTTTGTTAAAATTCCAGTTGACCAATTGTTATCCAAAGAGCACGGTAAACAAATGGCTGAGCGCATCGACATGAAAAAAGCCGCGGAAGCAGTTAAACCACTTGATCCTAAAGGTGATACTGTATGGTTAGGTATCGTAGATAAAGACGGCAATGCCGTATCCGTCATTCAAAGCCATTACTTTGACTGGGGCGCAGGTGTTGTGGCAAAAGATACAGGGGTTCTGTTACAGAACCGCGGAAGCTTTTTCTCCTTGGATAAGAGCAACATCAACCACTTGGAGCCCAAGAAGCGCACGTTCCATACACTGAACCCTGCGATGCTGTTGAAAGACGGCAAGCCGTATATGCTATACGGTACACAAGGTGGGGAGGGACAACCTCAAACACAAGCAGCACTTGTAACACGCTTCGTAGATTTTGGCTTCAGTGTGCAGGATGCTATTGAAGCGCCAAGATGGCTGCATGGCCGTAACTGGGGAGATTCTGCTAATGATTTGAAGATGGAAGGACGTATCCCGCAATCCGTTATGGATGAGCTTGTCCGTCGTGGTCATCCAGTGAAGAAGATTGACAATTACACGGACCAAGTGGGTCAATCCGGTATGATTGTTATCGAACCGAAAACTAACGTGAAATTCGGTGGCGCTGACCCTCGTGGTGAAGGCGCGTCTATTGGGTATTAATCCTATAAAATAATGAAATCGACAACGGGGATAACGTTCGGAAATTTCCGGACCTCCCTAGTTGTCTCCTCTAAAATATACGCATATGAGACATCATGACACCCATACACCCTCCGACAACACATGCCGTACAGCTTAATTAGAGATTTCAATGGATAAGGTGGAGGAATAATAAATGAAAGAATCTGTCGAACAAAGTTCGGCTTCCAAGGCTAAGGGTCTGATACTGATACGTAATCTCTTTACAGGCAAGTTAAAAAATAAGCTAATCGCTTGGTTTTTGGTCGTTTCGTTTATTCCTTTAATTTCAACATCCTTGTACGTCTACTACACGGTTTCGACTAAATTGATTGAGAAACAAAATGATTCCTACGTTTCTCTCGTACAGAGTAAAGCTAACACGATGGATATGTTCTTACGGGAACGCATGTCTGAAATACAGCTGCTGGCAACAACGTCAGATATTCGTTCAGACGATAACACACAAAAAATGAAGTATATACAGTCGTTAACAAAGACAACAGACAAGTACGACGGCAACACCTTTATTGGTGCGGACGGCCTTGTGAAAGCTGATACATTTGAAAAAAGCGTAGGTATTGACTTGGGGAGCCGTCCATTTTTCAAAAATGGACTGGAAGGAAAAGTAACGTACACGGATGTTATTCTAGCAAAGACGACGGGCCAACGCTCCATTATTATGGCCGCTCCAGTTAAACAGGCTGACGATCGTGTCAAGGGTGTTCTGACTGGACTCGTAAACTTTGAAGGATTTACGTCCGACATTTTAAAAGATTTGTACATTGATAACGGTGTTGGTTATCCGATTGTCGTGGACAATCAAGGGAAAATTCAGCTTCATCCGAATAAAGAGCTGATCGGCAAGACAGTCAAAGAAGCAAAGTTGACAAATGGTTTAGCTGATATCTTAGCTGGAGTCAAAGCGGAATCGACTTCCTATGTATATAATGAAGCAGGGAAAAATTATTCAGTTGCATACGCGCCTGTGCCAACGACGGGTTATAGCCTGTACTTGCACATTCCGGAAGACTCGATTACAGCAGCAGTTTCCTCCATCAAAACGAATGTGACGATAATTGTTCTGCTTGTAAGCTTAGCGGTTATCTTTATTGCGATCGTTATAGCACAACAAATTACGCGGCCAATTGTCGCGGTAGCATACGCAGCTGAACGTGTATCGAAGGGCGATCTAAGCCAAGAAGCGTTGCAAGTGAAAACGCATGATGAAGTTGGCAAGCTGACAGGGGCCGTCAATACGATGATTACGACTCTGCGTGGCTTCATTCTGCAAGTGAATCGAACGGCCCAAGACGTGGCTACGTCCGCAGAGGAGTTGTCTGCCAACGCAGAGCATACGAGTAAGGCTACCGAGCATATTGCGATGGCGATTCAAGATGTGGCTGACGGAACGGAGAAGCAACTGAAAAACGTTGAAGAGAGCGTACACTCAATTCGGGAGGTAGCAGAGGGTGTACAGCAAATTGCGACTAACGCGCAAAGTGTAGCAAACTCTGCTTTGACAGCATCCGAAAGTGCCGATATCGGCAATCAGGCCATTCAAGTGGTTATGAATCAGATGGAATCTATTCACGTTACGGTAAACTCCATTAACGATACGATAAAGCGGCTAGGCCAACGATCTGCTGCAATTGATAATATCGTTAAGGTAATGTCTGATATTGCGGGGCAAACGAACTTACTCGCTCTTAATGCAGCGATCGAAGCGGCTCGAGCAGGCGAACATGGACGAGGATTTGCTGTAGTAGCCGGTGAAGTGCGGAAACTGTCTGAGCAATCGGGAGAGTCAACCAAGCAAATTACGGAGCTAATTGAAGCGATTCAAAGTGAAACGACAGTAGCCATCGAATCTATGGAGCAAGGCACACGCGAAGTAGCCGTAGGTATCGATGTTGTTAACCAAGCGGGCGCATCTTTTAATGAAATTATGCAATCGGTACTGCAAGTGACAACTCAAATTCAAGAGGTTACGGCTTACTCGATGCAAATGAATAAGAGCACCGATTACGCTGTCGAGCAAGTGAACTTTATTACGAATGTGGCGGAGAAATCGGCTGAGGGGACGCAAGATGTGTCTGCGGCGACCGAAGAACAGTTGGCTGCGATGGAGCAAGTCAGCTCTTCGGCACAGTCGTTGGCCAAGATGGCAGAAGATCTACAAATATATTTACGGCAATTCAAAGTATAATTAAGGAAAAAAAGTGATCGGGTAACAACAAAAACAGCTCATTCCTTGTTAGAGGATGAGCTGCTTTTGTTGTAGTAATGATAAATCCGGAGGCAAGAAAGCGGAATTAACTGTAATTCCATGATTACACTTCGAAAAGGTGCTCCATTTATGGTATGATGGGGGAAGTTTAATTTGAAAGGAATGGATTATTTCATGATCAGTACAAGCGGCGTGACACTCCGTTATGGAAAACGCGCACTTTTTGAGGATGTAAACATAAAATTCACACCAGGCAATTGTTACGGTCTTATTGGAGCGAACGGTGCAGGTAAATCAACTTTTCTAAAGATTCTTTCTGGAGAGATTGAAGCGAACTCAGGTGATGTTCATATGACTCCGGGAGAACGCATGGCGGTTCTTAAACAGAACCATTATGAATATGACGAATTCCCAGTTCTTGAGGTTGTTATTATGGGTCATATTCGCCTATATGAGATTATGAAAGAGAAAGATTCGCTCTATGCTAAGACAGACTTCACAGAACAAGACGGACTTCGTGCTGGTGAACTGGAAGGCGAATTTGCAGAATTGAATGGTTGGGATGCTGAGCCAGATGCTGCAGCACTCTTGATCGGTCTTGGTATTCCTCGTGAACTTCACGATAAGAAGATGACAGAGCTCAGTGGTAATGAGAAGGTACGTGTATTGTTGTCCCAAGCGTTATTTGGTCGTCCTAATAACCTTCTTCTCGATGAGCCTACCAACCATTTGGATCTTGAATCTATTGGCTGGTTGGAGAATTTCTTGATGGATTATGAAGGTACTGTTATTGTCGTATCCCATGACCGTCACTTCTTGAACAAAGTATGTACGCAAATTGCGGATATCGACTTCGGTAAAATTCAGATGTACGTAGGTAACTACGACTTCTGGTATGAATCCAGTCAGCTTGCTTTACGCTTGTCACGGGATTCTAACAAGAAGAAAGAAGAGAAGATGAAAGAACTACAAGCGTTCATTCAACGTTTCTCCGCGAATGCATCTAAGTCCAAACAAGCAACTTCTCGTAAGAAACAGCTAGAGAAAATTACATTGGATGATATTCGTCCGTCTAGCCGTAAATACCCGTTCTTACATTTCAAGCCGGAACGTGAGGCAGGTAAGCAACTTCTTACTGTTGAAGGTTTGAACAAAACGGTTAACGATGAAGTCGTGCTTGACGGTGTAGGCTTCGTAGTCAATAAAGGGGATAAGATTGCTTTTGTCGGACCAAACAGTCTGCCTAAATCCACATTCTTTGATGTTGTGATGGGCGAGCAAACCGCTGATGCTGGTGAATACACATGGGGGATCACGACAACTCAAGCCTATTTTCCTAAAGACAACTCCCGTTATTTCGATGGCGTGGACATGAATTTGGTGGATTGGCTTCGTCAGTATTCCCAAGACCAAGATGAAACGTTCCTACGTGGTTTCCTTGGACGCATGCTGTTTGCCGGAGAAGAAGCGTTGAAGAAAGCAAGCGTGCTTTCTGGTGGAGAAAAGGTTCGTTGTATGTTAGCGAAGATGATGCTTAATGGTGCCAATGTACTCGTGTTCGATGAACCAACGAATCACTTGGATTTGGAATCCATTACAGCACTTAATAACGGACTTACTGATTTTGACGGGACGATTCTTTTCACATCCCATGACCATCAGTTCATTCAGACGATTGCGAATCGGATCATCGAGATTACTCCGAACGGAATAATCGATCGCTCAATGAGTTACGATGAATATTTGGAGAACGAAGAGGTTAAAGCGCTTCGGGAACAAATGTACCCTGTAGAAAAATAGTCTGAAAGTAGTAAGTCTTTAGCATGTGAATGGTGACCCGTAAGTTGTACACTTTGAAAAAAGTGACCACCTTACGGGTCACTTTTTTGTATTAATTATAAGTGAGTTGATAAGTATCACATTTAGTTGATCTGTCAGATAGTAAAAGAAAGCGTTTTTTCGTAAACTTAATGCAGTCGGATAAAGCAGAGGGGGACACGACATGGCACAGCTTTCCGTGAAAACGGTGGAATCAAAGCCACCGCTAAAGCGGCCTACAAGCAGATTTACAACGTTCATGAAACAAATTGATTTACAATTAATGGTACTACCGGCACTTGCGCTTATTATTCTCTTCAGTTATGTTCCTATGTATGGGATTATGATTGCATTTCAGGATTATAAAGTAGGCAATAGTTTCACTAGTAGTCCATGGGTTGGATTTAAGCATTTTGCTTATTTCTTTAATTCACCAGATTTTGCCTTAGTTATGAAGAATACAATCGTTATCAGTTTGTTGAAATTCTGTATCGGATTTCCGGCACCGATCATTCTAGCTTTAATGCTTAATGAAGTTCGTAGAATGAGATTTAAACGAATTGTACAGACAGTTACTTACTTGCCTCACTTTATGTCATGGGTTATTATCGGCGGACTTGTTGGTTCGATGCTCGCGACAGACAATGGTAGTATTAATATGCTACTACAAAAGTTGAATTTGATTAATGAACCGATTAACTTTCTATCGGTACCCGAATATTTCAAAACGATTCTGGTATCAACAAATATTTGGAAGGAAATCGGATTTGGATCCATTGTTTATTTGGCAGCCATCGCCGGAGTTGATCCTAGCTCGTATGAGGCGGCTTCGATAGACGGAGCCAGTCGGTTTAAACAGATATACCTGATAACGCTTCCATCAATTATGCCAGTTGTTTCAATCTTCATGATTCTAGCAATCGGGAACTTGTTGAGTGCTGGATTTGAAGATATTCTCGTTCTCGCACCGAATCCCGCGCTTAGGGATGTATCAGATGTCATCGATACTTATGTCATACGAGTCGGGGTAAACAATTACCGATATTCCTACGCTACTGCCGTGGGTCTATTCAAAGCTGTTATTAGTGTAGGATTACTCACAATCGCTAACTTTGTGGCGAAGAAGTCAGGTAACAGTCTATGGTAATTATGACACAAGTAAAGGAGGTACATAACTGATGCGCGACACTAAAGGCGATCGCATTATGATAATATCCATCTATGCAATTCTAACTATCTTAGCTGTTTCAACGCTTTATCCGTTTCTGAATGCGCTTGCGGTCTCATTCAATGTGGGGTCAGATACTTCTAATGGAGGGGTCACAATTTGGCCTCGGAAGTTCACGTTGGAGAACTATAGCCTCGTCTTCAAGGATGAACGTTTAATGAATGGGTTTTATGTATCTGTGTTACGTACGGTTGTTGGTACTGTAACTGCAATATTGGCGACAGCTATTTTCTCTTACGGTATGTCGAAGAAAGAATTGGTAGGCCGTAAATACTATATGGTCCTGTGTATCATCACGATGTACTTCTCTGGAGGTCTCATTCCGACGTTCCTGTTGATGCGCAATCTTGGCTTGATGAACTCATTCTGGATATTCATTATTCCTTCGCTAATTGGCGTATGGAACATGATTATATTTCGTACATTCTTTCAGGCATTACCTTCTGGATTGGAAGAGTCAGCAAAGATGGATGGATGCGGAAACTGGGGGACCTTATTTCGGATCGTATTACCGCTATCGGGTCCTGTCATAGCTACATTAGGGTTGTTTACAGCTATATCGCACTGGAACGAATGGTTCCTTGCTAGTATCTACCTTTCGAAAGATGATTTGATGCCAATTCAGACCATCTTGAAGCAAATACTAGCTTCTAATATCGTATCAGAGCAATCCTCTAGTCTAGATGCAGCATCTTTAGCACGTATGCAGTCTGCAAAGACGATTACAAGTAAATCTTTATCTATGGCGACAATGATGGTAGCAACACTGCCGATTGTTTGTGTATACCCTTTCGTTCAGAAGTATTTTGTAAAAGGGGTACTCGTAGGTTCTTTGAAAGAGTAGTAGTACTGTGAGAATGGAACGAGGATTTTTCAAACTTTAGTTTGGAGCCTAGTGCTTTAAACATAAATAAAGAGATTGAAAGGGGAAAACAAGGGGATGAAGAAAAAAACAAAGTTGGTTGGCAGCGCTTTATCAACCGTGATGGCTCTATCTTTAGTTGTTGGATGTTCAAGTAATAGCGGAAACGCTGAACCAACGAAGGAACCAGCAAAAGATGGTAACAAGGTAGAGACAAAGGCTGAGGAATCTCAGAAGTATGAATTGGGTAAAGAACAACTAGACATTACGTTGTTTGGTAATTATCCATGGTACGCAGCGACTCCTAAGTGGGGATCAGACGAAGTAACAAAATGGGTTCAAGATAACAAGAAGGTTACCGTTACTGAAGTTCCAAACGGGGGGAATAATGTTCAGAAGCTTAATACAATGATAGCATCTGGCGACCTTCCAGATATCATTTGGGGCGAACGTGGTACCGATGTAGAACGTTTACGTGAGGCTGGTTTGCTTGTGCCTTTGGATGATTATATCGACAAATATCCTAACTTGAAGAAATGGTTGGATCCAATGGCACTTAATATGCTACGTTCACCAGATGGTAAGCTATATACGTTCCCTAACTGGTATACGAATCGTCCTAATGGTAACGCTGGTTGGGTTGTAAATAAGAAAATTTACAACGAGTTGGGCAAACCGAAATTGGAAACGACGGATGATCTATACACTTATTTGAACTTGGTTAAGGAAAAATATCCAAAAGTTATTCCTTTTGAGACTGATCTAGCATCAGAAGGTCATGGTATCGACCAGTTGTTCTCAGCTTTCAAAGAAAGCAATCTTAGCTTCACAAGATTCTATGCGGTACCAGATGGCGATAAGATGACTTCAATTTATAAAGACCCAGGGTTCAGAGAATCCGTTGTTTACGCTTCGAAGTTGTTCCGTGAGAAGCTGATGACGCAGGACGCGATGACGCAAACACGTGATCAAGTCCAAGAGAAACTCAACAACGGAAAAGTAGCAGTATATGCTGCTACTAACGCTACTCTATATTCAAGTCAGGGCCATGCTGAACTCGTGAAGAGTGATCCTGAGGCAGGTTACTTTATGGTTAAACCAATTCACAAGGATGGTTTAGATCCAAGCAAGATTTATCCAGGTACCTATAATAAACTTGGATGGAACTCCGCTGTCATTACGACAAGCGCTAAAGATCCAGAAGCAGTCTTTGCTTTCCTTGATTATTGGACCGGTCCTGAAGGTATGACGTTACAGATGTGGGGAACTGAAGGTGGTTACTGGAAGGGTCTAGACGCTGATGGTGTAACTCCTATATTTACAGACAAAGTTAAGTCTGAACCGCAAGAGTTGGCAAAATATCAGGCTAAAATGGATCCATTAATGTGGGTAGGTAATACGGTGTTTGTTGATGATATCAAGGGTAAATTCCAAACAACTTTAGCTGAAAGTGAACGTGACTGGTCAACATACTGGCAGTATGTAGTCACTTGGCCAACACAAGGTGATGCGACAGAATTCATCGATTTATACCCACAACCAGAAAGTGAAGAAGGCATCGCGTTCCAACGTGCTAAAGATATTTGGTTGAAGGTAAGAGCGCAGACATTGTATGCGAAGACAGACGAAGAAGCGCTTGCAATGCTTGATAAAGCACACGATGATTCGATGAGTGCTGGATTCGATAAAGTACTTGTAAAACTTGCAGAAAAATGGCATAAGAATAAGGCAATAATGGAAGGTAAGTAAAGTAAGCAAGGTGTACTGAGGGGACCCATAGGGTCTCCTTTTTATTTAGATGTATTTGTTAGGTGAGTATTTCTATTTCTAGGACAGAACTTTCGAACAGATACTACGATTATGAATATATTATTTGGAAACTTCTGGTCCAAATGATGCTAGAGACGTTATACTTAATTAAAGAATCGAATGAGCCTTTTAGGAGGGTTATGAATTCATGTATAAAGTGTTGTTGGCAGATGACGAGCTTCTAGATTTAGAAGGAATGAAACAGTTCATTCCCTGGTCAGAGTTGGGTCTGGTAGTGGTAGGAGCCGTAAATAATGGGTTCGCGGCTTGCGAAGTAATGGAGAAGCAATCCATTGATATTCTTGTTACAGATGTGAACATGCCGAATATGTCGGGTTTGGAACTGGCCAGAATCGCTATTGATAAGAAACCAGATGTACGTATCCTTTTTGTAAGCGGATATCAGGACTTTCATTATGTTAAACAAGCATTGTCTATGAAGGCATGTAGTTACTTACTTAAGCCTATGGATGATGATGAACTCATTTTATCTCTACGGCAAATCGTTCAGGATCTTGAAACAGAGGAGAAACGACGAGAAGAGGAAGAGCAATATTATCATATGAAGCCGATGGCTAGAAATGATCTATTGATCCGTTTGCTTCAAGGCGAGCTCACATGGGAACGACCTGATGGTATAGCAAAAATTGCTGTGTCCTATGGTTTGGATAAGCTTGCAGGCCCACTTCGTACAGCTGTGTTGGAAATGGATGATCTGGAATGGATGCAGTATGGGGACACACAATCGGCCACTGCCACTGGGCAAAATCTTGAAGTACTACTGAAAGAAATAAATGAAGTGATCCTTGGTCACGAAATGGGATATTGTTTCAGGTTGTCACGACAACGTGTTGCTGTTGTAATGCATGGGCAAGGGATGAATGATAGAGTTTATGCAATGTTTGAAGAAGTGACCTCCAGATTATCCTTTTCAGTGACAATTGGACTGGGAGAGCCCGTTCAAGACGTGTCACAATTACCGACTTCATATAAGCAGGCTCTAGAAGCATTGGATGGTAAAATATTCTTTGGAAAAGGGGACTTAATCAACTATGAGGACGTCCGCCGAGCACCAGAGTTAAGTGATGCCAAAACACTGGATATTCGTTTGGATGCCTTATTCAAAGCTATGTCTGAGTATAACTTAGTAGGTATTCATGATGAGATTGAAAATCTGTTTCAAACCGTATCCACATTACGCTCAAGAGCTACTATTTATAATTTAGCTATGTATATCATCTTTAAGCTAGATCAATATTTACATACACTGGATGAAGATTTGTTCGAAATGCTGGGGATGGAGCTTCATAGTCTCGATATCGTATTGAAATTTGAGATGATGGGAGATATCCGTTCATGGTTAGTACGTAAAGTTTTTGAGATCTCGGAAAAGATACGTCAAAGGGAAAACTCAAAAAATAGCAAGTTAATTCGGGAGATTATGAATATTATAAGAGAACGGATACAGGAGAACATTACACTAAAGGATATTGCCCAGCAATTTTTGTTTTCTCCTAATTATCTGGGACATTTATTCAAGGAAGAGGTGGGTAAAAGTTTCAGTGAGATACTGACCAGCATGAGAATGGAACGGGCACGCGAATTGCTTAAAGATCCGACTTTAAAAATATATGAAGTTGCAAATCTGGTAGGATACCGATATATTCCTTATTTCAGCAGGCAATTCAGAGAAGCTTACGGTATGACACCAATGGATTTCCGAAAAAGAGAGTAACGAGGGATGCATAAGATGAGAACTCCAGTTCAACCGAAGAAACCGAAGTATATTCCGTTCGGTTACAAATTGATGCTTACTTATCTTGTATTTGTTATTATACCTGTTATTGCTATTGGTTTTTTCTCTCATTCTATGTACCAAGACTCTATTCGCCAACAGACTAGGAGTAACATTCAGGGAACGTTGTTACAAATTCGGGACAACATCGAGTACAAGATGTCGGATGTAGAAAGAGTATCGTCGATGCTGTATCAGGATTATTATCTCAACTTACAGCTTCGCATCAAGGATGAGGGCTGGGAAAGTTATGAACGATTGGTAAATATCATATTACCAAAGTTTGATATTGCCATTAATGCTACAGGCGTTAATATTGCGATGTACTTATTTTTGAAAAATGAGAGTTTCCCAGAAATGTATACAAGTGAAAATCCAGTGTTATTGGAACGCGACTATAATTTGTATCAATTCAATCGGATCAAGGATAAACCTTGGTATAAGAATTTTCCTGAGGAGAAATATGGTGGTACAAAGGTATGGAAGAGTGTAGAGCTTGATAGTGAATTCAATCGTATTTCACTACTCCGCCGGTTAGTAGATAACGTAAGTCCTTTGAGATTGAAAGAAACTGGATTTATGAGACTTAGTGTCAGCATAGATGAGCTCTTTCAATCGGTTGATTATCGTAAAATCGGTGAGGGTAGCATATTAGTGGTTAAGGATGAACATGGAAAAGTCATGTATCAGTCTGGAATTTTACCTAATGATTTCGCTTATGACACGATTAAGGACACTGAGTACTTGACTATTAAGGAAAATATGAAAGGGCCATCATGGGAATTAGTAGCTTATGTTCCTATGACCATTATGGAGAGAGATTCTGCGAAAGTACGGATGTTCTTAATTCTGTTATGCCTCATTTGTTTGATTGTATTTACTATTGCAGGGATGTTTATTTCTCGGTATTTTTCGATTAGGGTAACCAAAATTGTATCTGTGCTCAATGCGTTCCGCGAAGGGGATTTGCATAAGCGCATGGGGTATAAGGGCAAAGACGAATTCTCCCAAATTGCTCTAGCTCTCAATGAAATGGGACACAATATTGATCAATTGATCGAACAAGTATATGTGACCCAACTTGAGAAAAGGGAGTTGGAGTTAGAGTCACTCCAAGCGCAGATTAATCCTCATTTCCTGTATAACACGCTTTCTTCGATTAGTAGGTTGGCCAAATTCGGTGAGATCGACAAGTTACATCGTATGGTTCTAGATCTAGCTAAGTTTTATAGGCTATCATTAAATGAGGGACGGACTGTGATCCCGGTTCGTAGTGAATTGGAACAAGCACAAGCGTATATAAACATTCAGACGACCAAGTTTGGGGAAGCGGTATCCATCTATTTCGATATTGATCCAGACATTATTAAATACGAAACCATTAAATTAATATTACAGCCATTTATCGAGAACGCGTGTGAACACGCATGGTTTGGCGATTCGATTCATATTCGGATTGTAGGAGAACTGGAAGGGAATAATATTGTATTTAAAATCATTGATGATGGTATTGGGATGTCTCCGCTATTAATTAAACAAATTTTTGATCCTGTTGAAGGATTGAACACGGGTTATGGCATCCGTAATGTGAATAGTCGGATTCAGCTTCACTTTGGTTCAGAGTATGGCGTAACGATTGGTAGCAGACCGGGTATTGGGTCCACGGTAAAAATTGTGATCCCAGCACAGCTCCCGAATAGAAAAAAGCGGACTTGAAAATGGAGATTAAATCGAAGGTAAATACATTGTAAATGAAAAAGATGACTTCTGAGTATGAGTATTCAGGAGCCATCTTTTTTCATATTGTGTTCTATCTAAAGAAGGAGACTTATGAACCACCCGTACGACGACGTTGGTTAGTCGGCTTTATGTTGTTCTGACTTTTTAATGTTTTGCCAGAACCAGCTTGAAAGGTATTCGCGTTACCTGAGGCAGCTTGTTGTTTCTTCTGCTCAAGTTTTTTTCGAATGGCATCAGCCAGACTGACTTTTTTTACTTCTTTATTTTCGCTCATATGAAAACCTCCCTTTGGGCGTGTGTATTCATTTTAATCGTTTTTAATTATCTCTACAAGGGGGAGTATGCTCATGCTCCTGATGAAGACAATTTCGTTGGTCTAGTCTCAAAAAGAATACGTTTATTCAGATAAGGAAAAGATGGTTGGTAAATGCAAATGAAGGAGTTGTACAAGGGCTTGGATATTTATGAAGAGATACGTAAAGGAGAAAGAGGAGCATGGGTTAGTATTGGTGCATATCTCATTTTGTCTGCGCTCAAATTAGTGAGTGGTTATGTATTTACTTCTAGCGCTTTATTAGCTGACGGAGTAAATAACGTAACAGATATCGTTGCATCCGTAGCCGTATTAATTGGTCTACGTATTTCACAGAAACCACCGGACTCGGATCATGCTTATGGACATTTCAGAGCCGAGACCGTAGCAGCACTTATAGCTTCTTTTATTATGGCTTTGGCTGGTGTTCAAGTTATAGTAGAAAGCGTGAAGACATTTTGGAAAGGTGAACAAATGGAGCCCCCGAGCTTATGGTCTGCTGGTGTGGCTCTCCTATGCGCCATCGCGATGTTTGGGGTTTACCTGTACAATCGTCGCTTAGCGGAACAAATTAATAATAATGCTTTGATGGCTGCTGCCAAAGATAATCTTTCTGATGCTATGGTAAGTGTCGGAGCGACGGTGGGGATTGTAGGTGCGCAGTTTGGATTACCTTGGCTTGATAGCATAGCAGCATTTGTGGTGGGAATAATCATCTGTAGGACCGCCTGGGGTATTTTCAAAGAATGCACATATAGTCTTACGGATGGATTCGATCAAAACCAAATTACGGATTTACGAGGTACAATAGCTTCTGTTTCAGGGGTAGAAGGGATCAAGGATGTGAAAGCACGGGTTCACGGTAGTCGTATACTTGTAGATGTGGTGATTGAAGTACAATCTAACTTAAGTGTTACTGAAGGACATCAGATCACGGACTTAATTGAAGAACAAGTGAAGAAAGAGCATAACATCATGCAAGTTCAGATTCATGTAGAGCCCAAATAAGGGAAGCACGCTATGAGCAAACAGGCATAAAGTTATATTTATAAATATAGAAAGGGTGTCTTCCAATTGAGAAGATACTCTTTTTTAGGTTTACCTGTTGGTTATTTTCGACAGCGCTATGACTGTGAATAGGAAGAATTGTATTCCCTTTAGTGATAAAAGGTTCTTTTTTCTGTTATAGTTGAGGCATTAAGTAAAAGATTTATTTTTGTTTGAAAGGAGAGAAGTAATGCGGATTGTTAGACGAATGATTGTTACAGTGTTGTTATTGGTAATTGCGCTGGTTGTTGCAGTTATAGTCTATATCAGACCAGAAAAAGAACTAGATATGAGCTACGAACAAGTGGATATGAAAGTTAAAGTGTGGAACATGGTGAAGAATCGAGTACCTGAAATTGAATTAACAAGGGAAGAAATGAATCATCTTGCAAAGAAAAAAATGGTAGAGGCTCTCACAACTACGGATACAAACGTAAAAGTTACAGGGGTGGAGTTTAGCATTCATGAAGAAGAATTGGAAGCAAAATTCAATGGCAAATGGGGCGTGATTCCTTTTGGAGGAACATTAAACTTTCATATGAAATCTAATGGCAGTGACCTGATACTAGAGCATACATCGACCAGAATTAGACAAATTGAAATACCATCTTCACGATGGTCCTTAGCTCCAATAACCGTCTCTTTAAACGAATATGTACCTAATTTAGTGGGAGTAGATCATATTAATTTTAAAACGGATAGCATCGTGCTTTTCTTTAAGATAGATTGGTTAGCTATACCGCCATTTTTACTTGATCTAAAATAATGCATAACAATCAAAGAACCCCAAATCGTTAGTGTAACAACTATTCGCAATGGAGGTTGCTGCTGCAACACCGTTCCTTCTTCATATTTAGTTAAATGTAGGATATTTTCTCTGTTTCCTTCATAAGGATTAGGAGAATTCTATGTGACGTTCCGTCTTGGTGCATCCTTGTATTCGGTATTTAACCTAGGATTTTAAAAATGAACAATCCAGATTTGGATGATTTAAAAAAGCCAGTTCTACTTAGAGGACTCCTGTTTCGCACTTTTGGAGAAGGAGTAACTAAGAGCAATAAATAATATAAATTAAGAACGTAAAAGGAGCGATTGTACTATGATCGAAATTAGTGTCGTTATTATAGCTGTTGCATTTGCAGTACTTGTTGTATTTCTTATAAATACGCTAAGAGCAGCTACGAAATCATTAGAGAAAACAACTCAGACCTTGCAGGAAGTTCAGATGACGATTGAAGAATTGGGTTATGAAGTGAAACAAACCGTTAGACACGCGAATGATATTACCGTTGATTTACAATCGAAGATGAAACAAATTGATCCCGTGATAGAATCTGTACACAATCTAGGCGAAGTATTAAGTGAAGTTACATATGCAGCTAAGCAACTCTCGAGTACTGTGATGGATAAAATGATGAAAAAGAACAATACACCGCCTGCTTCTAACGTACCACCAAGTACGGCTGAACAACGTACAGTGAAATCTTATACAACTGTAAGTGAGACGAAGGAATCAAAAGCAACAAGTTGGATAAAGTACGTTGATGTCGCAGCTGGAATATGGCAGAGGTTTCGCCGTTAAGGAGATTTTGAAAATGTGAGGTAATCCACATCTTCGCTTTCATTATGGTAATGCGTAGATGCTTAGGTGGTAGTTGACGCAAAAAATAGCCAGCTTAGATAAGCCGGCTATTTTTGCGAACGAATGGATTAATATTTTGTCGCGTTCAGCTCATGTTGAATATCTTTAGCTGCATCTGTGGAAGTATCCTTAATTTCTTGAGTAGCATCAGCTATTTCTTCTGATACATTAGAAGCAGAAATTTTTACCGTATCTATGATGTTATGAGAACCTTCAACAATACTTTTAGCAACGTCAGAAGATTTGGTAGAGACGGTCTTAGCTATTTCGGTTGCCTTATCGCCTACAACACATGCAACTTCTTTTGTTTTGTCAGTAACGAGAGATAACTTCTCACTGAGATCTCCGCGTAGCTCATTACCTGGTTTGGGAGCAAACAATAAAGCTGCTGCTGCACCGATTAATCCACCAATTAACGCCCCTTTGAAGAACGTGCTATTACTTTGTACTGGATAGTTTTTTTCTTCTGGACTCATACTAAATCACTCCTAAATTTATAATTTTTTAATAGATATTAAGTATATCCTATATTTAGGTGGTTTGTCTGAATAAACGACTGATTAGACTTAAAAGGAAAACGAAAATGGCTGTTCCCAAAATAAATCCCCACATCATGATTTGGGGAACCAACACTTACTAGAGGCGGGTACAGTACAAAGATTTGAATATCAAAGGAAGTAGTAGTGAAGGGGAATCATAATTTATTCTGGTGGATCTTCCCTAAACCGACACATTGTGAATATAAAAGAAAGAAGGAGGATGTCCCAAACCATGTGGTAATGGTTTTGGGACATCCTCCTTCTAATATAATCATTACGATTGACGGCGTAATCGTCCGAGTTCTAATACAAGAGACTCAACTTCCGAAATGCTAAGGTTACTCTTTTTCATGACTAACTCATATACATCTTGAATATCCTCATACTGTTCTACTGAAAATGCGGAAGCTTGCATAGCGGCTCCACTTGCCATTCTTAATTTTGTTTTAATCTCTTCAATCATATATTCGATGTTCTCAGGCGTTTTATTTGATAAATCCATTAGATGGACCATCCTCTCTTGGTATAAAATATGCTTCCTGTATTGTAACATGTCACACACACTCACTACCATTATCTCTTATTAAAGGCTTCGGAATATGGAAATTTAAATTAAATGGTTTCAAGATCGTATAATTTGATTAATAATACTTATGAAGAGACGCAGAAAGAAGGATTAATTATGGGAAAAATAATATGCGATGGAAATACAATTTGTTATAAGGATCAAGGTCAGGGAGAGCCCCTAGTGCTTCTGCATGGATTTTGTGGTAGTTCGGAATATTGGGATCAAGTAGTGCCGTTGTTATCAGAGCGTTATCGTTGTATCGTACCTGATCTTCGCGGTCACGGTTTTTCGGATGCCCCAATGGGAGCCTATACGATTGAACAAATGGCTGATGATGTTGTTCAATTGTTGGATGCATTGGAACTTACGAAAGTGACACTCTTAGGTCATTCACTAGGGGGATATATTACCCTTTCGTTCGCTCAACGATATGCTTCTCGACTGAATGGATTCGGACTCATTCACTCTACAGCTTTCCCTGATAGTGAAGAGGCAAAGGAGAAGCGATTACTCGCAGTAAGAGGTATTCAGTCTAACGGGATCACACCGTTTGTAGATAAGATGATTCCAAGTCTCTTTGCGCCAGATCATATAAATACTCATCCAGAATGGATACATCTAGCTAAAGAAATTGGATATAAAACGCCTCCACAGGGTGCCACTGGAGCAGCAATGGCGATGCGTGAACGTCCGGATCGTCGAGAGGTTCTGTCGGCAACGGTTCTTCCAGTATTACTTGTTGCGGGAGAGAAGGATGGTATTATTTCGCCAGAGAAGACATTTACCGTGGACCAACCTAAGGTGACTCAGGTAACGATTACAGACGTAGGACATATGAGTATGTTGGAAGCACCTGATCAGTTGGCTGAGACTATTGTAACTTTTTTGGATAAGGTCAAAGCTAACTAGTATTGTATAATGAATATCAAATCATTCAAAGAAACCCGAAGGCATTGCGCTTTCGGGTTTCTTCCTCGAGCAGTGTTACTGGCATTGCTTGTGGGAATGACTTACAATCGAAGATAAGTAGAAAAGAGTCTCGAAAATGTGAAATTTCAAGGAGGGTATACATGTTTCGTAATGATTACATTCTCAGAATGGTTGAAGAAATGACCCAAATGATCTCCAAAGTATTTGATTTGAAAAAAGAACGAAAACATACTGAGGCCCTTTGGGAAATAGATGAATTACTTAGTAGGGAGTTCCCCCTTAATTCACGTCTGTTGAATTCGTTACCAACAGAAGAGATCACGGAAATGTTTCGTTTTGGTACGACGGTTGAATCAGATAAGTTACAGGGTGCAGCGTATCTTTTGAATGAAGAAGGAAAGATATATATGGATTCGGGTCAAATAGATGAAGGCTTAACCCGATTTATGAAATCATTACATCTTTATTTGGTTGCGGAACTTCATGGTGCGAATAAAGAGCTGATCCAACTTCCGAATCAGGTTGATAATCTTTTGAATCAGCTCAAAGACTATCGTCTTCCGCTAAAAACGGAAACCTTGTTGTTTCACTATCAAGAGAAGAATGGGTGTTATGCTGAAGCAGAGAATGCATTGTTTCGTCTCTTAGAACGAGATGGAATAGATCCAGTTGAGGGGCTCGCTTTCTACGAACGGCTTCAGGGTGAAGAGGATGAAAGACTGACGCAGGGAAGACTCCCGCGGGCAGAGGTTGTGGAAGGGTTATATGAAATGCAGCGAAGAATCCAGTAATAATGATTTGGATGAGTCAACCGAATATGGTATTGTAACGGATAAGACAACTTTAGAAAGTGAGATGTACTCTTTTGGAATCATTACGCAAACTTATTTACCAGGTGATTAACGACTCTTCCATGATTACGGCCACGATAAGCCAACTTCGTAAGAAAGAAGGCATTTCATATACCAAAGTACAGATTAAACCGGTAGAACTGAAAAAAGTGCTTCGTTACCAATTTGCTTATTACTACAGTAACAAGATTGTCCACAAGAATGCTACGGAAGAAGAAGCGATTACGCTACTTGAAGAACTTTTTGAGCAGACTTTTCGTCAAGGCCTTATCTGTACCTCAGAAGCGGATTATCAAATACTCATTAGTAAGAAGTTCAAAGTATCGATCTTGACCAAATCCCCTTCTAGGAGTGAGGTTGATTTGTCACATAATCGCAAGAAGCAATATGTACTTGAAGAGGGACAACCGATTCCCTTTTTAGTAGAACTCGGGATAATGAACGAAGATGGTAAAGTGTTAGCCCGCAAATATGATAAGTTCAAACAAATAAATCGTTTTTTGGAAATGGTTGAGGATGTCCTTCCGAGCTTGCCAGAAGATCGTCCATTGACTATTCTGGATTTCGGCTGTGGTAAATCCTATTTAACATTTGCCCTCTATCATTATCTAGCTATTCAGGAACGAAGAACGTTGAATGTTGTTGGACTTGACCTGAAAGCGGATGTTATAGAACATTGTAATCTGCTTGCTAGTAAGCTAGCTTATAATAATCTAAGATTTCTCGTTGGAGACATTGCGGACTACAATGAATTAGACAAAGTCGATATGGTCGTCACGCTTCATGCTTGCGATACAGCAACGGATGCTGCGCTTGAGAAGGCCGTTCGCTGGGATGCTTCAGTTATATTATCTGTACCGTGTTGCCAACATGAAGTATTCACTCAAGTAAAGAACCCCCTATTAGATCCACTTCTATCACACGGGATATTGAAAGAACGGTTCTCTGCACTAGCGACAGATGGCGTACGAGCGAAGTTGCTAGATCTGATGGGTTATCGTACGCAACTGTTAGAATTTATTGACATGGAGCATACCCCTAAGAATATCCTCATTCGTGCTGTCAAAGGAGATAGCGGGGATCGCAATCAGTTATGGAAGGAATACACGGAATTCCGTGACTTTCTTCATATATCGCCATATTTAGAAAAGGTCTGTGTAGATCTGTTACCTATATAGATTGAACTAAAGACGAACCCCTATATTCATGATTCTCTTTAGAAATGATTGAACTTGTGAGCGCGAACTTTAGTTCAATCTATATTCGTCTTCTAATATTCATAAGAATGAAGTATAACGATGACCCTATTTTCATATAATAGAGAAGGAGCCACCCGCGCTGGGTGGCTCCTTTTGTGAATAAAAGAGACCAAAAGGACAGCGAAGTCGTTTCTACTTGAGAATAAGAGGATAAGGCCCTATATCGTAAGGGATGAAGGCGGTGGAAAGTATGCAGAATTGGGAGTGGAAACTATCAGCAGTTGGATTGCTTGTTATGGGTGCTTTTAGTTGCTGGCAGACAGGCATTTTTTTTGCGTCAGACATGTATCCAATTGTACTTGGATTAAGCATAGTTTCACTTGTAATAGGATTCTCCTTGCTGACTCGGAGTTATAGGGTTTGGGAGAATGCAACTGTATTCCCTGATATTCTCGTACTTTTATGTCCTTTTCTTATGATGGCACTATATGTGTTGCATGTGTTGTCTCAACCACTGTTTGCTCAGGGTACCTTCGTTGAACTATTGAAATGGGGAGGGTACGGGACGTTTGCGGTTATGGCTTATTATGTTGGAAGTAAGAAGGAGGGGAGAACTCTTCTTCAAGCAGGATGGCACGGCATAGGGTTATTACTTTCATTAAGTGCAATCTTTGATATCTATGGGCTTGTGAACATCCCTCATAATATAGTGTATAATTCGAACCCTGGCATAAGTGCCACAGGTGCAAGACTAGCAGGAATGATACAGTATCCCAACACATTCGGCGCGCTCATGGCCGCCTTCCTATTGGAGCGGCTATTTGCGCTAGGGCCGCTGATGCAGCAGCGGCCATCCACCCGGCGGGTGCTACTAGGCATTCTGCCGCTAGCACCCTATACCGCCGCGCTGCTCCTCAGCGAGTCGCGCGGCGGTTGGCTTGCGGCCGGCGTTGCCGTGGCCGCCGGCCTAGTGCTTGAGCGGCGGAGGCTAGCGCCGCCGCTCGTGCTTGCCGCCGCGCCATGCTTAGGCACGGCATTGCTGTACCGCCAGCTGGCACATGTGCAACTGGCTCCAGTTCCTTGGCCCAGCCTACTGTGGCTGGCTGGGCTGTGGGCCGGCGGCATGCTAGCCGGCCTAGGTCTATGGCGGCTGTACCAAAGCCGCCATCCCACTTTCAGCTCTAAAACTCACGTTTCACTCCACTCGGATTCTCAAGCTTCGTTCACTAACATCCACACGCATCTCCGTATCCGCAGACTCATAGCGATGTTGCTTGTAGCGTGTATCTGGACCGCTAGCTTTGCTACGATTTGGTTCACTGTGAAGGAGCGGATCACTGCAAATTACGGCACCGTATCCGCGCGTTGGATCATTTATCGAGATGCGTGGAGGTTAATACAGCAAGCACCATGGTGGGGACAAGGAGGCTATACTTGGCGAATGTCATATCCTACGATACAGTCTCAACCTTATGTAGGAAGTGAAGTTCACAGTGGATATCTCGATATCCTGTTGAATACCGGAATCGTTGGTTTTATGATCTTGGTGTTCTTGTTAATCGGAATCGGATGGATATTGTATAAGCAATATTGTGTACTAGTGCCTCCATATTTGGTATTAGTCCTTCACGCAGCGGTAGATTTCGATTGGAGTTTTGGTCTTGTATGGATTCTTATTTTTTGGCTAGCAGCATGGGGATTCTCTCGTCGTGATCGCATTGAACAGTCTACAGTAACTAATGTAGCATCTCTGTCCGCTCAGCACCGTTCCAAAAAGGTCATCTCCACGATAGTCTGTGTTCTATGGTTATGTACAACCATGAGTTTAGCTGGTTTCGCCCTTCGTGGAGAGATGAGTAGTCTCCTGCAAAGACAAGCTCTGCAGACTAAGGATTCTGAATATTCTCAGAAGTTGCTTCATTCATCCCTACGTTGGAATCCGATGAACACAGATGCAGCCCTTCAATTGGTGCGTATCTCATCACCGGAAGAAGGGATACGAGTACTTATACAAAGCCTGTCCTACGCTCCGCAGCACCCCGGCCTCGTTTGGAAATTAGCTAATGCTTATGGAGAGCTCGGAGAAAGTAAACCTTTCACCAGATGGTTGTCCTTGAGCAATGTATTAGATCCATATAACACAGAGAAACAAAGTCGCAGCCTTGAGCAATTACTTACACTTTCTCGTGATCAAATGGCTCTAGGAAATACGGATGAATCCTATCGTCTGATTCGTTTAGGGGTTAGTCAATACAACAAATACAAGCATATGGTGGAACAATTATCGGGACAACATGCTCAACTACATAATGATAGGAAATTCATATTAACGAGGGAGGCTGAAGAATGGGGCAGTCAACTGGATAGGTTGGCACAAATACTGCCCGATTCATGAGCATCTAACCATTAGCCTCCAAAAGCATCGCGAAATGCAAGACACAGCTTACCATGATCGACTTCCCATAATGTAGCGAGTTCTTCACTGACATCACTTTCCCACCACTGGTAGAGTAACTTACGATTGCTACTGTTTTCGTGAATCCAGATCAGCTTACCGATCACTTTCCGGAAGTATAATTCTTCACCTTGTTTCAATAATGGCGCTGGAATATGTGTCTTCATTCGTTTGAGGGTACGGTATAGCTCTTTACTACAGGCTCTACGTATTCCACGTGGAGTAGGAAGGGGTCTCGTATTCTTCGCTGTGTGATTAGGGGGCATAAATCCTCACTCCTTTCATCCACAACGTATGCATATAGATAGACGGAAGACACCATACAATTGTTAATTGGGCTCAAGTAGAAGGTATGTCCTTTCCTATGTTAGAATAGAAATTAGGAATAGGAGTTTTTAACCATTAAATACAGAATACATAATGAAAGAGGGGACGGAGTGGAGTTCATTTCGGAAATTGTTAATCAGCTATTTCATTGGATTCAAAGTTTAGGTTATTTCGGAATCATGATTGGTTTGATGGTGGAAGTCATCCCTAGTGAGATTGTACTTGCCTATGGTGGTTATCTGGTATATACGGAACAAATTAGTTTCTGGGGTGCTGTTTTATTTGGAACCATTGGTGGAGTAATAGCCCAAATATTCGTGTACTGGATTGGTCGTTATGGTGGTCGACCTGTGCTTGAAAGATATGGTAAATACATCTTTATTCATAAGAAACAGATTGACGCTTCAGAAGCATGGTTTAATAAATACGGCACAGGCGTGATTTTTACAGCTCGGTTTATTCCGATCGTTCGACATGCTATTTCGATTCCAGCAGGAATGTCTCGTATGCATTTGGGGAAGTTCACGCTCTTAACGACACTAGCCGTTATTCCATGGACATTCTTGTTTGTATATCTCGGGCGTTATTTAGGCGCAAAATGGGAGACAATTGATGAAGTGGCAGGTCCTTATATTACACCAATCCTTTTAATTGCACTTGCGTTATTAATTGTGTATTTCCTAATGAAATGGGTTAAATCCAAGAAAAGAGGAATCAATTCATGAGAACTAATTTAGCAGACAAACTTAGAACAGGTATTTCGCCACAACAGTTTATGGATGGCATGCAAAAGAATAAAGAGACGTTCCAATCCAACTATGATGCATTCGTATGGGATGTTGCTTCAGAACGTGAATTTTTCGGAAGTTTGAATCATCGTGATGATATACGTGTTCTTATTCTTGCTGCAGATTGGTGTGGAGATGTAGTGCGGAATATACCTGTAGTCTTCCATGCGTTAGAGACTGCTGGCATCCCTACGGAAGTATTAATTCTTGAAGAGAACTTTGATGTCATGGACGAATTCCTTACGTTAGGCGGAAGATCGGTTCCTGTGGTCATTTTCGTAGATACCGGGGGATATGTTCTGGGGTCTTGGGGACCTCGTCCGAAGCATGTTCAACAATATATGATTTCGTTCAAACAGGAGAATCCAGATCGTGAAGCATCAGACTATGCCGAGAATATGGCTATTGTACGTTCGCAAATGATCGAAGCTTATGGAGAAGGAGTCGATGTCCGTGCAGCTATCCTTAAAGAACTGCGCGAATTGATATCGGGGATATAATAAGTTATGTTGAAAATTGATAGTTACTCCTTAGGTCCTTTACAGACGAATGCCTATTTATTAACGAATGAAGAACTAGGCAAAGCGGTAATCATTGACCCTGGAATGAACCCCGGCGCGCTCATCAGAAAAATTGAGAACTTAGAGATTGCAGCTATTCTGCTAACCCATGCTCATTTTGATCATATGGGTGGCGTTGACGAAATTCGTAAACTCAAAGGGTGCCCGGTCTATTTGCATGATTTAGAAAGCGATTGGTTGACATCTCCCAAATTGAATGGTTCATTGATGTGGTCACAGGTATCGCCACCACTGTCGACTGATCCTGCGGAGTATGATTTGGCTGGAGGGCAGCAATTGGAGCTTATTGGACATCAGTTCGCTGTGTACCATACACCAGGCCATTCTCCGGGAAGTGTTAGTTTCCTTTGTGGCGATGACCTTTTCTCAGGCGATGTGTTATTTAAGCTTGGGGTAGGGCGTACGGATCTTCATGGCGGAAGAGAGCGGGATCTGTTCGATTCGATACACAATACGCTGTTTACACTTAAGGATGAAGTGAAGGTATATCCGGGACATGGTCCTCGGACAACGATCGGATATGAGCGTTCTAATAATCCGTATGTATAACTGCTAGGTCATATACGAACATGAAATTTACCAACGACAATATTTACCTGTACAAATGTTGACAATATGGTTACAATCTTGTTAGATATTTGTTTCACAATGAAAAAGCACGCAAGCTGCGGAATTGATCCCGGTTTGCGTGTTTTATTTTGTTGTGGACTTTTTTTGAAAGACAAATGAACGAAACGATCAACCTATTCGTATTATCTATGTCGCTGATGGAGAAAGGGGTTGGAGATGAAGACAGAGGAACGGAATAAAGTTAAACTTGCGCAGCAAGGAGACGCTGATGTTCTAGCAGAACTGATACATGAACATTACTCTTTTCTATATAAATACTTAGTTAAGGTCACTATGGACCCTGCAATGGCTGAGGATCTCGCTCAAGATACGATACTTCGGTGTATCGAGAAGATAAGCCTTTATGATGGTTCCTCCTCATTCTCTTCTTGGCTCATGACAATGGGGACTCGTATTTATATAGATCAGATACGCCGTAAGAAGAGGGAGAGAAATTGGCTCTTTAAGGAACAAGGGATCCGGCGAATTCGGTGGCAGTTTGAGAGTAGGAACGAGGAATGGGACGACGTACTTGAATCTTTAGCAAATTTATCTTCGGAACATCGGGTAACGGTGTTACTTAAACATTATTATGGCTATACCTACGATGAGATTGGAGAGATGCTCTCCATTCCCACTGGAACCGCTAAATCGAGAGTTGCCACAGGTGTTCGTCAATTAAGAGAGGAGATGAGTTAACCATGGATAGGAAAGATGAAAAAGGAACAGAGGAAGAGATATTCCTCAGCAAATTACGCCAAAGTATAGATAGAATGGATCATGTACTGGATCATCCTTCGATACCGTCCAAGGAACAATTGAAGGGTCACATTCATGAACGCTTACAAAGGCGTCGGAAGTCTATGATGATGGAACTGCTGTTGTTTTGGTTAGTCTCATTATTCGTGATGGGCAGCGGAGCATTATTAGTTTACTCGGCTCCTTGGATGGTTTGGTTGATTCAGGGAGTGAGTTTTGTTACGGCTTTCGTTCTGGTGGTACACTTTATCATCCATCGAAGAAAAGAGGATTTAGGATGAGTGAAATAATGAGTGAACTTAAGGAAATACCCATATGGCTCATCGTAACGCTTATACCGCTCCTTTTGATCCAAGGAACTTGGTTGTTTATAGATGCTGGAAAACGGGGGAAGTGGCGCTGGTTTTGGGGGCTATGGGGGATGGTTTATATCCCTATACCATTACTGTTATACCTGTTTTTTGTTAGGTTACCTGATGAACGTAAGAAATCCCGTGAAAAAAAGGATGATTAACATGGACGAAATTATTGCTTATTTACCATTAATTCTACCGATCTTAATATTACAGCTTGTCCTTGCAGTAATCGGTTTGATCTCCCTATCTAAGGCCCAAGAGGTACGTGGTCCCAAGTGGATGTGGATATTGATCATTGTTCTGGGGAATATGGTGGGAAGCATCCTTTACTTTGTTATTGGAAGGAGAGATGTATGATGGGTCTACTACAAGTGACTGATTTGAAGAAAAATTTCGGTAAAGAAAGTGCCGTTAGAGGATTAACATTTCAATTGGAGCAAGGGAAGTGTGTTGCTTTACTAGGTCCCAATGGTGCAGGAAAAACAACGACATTACGTATGCTTGCAGGGCTTCTAGAGCCTTCTTCAGGTGAAATTATCTTTGGTGAACATCATAGTGTTACGGATTATCGGAAGTGGCTTGGATATTTGCCTCAAAACCCAACGTTTTATGGGTGGATGTCAGGACAAGAATATATTCGTTTTGCGGCTGGACTTAGTGGAATGGAGCAGAAAGAAATTAGTAAACGAACTGAAGCTGTACTTGCGAAGGTAGGCTTACAAGATGCAGCTAAACGTCGGATATCTGGCTATTCTGGGGGGATGAAGCAGCGTCTAGGATTTGCACAGGCACTTGTTCATGAACCGAAGTTGTTAATCCTCGATGAACCTGTCTCTGCTCTTGATCCAATTGGACGTAGAGAAGTGATTAATCTACTTCGTGAAATAAGAGAAGAGACAACCGTTTTGTTCTCTACACATGTCCTACATGATGCAGAGGAAATTTGTGATGATATCCTCGTGATGGCGAAGGGACGTTTAGCTGAACAAGGATCACTTAGCTCTTTGAGAGAGAAGCATCGCCAGCCTCTTGTGATCGTACAAGTGGAGAGGGAACGTGAGGCACTGTTATGGCTTGATTCTTTAAAGAGTAAACCTTATGTATTACAAGCAGATATTAAAGCTGATATTGCAGAATTAACGGTTCATGATCTAGGATCGGCAAGAGATGAGCTCATGAGAGAGGCTACGGAGAATCGGATCCCTCTAGTGAGATTCGAAGCAGGAAGTTCTTCCTTAGAAGATATGTTCGTGAAAGTGGTGAGTAAGCAATGAGATCTACTTGGATATTTTATCGAAAAGAAATGCTAGAGATGTCTCGAAGTTTTAAGCTTCTATGGATCCCCATTGTCTTTGCGATATTAGGAATCATGATGCCAATAACCAGCCTGTTTATGCCGGAAATATTGGAGATGTCAGGAGGAGTCCCACCTGAGATGCTCTCATTATATGAGACTCCATCGTCAGCAATGGTGATGGTTCAAGTACTAAGCCAATATAGCACAATGGGCGTTCTGATCCTCGTACTTTCATGCATGAATAGTGTATCGGGCGAACGCTACGGGGGAACTGCGGAGCTAATCATGGTAAAACCTATTTCGTCTTTCGCTATCATTATTGCCAAATGGTTAGCTCAATGCACACAGGTATTCATTGCCTTTGGTTTTGGATACATAGCGTCGTTCTACTATACCTATCAAATGATTGGTCCTTTATCTTGGAAAAGTGGTTTAGCATCGTTTGGACTGTATGGTCTGTGGCTCATTTTAGGAATTACAATTGCACTTCTATTTAGTACAGTTCTGCGAGGAGCCGGAGCGGCTTTTGTCACATTAGCTATTCTAGCACTACTTTCTCTCTTGAATAGCCTTCTTCCTACTTGGTTTAGCTGGAGTCCAGCTCGTCTTACGGCTCTAGCTTCCGAGGTATTGGTTGGGAATCTTCTTTCTGTAACTTCCGTTGTTATATGCTGCTTGATTACCATAGGTATCATTGTTTTTTCTCTTCTTAGTGCAGCACGTCTCCTTCAGAAGCGAGTGCTCCCCAACTAACAAAGAGTCCATCTTAGTAGATACCGTAGACACCACTATGTTTTTTTAGTAGACTATTGAGTATCTTATTGACATCTAGGAGGTAGACGATGCTACTTATTGGGGAAAAAATTGTAATCGTCGATGACGCCTTTGAGCAGAATCTTCCGATCGGTGAATATGGTTATATTATTGCATATGACCGTAATCCCGATAATGCATTTGATTATGTCATTCGTGTACCGAAAGTTAATCGCAATTTTTTCGTGCCTAATGATGATGTTGAGCTGGAAGAACGGCTCATGCAAGAGGAAGTAGAGCGTACAACACAAGAAGCGCTAATCGATTACGCATTGGCGACATATAATGAGGAGCTATTTCATCACGTGATGAACGGCGAACCAGAATCTGTTGAGGAAGACGAGATGATCTCGAGCGAGGTATTGTCCCAAGCAGAATTTATTAAACAGGTCAATCTTCGTGCATGGATATAAAAAGAGTCGGCTTATGCCGACTCTTTTTGCTGAACTCTACTAGAAGAATAAGGATCTTGGTTCCTTGAGATTGAATTGTGAAAGGTTCTATCCTATAATTATAAACATTATCCTGAGGGTTGAGGCTTTAATCCTGTACTACTTGAGAAAGAATAGGGAGGAATAGAAATTACATGAATATATCGACTCAAGATGTTCAACATGTAGCCAAGCTTGCGAGACTAAATCTGAGCTCGGAAGAAGAGCAGGTATTTACTGAGCAGTTGAATGCGATTCTACAATATGCAGAGAAACTGGATGGATTGGATACGGAAGGCATAGAAGCTACAACACACGTGCTTCATCTTAGCAATGTCATGCGTGAGGATGTACAACGAGAGAGTCTTCCTACTGATAAAGTATTCGCTAATGCACCAGAGCATGAAGATGGACAATTTAAAGTTCCGGCAGTTTTAGAATAAGAGTCTTATTATTGAAGGGAGGAATCACGGTTGAGCCTGTTTGATTATACATTGTCTGAAATACATAACAAGATGAATGACGGGGAATTGTCTCCTACCGATTTGGTGGATCAGGCATTCAAGACGATCCATGAACGTGATAACCGTGTGGGGGCCTATCTTACGCTAGATGAAGAAAAGGCAAGAGCCACAGCACGTATTCTGGATGACGAACTGATTGCAGGTGGAGAGCGAGGATTATTGTTCGGATTGCCTGTGGGCATTAAGGACAACATTGTGACCGAAGGTCTTCGTACCACTTGTGCAAGTCAGTTCCTCAGTAATTTTAATCCTGTATATGATGCTACTGTGACGAAGAAACTCCGTCATGCGCAATCTGTTATCCTTGGTAAGTTGAACATGGATGAGTTCGCTATGGGTGGATCTAATGAAAATTCAAGTTTTCATCCTGTTCGTAATCCGTGGAATCTAGACTATGTACCAGGAGGGTCTAGTGGAGGTTCCGCTGCTTCAGTGGCAGCAGGAGAAGCTTATTTCACGCTCGGTTCAGATACAGGAGGATCTATTCGTCAACCTGCATCGTATTGTGGTGTCGTCGGCTTAAAGCCAACATATGGTTTGGTATCACGTTTTGGTTTGGTAGCTTTTGCTTCCTCGCTAGATCAGATCGGACCTGTAACGAAAAACGTAGAAGATTCTGCTTATGTATTGCAGGCTATTGCAGGTTATGATTCCATGGATTCAACTTCAGCTAATGTAGATATTCCTGATTACGTAAGTGCTTTAACTGGAGACGTTAAAGGACTCCGTATTGCAGTACCTAAGGAGTATATTGGTGAAGGTGTGGACCCGGCCGTTAAAGAAAAGATTATGGATGCATTGAAAGTACTTGAGGGGCTAGGTGCCGTATGGGAAGAGGTTTCCTTGCCACATACTGAATACGCTGTAGCGACCTACTACTTGCTTGCATCATCTGAAGCTTCTTCCAACTTGGCACGATTTGATGGTGTACGATATGGCGTTCGTGCGGACAACCCAGCGAACCTTCTCGATTTGTACCATGAATCTCGTAGTCAAGGGTTCGGTCCAGAAGTTAAACGTCGTATCATGCTTGGTACGTATGCGTTAAGTTCTGGTTATTATGATGCCTATTATTTAAAAGCACAGAAAGTTCGTACATTGATCAAACGTGATTTCGATCAAGTATTTGAGAAATATGATATTATCATCGGACCAACTGCACCAACTACAGCCTTTAAACTAGGGTCACAAGTAGACAATCCATTAACGATGTATCTGAATGATATTCTTACCATTCCAGTAAGTCTTGCAGGCGTGCCTGCGATAAGCATCCCATGTGGGTTAGCAGACGGACTCCCAGTGGGTATGCAAATTATAGGTAAATCATTTGATGAATCTACTGTATTGCGTGTAGCGCATGCTTTCGAACAACACACCGATCATCATACGAAACGACCTAACGTGTAACGTTCTATATAGATTGAACTAAAGTTTACATTTCCCATATTCTATAGATTCAAGTGTATCTCATGAATATGAGAGTTCGTCTTTAGTTCATTCTATCTAGGTAGAAGAGGAGGGAATAAGGCGTGTCTACATCCAAATATGAAACAGTCATTGGACTGGAAGTCCATGTCGAGCTACATACGAATTCCAAAATTTTCTGTGGCTGCTCGACTGAATTCGGAGCACCACCGAACACCCATACTTGTCCTATCTGCCTTGGGCATCCCGGCGTATTACCGGTTCTGAATCGCCAAGCAGTGGACTATGCTATGAAAGCAGCGATGGCACTTAATTGTACCATTGGAGACAGAAGTAAATTTGATCGCAAGAACTATTTCTACCCCGATTCACCCAAAGCATATCAAATATCTCAGTTCGACCAACCCATTGGTGAACATGGCTGGATTGATATAGAAGTGAACGGTGAGACGAAGAGAATTGGTATTACTCGTCTTCATTTAGAAGAGGATGCGGGCAAACTGACACATGTCGACGGTGGATATGCTTCTTTGGTGGACTTTAACCGCGTAGGTACACCTCTTGTAGAGATCGTATCTGAACCAGAACTTTCTTCACCGGAAGAAGCTCGTGCATACCTCGAGAAAATCAGAGCCATTATGCAGTATTGTGAAGTGTCAGATGTGAAGATGGAAGAGGGTTCACTTCGTTGCGATGCCAATATCAGTCTTCGTCCTTACGGACAGAAGGAATTTGGCACAAGAGCAGAGTTGAAGAACATGAACTCTTTCCGTGGTGTACAGAAGGGCATGGAATACGAAGAATACCGCCAAGCTGAAATCTTGGATGACGGTGGAGTGGTAGTGCAGGAAACAAGACGTTGGGATGATGGACAAGGGAAGACAATTAGCATGCGCGGTAAAGAACAAGCTCATGATTATCGCTATTTCCCGGATCCAGATCTTGTGACGTTACATATTGATGATGCTTGGAAACAGCGTATACGTGCATCTATTCCTGAATTACCAGATGCTCGTAAAGAACGATACAGCACTCAATATGGCCTGCCGAGTTATGATGCAGCTGTCATTACCGCATCCAAACCACTTGCAGATCTCTTCGAGGAGAGCTTGAAGTATACGAGTGATGCCAAAGCCGTATCGAACTGGATTATGGGTGATCTGTTAGGATATCTAAACAGCAGCAACCTAGAATTATCTGAGGTGAAGGTTTCTGGACAGGGACTTGGTGAGATGATCGGTCTCATTGAGAAGGGAACGATCAGTAATAAAATTGCTAAGACGGTATTTAAAGAAATGCTTGAAAGTGGGAAGCTACCACAGCAAATCGTTGAGGAACAAGGTCTAGTACAGATCAGTGACGAAGGAGCGATCCTTAGCATCGTGGAGCAGGTTGTGTCTGCTAACCCTCAATCGGTTGAAGATTATAATGCAGGTAAGCAGAAGGCGATTGGGTTCCTTGTAGGTCAAGTTATGAAAGAAAGCAAGGGGAAAGCGAATCCAGCGCTGGCAAATAAATTGCTTGTTGAAGTTCTAAGCCGCTAAGGCTATTAGGGGCTTGTCGATGCAGACAGGCCCTTTAGTCTAAATATAAGAAATTTGATACGCTACTTCTTATATTTCCTAAAAGACGGATACCCGCCCTTAAGGGACGGTGTAGCCGTTTCTTCTTGTATAAATGGGCAGGTAGGTATCAGGTCATTGGAATGGAGAATGATAAATGATCATAGAACTTTTATTAGATCATGAAGATACGGTGCATCAAATATGGCGTCTGCAGCAAGTGGCTTACCGACTTGAAGCTGAAAGAATTGGATTCAGTGATATCCCTCCATTGTTGGATACCTATGAGACACTTAGTCAGTGTGGAGAGAGATTTTTTGGTGAAGTGGATGAGGATGGGGAACTACAAGGAGCAATAGCCATCATTAGTGAGACCGCTGGAACAATGACGATTACTCGGATGATGGTCCAACCCGCTTGTTTTCGCAAGGGTATTGCTGGCAGGTTAATTCAGCACGTGTTAGATTATCATGTGGATACCCCGTTATTTATTGTATCAACAGGCACACGTAATGTTCCTGCGTTTACACTGTATCTGAAATTTGGATTTATTCCCTTTGATACTTATGAAGTAGCGCCAGAGATTGAATTGACCACATTTCATAGACATCAATAACAACGATTAACAACGTGAATAACTAACAGTTCTTGATTACTTAAAGGGGGTGCAGTGTGCATAATCCATGGCTGATCGATGATCTGCATATTCTAATACGTTTATTACTGTCAATGTTGTTAGGCGGACTCATCGGGTTGGAGAGAGAAAGCTCGAATCGTGCAGCAGGACTTCGTACACACATTTTGGTGTGCTTGGGGTCTTCTCTGATTATGATGCTCTCTATTTATGGATTCGCAGAATTTGCGAATGAAATGAATATTCGAATGGATCCGGCACGTCTTGCATCAGCAGTTATTACAGGTATTGGATTTCTAGGGGCAGGGACGATTCTGTTTACAGGGAAATCGATTACAGGGCTAACGACTGCTGCTTCGCTCTGGGTTGTAGCAGCATTGGGACTTTCGGTGGGTGCAGGGTTCAATTTTGCGGCTATTGCGACAACCCTCTTAATTCTGTTGACCTTGGTCTTATTTAATAAGCTTGAACAGCGATATATTAAGGGGAATAAACTACATTTAGTCACGATCCACGCGACGAATGCTCCTGGATTTCTTGATGATGTTTCCGATTTATTTAAAGAAGAGGGCTTTACGATTAAGAAATGTATAGTGAACGAACGTAATGTTAATCCATATGGGGAACTTCAGCCTCCACAGACGACTATTGAACTCACGATGCATGTATTAATCAAACGAACGTTTGATCCGATTTATGTGTCATCGAAAGTTCGGGGGTTAGAAGGAGTAACGATGATATCCTTGGAATGAATCGATTCCTTTACGAAAAAGGGTACTTTCCAAGATGAAAGTGCCCTTTTTTTAAATATAAGAAAGTATAAGTTTCACTTGATACGCTATTCCTTATATTTCCGCGTAAAACGGGTGACGTCCTTTGGAGAAGGACGGCGCAGCCGTTTCTACTTGGTTTGTCGATAAATACAGTACCCAATTGTTTACCAGTTACTAAACTTCCGTAATGGGGTATTATCTTAATTATCTTAATAATCTTAAGCAACGGTCAAGGTAAAGGAGGGGATATGAGATGAGCCTCTTGCAACAACAATCATCCACCAATAAGGAAGAAATACAACAACGTAAACAGCGTACAAGAAGATTTTTTACTCGTAAACGTAAGTTTATAGCGGGATTATTTGCAGCACTTTTACCTGGGTTAGGACATATCTATTTGGGATTATTTAAAAAGGGGATCTCATTCCTATTTATACTAATCCTAGACGGCTCAGCAATGTTATATTTTTCATCCAATGGAATGCATATTAATGTACCCTTTTTAATTCTTTTAGGACTAATGATTCCAGTTACTTATTTCTACAACTTATACGATGTACTTCAAGCGGCAGACTATAGGATTACTCTTCGTGATAAGGAACCAGATTTGATTCATGCCCCCTTACGAAATCGTCACAATCCTTTTGCTGGTGAAGGGAGCATTTCCTTCGGTATTTTACTTGTTGTTGGGGGGATGTTGTTGATATTATTCCACCAAAAACCTGCTTGGTTAGAACAATATATTGAACTTTATGGACAGTTTACGGTTGCCATTGGATTGGTACTTGTAGGTTTGGGACTTTTGATTCGAGAAAAGGTAATGCAGCGAGGTTCGAATACACATGGGGAGGGATAAGGATGAATAGCAAACACAAAATTCGCGTGGGACGGTATACAGCAGCACTTTTGTTAATGGCAACAGGGATTCTGTTAATCATAGATGAAGTGCAAGGAAGTGAATATATGCTTCTATTGCTTAAATGGTGGCCTCTGTTGGCGATTATGTGGGGACTTGAATCCATTCTTATCTACTGGTTTAGGCGGCATGAAAGAGGTATTAGGTCTAGACTTCGGCTCGATATAAAGGGTCTATCATTGTCTATTATTCTGAGCGCCAGTGTATTCATTGTGACTCAGCAAGAGCACTATTTATATCTGTGGAATAAAGTGAGTTTAAATCTGACTGCATCTTCCGTAGATTTTAGTGAGCAGGAAGGTAGAAGTTTTAATAAAGAAGTTCAAGAGATCCCGGTCTCCTTTGACAGTGAGAATATCGTTATAAATAATATCAATGGGGATATTATGTTACATCGTGAAGCTATTGATAATATACAGATTTCAACCGAAATATGGGTGGATCAGATTACAGGCCCTGAAAGGGAAGCCATAGTCGAACAGTCATTACTTGAGATTAGTGAAGGAACGACGATCAATATCGCAACTATAGCTAAAGCTTATGGACAGTCTGGTAAACGTCAACCTCGGATGAATCTTAACATCGCGCTTCCAGAGAATAGACGTTTTAATTTAGATGTACGAACGATGAATGGGAATATCAAACTGAAGAATATAAATGCAATAGAGAATATTTCATTGGAAAGTGCCAATGGAAAGATAGAATTAGACAATGTACTAGGAAACGTCAAGGGTAAAACATTAAATGGTAGCGTTCGAATTATTAATCTTGAAGGTAACGCGGATATTATTTCCAGTCAAGGGAATATGGAGGCTACGGATACATCGGGTACACTAAAATTGTTGACTCAAGTAGGAAATATCTCTGTCGTTCGTGCACGTAGTGATGTTGATATCAGAACGAAGAATGGGGATATCTATGTGAGCCAATCCCAAATGAATCTCAAAGCGGAATCACTTAATGGAGGTATTACTGTGTATGCCTACCAAATCGGTGGAGACTGGGATATTTATAGTGCGGTGGGAGTTATGTCTTTGTACTTGCCGTTGGAAGCGAATTATAAGCTGAATGGTACGATTGCTTATGGTGATATTCAAACGACTATACCTGCATTTACAATTGTAAATAAAACCATTTTAGGAACAATTGGAGAGGGTGATTATTCCATACGAGTGGAAGGGAATAGCGATCTATTTGTAAATTCTCTCTAAAATAGTGCTCTTCATAGGTTTGATGAGATTTGCAGTACATTGACAATTATCAGATAATAACCGTAATATAATAATAATGATACTAATCTAGATGATTTTATAAAAGGTGGCGGGATAGATGGGAACGCGAGTCCAACATGCATTGGAACAACTAAAAACGACCGGTGTCCGGATCACACCCCAACGTCATGCCATTTTAGACTACTTAATGGAATCCATGACTCATCCTACAGCAGATGAGATATATCGTGCATTAGAACCAAGGTTCCCAAGCATGAGCGTTGCGACAGTTTACAATAATTTAAAGATGTTTACTGAAGCTGGGATGGTTCATGAATTAACATATGGCGATTCATCAAGTCGTTTTGACGCGAACGTGTCGGAGCATTACCATGTCATTTGTGAAGAGTGCGGTAAAATTGAAGATTTCATGTATCCGTCTTTAGTTGACGTTGAGCGCGTAGCGGAAGAGGCTACAGGCTACCAAGTAAAGGGTTTAAGGATGGAACTTTACGGAGTCTGTGACACATGTAAGAAAGATTAAGCCGATACACAGCGTCATAAAACATGTGATTCCTAGCAGGATTCTTCATGTTTTATTTTTTTTAAATATAAGAAAGTATAAGTTTCACTTGAACTCTATTCCTTATATTTTCGCTGAAACGGGTGCCGTCCTTGGAAAAGGACGGTATAGCCGGTTCTACTTGTATAATATTTCACATTCATTGATTTACGGAGGTTATATTGTGAGAATAAGAAGTAACCCAAGACGAAACAAGAGAAAAAGGCGACTCGGTCCACTTCTTCTAGTGATATGTTTATTTTTGATAGGTGGTTATTATTTATATACTCAGTCGCTTCCCAATTCAGAGCATGTTGAACCTGATTGGAAAGGAAAGAGTAGTCCTATTTTTGTGCGTGGTGAGCTGCTTGAATACTCCGCTTTGGGTACGGGGGAAGATTTAAAGCTTCCATTGCCTGTATTACAAGATGTGATTGATCCACATATTCGATATGAATCGCAGACGAAATCTATTATTCTCACAACTTCTGAGAAGTTAGTGCATTTAACTCCGGATGAGAAAGAAGCCAAGATTAACAATGAAACAACGCAGCTCCGTTTTGCTCCTGAGGAGTCAGAAGGTATTATGTACTTGCCTATTCGTGTGCTAAAGGAAGTATACGGGTTAGCTGTGTATGAAGATGTCGATTCAGGTGCAGTTCTACTTATGAAAGCTGGAGAGAGTATTCCCATGGGAACGGCGAAAGCGAGTGAGTCGGATGCTACCGTGGCTATGCGTAAGGAGAATTCAATACATGCGCCTATTATATTTGACGTACCTGTTGGTACTGAGCTAAGAGTATGGAGTACGAAAGAAGATTGGTATTATGTGCAATTGGATAATGGCTTTACAGGATATATGGAGAAGAACACAGTAGTTATGGGGGAAAGTAGAACCGTAGCAACTCCTCCTCAAGTTCTTACACGTGCCGAGCGAAGTTGGAAAGGGAAACCTGTTAATCTGGTTTGGGAAGCTGTGTATCAGAAGAAACCCAATCCAGCTAAGATTGGCGAACTTCCAGGTGTAAACGTCGTAAGTCCAACCTGGTTCAGTATCATTGATGGTGAAGGGAATGTGCGAAGCCAAGCAGACTTAGATTATGTGAAATGGGCGCATAAGAAGAAAATGGAAGTGTGGGGTTTACTCAGTAACAGTTTTGAACCTGACATTACCTCTAAAGCGATGGGTAGCTTTGTTAGTAGGATGAACGTGATCAATCAAATGTTACAGTATGCAGATTTATACGAGTTAGATGGTATTAATCTGGATTTCGAGAATGTATATACGAAAGACGGCAGCAACATCACTCAATTCGTACGGGAATTAAAACCTCTTGCGGAAGCTAAAGGACTTATCATATCCATAGACGTAACACCTAAGTCGAGAAGTGAGATGTGGTCACTTTTTCTAGATAGACAAGCCCTTGCAGAAGCTGCTGACTATCTTATTGTGATGGCTTACGATGAGCATTGGGCATCAAGCCCTAAAGCAGGATCAGTTTCTTCTCTCCCTTGGGTGGAAGCGGCATTGCAGCGTATTATCAAAGAGGATAAAGTTTCTCCAGAAAAGCTTATTATGGGAATTCCTATGTACACCAGGATATGGAGTGAAGAGGTTAAGGATGGAGAAACCAAGATTAGCTCTAAAGCTGTGGGAATGGATTCTGTAGCTGACATTATTCGTACAAAGAAGTTAAAACCAACTTATTTAGAGGGACCTAAACAAAATTACGTTGAATATATGGAAGATACTGTACTTAAGAAAATATGGATTGAAGACGAGGTATCTTTAAAATCAAGGGTTGAGTTAGCGAAATCATTACAACTCGGGGGTATTGCTTCTTGGACCCGTAATTTAGCGAATGAGACAGCGTGGAAAGTCCTCAAATCAATTCATCCTTAAATTATTGTACTTGAATGTGAGTTTAATGAAATCATAATATGTATAACATTTTAATAAAAACGGCATCCTTATGATAAGGATGCCGTTTTTATTAAAATAGAAAAATTGCATGCTACCCTTGAGAGGATTGTTGACTAAGTTCTTCCTCCAACGCTTCAGCGGTGATGGTTGCTATTCCTGAGTCCGTCGTTAGTATCGTTTTGCAGAACATACAACGATCTGTTCGACCTAACATTTTCGTCAATTTGCCACATTGGGGACATTGAATTTGAACTGCGCTTGTAGATAACATACCAGCCCAGAAGTAAATACCTAGGCTACCAACCATGGCAATTAGACCGATAACCAGACCTATAGCTGCAAGGATTTTACCAGAATGACCCCAGAACACGATGCCTGCTGTTCCTAACACCATAAGTCCCATGCCAATCATGGTTAGTAATAGTCCCCATGTACGAAATGCATTGATTTTTGCAGACTTAAACATCATGGTATGTTCACCCTATCATTTAGAATAATATAATTCATTTTCGAAGAAGGAACTCGTATGTACATGTTGAAATATAGTATAACTGAAATGGCGTATTTACGCCAAGAAATGTATGGAGGGCATCGTGAAATTATCAAACCTATATTCGCAGTATAAAGAAGTATTTGATGAAGATACCCTAGGAGCTATTGTATGCCAACAACATGATCAGAACAAACAGGGGGCTCTTTTTCATGAATACGATATTCTATTGTTAGTGGTGCAAGTGTCTGAACAGAGAAAGGTTAACCATCTTATGTTTGGCGGAAAAGTCTGCCAAGTACTTCATGTAAGTCTTAGATTACTTAGACGCCGGCTCATAGCGGGTGAGAAGTGTGATTTAGTGAAATGCTTGTTAGAGGGTGATATTATTTTTGATACGGATGGCGTTCTGGCGAATCTCTCTTTGGAATTTGAAGAATTTAAGCAACCGCTTCGGGATCAAGTCATGTTCTTGGAATTTTCACGCTTTCTCTGGTTGTATCTAGAAAGTAAACGTTATATGAGTGAAGGTTATATTATGGATGCTTATCATAGTGTCATACAATCCCTTCATCACTGGGCACGAATTGAATTAATTGAACGAGGGATACGTCCACAGAATAATGTATGGGAACAAGTTCGTGGATTAAATACAGCTGTCCATAAACTATATGAAGAATTAACGGTAAGTAAGGAAACGTTGAAACAACGGGTTGAATTGGTACTTTTGGGATGTGAGTTTTCTGTATTATCCAAGATGGCCGAATGTTCAGGTCTACTGATTAACGTGATAGGCAGTCGTTCCAAGCCGTGGAGCATTAGAGAATTAATTCAACATCCGGAGTTGAAAATAGTCAACGAAGAACTTCCGCTTGTACTTCGTAAGTTAGTATATCGTTCGATTATTAAAGAAGTGAAGATGGAGAGCGACCTAAATCCACACGGTAAACATAATATTCTATATAGTACGATTTGAGCTAGGTAGGAAGAGGGGAGGAGAGTCTAATGACTTTCCTTTCCTTTTCTTTTTATGGTGGGGATATTCATGAAATGGAGACTTACATAATACGTGACTTATTAATTCAAAATGGATGCAAGTCAAAAGAGATATGGTTCTTATTACGTCATGACATAGGTAGAATCGCTATTAGGTATCTTCGTAACTCATCTTATGTGTGTGAGGAAAAGTTCTTCAATATGTTATTAGCAGAAATAATTGTGAGGCTAAACAATTAGGGATTGTGTGATCAAAAAAATATCTTAAAATAAATTTGACTCAGCTATAGTTTTCGTGATAAATTATATCTCGCCCCATTAAACGTGAGCTGATAAATGATAAGTCATTTATCGTCACTGAAAAAGAAGTTGAAAAAAACTTCTTGACGAAATGGTGGTCAACATGATATGATATAGAAGTTGTCGCCGAGAACGACTGGTGCTAACAAAACGAAAACATTGGTCTTTGAAAA
>NZ_LVJH01000031.1 GCF_001637205.1 Paenibacillus glacialis
GCATCGTATTTCATCTAACGTTGTTGTGTTCACGACGTCCCACGACTTAAGGTCACGAAGTGACCGGGCGCGATGCGCTTAGTCGGTGCGGATGTGTCCGGCTGCTTCTACTTCCCCGAAAATTCCTCGGCCGGACCAAGGGGGCTTGTCCCCCGAAGCGTGAACACGGTGTTAGCTGATGGATACGCCTTCTTTGAACTACTTACTTACACTTTTCCCTTAATCAACTTCTTAAAAGCAGTGTATTCTTTATTAGATCTTATAAAGTTTAATATCTCATTGGCACACTCACTCGATCTCATTATTTCAGTATTGAATTCAAGATCATATTCATTAAAGCAATACACGTTATCGTATTGTTCACTTGCTAAACCAACCATCCTGTCTCCTCTAAGTTGTTCTCTTCTAGCAAGTTCTTCCTTTGAACATTTAACTACTACGAAGATGACAGGGTGATCCGATAATAATTCAATACAAGCACTGAACCATTTGTCATTACCTATAACAGAATCTACAACTACGTTGTTTCCCATCGCTGAAAATAGTTTTATTGTCGAGTAGTATAATGAAATCAACGGATTTGTAAGAATTTGAGTTGTTAATTGTCCATCCTCTGCACCATTTGTTTCAATACTCGGATATGTACTGTTAATGAAATCAGTATAACTATGAAATATCCCATTACAAAAATTATCAATTGATAAATGTTGAAATGGGATATCAATTTGAGTTAATAGTTCATTAGATATGCTTGTCTTTCCAGAACTTGAAGTACCATTAAGAAGAACTATAATCCCTGGCTTCATTAGAATCCGCCTTTCATAATTTTATTGTTGCGTATCTTTCAGCTAACGTAATATCTGCGACACCCTTCGCAGATCCCTCTTACCATATCTATATTCACGACCTACTTTATTACATTCTGGTAAACTCTCATATTCCCCTCTTTCCAATCTCTTTTTTCGTCAATAAATAACTGTATCGGGTCACTCTGGATCAGACTATATTTCTATGGCAATTCTCGTAACAGTTCAATATTAAAGTCACAAAAAAGAAATCAACCATTTCAAAAGGAGCGATTTCTTTGTACATACAATATACCTTGGACCAACCCTTAAAGTCGGTTGGCTTTCGCCTGCCCATAATTTGCTGAAGTAGGCCGCCGTCGACCAAAAAGAGAAAACAGCGAGTCTTCCATTAACCGGAGACTCGCTGTTTTATTGGCCGTTTACCGTTTTGAAATAAGAAGTGCTGTCTCACTCGTAGAAAAATCTACTTTTGAGACACCTTCTTGCTACATTTTTTTTCTGGTTGTATATAAATCGGAGGATTCATCAAAGTAGAAGCGACGTTTTTCTTTGCCAAACACGACTAACATAACATGGATGAACAACACCATCGATAAAATTATAAAGATTATTCCAGCACCTAGCGTTAGGAATATAGATGCCTTATAAAATGGAGAATCCATTGATACTTCCACGTTATTCAACGTATTTGCTATTACCGTTGTGAAGTACATAGCGTAAATTGCACCAAAACGTTTAAATAATCGCTTGTTTGTTTCAGCTCTACTTACTTTACTATCATAGCGATAGCGCATAATTTTCGTACCGACTGTATATCCGTTCCAAATCCATGGAATAATAAAAAATGCTACAAATAGTGCAATTGTATTCGCAATAAATTCACTAACCTCATTAACGTTTGTCATTTTCAACACAACTTTAACTACCATGTCACTGATGAATATATCAATAATAACAGCCAGCAACACAGACATCCCTCTTACTTGGTCAAGAGCTAATAATCTTTCTGCCTTCTCATTAATTTTCTTTTTTGATGGGAATAACGCTAACACAGCTGGAGCGATAAAGAAGCCCACTACCCCACCAGTAGTATTCAACATTAAATCATCCACATCAAAAATGCGATAAGCGCAATTATAAATTCCGTAAATACCAGTTACCTGTGTTATCTCATAGAATAATGTTAATAAGAATGTGATTCCCAGAGCTTTCTTCCAATATTTCTTACTTTGAAAAAAGTATCGCAAATAAACGCCAAAAGGTAATAATAGCAAGAAATTGAAAAACGCTTGATAGAATGAGGGTTGGCTAAATAACAGTCTATACGTTCCAGGCTGTGATAAAACGATACTACTATTATCAAAGGTGTTTACCACGAATCGAAATGGCATAAGTGAATAATGCTGTGTATCAGGTTTTTGTAGCGAACAAGTATCGCGTATTTCTGGCAACGGCAACAATACTAAAAATAACGCTGATAGAAAGTAGAAGATAAATGAAAATGAGATTAATGTGGTAGAAAGTGGGAGGTAATTGTATTTCCTATATGTATAAATGAGCCACGGGATAAATAATACAAATACTAAAACAACAAAAAAGATAGCTGCCACATTGATTGGTTCAGTATATGCTGACATTTTTCTCCCTCCTTCATAGCATGTTCATATCGCTTCATCATAGCGCACTTTTCTTTAAACATACTCGATTATACAATATATTTTTTGAACTTTAATATTATATTACTCCCTTATTATTTACACCAAAATTATATTTATCCTACGGAAACATTTTCACATACTCGATTGTAGAATCCTAGGGATCATTCATATACTCCATTATCGGAAAAACCACCAATTAGTTTTTTTGGTGGTTTTTCTAAGTCTGCCAGTGATTTATTATTCCGCAAATAGTTTCGCATACGGATTTTCGACCTTTTGTTCATTGCTGATCTTGCCTATGTTATTCATCACATAATATTGATAGAAATGGCTTGAAAAACTTAATGATTCCGATGCTTTAGCCATAAATGGATCTGCAGTTTGATTACTCAATTGGTCCCCTGTCCAAAAATAATGCAGCATTAGACGATTCTGGTTATACGGATGTTTGATAATGTAGGCTCCGGATTGATTAGACTTATTCATGATATCCCGCCATTTAAAACCGACGGTATCCGCACGTTTGATGATGCCGGACTTCAAGGCTTGTATGAATCCATTTGCATCTGGTTTGCCGATAACAATGACATTGCTGTTTCCTAGCTCTTTCTTAAGCTTGTTTTTCAATACTTGACGTTCCTTTATAACGGTTGGCTTTATCCCCGATATTTGCAAGAAGCCTTTAATCTGGCTGAGCAGCTGATCTTGCTGTTTTGTTGCTTTGTCCGATGTCAAACGGTCGCTCAAGATAATCGTTAGCGGCTCGCCCTGCAACGTTTTATCGAAAATTCGGCTCATCGTTTCAAACGGTACCTCTGTAAACTGGGCAAACACCGATTGGTATATTGATTTAAATTGCTCGTGCATATAAGCGGCTTCCTCGTCGGCTGTTAGACGATATTCAGGCTTCAAAGAATAATTCGGGTTGCGCAGATCCGCTTCCCAATCATCCCTGACCTTTTTGCCCACTTTGTTCTCAATGGTTTGCAGTAGTCCGTCGATCGTGGCATTTTTGTATACATACTGGTCAAAATATGTCTGCATCAACTCATCAAACTTCTCTTCGCCAAGGGTACGATACAACTCATAGATGGCTTGACGGCCTTTTTTATAAAAAATGGCGTCGGGAGAATCCCCAACCTTATCATTGGTCGTATCAAGCGAACTATCTAACGATACTTCATCGAATTGAATCACTTTGAATCCATTTAACGGATTTCCTTGTTTCTCATAGAAATAAACCATAGAGAAATCGGCAAATCCTTCATCCAGAAATGATTCCGTCTCGGAATTATTTCCAATTAATGCATGGAACCATTGATGCGCAATTTCATGGACAAATGCTGAATGGTTTGAAATATCTGGCTGACCCTGGATCAAGCCCATCTGAATCATTCGCGAAAATTCAACAGCGAGCCCTTCAACGTACGATTCAACAATTCTGAACTCCGGATAAGGATATTTACCATATTTTTCGCTGAAGAAGTTAATGACTTTAAACGCTTGATTAATATATTGATCGATAATCTGTTTTTTGTCTTTCTGATTGTCAAAGTAATAGTATTGTATGGTCAGACCATCTCGTGTAACACTTTCTACTTTGAAATCCGGACTCGCGAAGAAGACAAATTCTCTCGTATTATTCGCAGTGGCCGTTACCATCTTACGTCCTGCTTCGGCATCCTGTACGGTCAGTGTTCCAGGCATGGAAACTTGGTAATCTGCGGGTACATTCATGCTTACCTGGTAATCCGCAGCATCATAATAATCGGATTCAAATGTAGTACTGTAAGGAGTTTTGTCCCACGTATGATCTGCAGGGTCATAGACCGAAAGCACAGGGAACCAATGAGCGCCGTTGATGATATTTTTGTAGTGGGACAACCGCTGCGAGCCATAAGGAATGTTCACGTCAAATTCAAGCTCCAGTGTGATGGATTGCCCGGGCTGCAATGCTTGTCCCAATACAACCGTAAGTGCCTGATTCGTATTATCGAACTTCAAGGGCTGACCTAACGACTTCACATTGTTAATATCTATGCCGCCTAGGAAATCCTCAGGTTTCTTATCCGGATTCTCCTTTGTCATTCGTTCATTTGAATTTTCGAACAAACTCGACTGTGTTTCCTTTGAACGGTTTGCATCTGCAAAGGTGTGAAATACAATATCGTCCAGTGTATCCTTCGTGTTGTTTCGATAGGTCACGGTTTCTGTACCGTGAATCGTCATCTTCTTCTCATCAATCCTTGCGTTTACTTGATAGCGCGCAAGCTGATGAACAGCCGCATCCACTTCTATCAACGAACCGTTCTGAAGCGTTGGCTTCGCCGCCATCACTACTCCTGTCCCGAAAACAGGACCCGCGCTCAACGCGATAACAAGACTGCCTGCAATGATGCACTTCGGTAGTGTAGTATTCCAATATTTAAGTTTATTCATGTTGCTCCTCCTAATTATACGTTCCTAATCATGATCGTAGATCTTCGAATGTGTACAAAGATTAGTATAATGCTCTTACCTTACACGAGTTTTATTGGAACCTTACATTAACCTTAAAAAGGAAACGCTTATAGTTTCAGATTGAAGTGGTTCGAATCTACTCAGTAACTTTCCCCTTTAATAAGATCGGATAACCGCCATGGAATCTGGGTAAACGTCAAATAGCCCCCCATCTTTTCAAAAATTAGGGGGCTATTTGACGTTTACGGAGGAGCACGGTATTTGAAGCTACAGTTACCCTGCAAGTATGATTCCCCTAGAGATACCATAAAGACACACAATCATGCCATTTCAAGAAATTGAACTTGGCTCAGTTGTGACACTCAGCTCTATCAGGAATAGCTATGTGACTTGTCGAACGGATCGCTTCCCCTTTAGGTGCTATGATCTGGCAACAACGAGTTGACAATCAAAGACAATGTTTGCTTGTATACCGCATGGGCCGATTGTACATCTCCCAAGTGTCCACCAATGTATAGATGAATAACGCCGTGGAGCGAGGCCCAGAATATACGTATAACGGATTCTGTGTCATACTGTTCGGGAATCAGTCCTTTCTGTTGCGCATTGCTAATCACGGTTATTAATTGCCGCATGGCTGTTGCGGTGCCATGCATGCTTTCCTCGTCCGGTTTGAAATCTGTAAAAGCTCCTCCGAACATTAGCTTATAATAGCTGGAGTAACGTTGCCCGAATTGCCAAAAGGTTTCTCCGAAATTCAGCATTTGCTGTCCCGGATCAGCAGCTTGCGGCGTCCCCTCGAATTCATTAGCGAGAAGCTTACAACCGTCCAGATACAACTGCTGAGCCAAGCCCTCTTTATTGACAAACAAGCTATAAATGATTTTTGTCGAGCAACCCATTTTCTGCGATACTTTACGCACAGTAACGGCTTCCGGGCCCTCTTCTTGTAAAAGCGTTGCCGCAGCATCAACAACGAGCTTGCGGAGATTTTCAATATTTTGCAAGCGAGCTTCTTGGTAAGTTTTCAACTTTCGTGTGTTCGCATTGGAGGAGATATCTTGATCGCTCATAATCATCACCTTCGGTTATCATATTTTCGTCAGGAAACAAAGTTTCTTGCTCTCTTATCAGAAATTTTATACAGATGTTAGGCAGTTGTCAAAAAGACGTTGGATGTTCAAAAATCATATTGACATTCTAAAGTTGCGGGGTTACAATGAATCTCTACAGTAACACTGTTACCAACTGCGATGATGCTTAACTTTCTTAGGAGTTAGGAATGCAGGATTTATTTTTGGTCATTTGGTAACACTGTTTCTATAGTATAACACAGTATCTAAAAGGAGAGTAGCTCTATGAACATTCAAGGAAAATGGGCGCTCGTTACGGGAGCTTCTTCCGGTATTGGAGAGCAATTCGCGAGACAACTAGCCAAACAAGGCAGCCATTTGGTACTCGTCGCCCGATCGGAGAGCAAGCTTGAGAGCCTGGCATCAGAGCTGAGAAAGATGCATGGCATCAAAGCTGAGGTTATCTCTATGGATCTTTCGAAAGAGGGCGCGCCCAGCGAGTTGTATCAGAAATGTCGACTTTTGAAAGTGGATATCGAAATGCTGATCAACAACGCAGGCTTTGCTACACATGGTTTGTTTGAACAAGTGTCAGGTGAGCGTCAACATGAAGAAGTGATGCTCAATGTCGCTGCTGTTGTAGATATGACCCACTTGTTCTTGCCGGACATGTTGCACAGAAGCTCAGGTGCAGTTATCAATGTTGCTTCAACCGCCGGATTTCAACCACTTCCCTATATGGCGGTATATGGGGCAACGAAAGCTTTCGTCCTGTCATTTACTCAAGCGTTATGGTTTGAAAACCGCGATCGCGGCATCAAATTCTTCGCACTTTGTCCCGGTTCAACGGACACTAGTTTCTTTAATGTCGTAGGAGCGGAAGAAGCCTCCGTCGGAAAGAAAGACACACCAGAAAGAGTTGTAGAGGTTGCACTTCGCGCGTTGAAGGAAGGGAAAGTGTATGTTGTTCCGGGTGTGCAGAATTATCTCGGGGCGCAGTTATCGCGATTCATTACACGAAAGCAAAGTCTTCGGCTTGTTGGAAGTATGATTCGTCCGCGTGAAGGATACAGCAGCAATAATAAGAATCCGGGTAATCAATCTGATCTTGCAAGGAGGACAATTAAATGAAAGCTATACAACTGAAAAACGGCTTCGGCTTTGAGGAATTAACCTTGACGAAACTCGATATACCAACGCCCGGCCCTAAGGAAGTGCTGATCCACATGAGGGCAGCTTCTCTCAATTACCGAGATCTAGTGGTCCTCAGCGGATTAATGCCGATCGAAGTCAAATTCCCCTTCATTCCATTATCAGACGGAGCGGGAGAAATTGTAGCTGTTGGCCAAGGAGTAACAAGGTTTCAGGTCGGACACCGAGTAGCGGGTAATTTTCAACAGCGCTTCATTTTTGGCAACCCAAGACCAGGGGTATTAGAAGAAAGTCTGGGTGGTCCGTTGAACGGAGTTGCAGCCGAGTATGTCGTTCTGCATGAAGACGGAGTCGTCCCTATTCCCGATCACCTCACTTATGAGGAGGCCTCCACTCTGCCGATCGCGGCATTAACCGCGTGGAGTATGCTAATCGAATACGGTGGATTGCAAGCGGGCGATACCGTGCTGCTGCAAGGAACAGGCGGTGTCTCCATCTTCGGGCTTCAATTCTCGCTTATGGCCGGAGCACGAGTCATCATCACGTCGAGCAGCAACGACAAGCTGGAACGAGCAAAAGCTCTTGGCGCATGGCAAACGATCAACTATTCGGAAGTTCCCGATTGGGATAAGGCAGCGTTAGAGTTGACTGGCGGCGGCGTAGACCATGTTCTGGATGTTGGAGGAGCGGCAACGATGGGGAAATCCATAAATGCGCTTCGCACTGGAGGGACCGTGAGTATGGTCGGGTTCTTATCCGGCTTGACCATTCCGGAATACGATGTCTCCAGCATCTTGCAGAAAGCCGCAACTGTTCGCGGCAGTCAAGTCGGCAACCGGGATCACTTTGAAAAGATGAATCGAGCGATTGCCCATCATGGTTTACATCCCGTCATCGATCGTGTATTCCCCCTAGATCGAATTGGAGAAGCATTCGCGCTCTTGGCTGAAGGAAAGCAATATTTTGGTAAAATCGTAGTCCAAATCTAAAATCTCTCAAAAATGACATAGGAGGCACTCTAATGCCCAATAAACCAGTTAGCTCCGTTAAATCTACTGAAAGCGTGAATCGTCCTAAACGCTCACTGCGTGCTAGGATATGCAGATGGGGGCTATCGCTGCTCGCGGTGCTCGTTCTAGGACTACTCGTTTTCTTGCTTTTGCCTTCACCGATCAAACCGGCAAAATGGTCCGCACCGACGGCTCCCTCTTTTGAGGAAGCGGGTCCGTGGAAACAGAACAACAAACTCAGCTCGGCTCAGCTTGTTACTGATGCCCCTCAATTTCCGGAATTCATTACATTCGATAAAGAAGGCCAGCTATATACAGGAGATTCGGACGGGAAAATTTATAAGGTTCCTCTCGATGCAGAGGGCAATCCGCAAAAGGCCCAATTGTTTGCAGACACCAAAGGAACGCCTAATGGGCTTATATTCGATGCCAAAGGCGATTTGATCGTTACTGATGTCAAGAGGGGACTGCTGTCTATAAACCCATCCGGGAGCATAGAGGTATTGGCCGATAAAGTGGACGACAAGCCGATCTATTTAGCTAACGAGCTCGATATTGCCAAGGACGGCTCCATTTATTTCTCCGATACTTCGAATTATGGCAGCGTGACCTTCAAAGAAATTGCCGAGAACAAGCCGCATGGACGTTTGCTGAAGTACGATCCAATGACCAAGAAGACGACCGTCCTATTAGAAGGCCTCTATTTTGCAAACGGGGTTGCCTTGTCTGCGGATGAAGATTTTGTCCTTGTGGCGGAATCGTATCATTATCAGTTGACCAGATACTGGCTCAAAGGACCGAAGGTGGGTACATCTGATATTTTCGCAGACAATCTCGCAGGCTTTCCAGACAACATTACGCGTGATGACCAAGGTCATTTCTGGGTCGGCATCTTCACGACTCGCCTTTCTTTTGTAGATCAGATGCATAGCAACCCTTGGTTGGCCAGTACCATGGCCAAAGTGCCGCAGTCGCTGCTTAGCGGCGCAAGCGCACCGGTGAAGCATGGGCTTGCTGCGGAGTTCAGTCCGCAGGGAGAGCTTATCGGAAGCTGGCATGATCCGGAAGGTAAATTGTATGGCGTAACTACGGCTGCAAGCCATAACGGATATTTATATATAGGAACGGCACCTGGAGGCAGCAAGGGCGTTCATCGCGTGCTTTTAACAAAATAAGGTTGGAATCCGGGAGGGTGCGAAATGACTCTGGATGATTTGGGGCTATCTTGGAATGACAAGGAGAGTCTGATCGGCAAAGTGGTGACAGGCGCTAGCAGCGGCATCGGGGCATCGATCGCCAGGAAACTGGCAAAGCGCGGCGCCTATGTGACTTTAGTGGCACGTCGACGGGATCGATTGGATGAGTTGGTACAGGAATTGCATAAAGATGGATTGTACGAGGTTATGGCAGTACCTGCTGATATTCAAAAGGCTGAAGAAGTACAGCATGTGGTCAATGAAACGATTAACCGCTGGGGCCGTCTTGATATTGTAGTCGCCAATGCCGGATTCGGGTATCGAAGTCCTTTGGTAGAAGTGGATATGGAAAGATGGGAGGAGATGTACAGGACGAATGTACACGGTCTAATGTTGACGCTGCACTACGGGCTTCCGCCGATGCTGGGTCAGGGCAAGGGAGATGTCATCATCATCTCCTCCATTGCCGGCAAGGAAGTGATTGCCGGAGGAGGTCCATACAGCGCTACCAAATACGGCGTTAACGCCATAGCGTCTGCATTACGTTTGGAGACAATCGATCAGGGGATTCGCGTTACGACGATTCAGCCCGGGGCGGTGGCAACGGAATTTGCTCAGGTGGCCGGGTATTCCGAGGATGAAATTCGCGCGTTTGCTTCGAAAGTCCTGCCGTTACATCCCGATGATGTTGCAGAGGCGGCACTCTATGCATTGGAGCAGCCTGAACATGTCAGTATTGCTGAACTAACCATCATGCCTTCAAGGCAAGCCCAGCGGTTCAAATAAATCGATGTCCACTTAGCGTGCCATATCGCGTTCAGATAAAGCCCTAAGTTTGGCATCCCGGGCAGTGCAACTAACCATTAAGGGAGAGCGCTTGCATGGCATGCAAGCGCTCGTCTGTTCGCTCCCTATAGTCTCCACCAAACATTATCATTGATATTAATTTGCTATATTGTATGTAAATTGAAAAAGACGACTTTCCATTCCATTCTGAATGAAAAGTCGTCTTTATTTATGTTCTACTCTGTCTCTTTTACTTCATAAGTGTCAGTATTCTTTTGAGATTGACTGTGAATATGGCCATCGCCACTTGCATTTCCATGCCAATGAGACCCGAGGAGGATGCTACATCATACCCGTATCGGTGTTTTAATTCACTATTTGTGGCTTCTATTTAACATCTTACAATTATATTTTCGCCTTCATGAAGCTCTCCATCCGCTCCAGCGCCTGTGATAATCTCTGTGTGGATACTGAGTAGGCGCAGCGGATATGCCCCTCTCCACCCGCACCAAATACATGGCCGGGCACGACAGCAACACCTGATTCCTTCAATAACTGCAAGGCAAACGTCTCGGAGTCGAGCCCCGTGTGAGCGATACTCGGAAACGCATAGAAAGCACCTTCCGGTACATGGCAAGGCATCCCGATTGACCGAAATCCGTTCACCAGCAACTCCCGGCGCTGCCGATACACTTCTCTCATCTCATTCATAGCCTCAAGACCATGGCGCAGGGATTCTATTGCAGCAATCTGTCCCAGCACCGGGGCACACATGGCAGTATATTGATGGATCTTCAGCATCGCCGCCAGCAGCTCGCGGTGACCGCAGGCATAGCCGATTCTCCAGCCGGTCATTGCGAATGCTTTGGAAAAGCCGCTGAGTACAATGGTTCTCTCCTGCATCCCCGGCAAAGAGGCAATGCTGACATGCTTCCAGTCATAGGTCAGCTCGGCATAGACTTCATCAGAGATAACCAGCAGATTGTTCTCCTTAACGATGTCGGCAATCGGTTGCCAGTCCTCGGAAGTCATGATCGCTCCCGTCGGATTGTTCGGATAATTCAGCATCAGCAGCTTGGAACGCGGGGTAACCGCCCGTCGCAAAGCCTCAGCAGTCAGCTTAAAACCATCCTCCGCTCTCGCTTCCACCTCCACTACTGTACCCCCGTTCAGATAGCCGATCGGCGAGTAAGCGATATAACTGGGAGAAGGAAGAAGAATTTCATCGCCCGGAGCGGTGAACGCCCGCAGCGCCAGGTCCAGCGCTTCGCTACTGCCTACAGTGACCAGCACCTCGCTGGCAGGATCGTAGCGCAGATTGAAGTTATTTTGCAAATAGTTGGCAATTTCCTCTCTAAGTTCGGGCAAACCCGCATTCGGCGTATAACTCGTTGATCCCTGCCTCAGCGCCTGCATGCATGCTTCCCTGATGTGTTCCGGAGTGACAAAATCCGGCTCACCTACGCCGAGCGAGATGATATCCTCACTGCCAGCACTGAGATCGAAGAAAGCACGTATCCCGGAAGGCGGGATGTCCCGTACGCGTGGGGCAATCCAATCATTCAACATGAACCGACACCCCCTTGTTCTTGCTGCGTTCAGTCAGGGAGTAGCTGATAATCCGGTCCAGTAATGCGCTGAACGATAGTCCGGCTGCTACGGCACTTTTGGGAAGAAGACTCGTTATAGTCATCCCAGGCAGCGTATTGACCTCCAGAACATAAGATTCACCATCCAACAACAGGATATCAACCCGGGCATACACACTGCACTTCAACGCTTTGTAACTGGTCATTGCCGCCCTGCGTACTGACTGGTCCAGCTCTGGCGGCAGGGTCATCACCACCTCATCTGCCCCGCCTTCCTCATACTTGGCACTGTAATCGAACCATTCCGAAGATGCAGAAGTGATCCCTAACACGGGCAGGAGTTCCCCATCTAGAATAGAGCAGGTGATTTCCTGACCCACGGTATACCGTTCAATCAGGATCGACTGTTCAGGGTCACTGGAAAAAGCCTTCAGCACCGCGCTGTGCAGCCCCTGCTCATCGTTCACCTTTTCCATCCCGATGCTGGAACCGCCTGAATTCGGCTTCACCATCACCGGATACCCCAGCCGTTCAACGGCTTCCAGCGAATAGTCTTCCAGGCTGTCCCAGCACAGCCATTCCGGCGTGTTGACCCCTTCATAACGGAGGATTTTTTTGGACAGATCCTTATTCATGCACAAGCTGCTCGCCAGCACGCCGCTTCCTGTATACGGTATGCCCAGTGTCTCCAGCGTCCCCTGTATCGTCCCGTCCTCGCCGTAAGCCCCATGCAGAGCCAAGAGAGCAACGTCAAGTCCCATTACCTTTTCCACAAGCTCCTCCGGCTTACTGAATACAACTGGAATCACCTCATATTTATTATGGTCCAGATGATTTATCATCTCTCTGCCCGTGTTCAGCGACACCTCAATTTCGGAGGAAATGCCTCCCATAATTACGCCAACCTTCATCATCAGCACTCCTTCATCCCATTAGTTTGTGCGCTGTTTTGCCAATAACCTCGATCCCCTTGCGGATATCCTCATCCGCCACTCTGGAGAATCCCAGCCGCATCGTATGCTGCCCACCGCCATCGGTATAGAACATCTCTCCTGCCGTAAAAATAACCCCTTGCGCACGACACGCCTCAAGCAGCTCTCTTGTGTTAAAGCCCTCCGCAAATGCCACGAACAAATGCAGTCCGCCGTCGCCCGTCAATGCTTGGTAGTGAACATGCTGTTTGCAGCATTCCAGGGTCAGCTCATACTTCCGTTTATATTCCGCTCTCGCCTTTTTCAAATATTTCTCCAGATTGCCGTTGTACAAATATTGATAGAGAATCGATTGATCCAAGGTTGAAGTATGAATCGTCTGCGCCCGCTTGATACTCTCCAGGTAATAGATCAGTTCCTGATCAGCCAGCACCCAGCCTACCCGAAGGCCGGGGAACAAGACTTTGGAAAAGCTTCCGAGATAAATCACACTATTGCCTGCACCGGCCGTTGCAATCAGCGGCGATACATGCGACCCCGAATAACGCAGCTCTTCATTAAAACCATCCTCGATAAGCGGAATATCGTATCCCGCCATCAGCTTCATCAGGCTCTGTCTTTTCTCTGGAGACATAACAATCCCGGTCGGATTATGGTACGAAGGCACAAAGTAGGCACAATCGTACTCTCCCTCATCTAACGCCTTCTCCAATTCTCCCAGGTGAATGCCATCCCGCTCCATGGGAATACCCTTGATCCCGAATCCATGCAGCTTAAGATTCTTGATCGCCGTATGATGTGTAGGATTCTCGGTCAGGACATGGCCACTCTTGCGGTTCAGGGCGGACAGTACGATATTAAAGCCCTCCGTAAAGCCATTGGTGATCAAGATGTCCTTACCCTTCATATCCACGCCCTTGTGCTCCATATATTGGTGCAAATAATCAATCAACGGCTTGTAGCCCTTGGCATAGCCGTAGTTCAACAGGACATTTCCTTCCACTGCCATCCGGTCCATGAAGGCCCGCTTTACATTGTCTAGATCGAACAGCCCCTCATCAGGCGCAATACTGGTAAAAGAAATCGTACCCTTCTCCGCACGGATACCGTACTTCATAATATCCAGCTCTTCGGCTAACATGGCGTGGCCGTTCAAATGCGCTTTCCAATCCATGATTCGAGGCGAGCCCTTAACCGTGCCGGGTGCAGAAGGGGCCACGTAGTTCCCTCGCCCTTTAACGACGTAGACAAACCCATCGTCCTCCAGCCCCTCATAAGCAGCTATTACCGAGTTACGGCTAACCTGCAGTAGCACACCCATTTCGCGCGTGGACGGGAGCTTCTGGTCGCCTTGCAGCGCGCCCTTTATAATTAAGTGCTTCATATAGTCTTTGACTTGTATATATACCGGTCGTCCTGCAATGAGCTTGAAATCCTTAAACATTCATCGTCGCCCCCATAGCTATCATGGCACAGTCAGCAGGGTAAAAAAAGAACCACGGCCCCGGATTTTTCATCCAGTCGTGGTTCTTAATGGTTATCCTCTTGGTGTTATCTGGAGCCGATTCGCGATTAGTGACCCTTCATCATCGCCGGATCCGGATTGTCCCCGCCGGCGGCTCCGTCTCCTTCCTACTGCTTCGGTTTCCGCAGAAGGAGCGACAGTGCGACACCCGCGGTCACGAGGCACGCGGACAGGAAGAACGTGTCCCGTAACCCGCGACGACGGCGTTCAGCGGATTTGCATTCGCTCCCGCGCTTGCGGCGTGGGAAGTGATTTGCGACGTCAGATAACCCGTCAGGCCTGCGAACGAGACGACGACTTGCTGAGCTGCTGCTGTCATCGGTGTAACGCGGCTCACCAGACGGCGAGGCGCAGAACTCAGGACATGCGTGTTGAGCGGCATCATGGAGAAGCCCATGCCGAGACCCATGATGCAGATGCACAGGATGATAACCCACAGCGAGGTATCCAACGATATGCCGGACAAGATGAACAGGGAAATGGATACGACAGCAAGACCGGTGAATGCGAGCGGACGCGCACCGATCTTGTCGAACAACCGACCGCTGATCGGCATGCCAATTCCCGCGCATAGCGCAAAAGGCATAAGGATGAAGCCTGTTTCAAATGCGGTGTAGTGCATGACGCCTTGCAGGTACAGCGGCACGATCACACTTTATGATAAATCTAAATCTATTCATGTCTTTTCCTAAAAATATAGCTTCAATTACTTGTCAAAGTAACCCTGGTATAGTCGGCAAGTAATATCTTACTGTCGATCTCCCTTGAAATCGGGCAAAGAAATGAGCATTTTCCAGTAAAAAAAGCCTCTCTGACATTTGACTGTCATTGAGGCTTTAAGGCTTTTCTGACGTACGTACTTATTTCACAGTATAGATGCCGCTCTCGTACGTCAACGTGTACGCTACACCATCCTCTTTCACGATCACAGCCCGAATGTTTCCTGTTACAAGGCGTGTAGAGCTACCATCCGAATTAATACGATACAACCCTGGTTCGTATCCATCCGTCGTGTAAAACGTTCGTGAATTTCCAACGTAATAAGTGCTAACAGAATGTTTAGAACGTTTTATGTTCCGACCGGATGCAATCTGGTACTCATATAATACACCCGCTTCATATGCATTGGCTTTTACATTCACCGTATAATAGAAACTCCCTTGCTGCAGACGAACGTTTAATACTTTTTGGTCTACAACCGTCTTCACATCACCTTGAACGAGGTCTAACAATTTTAATGTACCTGAAGCGGCATCGATATAATAGATTTTATCTTCGATCAACCAGAACTGCTTCGTTGCATCCGTCAGCTTCGTCTGGCTTTGATCGTTCAGATTTATTTTATACACCGCACTCGTGTCCTTCGGATCACTATCTTTATATCCAATCGTATATAGATAATCACCCTTCACATATAACGACTGGCGGCTATAGTTAAAACTTGTACCTTCTTCTGTGATCTCACGATAGACGCCATACGTATAATCGGGTTGACCGATCGCCGTAGCTTGACCTGTTTTGATGTCGATCATCTCAATATTGCGGGTACTTTCTGACATAAAATTAAAATCCTCTACGTATAAAGATGTCTCATATTTCTCACACGCAATAAAATTTTTCCCACTTACTAATTCTTTTAATACGCCGTTCTCTACGGTATAGATCGACTCGCCGCCCATGGTCAAATCCCCTGTATGCAGAATGACGTACCATTCATTATCGAGGTAACGAACATCGCCGAGCCATCCTTCTCGGCTATCCCAAGGTCCGATAGGGGCTATTTTGCTGATGAGGTTCTTTGCCAGATCATAGCCATATAACGTGCCTTCACCTTTCTCTAACGATATAAAAATAAGCTGATCGTTAACCACCTTTGCATTCGACAAGATCGGCTTGCCTGGCAATGAAATCTGCGTCTCCTTGCTTTCCCCTTCCATGCGTTGGAATAGTGTATACGTCGTGTCCATTTCACCATACGCTGTGCGGACGAAGTACAATTTCTTCCCTGATTTAGCCAACAAATCGATCGACTTATTAGGATAAGAAATCGGCTTACGTGTATCTTTCAATTCAGCCAAAATACGCTCTTTTATCGCGTTTGTCTGCGGATGTTGCAGATTAATCGGTTCCTGACTCATCACGATCAGTCCATCCAACCAATCAATATGCGCACCCAGTGCCTCGGCAGCGCTTCGGAGCGGCAACACAATCTGTCCATTCACCTGTTGCGGCGCAACATCCATTACTTTTGGTTTATTGTTGACCAGCATCGTCTTATTGTTTACCGTAAATTGAATTGTTTTATGTAACTTCTCATTTTTGAGCAAGACTTCTTTCGGTTTTTGCGCATGCCAAATGGCTTCCCACTGGCTTCCACCACCTTCGATCTCCGAAGCCAAATAACTCATCAAACGAATCGGCACCATGATGCGGGAATTGCGTTTTACGATTTGTTGATCTTCATACACATCTCTTTTGACTCCTTTAATAAACGCTTTCCCTTGATAGGGATAAGGAACGATTACCGCTTCATCGAACGCTTCAACCAATGATTTTTTGATTACAGCATCCCCAGCAAATGCTAATACCACATTAAAATGAAAGGCTAGCACAGCCACCATGATAAAAAGCATAATTCTACTTTTCATACGCATTCTAAATACTCCCTCTCTCACTGAATAGTGAATACTAACTTTAAGTTGGATTGAGCTGTTAACTGTTAATAATACACACAAACTTAATCCGATTTTTGGATTTTAACTATACAGTTATAAACGTTCTAATCTCATAATAGTTTCTTGCAGATCCAATTGTTGTTCAACATAACTGCCCATTAGGTAAATAAAAAAGAGCAGGCTACGTAGCACCTGCTCATCATTGTGTGTTATTCAACAATCGTTTTCTGTTAGTTCAAGTATCCTACACGAATCCATCAGTGATCCACTTTTCACAACATTTGAAGATTTTTTCGCAGCTTTTGCGATCCATCACACATAGGAAATACGCCTTCAATGCCGAAAACTTCAAAGCTTTCCTTCGTTTCGATCCGATAATTGATAATTCATCGCCTCTGCCCCTTTGATTGTGATAAGGACGGACAGACGAGGGTAGCCTTTGAGCGTAGCTGCAGTCGTTAAATCATAAACAACTCAATTATATTAACTATCCCCAAAATCAATAAAGGTCAAATTCACATTGTGACTAAATAGGTTACGATGCTTTTGGTCAGTCCCTGTTATAAATTGGAGTGGAGTTTTTGCAGATAAACGAATGTGGACAGAATAGGTATCCTCGGTTCTTGTGACAACTATTTCCCCCTTATGCTTTTTGATGATTCTTTCACATGTTTTCATACCAATCTGTGTGCTATCTACCTTTTTCAAGTTATTATTGATGTAATTGTTAATATCAACCAATAAAAATTGATTATCAATATAACATTTAATTTTAACTGGCTTAGACTTATCCGCATACTTTGTAATATTGGAAAAGATATTATCAAAAACTCTGCGCATTGATATTAAATTCACTTCTAAATAAAAAGGCGTATCACACGAAGTGAATTCAAACAGAAACCCATTATTTTGTAATACTAAAAGCTGCTCATCGATTATCTGATCTATTAGTTGATTTCCATCGAAAGTTTCCAGCTCTAAATCATCCTCATTTGTATTGAACACTGTAAAATACTCAAATAATTTGTCGGAGAGATGTTTAATTTGATATGCCTTTTCTCTACTATTGTGGATATACTGCATCAAATTTTCATCCGTCTTATATTTTTTGTATTTGATAATATCTAAATACCCTACAAGTGCTGTGAGGGGTGTCCTTAAATCATGAGACATTGCTGTGACCAGTTCGCTGTTTGCCAGTCGGGCTTTCTCTTCACTTTCCAATTTTTCGATAAATGATTTTCTCATCTCATTAATGCTTTGAGCCAACGAAGAAAGTTCATCGTTCCCTCTTATCGTAATCTGATAATCCAAGTTGCCGCCTTCTAATATCTTTATTTCATTTTCGAGTATTCCGATATAAGAGGTCTTTTTGTTAATGAAAAATAACATAATACTGATAAAAAAAATAAAGGAGATGGCTACACCTAAAAAAATGATAATGTAACCATACTTGTATTCAAAAAAGAACTCCATATACATTTGGGCATTCGTGTCAGCAAATTCAATATTATCAAACGGTTCACGAATTAGACTTGGATTTATTAGGTATTCTCCATTTTCAGCAGCAGATATATAACTATTAGAAGAGTAAAGCAGATTATTGTCTTTATAAATATAAATCTCTACATATTTTTTGTCGCTGACCCACTTCGTTATTTTATCTTGATCATTTAGGGTCAAACCGTTATCTGATACATAACTTTTAAATTCAAAAAGGGCTTGAGTTTCTTGTTTTTCAATGAATGATGTTTTATTAAAATAAATCCCCAATAAGTTTTCCCCAGCTACTTGTAATAAATAAAATATCCCTAGAGAAATAGCAAATGAAAAAACAAGACTGAGAATTAATTTAATTTTCAGTTTTCCCCATAAAAACTTATTCAATTCTATACCCCTTTCCCCAAACCGTTTTAATGTATTCGGGGTTTTGCGGATCCTTTTCCAATTTTCTTCTTAGATTTCTGATATGCACCATCACAGTATTATTACAAGTGAAGAAATAGGGTTCTTCCCACACACTTTCATATATATTTTGTGCTGAAAATATCTTCTTTCTATGTTGTGCCATTAATAGCAGGATCTTATATTCGATCTCAGTTAACGTAACTTCTTCCTCATCTATAAATGCTTCATTTGAAGTAGTATTTATTACTAGTTCATTGATATTGATAGTATCAGGAGCATCCACTCTATCTTTTCCTTTATATACATAATACCTTCTTAGTAAGGCTTTCACTCTTGAAACCAGTTCTGTATATGAAAATGGTTTTGATAGGTAGTCATCACTTCCTGCAGAAAATGCCATGTACTTATCTGAGTCCTGAGTTTTAGCCGTTAGAAACAAAATAGGAGCACTTGTTTTTTCACGAATTTCTACGCATGCCCTGAATCCAGACTTTATAGGCATCATAATATCAAGTATGAACAAATCTATGGTTTCATCGACCTTATTTACAGCATCTTCTCCGTCCACAGCCTCTATGACATTATAGCCTTCACTCTCCAATAAAACATGAACGATCTCTCTGATCTCATCGTTATCATCAGCTATCAGAATATTCTTTATACTGTTCATCAATCTCCCTCCATCATATTTCCAGTATAGAATGCAATAAGGCTAAAAACTACATGTTTTACAAGACTTAAGAATTCTTAAGATTCATCATAGGTCATTGTTAAGATAATCTCCGTAAACTGTTAATTGTATTCAGATAATATGTGAGAGAGGAATAAATATTGTGGATAAATCAAAAAAACTGTTGATCAGTAAAATATTACTGACTTTATTGGGAACTATAATAGTTATCCTAGTGCTAAAATATTTACCTAATCTACTTCAATTGACTGTATCTATTGATAAATTTCGAAATTATATCCTTTCAATGGGGAAATTAGGACCCACTGTATTTATTCTTTTTCAAATACTCCAAACAGTGATTGCTCCAATTCCAGGAGAAGTAATCCAAATTGCCGGAGGGTATATATATGGGGACCTGTTAGGATCGATTTATACAATAGCAGGAATGCTATTAGGCGCTATTATAGCTTTCTATTTTGCTAGATTTTTGGGCGGATCTTTTATAGGGAATTTAATGAAAAAGAAGAAATTTCAGTGGATGATAGATATGATGGACAATAAAAAAATTTCCGTTATTCTGCTCTTTTTTTTCCTAGTTCCTGGACTTCCAAAGGATTTATTAATATATGTTGCGGGTTTGACGCTTATAAAGCCTTTAAGGTTTTTCGGGATTTTACTTGTGGGCAGGCTCCCTTGGCTTGTAGCATCTGTAAGCGTTGGATCTAACATATATCAAAAAGATTATACATCAACAATTATCATATCAGTAATAGCTGTACTAGGTTTTATATTGGGACTAATTTATAAAGATAAGATTATCAACAAATTTTATAAGCTTGGTAAAAGTACTGATGAATAATTAGGAAGATTTATTAAACGTGGGGGAAAGAAAATGCTCTTTAAGAAATGGATACCTAATTTACTTACATTCTCGAATTTATCATTTGGAGTTCTTTCAATTCTTGAGAATATAAACCAAAACTATTTTGCAAGTGCTATTTTTATAATTATTGCAGCTGTTATAGATAGATATGATGGTAGAATCGCAAGTCATTTAAATGTATCTAGTGAACTCGGCAAAGAATTGGATTCCTTGGCAGATCTGGTCTCATTCGGAGTTGCACCTGCCTTATTGATATTCAATAAGTTCAATTATTTTCACTTAGATATAAAAGCGGTTGGTATTTGTGTTCTATTGTTATACATCATCAGCGGTTCTTATAGATTGGCCAAATATAATATTGGTAAATTTAAAGGTGCTTTTATTGGATTGCCGATTACAGTTACAGGTTTTATCCTCGCATTGTACTCATTAGTTGCACCAAGTAACAGCGTTTCTAGACTTGTATCAATTTTTTTATTGATGTTTCTTGCTTATTTTATGGTGTCGAAATATAAATTCAAAAAAATATAAGTAATATGCAATCACTTTTGTCAAGATGCGGTGTTGCACCTGTTTCTTTAAAACTCTTTGCTGAAGTTGAAGGTTACATCGTCGGACAAACAAATTCTCGATGAACCAAAATTGCTTGATGAAGTGTGGTTCTCGTTTCGCCGGCTTTATGATGAGGAGCAATGGCGCAATGAAGAAGCAAGATGCGTAATAACATCCTTATTACTTAAGAGATAAGTTTACTTCACAATAGTACTACTCACAATGTCAATTTGTTTATTGTGTCTGTAATAGATATATAATAAAATTATAATATAATTAACCAAGTTGAGTCGCGGTTGCGGTAAGCTGCTCGATACTCACTTGGTGCAAGCCTTTAAGGGGGAGAAGAGGCTATACGCTAAGTAAAAGCCTCAATAATAACCTTAGCGGACCCTTGAACATGGTTCGTGCTAAATAAATGAAAACATATAAAGTTCTGGTAGTATTGCAGTATGAAGGAAGATTTTAAATGCAAGTGGAAGTGTGGTCTGACATTGCTTGTCCATTCTGCTATATTGGGAAACGTCGTATCGAAGCCGGACTTGAGCAATTTGCCAATAAAGATCAAGTTAAAATTGTTTACAAAAGCTTTCAACTGAATGAAAATGCGAAGAAAGATATTACGTATGATGCGTACGATTCGCTTTCCGCCAGGTCTGGAATGAGCCGGGAAGAAGCAAAGGCGATACACGAGGGGCTTGCCAAACAGGCTGAAGCAGATGGCTTGGACCTTAGATTTGATACGCTTCAGCTGACAAATACGTTAGATGCTCACCGTCTTCTTCATTTTGCGGCGCTGCATGGCAAAAATATTGAGGTAGCCGAGTTGTTGTTCAAAGCTTATTTTACCGATTGCAAACATGTCGGCAATCATGATACGTTGATTGCAATTGCTGCAGAAGCAGGAATTGATCCGAAAGCTACAGCGAAGATGCTGGTAAGCGATCAGTTCACCGATGAAGTGCGTGCCGATCATCTCGAGGGCAATCGTTTGGGTGTAAGTGGCGTACCGTTTTACGTCATCGATCGTAAATATGCTATTTCTGGCGCGCAGCCGGCGAATGTGTTCCTCAAAACACTTGAGAAAGCATGGGGAGAATTGTAGCCATTAATCGTGCCCCCACTTCAGCCGAAGTGGTTCCAGTTTACGAGAATGTCGATTGCAAGAAAAAATAATTTGCAGAAGAGCTGTTATCCCGCGTAGAGTGTGCGGGGCAACGGCTCTTTTTTCAATGCATCAGTTGTAGCTTATAAATAAATCTTAATGCAACCCGGAACAATTCGAGTCCGTATTCTTGAAATCATTAAGACACCTTGCCTGTATGCTTGGTGACGATAGAATTTGTTAATCCTTGAAGAAAAAATGATTCATTATTTCATAATTCGTTAGAAAAAAATTTGTGGGGTTTTCAAACAATTGCATAATTATACAACCATTTCTGGAGATAACTGTTCTTCAATACGAGCTTCAGCTTCCGTCAAGGGTTTCCCTTCCGAAGAAGAAAGGCTGGGATGAAGGCTCACTGTTAACGAAATGCGTATTGTTCATATGATAATATCCGCAAAGCACAAAATGTATATTTTTGCACTATTTACATTTTGATTCTACGATGGTCTTTCTAAATTAAATACAGACAAAAAAGTGCTTAACGTTGACGTATACCTGCCAATGTTAAGCACTATGAAATTTCTAAATATAAAATTGCTACAATCTTGAACAAGGTAAGGAAGCTATCTTTATAAAGCAGAAAATGATAGGCAGATCATAAAACCATATGTTAACTAGAGTTTTTTTGAAATTCATATAATTATCAAATATGAAATCATAAATATGATACAACTATCATATCATTTGTCATTTAATAGAATCAGCTAAACAGGCATTGTTACTTTATTCCTCAAAATTCCTCAAACACATTTATATCTAGTAAATATCTTGATACATTCTATTAACTTCCCCTGACTAAAGTTAATTCTTTTGCCAAGCTCTGAAATTGGAAACCATAATTTAATCTTATTCACAGATAGCAATGTGACACTGCTCTCTTAAAAAAAAATTAATCTTTTGAATAGTTTTATACCTGGAGGATTTATATCGAGGTCTATCTTCAATTAATGCACTAATAGTTACATCATGGTCATAAATTCCATCATTTATACATCTGAATCAGAAAAAAAACATCTTCTGTTTAATCATCACCGATTATATTTCAGATATTCTCAACTCCATTTACTGCTATGTTCTCCATTGATATTCACCTTTCATCGTTTCGAGTGTACTACATACATCCATTTCATATAAATCAAGCTCAACTTCCAAAGTGTTCAATGGATTTATTGTTTGTCTCACGTGGCTTATCGAATTACAACACAGTCAGACTTCGTAAAATATTTGACTGATCCAATAGATAGAAACAGAGGCAACCATAGACGAAAAAATAAAGTCCTAGAATACCTCTGATTTATTGAACTATAGTGTCCCGTTAGAATTCCTGTAGAGTCATTAATTTAGACTTTGAATAAAATAGAGCGCCTCTGTAATATGGGAGTTGGTAACGGGTTGCAGCCCTAAAATCTCACCACTAGGAGGTCGCTCATCTATGAAGTTTAAATCTTAGGATAAACAAAATCAACTCATTGAAAATATTTCTTCTTTGCATCTTGTTGTCGGTGTAGATATTGCCCAGGAGTCTCACGTCGCTCGTGCGGTTAGCTTTCGAGGAATTGCTTTGGGTACACCGCTAGAGTTCGGTAGCTATGACGAGGGCTTTCAACTATTCGGTCGTTGAATTCAAGATCTGCTCAAGTCTTATAAGCTGAGCAAAATCATTGTGGGTATGGAACCCACCGGCCATTACTGGCTGAGTCTGGCTCGCTGGCTCTCAGGCAAAGGAATTGAAGCTGTTCTCGTGAATCCCCACCTCGTTAAAAAAAACAAAGAAAATCGCGACAATACCCCATCAAAAAGCGACCGCAAAGACGCACTCGTCATCGCGGATATGGTTAAGAACGGCTACTATTCCCCTGTACGATTTAACCCGGAGGCCTACGAGGAGCTACGGATTCTCATGGCCAATCGGGACACGGTTACTAAACGGCTTAACAGTGCTGTTAACCAGATCCATCGCTGGGTAGATATTGTGTTCCCTGAACTTCGGTATGTCTTTAAAATTCTCACCTGCACTAGTGCCATTGCCACTTTAAGGCTGTTTCCTCTCCCGAAGGAAATTAGCCGATTAACGACAGAGCAAGTCATTGCTGGTTGGAAACAATATGTGAAGCGTCATGTGGGTTTACGGCGGGCCGAGCAGCTTATTGCACTGGCTAAAACGTAGCGTTGGTGCTACAAAGGCGCTACACGCCTACAAATTGCACTTGGGTCATCTGCTCGAAGAATACGATTTGGCTCAGCGCCAGCTTGAGCAGATTGAACACGAAGTACATCTCGTATTGGAGCGCATTCCCTATGCCCAAAAGTTACTTTCCATTCGAGGTATAAATGTAACCAGTCTAGCCGGTGTGTTAGGAGAAGCTGGTGATCTTAGTGGTTACGCACACGGAAATGCCTTGCTTCGTCATGCGGGTCTAAACCTGGCTGAGGCCAGTTCCGGGAAATGGCGTGGGAAAATGGTGCTTAGCAAACGCGGCCGCCCTCGTCTCCGACGTTTTCTCTATCTTATGACGATGTGTATGGTCATGACCAATCCGGATGTTAGAGCCCTGCACCACTACAATGTAGACGTGAAAAAGCTCAAGAAAATGAAATCCATTATGAAATTATGTGGTAAAGTGGCCCGAATGCTTGTTGGCCTAGCCAAGAGCAGCGAAGCATATAGTTCATTTAAAGTATTTCCGCAAGCAGCTTAAGCGCGTTATTTCTCCAGCTGATGCATTCGCAGGATGGACAAGAAGCACGGAGTATCGGGAGGCATTAAGCAAAAGGGCTCGGACCCGTTCCGTTAGAAAAACCGACCTCCACCCCTTAGTTAGATGTGACGAAGGAATGAAAGGGCATAGACCAGTTGAGACATGGGAGTGAAAATCGCTAGGGGCGACATGGAGACGTGCAGGATATGGAACAAATTGGATGATATTCTCTCATCTTTATTCCTGCATGCCCTTTCAGTTGTTCCAAACGACCGACTCCTCTGTTTCCTTCTTATCTAACACTTAGCTAAAGGTGAAATCCTGCGAATTCATGAGCTTGAGTGAGAAAATTTAATCATCTCGAGGGAGCTTAATACCGTTCTCGGTCTAATGCTATATTTTCTCAGTCTACAACTTTATTTCCCTAGTCTACTAGTTTATTTTCTTTTAACACAGTAACTATCGGTCAAATACATTAGGACCAACTTATTTGTACTTTTACACTTCGTGGAATGAAAGCCTGGGAAAAGAAAAGCCGAGCGATGTTCAGGCATTGAACCTGAACATCGTTCGGCTAGGGGGAAAGTTTGAATGGAATGCAAATTAGTATGCAACTTTGTTTCATTTAAACAATAACTTATTGAACTCAGCTAATTTCATCGATCATCCGTGTGCATTAAAAAAGCCCCAATGAGCCGGCAAGTAAAAGAATTAGCCAGTATCCGAGTTTTGCTTTTATAACTTCACTTCCTGCATCTTTCTAAGGTTTATGATTTGGGGCTCATCGAGATCTAGTTCAATCTTCCAAACATTTTATTGATTTTCGGCGTGGGTCAGCTACGACTTTAACATATTTTTCTAAATATTTTTGAAGGCGAAAAAATTTTTGATGTCGGAGTACTGGGAGCGAATCGAAGATCAATCAGATTCAGTGAACGAGGCTCGGTGTATTTAAGCCCATAACCCGCTCAAGAATGAATCGATTGACAGAAAACGAAAAAAAGGCGTCACAGGAATAACACCCAGTGACGCCTTTTTTCGTTTTGCTTATGATTTTGTTGCTTAATGCAACAAATCGGCTCCCGCATACAAGGAGGCTATCCGCTTCTTCCCAAAGCGTTAAATATTCGTTTTCAACCATATGGTATAGGCGGCTCCCCGCCGATAACGAATAGCCCCCTTGGACCGTCCAAAAGGGCTATTCCTCTTGCGGTTACGGTGATTCGCCTGTCGCGGCCGCTGCTCCGGATGGCGTCATCAAGCCTTGAACGGCGCCGAAAAATGGGCGGATAGACTTGATCATGCCGTACCCCATCTTCATGACCGGGACAAATCGTTGGACCATGCCGAACAGCCGTATGCCGCCGCCCAACACGCCGCCAAGCCCTCCGATGCCGCCTAATCCCCCGAACAACGAGCCTATCATCGGTAGAAAGGCCGATACCTGGGCATCCGGCTTACGGGAGCGGGAACGGACCGAAGACTTGCGCGATCGGGAACGGACGGATGGCTTGCGCGAGCCACTTCGACGGCTGCCCGAGGCATGGGAGCCGGCCCTGTCCTGCATAGGCCGCCGGGAGCCTTGCTTCCCGGATGAGGAGCTCGGCTGAGCTCCGGCGCTGGCAAGCGTCAAGACGCTGCTGTTGACATCGGTAATGTAGCCGATGTAGGTCTTTCCGCTATGCAGAGTAATGCATACCGGTCGACCCTGCAGCTGCTTGGCCCGTGCGAACACCTCTTTAGATTGTGCCATGGAAGTCCACCTCGTCTCACTGGTTATAGTTCATTGTACGCCAGGGGCGGGCTGCCTGCTTGTGCGAATGCAGGATGGGCACAAGTCCTCTTTGCTGCGCCAACGCCGATTCTCGGGGCCCTGTGCGTAAAAGACCTCCCCGAAGAAAGGTCTAATTTCCGCCTAAAAGTTTATTTTTGAGCATCAAGAATAAACATCGATGCATCTTGTCCCATGAATATTTTACTTCCGGTATAAAAAGTTCTGGATTGAATATTTCTGGATCCTATTTTAGTCATAATGTCGGTTAGCTTTACTTGATTAAATCCGTTATGAACGATATCTGAAACTACTTTTTCATTTTCATTAAAATCTACGATTAGTAGATGTCCACCTGCATTTAGAACATCAAATAATCTTGATAAAACTAATTCAACATCCGTTCCTCACCGGTGTTTTGCATCACATCGAATGCATCAAGATTACTTGGATCACTTTTTGTGTCGCCTGCTTAGCGAACGCCTGTCTCTTTAGTAATGGAATTTTTGTAGGCTGCAATTTTGTCTTTCAGCACCTTCTCTGTGGCTGTTAAGTTTCTGATTTGACTCTGAACAGAGTTTCTATGATCTTCGAGAAGGTTCAAGCGGGCTTGGGTCGTATGCTCTCCTTCTAAATATAAATGTGCATATTCTCTGATTTGTGAGATCGGCATTTGGGTTTGTTTCAACCTCATCACAAATCGCAGCCAGGCAAGATTTGAGTCATCATATACTCTTTCTCCACTCGGATTACGTATCGGAGCAATGATCCCTTCCTTTTCATAATATCTCAGTGTATGTGCGGTTATCCCCAATAATTTGGCTATATCGCTGATCGTATACATACAAGCCCCCGAATCTATGTGAATTTTAAGAGTCCCCCTAATTATAAAAAACATTTGACTTAGAGTAAACTCTAAGCTGTATGATGAAATCGTTGTTGGTTCACCATACATTCTTGTAGAAAACGGGAGGAAGTCACATGAAATATACTGTAGTTACAGGAGCCAGTTCAGGTATAGGTTATGAAACTGCTCTAGCTTTTGCAGCTCGCGGCAAAAACTTAATTGTTGTAGCCCGCAGAAAGGAACAGCTGGAGGAATTAAAGTCTGAAATCACTCGTATCAACCCCGATGTAGATGTCATCATTCGAGCGACTGACTTATCCGTTTCCGAGAATGCTTATAAGCTGTATGAAGGTCTACAAGGGTTCCAAATCGAAACTTGGATCAACAATGCGGGATTTGGCAATTTTGCTTCAGTGGCCCAGCAAGATTTAGATAAAATATCTGCAATGCTGCATCTGAACATTGAATCGTTGACGATACTTTCCTCTCTCTTCGTTCGTGACTACTCCAATGTTGAAGGAACACAATTAATCAACGTTTCATCCGGTGGCGGCTATACGATTGTAGGAAATGCCATAACGTACTGCGCAACTAAGTTCTATGTGAGTGCCTTCACTGAAGGACTCTCTCATGAGTTGAACAGTCAAGGTGCACTTATGCAGGCTAAAGTGTTAGCACCTGCCGCAACAGAAACAGAATTCGCGAAGCATTCTTTCGATGTCACCGAATTCGAATATCACGGGACTGTGCCGAAGTTCCATACCGCGAAGGAGATGGCTGGATTCATGCTTGAACTGTATGACAACAATCGCGTTGTGGGGATTGTTAATGCTTTGACGTACGAGTTCGAGTTGAGAGATACGATTTTTAATTATGTTGCGAGCACGCGATAGGCTCAACTCGTAATGGCAAGTTATGAAACAGGGCCATCCTTCAACGGATGGCCATGCATAGACAATGATATGGTCTGTAGTTAGTTGAACAAAGGGCTAACTCACGGCAGCCCTTTCATTATTGAACTATAGTGTCCCGTTAGCTTAATGAAAAACTGACTGAAATCCTCGAAATGCTATGGGAGAATCCAATGAAAAGAAGCGTGAATATGGTGTTATACGATGTTGCACACTCCTTGAAATACGGTCAAAGCTTCTTAATATGATAATTTCTTGTTAGAATAAAAATAGTAAGTGTTTGTTTTCTTTCATCTTCTTTATAAATTTAACGATTCCTCGAATAATAAATATTGATAAAATGATAATAATGACTGGAGCAATTTCTAAAATAAAAACAGGAAATAATGCTGATAATGAAACGAAAATCTCGTAAATAAAAAAATAATCAACTATTCCAACAACTACAAAAGACATTACAATCAATTGAAATTTCTGATAATAATAACTAAGCTTATAATAGGCTCTTCTTAAGAAATCAAAAGCTTTCATACTTCACCTCAATTCAATTTATTTACAATATGCTACGATTATGTTTAGAAATGGTTTCAGGTGTTCGTGTAATTGTGTATAACGATTAATTTGCGAACTTCGCAATTAATTCCATACTTGGAGTTATTCGCGAAGCGTATAAACTATACTGCCCGTTAGTTGAATACTTAGGAATTAGTTTATTCAGTTACTCTATTTGTTGTTAATATAGTTTCAGCGACTTAAACAGTGTGTTAAACAATATTGCAATTGTTACTTGATCGACCGTTAACTCTAGCTTTTCTAATTTTACATTCATCTTACGAGTTCCATAGCTTTGTTCAACTTGCTTCGAATATCGACGAGGACAGAAAAATCTCTTCTGCTGAAGAAGATTCATAAGAAACTGTTTATTTTCTTTCCGAATTCTAGCTCGGATTCTTCACTGTATATGTAATCTGTTCCCTTGAACGAACCGTTTTTTTTACTTTGATTAAACCATTTATCTCATGAAGATGGTGTAGTTCATATTTTTAATAATCGGTATAACTCAACCACCTTTTGTTCCTCAATGTAATGTCTGTTGTATACTAGACCACGATCTGTCCAGAAAAGTGCATTCGATCGATAACAGAGAAATATTACCGGTGTAGTCTGATTATATTAAAGATTGGATATAATGATAAAATACTATAATCATTGGAGGATAAGCGATGTCTTATGAAGAGATATACAAATTACACTTTCACCTCCTTAAAATTTATGAGGAAAATGAGAAACATTCATCTCCTTATCAATCCGAAATAGACAACTTTAAACGTCAGCTCAACCTATTCAGTGGGGATATAGTCCAAAGAATTTTTGTAATGAATCAACTTATTAAAATTTATGAGAAAAGCAGAGAATCAAAAATAAAATGGTGCTCTGATCTGTACTTTAAAATATGATCATGAATAATGAAAGATCATATACCGCTAATTCTGAATAATGTTTGCTCATATGATGGCAAGCTAACATATATAATAGTTTTACTAAAAAGTAAAAGAGTGTTCGTAATGATTGGTAATCACCAACCGTAAAAAAGCCGCGTGGAAAATCCTCGCGGCTTTTGCTTGTCATTGAACTAACCTGCCCGCTAGCGTAATGCTGTAGCGTCGGTCTAATACCTTTATTTTCTCAGAGGATTTATTACCTTCTTACTGCCAATTACTCTAACTAAGCATGCTCTTCATCTAATGTATTCTATAACATAAAAGACCTTGCTAGCTCTAACACCGCAAGGTCCTTTATGAATTTCTTAAAAGATGGCTCTTTATGAGATTATATTGATTTTAGAATCGATACAGGCTCCTATAAAGTATGCCATCCGAACTTTTAACATTGAAACAATTATACATGATGTTTGGGTAGATCGTTTGAAGTGATGTGATGTTTACAGCTGTGAAAAGAAAGCCACTTGAATCATAACTTCAAAATGACTAAGAAATGCAGACACTGTGATTTTTCATTTAAGATGAGAAAAATAAGCAAAAAACAGCTTGATTTAGGCTTTTTTTTTCATTTCAGGTGAGAAAATCTTTTATTTACAATTTTAAAAACTCTTGTTTTTCACGTAAGTTGAGAAAAGGTACTTTTTCACTAATGTATAAACATGCGTTACATAAGTTATGTGTTTATGGAATCTAATACATAACTTATGTTGACGAAATAGTCTACTCAATGAAAAAAAATAATGTATTTTACAAAAAGTACCGTACTCCACATGTGTTGTCCATCTATCCTTTTCCTTACTTCAGCGAATGAGTCACTTCTCTTTGCCTACCATCAATATTAAGCACACTATATGTCTTATAGTTATTGTGTAGACAGGTTTGCAGTATGTCTATATAAGATTTATCTTATTAATAAATTTGAAAAATCCCTTCTCAGAAGATTGATAAGTTCTTTTTTTCCTAAATAAATATTCTCCTTGTGTAAATCTATAGCTCGTTTCTTAATTTCTCCAATTTCTTTTCCTTTAACATTAAAATGAGATAATATGTCGTCACCGGTAACTGGGCAAGGTATGTTATCCGTTGTAAATAGTTCTTCTTCAATATATTGTTTCACTAATATATTGAGACTTTCTTTATCCTCAAAAGATGCAGTTAATAATCTTCTTCTTATATTAGAGCTCGTTTTTTTTATCAATGCATATGCATTGATATTATTTAAATCAAAATTATTGCATATTTCTATAGCGAAATCTGTAAGAATATGATCAGGAAAATCTTTTGTTTTTTGAATTAGCCATTCCTCTTTAATAAAATTAAAGTCTTCATCTGTTCCTAATTGCTGTAAACACATTTTGATGTCATTAAGCAATTCTATTGAATTGTTAAGTAAAGCATTATTCAGTATTTTCCAATCGTTCGCATTATCAGGAGGAGCAACTACGCCATTTTCATAAAACCACATAAAACAAGCGTCTTTTATTTGTTTGTCTCGTAGGTTTTTTTTCGATATATGAGAGTAATATGTTCTTAAATTACGAAAATTTCTCAATTGTTCTTGGGCAAATATACTATCACCAACAAATGAATCCATATGGTTAATTATATAAGCAGTATTTACCCTACTTCGTTCATAGAATAAACCGTATAAATGCGAAACTAAATGTAAAAATGATGAATCCTCTGATGGGTTAGATATTTCTTTTATATCAACAACTTCAAAGAACGTTATTTCACTAATTAAGTTATTTGTTATTACATTAATTTCTTTAACTATAACTTCAATGGCTTTAATTTCTTTAACTATATCTTCATTTGCATTAAAGAGTTTCACATTATTCATGCTGGGATACTCCTCCCCCCACATGTGAGGCAACCTGTATGCCTAAAAAATTAAAGCCCAAAGTAAGTTGTGTATACGTCGTCTTAATCTCGGGATCTTTAGCAATAAAATTACGATTGAAATACGGAATTTGTTTACGTAATTCAGGTATATAAAACATAGCTTTATTAGAGTCCAGACTATCTAATTGCCCTGAATAAATTAAAGGTTTCCCAAGAGAGTTTGAAGCAATATAGCTAATGATTATTCTTCTGGCGCCTATATAATAATTATCTCTAATTTCAGTAAACGTTGATAGACATTCATTAATTTCCCCAAGATGAAATAGAGTAATAGCTCTTAAATATTTCACTTGAGGAGTAGTATTCCCATTATTTAGAGTAATGATTTTCTCTAAAATAAATTTTAAATAATCCCAATTATCTCGTGAAAAATGAAGAGTTTGTTTTTCATTATAGAATAAGGGTTTCTTATTGTTATAAGCCCATATTAATTTTAATAATAAAAAAAGACACTTTTCATCTTGAAGAATATTTTCTTTATATGATTCTAAATACTCTATTGCTTCTTTGCAAACTTCTTCATCTGTATTTTTTAATGGTTTTTGTAAATCCACAGAAGATATAATTTTCTTCGCCCTTAGATAGATTCCAGATGAAGAGCCCATCTCAATTAACTTATTAAAAGCTTCCTCCGAAATATCTAAATAACCTGATAAATCTCCCATAGATACTAATCTTTCATTGTAATCTTCACGTTGGAGTATTTCAGGATTTTCTGCTTCAGCTTTATCAAAAGCAGCAAAAAATTTGGCGTAAATGTCACTTTTTTCTTCACCAGACAAATTATAATCTAGCATAGCTTCAGTAGTCCAAGCCCAAATATCCAATGGATAGTATGAATCGGAAGAATAAATCTGAGCTTTTTTCAAATACTCCTGGAGCTGATTGAAGTTATTAAGTATTTCTTTTTTCTCCTTTTTTTCAAGTATCTTGAATTTTAATTGCGCTCCTAGATTAGAAGAAAGTTCTATTAACAGAGTACCCAAGAATCTATTTTTAGCTTTCATATAATCTGTTTTTGATATTTCTTCTTTAAGGATTCTCTCCGCTTTTTGTAATAGAGAAATCTTTTCATCTGAATCTATATTATTATCAAACTTAACAAATTCTCGTAGATATGTCGTTTCTTGAATAATAGTTCGTTGATTATAGATTTCATATTCCGTTCTCAAAAATTCTAACGTTTCAGAAATTCTTTTATAATAAGATCTATATTTATAAACTTGCTCCTCGTTATTTGGTCCGATTGCTTTTAAAAGCTCTACCATAAAGACTAGTTCATCTTGATTCCTAAAGTCCCCCATTTTTATATTTGTAAGGATCCTTATTATTAAATCTATTTGATTTTGAATTTTCAGTTTTGATTGCGCTATTATTTGCGCTTCTAATTTATGACGTGGATATACTTTTAGACCACCATTAGAGGTAGGTAGAGTATGAAAATAATCTAACTTAGTAATTATTTCTGCAATTTCTAAGTTGAACTCACCTTCTAGAGTTCTTAGTAACAATTCAATAGGTATTCCCTGTCCAAATTGTCCAATTACAGATACTATTTCAGAAATATTTTGGAAATTAAAATTATTTTCTTCTTCGTCTAGCCTTAAGGTACTTATATCAATACCTGAATCAAGAAAAGCTTGTTCCATAGCGTTTAATGACTTATCTGTTGTTATCTTCAATACTTTTCCAAGTGTTGTCTCGTAGGTTTCCACTTCAGAAATAACACCTTTTCTAATAGAATATTTGCTTCCAGGAAGTAAACGATACAAGGCAACTAAAAAATTATTATCGTAGTTATCTTCCCATAAAAGTTCTAAGGTTTCTTTACGTCCCGAGTAACTATTAAATTTATCATGGAAATCTTTTTTCTCACGATCATTTAACACCACAGGAGCTTCGATATAAATAGCAACGTGTTTTTTTATTATGTCTTCTTTTAATTTATAGGCACTCCCGATAATAATAACTTTTCTTCCCTTAGAAATTAAATAATTATTTAATTCTAAGTATTCATCTATTGCTTTATCATAAATTGTATCGTCCCAAAAAATAATAGTTTTATCTGCACCACTATCTTCAGCCCACTTACAAAAGTCATCTATTATATTAAAAGAAATATTTTGTGTATTTCTAGTAATAAAAAGAATAGGATATTTTTTATTCAATTTATATTTATACGCAACAGCACCTAATGAAACCGTTTTTCCTGTTCCTGTTTGACCATGTAATATTATTGGATGCGAATAATAATGTTCCTTATCGTATAATATTTTGTCGATCTCATTCGATATTTCTTTTTCATATGACCTCGGCACATTAAATTTATGCTTATATGCTTCCCATACTGGAGAAGTACTTGAATCAAATAAAAAATTACGGAAGTGTTTTTGGGTCTCAATATCAGTTTCAAATTCATATTTAGGTAAAAGTATTCTATCATCTAAAACTAACGCCGTTTTAGAAATATCGTTATATAATTCTTTTGGCATTATGCTAACTTTATTATTTATAGTAATTCTTTTATTAATTGAATGTTCCTCAAAACTAAAATCATCAATATTAAAATCTAAATCAACGTTTATTAAGCTTTCAAGTAGAGTAAGAGGACTAATAATTAATTTCTGGTTTTCTATTAAATGAAGTATAAGCGGATTAGAGTGTAATTCATCTTTCACTCCAAACATATAAGCTTGTCCCTTATCTAGAGATTCCAAAACAGGATATAGGTCATCAAGTTTAAGCCAATCGTTATCTGGGTCGTAACCATCTATTATAAACAACCCAAAAGGAGTAAGAAATTCTTTATTGACTCTACCTAATAATTTTATGGCTTTATGCCTAGCAGTTAAAAGTTCTAACCTGTTCAAAGGTGGTCGTTCTTCCAAGGTTTCTTGACTAATAGAGCCAAATAGATAGCTTATATGCATTTTCGATTTACTTCTAAAATCTTTTGGATAACTGTCCGGTGAAAATACAGACTGAACCTCTCTCCAATTATTTTGAAAACTTCTTCCTATAATTGTATCAACCGCTGAAGTAAATACGCCATTCCATGGAATATTAGCTATTTTATTCAGCCATTCAGGTTTAGAGATTTTGTTGCTCCTATTTTGCATCCATCCTAATGAAGATGTTATTTCGTTCTTATCAGCAATGTTTAGGAGTAAATTATAATTTAATTCTGCAGTAGTACAATCTAATTCGAAGTGTTTGTTTATCGAATTGAGGAAAGGGTCTACATTGTTTCCATATTTCAAATAATTTTGTCCCAAAAAGAGATAACAAGGGCTATTTTTTAGTTTTTCTATTAAGTCTAAATTGTTCATTTTTACCTCCTGAAAAATTCAAGTATTTATATGACATTCAACATTTACCGCAATTGATTATTTAAGTAATAATACAAATATTTGTTTGGAACTATTATACAATCAACTCCATCGGAAGTAACTTTTTTTAAAAATCATTGCATTTTTTCATTAACACTAAACTGTATGTATTTATGGTGGAATCTTCTTGAACTTAATAAGCTTACTAGTCTAGATAGCCATTGTCCAATGTACTATAACTTATCCCTGTCACCTTCAAGAATCCAAGTATCTCCCTTCCATATTTGCCTTTGTAATAGTGCTATCAGTATTTTAAAAGGATTCAATAAGAACTCAAAGTATTATCTTTTATTGTACTGTTCAATCTTCCAGCTCCTTACTTTCTCAATTGCCAATACTATTATCCTTATACAATTCGACATTTCCAATAACTTCCCTGTTAAGAATCAAATAATTCACTACATTCGATTAATTTTTTGAACGTAACATCATCTGCTCAAATGCTATGACTCCATTTTCTGAAGTTAATTCATCTAAAAAATGGGTATTATGGAAAAATTATTATTTAAATAGCAATTATAAATATACTAACTGAATCAATTTCATAAATCACAGCACTTGCTGTGACTAGGTTTCCCGCACAAAAAAGGAGTACCTCCCAAACATCTCTAATAGGTTAACCGACTATTTCTTTAGCTAGTGGCAACACTTCGCTTCCATTCAAGTGTAGGACTTTTCCTTATTTACTTTAATGTTCTTTCATATTAAATATTTCAGATATAGATTCCCAAGGTTTCAAGAAGCAATCCGGCCAAAACCATAAATTGAACCCTAAAAGTTTGAATGAAAGCAGGAGAAAAACAAGGAAAGACATTAAGATTAGGACTACAAGGACAGAACAGGACATGGTACGTGAGATGAGACTAAATTGAAGAAAAGGCCTGAGCTGGTAAGTGTCTTTCAGGAAATCAATCAAGAAAGTGATCGGGGAGAGATCAGAATGGAATAGAATAAATCGAGTGAAATCGGGAGGAAATGCCTGACATTAGTTCTGCTTAAGAGCATAATTTATAAGCTTTATGCTGGATTTTTAGTACAATGAGTGAATTTTATTGAGTGTTAACAGCGGTTAGCAACATTAACTCACAATTATGAACTACAACTTCATATAGTGCCCCGTAGTAACATTTTCAGTGTTCAAAGAAAATAAAGTATTAGACTGGATGCATTGATCTCACGCGGCTTTTTGAATATAAAAACCGTCAGACTTAGTAAAGTAAATATTAGACTGCCCCCAGTAATAGAAACAACGGCAGCCATGACGAGAAAATAAAGTCCTAGACTGCCGCTGAACTATCGTGTCCCGTTAGTTCAATAAATCTTAACCTCAATCCACGTGGCTCAACTTACCCGTTA
>NZ_LVJH01000033.1 GCF_001637205.1 Paenibacillus glacialis
CTCCTGCGTGCAAGGCAGGCGCTCTCCCAGCTGAGCTAAGGCCCCATAATGGGATATAAAATTAAATGGTGGGCCCTGGTGGACTCGAACCACCGACCTCACCCTTATCAGAGGTGCGCTCTAACCAACTGAGCTAAGGGCCCTTTTCAATAAAAAACACTCATGGGAAAAACCCATAAGGGTTGCGCTTGGCGACGTCCTACTCTCCCAGGACCCTGCGGTCCAAGTACCATCGGCGCTGGAGGGCTTAACGGTCGTGTTCGGGATGGGTACGTGTGGAACCCCTCCGCTATCGCCACCAAACGCGCTGCTGAAAGAAATTTGCTCTTTCAAAACTGAACACGAGTGAGGAAATATTCGCAGGCTCTATGGCCCACAAGTCTTATCTTGACTCTTATATGAATGTCTCCGTTGCAGGAAACGATTCTCCATAGAAAGGAGGTGATCCAGCCGCACCTTCCGATACGGCTACCTTGTTACGACTTCACCCCAATCATCTACCCCACCTTCGGCGGCTGGCTCCCTTGCGGGTTACCCCACCGACCTCGGGTGCTGCTACCGCCCTCGGTTTGT
>NZ_LVJH01000034.1 GCF_001637205.1 Paenibacillus glacialis
GTAACCCGTAACCCGTAACCCCGAACTCGGAAACAGATAACTCGTACTCTTTTAGAGGGAAAATCTCCAGCTAATTTGGAGTAATGACGTGGATTATTTAGTTTAACTGGAAAAAGTCCTGCTAATTCAACACCGATTGCTGAAAGAGGTCCAATCTTGCCGAATTAACGGGAGAATTTCCAGTGAGATCATCTAGAATTAAAAAAACAAGGGAATTAGCATGAGGAATTCCCGTTAAATCATAGGTAATGAAGGACATCATGAGCTAACTCATATCGGACAATCCGCTCACCTTTGCCTCGGATAGAAGGCAGTAACCAACCTTTTGCGCAAAGTCTTTTGAGCATCAGGACGGCTGTTTTATGATCGATACAAAGATGATTCTCCACATCCTTCGGTCGTATGGGTTTTGCTAACTGGAGGGTAAGCAGGATGATTTCTTTCTCAGCTAGAAGTGCCCGAGATATCGGAGTTGGTGCGGGTTGATATCTATTTAACGCCATCCGCAGTAATGTGATACACAGGTCAGGTCACTGTTCGACATCATCGTAGGCAAAGGAAATGACGTGATACCCCATAGCGTAGAGAAAGGTTTCACGATTCAGTTCGTTACAATATTTGTGACGATCCATGTCCCGTACGTGTGTAGCAAAGCCCTTGATCTCGAATATCAGTTTAGCGTATCCGGGTAGCCAGGCTAAGTCTGCAAAGTAGAATCTTCCTCGCCAATCGAGTACTTCATATTCTGGATGAAGATCTTGAAAATGCCCTTGAATTGGCCACCAAATGTTACGTAGAAATAGTGATTCGGCGTGGCCATGACCACTGTCCAGTCTTCTGTGGCGCTCTCCTGTTCGGTTAGAGAGATGCTCTTGAATAAATAAAGTGTGTGCTTCCTCAAATTTCACATTACTCATACTCATCCATCCCCTCATCTTCCTAACTCTGAATAACACAAAACGTCCCGCTATCACTTCTCGGAGTGGTAGCGGGACGTTCTTCGTCTCTTGTTCTCATTATAGGTTATGCGGGTGGACATGATTAGTGGATGTAATTCTTGTTTCGCCATAACCTCAGCCACTGCATAGCCGGTTCTAGAATGTATATATTATTTAGCGATTTCTTTCGTGGATGCTACTTCATACGTAATAATTTCATTACTAATAATAGGTGATTCTTTAGGAGCGGCATCTGGACTTGGTTCTGGACGTTTGTGGGAAGCCTTGAAGGCATCACTATTTCTCCAAGCAGTAAAGTCATCTTGCGTTTCCCAATACGTATTTACGCTTAACTCATCGTAATCCGGTAAGTTTTGTGTCAGTAAGACTTCTACTTTGACCATACCTTTAGAAGAATCCAATGGACCTGGTGCTGTAAATCTTGGCGCCATGGCTGCACCCATTCCTTTTTTGATTTTCATTCTGTTCGTTACAATGATCATGATACATCGCTCCTTTTGTTTGATTTCAATGGGCTCGACCCTATGTTTAATAATGGAACTTTCATCTTAATTTTAATGCTTTAAATATCAAAAGCAAATGGAGCCCCATTCATGTCATACCCTCCACGAATGAAATATGTAAAAAAGTGCACAATAAAGCAGGATGTAGCTTTGAGTCAATTTATACTAAAAGGAGCAGGTACTTTTATGAAAAGAAAATTTCTGAAATTAACGATGCTGTGCGTGATCCTTATTGCGAGTGTGGCTCCATTAAATGTCCAAGCCATGGAACACGAGCAAAGTCATGCTGCGCATAAAGAATGTCTGAGCCCTTCGCAGGTGAAGCTTAAAGAGGACTTGAGGAGATTATGGATCGACCACGTTGTATGGACAAGAAGCTACATCGTAAGCGCCATCGAAGGTTTGGGGGATCAACAGAAAGTACTTGAAAGGCTTCTGCGGAATCAGCAGGATATTGGGGATGCTATAAAGCCTTACTATGGGGAAGAAGCGGGAAACAAGCTGGCTGAAATACTGCGAGGGCATATTCTACTTGCGGGAAAAGTATTGGACGCAGCTAAAAGTGGAAATCAGGCGAATCTAGAAAAGTACAATAAAGAATGGCACAGAAATGCAGATGATATTGCTAAATTTCTCAGTAGTGTGAATCCGCATTGGTCGGAAAAAGAGATAAAGGATATGATGTATGAACATTTACAACTAATCATTGACGATGTCACAGCAAGGCTGAAGAAGGACTGGGATGCTGAGACGATTGCTTTTGATAAAGGTGTGGACCATATGGTCGAATTTGCCGATATCCTTACAAATGGGATTGTGAAGCAATTCCCTGACCGGTTTAAGTAAGAGAGGTCTAACATTTCTCCTTGGAGAGATGGATTTCCTAACTTAGGAAGCCATTTATATGGGAGAGACTGTGTAATTGTGGGATGAACCTTCGATATTGAATTCAAAACAAAAGCAATAAGCGCAGTCACGCTTATTGCTTTTTTTAAATATAAGAAAGTATAAGTTTCACTTGATACTCTATTCCTTATATTTCCGCTAAAATGGGTGCTGTCCTTGAAAAGGACGGCATAGCCGTTTCTTGGTTATATATCTATGAAATATTCGTAGGATTAACCTGCTTATTTCATAAAATAGGAGAATACCTAAGAGCTGAATTTCCCTCAAAAGGTGAGAGGAATACGGCTTTTTTAGACTTTATACCACTTCTAATTGCCCAATCCATCTGTTTTAGTATGACATATCATAAAGCAAATACTTGATAGATGGAGTTGAAATGATGCCAATCCCTCGAAAGAGCGAATTAAGAAGTAGGACAAAGATAGATATCTTAATCCCTGCGATTGAAAAGGATTTAGGGACACTCCCTTTTGTCATTGATGCGGTGAGGAAATATGTTAAACACCCCATTGGTCATATTATGATTGTTGCTCCGAAGAAGAGAAGAATCATGGAGTTATGTAGGAGAAAAGGATGTAAGTTTATCAATGAGAATACAGTGCTTCCGATTACGAAAAAGAACATTAACTATCGTTCAACAAGATGGGAACGCTCAGGGTGGATGTTTCAACAATTATTGAAACTGAATGGGGATACGTTGAGTTCTTCGAACTTTTTTTTGGTGATGGACGCAGATACGGTGCTCATTCGCCCTCATATTTTTAGATCGGGTAACAAGACGATATTTTATTGCCGAAATTGGAGCCAAGGTGAATATTTCAGAACTTATCGTAAGCTGATGGGGAGGCAACGTTCCTCGTCAACATCTTTTGTGACACATTATATGTTGTTCGAGAAATCCAAACTTAGACAGATGAAGAAAGCTATTGAAGCTAGACATCATACAAGTTGGTATTCTGCGATACTGCGGAGTATGGATAAAACGAAACAGTTTGCTTTTTCAGAATTTGAAACGTACGGGAACTTCCTCCATTCTACTTATCCGAGCGGACTTATTCGTAAGCAAGCTTTGAACAAAAGTCTGCATATGAGTGTCACACAAGCATCAAGAGCGCGGGTTAATAGCTTATCCTACAAGTTTAGATCGATCTCTTTTCATAAACGTAAAGACTACACGAGGAAATTGACGGTGAGGAAAAAGTGACTAATTATCAAGTCTTGTGGAAAGGACCTGTACACAAAAATTCTGGCCTTGGTATCGCGAGCAGAGCCTATGTTCAAGCATTGCGACGACAAGGTGTACACGTCATGGTGGGGAGCGAATCGAGAGGAAACCCGAATCAAGGAATAAAGAAAATACTAATCTATCATGCTCCTCCTCATACGATTAACTTCAAGAAAGAAAGAGCTTATTTCGATCGTATTATTCTAAATACGGTGTGGGAGACAACTAGATTACCTAATATTTGGATTCCTTATATGAATAAATTTGATGCTGTGTGCGTGCCAACGGTTCACAATAAACAGGCTATGCAAAATAGCGGCGTTACAATTCCTATATTTATCGTCCCTCATGGAGTGGACACCAGAGAATATACGCCCACTAATAAGAAAATAACTTTACAAAAGTATAATAATCGATTTGTGTTTGTATCTGTGTTTGGTTTTCAACATCGAAAAAACCCCGAAACCTTGCTGAGAGCCTACTGGGAAGAATTCTCTGTAACGGACAATGTGCTGTTGATTATCAAGACGGACGGATGCACCGAACTCGAGAATGAGCAATCGATCAAGAATAAAATTAGACGTTATAAACAAAGCCTTAGCCTCGACAAGCAAACGGCACCGATTATAATAACTGCTCGACCTATGAATTCTCAGACGCTCAAGGGGATGTATACCCGTGCGCAAGCCTTTGTTCTACCAACAAGAGGTGAGGGCGTTGGGTTACCCTTCCTTGAATCATTGGCAAGTGGAACACCCGTTATTGCTACAGGGTGGGGTGGGCAGATGGATTTCTTGACCAGCAACAATTCCTTCTTACTTCCTTATAAATTAAGAAATCCTGCGCTGAGCATGAACAGTCAACACGCCATATCTCGTAGATTCCGTGAGTTGTTTGCCCAAAAAGGACAACGATGGGCGGAAGTGGATGTTCGTAGTTTGAAGCAAAAGATGAGATTAGCGTATAATAACCCTCTTTTGTGCGAGGCGAAGGGTCATCAAGGTAGACAAGATGTGCTTAAACTAACCTGGGATAGGGCAGGAATCTCTTTGAAACAAGCTATAGAAGAGGTCATACGGACTAACCGAAATAGAAAATAGGATAATACTTATCTTGTCGTAAGGGGGAGGGATATATTGTGAGAATCGTTCTATTGTCTGGTGGTTCCGGAAAAAGACTATGGCCGCTCTCCAATGAGATTAGATCTAAAGTGTTTCTAAAATTATTAAGATCGGATGATGGCGCTAAGGAGTCGATGATTCAAAGAGTGTGTAGACAATTGGATTCAGTAGGACTACTTCAATCGATATCTATCGTGACTCATAAAAGCCAAGTTGAAATTACACAGAATTATGTCGGCGATGACATCCCTATACTCGGTGAACCCCACAAGAAGGGAACATTCACGGCTATTGCTCTTGCGACAAGTTATTATTATTCAAAAATGAATATAGATCCGAACGAAATCATATGTGTTCTTCCAGTCGATTCATTCGCTGAGACGCCATTCTTCCAGTTACTTCATACGTTTCCCAATGTCTTAGCTCAATCCCGTGCCGACCTGGCCCTACTTGGATCGATCCCTAAATCTCCTTCTGACCAGTATGGCTATATTGTACCCAATATCAATCGTATCCAGGATAGAGAATACTTATCTGTTACTCATTTCGTAGAGAAACCTGATGAACAGCAGGCCGTCCACCTTATAAATAATGGTTCATTATGGAACTGTGGAGTCTTTGCCTTTTCTATGGGATTTATGCTGTCATTTATGAAGAATAAGGGACTACCCACCGATTATGATGAATATCTTCTTCAATATGAGCATCTACCCGAGCTGAGTTTCGATCATGAAGTCGTAGAAAAAACAAATCATGCCGTAGTCATTCCTTACGATGGAACGTGGAAGGATCTTGGGAGTTGGGATACGTTGAGTAGCCACTTTGAGAGTGGTGTTATTGGTTCTGGGCAAATCTCTACGGATTCCATCAATACACATCTCGTCAATGAGCTACCATATCCAATTCAGGTTATCGACGTATCTAATATTATTGTAGCCGCGAGTCCAGATGGGATTCTTGTGGCAAGTAAAAAGAACGCCAATCAAATAAAAAATAAACTTCAATACATGCCACAGAAACCTAAGTACGAAGAGAAGAGATGGGGAACGTGTCTAGTATTGGATCATTCCAATGCAGTTCATGACGCAACGGAAGCTGTGACGAGGAAAGTGAATGTGCTACCGGGACAATATATAAGCTATCATTCACATCAGAAGAGAACTGAAATATGGACCGTTATTTCTGGATCGGGAGAGTTTATCTTGGACCATACGGTATCCCTTATTCAGACAGGCGATGTTCTACAAATTCCTTGTGATGCCAAACATGCTGTGAAGGCAATATTGCCGCTTGAATTCATAGAAATTCAGATTGGAACTGAACTAGATAAAGAGGATATCCTACGGATGACCATGACGTGGGAGGATGCGATAGGGTTGTGCAAGAATGGACCTTAGTCCATTGTGGGCCAGGCATATTCCGAAGAAAAAACGCAGCAACCCCCACCATTTGGTGGAAAGGATTGCTGCGTTTTTAGTTCACTCATACTATTTATTTGTTGTTTAACTACATTTATACGATCTGTCGACCTTGTACCCACACATTGCGAAGATTCAGGTCAGCGTCGAGCAGAAGAATATCGGCTAGTTTGCCTGTTTCAAGCGTTCCGATCTGTTGCTCTAATCCAAGTGAAATCGCAGGGTTTAGACTGGCAGCTTGGGATGCTTCTTCAAGAGTTAGACCGACATCTGCGATTAGATTACGGAAACCACGGATCATGGTGAGCGTACTTCCAGCAAGCGCTCCGTCGTTATTCTTAAGTGTAGCAATTCCTCCGGACACATTTACGGGTTGATCACCAAGTGTATACTCTCCGTCGCCAAGTCCAGCTGCAGACATAGCATCGGTGATGAGTATCAGATTGGATGATGTTTTCATACGTGCCAGGATAGACATCACAGCAGGATGGACATGAATGCCATCAGCGATTAGTTCTGCGGCAATCCGTTGATCGCCGAGTACAGCACCAGCAGTACCAGGTTTACGGTGATGTACAGGTGTCATGGCATTGAATGCATGAACCGCCTGAGAGAGTCCTGCCTCAACTGCGGCAATGACTTGATCATACGTAGCATCGGTATGTCCAAGTGCTGGCGTAATTCCCTTATCGCGCAACCATGAGATGACCTCAAGAGCACCTTCACGCTCAGGTGCAAGTGTAACTTGGCGAATAAGATCAGGGTATTGCTGTTCCCATTCTTCTAGCCAGCTAACGGTCGGAAGCACGATATGTGCAGGGTTCTGAGCACCAGGCCACTGAGGACTGATGAAAGGCCCTTCGAGATGTACCCCAGCTAATTGAGCAAATGGCATTTCTTCTGCACGGTAAGCATTTACTTCGCGTAGCACATTATCAATGTCTGCTTTGGGTGCAGTCATGGTGGTTGCAAGCATCGTCGTTGTTCCTTGGGAACTATGGAAGCGAGTAATCGCATCCAAGGTTTCACGATTGCTGTCCATGAAGTCATGCCCATCTCCACCGTGTACGTGAACATCCACGAATCCGGGAATAAGTAGGCCATTCTTTTCCTTAGGAACAGTCAACCACTCTGCATAAGCGCTAGGTAGATCTTTACTCTCGCCAGCATATGAAATGGTCGCGCCTGATACGGCGATAACGCCATTTTCAATAAGACCAAGGGGTGTCAGTACTTTTCCGTAAAGAAGTTGTCCTGTTGTGCTGCTCATTATAGTAAACTTCCCGCTTCTTCATCAAGAAGAACGATGACGTTAGGGTGACATTGTAGCAAGGAAGCAGGGCATTGTGTTGTAATTGGCCCTTGAATCGCAGCTTTAACAGCTTCAGCTTTCCCAGCACCACGTGCAAGTAGGATAATCTGGCGGGCTTTCATAATACCACCTACACCCATAGTGATCGCTTGCTTAGGTACTTCATCAAGAGAAGCGAAGAAGCGTGCATTAGCTTCTAGTGTTTCTTCCAATAGATCCAATACATGCGTACCGCCGTAAAGATGATCGTCAGGCTCATTGAAGCCGATATGACCATTGGATCCGATGCCTAGAATTTGAATATCAACAGGTCCATTGTGCTCAAGCGCAAGGTCATAAGCTTTACATTCAGCCTCAAGATCTTCTGCATTGGCGTTAGGGATATGCGTGTTTTGTAGATCGATATCGATATGGTTAAAGAGGTTTTCCTTCATAAATGTTTTGTAACTTTGGGAGTGGTCCCCAGATATCCCAACATACTCATCAAGGTTATATGCAGAAACTTGGGAGAAGCTTACGAGTCCCTTTTTATTCATTTCAGCTAGACGTGTATAGATACCAATTGGAGAGCTACCTGTAGCAAGGCCGAGAACTGCATTTGGTTTGCTTTGTACTAGACTAGCGATTAGATTGGCTCCGGTTTGCACGAAATCTTCTTCTGTTTTAAAAGTGAAAATATTCATATGGCTCAATGGCCTCCTCGTTTATTACGATATTGTTGAACATTAATATAGGATTGCTCTAGCTTGGGAACGAAGTCCCCGAATTGCTTGCTAACCATTCCAGTGAACAGAATGTCGATTATATGAAGCTGCGCAATGCGTGATGCCATATCTCCCCGCCGCATGCCTTGTTCTAATGAAGAAGAGAACAGTGGAATATCAGCCAATGAAGCCAAAGTGTTGCTTCCATAAGATGTAAGCGAAATCGTTGTTGCTCCGTTGTTGCGAGCACAAGTGAGCGCATCGATGGTCTCTGGCGTCTCTCCAGAATAAGATACGGCAAAAGCGACGTCATTTGGACCTAAAGTCGATGCAGATGTAATCTGCATATGAGAATCGGCGAACGAAGTACAATTCACGCCGATACGAATCAATTTTTGATAAAAGTCTTGGGCTACAATAGAGGAAGTTGCCATCCCGTACAGATCAATCCTACGTGCTCCGCACAGCCAATCCACTACTTTCGTTAGTTTGGTTAGATCCAGTAGGGAGGTTGTATCCCTAATCGATGCTAGATGATTAGCTTGTATGGCCTCCACGATGAGAGATAGAGGATTGCCTGCTACAATATCTTGATAAGCAGAAGAATAAGATTCTTCTTCCGTTCCCCCTTGTGCTATTTCAGATGCTAGATGTACCTTGAAATCTGGGAAACCTTTGAAATGAAAAACTTTGCAAAAGCGCGTGATCGTAGCTGGGCTGACAGCAGATTGTTCTGCCAATTCTGTAATACCCATATGAACTACTTCGCTGGGAGCAGCCAGAATACGTTCCGCTAATTTGCGTTCCAAAGGGGATAGCTTAGATAACTGACGCTGGATGGTGTGAAGGATAGTCGCTATAAATGCACCTCCATTTAGTAGTATTTTCTAACAAGCATTTTAAAATTATTTCAGTGAATATGTACAAAAATAAGAAAACTATTTTCATATCAATCATAATATAACTGCAAAGTGGATGCAACTCATTTTCGATGGCAGAGGTGTGAACTTAAGAGAAGTTACATATGAATTGATCAATTAGAAACGAACGGGAAATTATAGTATAGGTAGGCTTGCGGTAAGCGTATATTATGGAGTAAATGTACTGGTGATTAGCTTGTGTCTATGCAGGAGATGGCAGTTGACCTCCTCTTGTGTTAATAATCAAAATTTGAGACAATCATAAACATATGTTAGCTTCGGCTGCTGCTTAGAAGAATAGGACGAATTTTATCGTTTGAAAAGAGGATATAGCAATGAATAAACAATCCATTTATGGATTAACATTAGAGCAATTGACAGCATGGCTTTCGGAATATGGTCATAAAAAGTTTCGAGCAACACAAGTCTGGGATTGGCTGTATCGCAAGCGGGTAACGGACTTCTCAGTCATGGATGATGTGAATAAGGATTGTATTCAATTACTCTCAGATCACTTTGTCATCCAGACCTTAACGGAACACGTGAAACAAGAATCAACAGATGGAACCGTTAAATTTCTCTTCAAATTAGAGGATGGAAATCTCATTGAGACGGTCATGATGAGACAAAAATATGGTATAGCAGTGTGCGTAACAACCCAAGTGGGCTGCAACATTGGCTGTAGCTTTTGTGCGAGTGGATTAATTAAGAAAAGCCGTGACTTGTCTGCTGGCGAAATTGTGGAACAGATCGTTAAAGTTCAGCAACTTCTAGATCAAGCGCAATTAGATGAAAAAGTAAGTCATATTGTTGTGATGGGGATTGGCGAACCATTCGACAACTTCAATAATCTGGTCGATTTCTTACAAGTGGTTAAGGACCATAAAGGACTAGCTATTGGTGCGAAACGTATCACCGTGTCGACCAGCGGCCTGCCGGACAAAATCATTCAATTCACCGATGCCGATCTTCAGGTAAACCTTGCAATCTCTTTACATGCGCCAAATGACGAGCTTCGGACGAAGATTATGGTCATCAATCGGGCCTTCCCAATAGCGAAGTTAATGAATGCTGTGGAATACTATTTGGAGAAGACCAATCGGAGAATTATGTTCGAATATATTTTGCTAAAAGATGTAAATGACCGTAAGGAGCATGCTCTGGAACTTGCAGAACTTATTAAAGATAAAAAACAACTCGCAAGCGTTAACTTAATTCCATACAATCCAGTGGATGAGCATAGTCAATATCAGAGAAGCGATCAGGAAGCGATTCTAGCATTCTATGATACGTTGAAAAAGAATGATATTAACTGCACAGTCCGCCTTGAACATGGAGCAGATATTGATGCCGCGTGCGGACAGTTAAGAAGCAAAAAGATGAAGCAATCGGAGGAAGACATCTCCGATCAAGACCGATTTGCATTGGGTTGATAAAAAATGTGACTGATGAGGTTTAATAATTAGCATAATCAGTTGATTTCTTCAGTTTTAAAAAATGGCTGTGCCGTCCTTAAAAAGGGACAGTACAGCCATTTTTTATTTTTACATCATTAATTCACGCTAGCGAAGGCCGTGTACGAACTACATTTACACCACACCAAAGGTGAAATTAAAAGTGGCTATGTTGGCTCGACGCCATATTATTGTTTGTGCAAACAGAACGGACGAGGCAGGCATAGCGAAGGGGACGGAATTGTCTTGTAGAAGCGTAAGCGTTCGCCTTTGTCCTCCGATTTCAACCGCTATAGGCGGTATATAATCAAGAAATCAGAGGACAACAGCGATCGAAAGACAATCCGTCACCGTAGCCTGTCATCCACAGATCTATCGTTTCAGTAACACGACTTGGTATGGAGCCTTATTTAACACTTTTAAGTTCACCTTACCCCCCTCATATACCCCTGTATCCTCCCCGAAATCATAAACAAGACAATACTCAGTACGATAGCAACCCCGCCAATTACACCAAAGTAAAGCATCTCCGTATCAGGGTTATAGAATTTAACGATCTGTGCATTAATCGCTTGGGCGGCGGCGTTAGATAAGAACCATAGACTCATCGTTTGGGCCGAGAAGGCAACAGGTGCTAACTTCGTAGTGACGGACAGTCCTACAGGGGACAAACATAATTCCCCAAGTACGATAATGAAATAACTAAGAACGAGCCACAATGGGTTAACGAGTGAATGGCTACCGCCAAAGTAAGCGGGTAATAGAATAACAAGAAAAGATAAACCTGCAAATAATAAGCCTAGAGAGAATTTAGTCGGAACTGAGGGTTGACGAGCACCAAGTTTGACCCAACCCCACGCAAATACGGGAGCCAGAATAATAATAAATAACGGATTCAACGATTGGAACCAAGCCGGTGAAAGCTCAATTCCAGCGAAGTTTAACTGTGTACGCTTGTCCGCATAATTAGCAAGGATCGTTGATCCCTGTTCTTGAATCGCCCAGAACATCACAGAAGTAATAAATAGTGGAATATAAGCAATAAGTCTGGAACGTTCTATGGTTGAGGTCTTAGGACTACGATACATGACAACGAAGTACATTGTAGGAATGAGAATCCCCAATATCCCTACAAGAGCAATAAAAGTATCAAATGTTAGAAAACCTAATGGAATGGCGACAGCAATTAAGACAGCAAGAAAAACTATGCCGAACCCAATGTAGGTATAGACTTTTTTCTTTTCTGAAGGTGATAACGGATTGGCAACAATGGTTCCCGCAAGACCTAGATTATTCTTCTTAGTCAAGACAAATACCAACAATCCGATAAACATACCGACAGCAGCAATGAGGAAACCGAAGTGAAAATTATTCTGTTTCATACCTATGGTGCCTACAATTAAAGGAGCAAGGAAACCTCCAAGGTTAATTCCCATGTAGAAGATGCTAAACCCTGCATCTCGGCGAAGGTCTTCAGGACTGTAGATTTCACCCACGACACTTGACACGTTAGGTTTCAGTAATCCTGTACCGAGGACGATGAGAACCATGGAAACATAGAACATCGCTATACTTCCCGGTATGGACAAGATAATATGCCCGAACATGATCAATATTCCACCATAAAATATAGCCTTTGAAGTTCCGAATATTCGATCGGCCAGCCATCCTCCAATAATTCCGGACATGTATACAAGCGACCCGTAGATAGACATGATCGCAAGAGCTGTGCTTTCATCGAGACCTAACCCACCTTGTGAGACCTTATAATACATATAGTACACAAGAATAGCTCTCATGCCATAATATGAGAAACGCTCCCAGAACTCTGTGAAGAACAGCGTAAATAATCCCTTAGGGTGTCCGAAGAATCCTTCTTGCGGAACACTATCTACAATTTGTCGCTTAATATCTGTCAAAAGGATGACCTCCCAATGTGGTGTTGCTATGATAATTATCCCCCAGGGGCATATATCATTACTTTGCGTCAAAAGAGGAAATCTTAATCACGCATGCACTCGCGTGCGCCAGATATATAACAATAAAGGACTGATGGCAGATAGCCCTCAGTCCTTTATTTGCTACTTATAAATTGTTAGAAGACGCCCACATATCTGAAAAACGCATAATTCGTCACAATTTGTGATGTTGTTGTAATAAACGGTAAGGTAGCAATTTTGTAGTATAGGCGCATAATAGCATCAACATCAGTAAAGCTTAATAAATGATCTATTCAACGACTTCGCCGTCCTTATAAGGACGGTATCCATTTCAGCGAAAAATATCAGGATTTAGTGTAAGATGGAACTTATACCTTCTTATATTTTTGAAAAGATGTTTGATAATCTCAGAGGTTAGTCGTATTATTAATAGGGAATTTTAAATTCCCAAATTTATTATACTCTCATGAATCATAGCTATAATATAAAATTCGAAACGAAAATTGCTTATCGTAAAGGAGAATTAGATATGTCAGAATCTATCACTCAGACAACGTCTGAACAAGCTTTATCTACAAGCAGAGACAACAATGATCTATTGGATCAGTTATTAAAACCTGAGGTTCAGGAATCTCTAACTTCCTTAATCCAGCAACTACCGAAATTGAATGAAATCATCAATGCAATGACAAAAACATACGATTTCGCCCATTCCGTAGCTACGGATGATGTTTTGAAAAGCGACACAGTTGGTGCAATAACAGAAATTGTTGGACCCGTGGCAGGCTCCGTGAAGCATATTGCGGCAAATGTTATCGAAGCAAAAGATCGTGCTGAAAAGAGCCAAGAAGTGATCGGTCTATTTGGTTTGATGAAAATGCTTAAAGATCCACAGGCACAAAAGATGTTCCGTTTTGTTAATGCATATCTTCAAGTAAGTGAAGAAAACAATAAAAAATAGTTCGTTTAAAGAGCGGAGGATAATACACTTATGTCAAAACATATTGTTATATTAGGTGCAGGTTATGGTGGACTTCTAACGGCTTTGAGTCTTCGTAAATTTATGAGTAAGGCTGAAGCACAAATAACAGTTATCAACCAGACTCCAACACACCAAATTATTACTGAATTGCATCGTCTTGCAGCTGGAAATATTGCTGAAGATGCTATTGCTATGCCATTAGAAAAACTTTTCAAAGGGAAAGACATCGATCTTATGATCAATAAGGTTAAATCTTTCTCCGTGGACAAAAAAGAAGTTAAACTTACAGATGGATCATCATTAACATATGATGCACTTGTTGTCGGTTTGGGAAGCCAAACGGCTTTTTTCGGTATTCCAGGACTTGAACAGAACAGCATGGTGTTGAAATCTGCATCTGATGCAAACAACATTCACAGACACATTGAAGAGCACATTCGTGAATTTGCGAAAACAAATAATCCAGCTGATGGAACGATTGTTATCGGTGGTGGCGGTCTATCCGGTGTAGAATTAGTTGGCGAAATTGCTGACGGTATGCCTGCACTTGCTAAGAAATACGGTGTAGATCCTAAATCTGTGAAATTGTTACTTGTAGAAGCAGGTCCTAAGATCCTTCCTGTATTGCCAGATCATTTGATTGAACGTGCAACGAAGAGCTTGGAAGCACGTGGCGTTCAATTCCTAACAGGTCTTCCGGTAACCAATGTTGAAGGTAACACGATTGACCTTAAAGATGGTTCCAAGATTGTTGCTAACACATTCGTGTGGACTGGTGGCGTACAAGGAAATCCTCTAGTTGGAGAATCAGGACTTGAAGTTAACCGTGGACGTGCAAGCGTAAATGACAATCTTCAATCTATTTCTCACCCAGACGTATTTGTAGTAGGGGATAGCGCAGTATACTTTAGCCCTGAAGGACGTCCATATCCACCAACAGCACAGATCGCTTGGCAAATGGGAGAACTTGTAGGTTACAACTTGTTCGCTAAATTGAATAACAAATCAATGGAAGCATTCTCTCCAATTGACTCAGGAACACTTGCAAGCTTGGGTCGTAAAGACGCAGTTGCAACGATCGGAGCTAACGCAACACCTCTTAAAGGATTGCCTGCTACTCTTATGAAAGAAGCAAGTAATATTCGTTACTTGTCTCATATTAAAGCGTTGTTTACTTTGGCATACTAAAAGAATATTCCATTAATGTAATCAATCTCAAAACAGTAAGCCCAGAGTGATGATCAATTACTTTGGGTTTACTGTTTTTTTTTGTGAATATAAGAAAGTAGCTGTGCCTGTATATATTATTTATGGTAAAATTTATAACAGCACATATTAGAAGATTGTAACAACAATAATGTGGGGGCGATTTAAGTTAACACTAATAATTTTCTAAAAATAATGCTTGATGTAGTCAAGAATACGTTGTATTTTTCCCTTGGATTAATCCTTCTTTTAATGATAGAAAAACCTATTTTTGGAGTCGGTGGTATTAAAAGCGCGAAGATGTTAGTGTTTGTTCTCGCGGCAAACTTCGCTTTGATGTATATACTTCATCGTAACTTCCTTGCACGGTTTACCTTTTATAAGCCTCACCAAAAACCTAAATTACCTCGTAATAAAAGCTTGATAATATGCCTTATGTCTGTAGTCGTTATAATTAGTATTCCGTTCTTATAATCAAAGGGGATCATCCAATGGATCAATTGGATATCCTTATATTTCCTCAGAAACAGGTGCCATCCTTGGAAAAGGACGGCACCTGTTTCTGCTTGTTTGAACAATAAGAACATTAATGATGTGAAATAATAATTATTATAGTAAGGGGTAAGAATATTTATACAAGAGAAAATGACGATAAGGCCCATGTTTACGTTGCTTATATCTATTCGGATAAAGGTAATCGAACATATTCCACCAACCTTTTTCATGGAGTTAATAACAATTTAAGTGGATATAGGTTAGAATTGAATAAGAAAGTAAAATAGGAGTTGTAAACATGGCTAAAGAAGAAGTAATTGTAACAAAAGAAGGATTGACCAAGTTAGAGGATGAACTAAGAGATCTTAAAACGGTAAAACGTAAAGAATTAGCAGAACGTCTTAAGTTAGCTATTAGCTACGGCGATTTGAAGGAAAATAGTGAATATCACTCTGCTAAAGACGATCAATCCTTTATGGAGACTCGAATAAAGATATTGGAAAAGATGATCACGAAAGCAACGGTTATCGATGCGGGGAGTTTAGATCTCTCCATTGTCAGCGTGGGTTCCATTGTCGTACTGAATGATATTGAATTCTCCGAGAAGATTGAATATCAAATCGTAGGGCCTTCCGAAGCAGATGTCTTAGAAAATAAGATTTCGTATGAGAGCCCTCTAGGTAAAGAACTGATAGGCAAAAAGGTTGGTAGCATTATTAACGTAACTGCACCTGTAGGCGTCATTAAATATGAGTTGCTTGAAATAAAGTCATTATAATATTAGAGAAAAATCCGTCCCTTCCAGGACGGATTTTTTGTGTTCTTACGCTTCAGATTTGAGTATTTATCGGAGCACTTAGCCATTCAATAATTTCTCGAGCTTAGGAAATACACGAAGTGCATTTCCATAGAATACTTGCTCCCAATAGGCTTCGGGAATTAAATTCTTTACAAATCGGATATAGGAATCAAGAGGGACAAGTGGCCAATCCGTACCAAACACCAGTCTGTCGTATCGTTCAGCGAATACGAGGGCACGGCGGAAATGATCCGTATAGGTCTGCTCTTGCATCAAACGTTCGACCTTTGCATCGTCACCTACAATCCAACCGGATAAATCAGCATATAGGTTCGGATTCTTCTCTAATAAGGCTGCCGCGTCCATGACCCATGGATCGCCTAGATGACACATCATAAAGGTGATGTCTCGATGCTTAAGGAAGGTCTCTTCCATAGAGAGTGGATGAGAGTACTTCAGTAAGCCTCTGTCGGAGTAAGTCAGACCTCCATGAATGACGATAGGTAGGTTATAAGTTGAGGCTAGTTCGTAAATAGGGTCATAAATAGGATCACCAACATTGTAGTGATAATAGCCTGCATACAATTTGATACCTACTACATGATCCTGTTGAAGTGTCTGTTCTAGCAGCTCTAGCTGATTACCATCGTTCAGGGTTAATGGATTGATGCCAACACAAGTGTACAGATTGGGTGGCAACTTCTCAGTAAGATCAAGCATCATCGGATTAGCTGCAGCAAGATCGGGAAAGGCACCGGGTATCGTTTCTGTTACGCCCATGCCAACACCTGCGATAACACCTGCCCGCTTAAATTCTTCTTGTAAGCCTTCTGCTGAATAATCGATGTATGCCAATGTTTGGGCGGTCTCATGAAAGGATTCTATGTTGGAATAATGGATATGTGCATCGATAATTTTCATGTGTTAACCCCTCTCATGATTGCGTTGTGAAACGGATATCGAACAAATCACTGTAAACATGATCAGGGACAATCTGATCTCCGATGGTATAGAACTGTGGTTTGGCAAATTGAGATTCGCCGACCTTAACAAGTAGTTCTTCAATAACGGTAGAAGACATCGCATGTGTATTCACAAATGCATAACATACCTCTAAATCTGGATGAGTGACAAGTGTCAGTCGCTCTGCATGTTCCGAAGATCCATATTGCACGATACCTGAGGTCTCGATATCATATTGGATTCGGCCAGCCTTATAGACCAGAGGATCACCTTGCATACCGTTCAGGTGAACTTGGCTATTCTTCAGATCCTCACTAGCTTTGAAGAAGCTGGAAGTAATCATGCGGATAGGCGGTAGATGAGCACCAGTGAGTTGTTCGATCATGATAATATGACATACGACGGGTGCTCCAGGCAATAGCATATAATGGTGATGGAGAATGAGTCCCTTATACTTCTCATTATTAGTAATGGATACACTCATCCGAATGCCAGACCATTCATTTCCTTTATTATCTGTAAGTTGAGTAAAGGAAGTTGTTCGTGGTTCTTCCATCAGACTTAGGAGGGAGCTCCAACGGAAGCTAGTAGCTATGCCCCCTAACCATGGGTTCCACCAAGATTTCGGTCCAACCTGTGGGAAGGAAGAATCTAACCATTCCCGTCCTTGATGTGTGATCGAGAAGAGGGAAGGTGCAAATGCTGGACTCGCCTGAATTCGTAGCGTACCATTGTCTGCTGTGAATACCTCTAAGCCTTGTTGGGTGGAAGTCTCACATTGAACCTCTGCATGTGATATAGGGAATATTATCTTTCTTCTCTTTGTCTCAAAGGGTTCGAAATTCAATTGTATGTCGGCTACATCAACCTTATGATTACCCTGTATCGTAATTGGTAGGGTGACTTGGGATAGTTGTTGGTCACTAGCTATAGTGAGACTATCCGAAACAATGCTATTCAAGTCTGAGGAAACGGTTACTTGTCCATCTAGATAAATTGTTGTTCGTTCCTTCAAAGTGATTTGAAATGAGTCTTTTACAAAAGGATTTCCATCGTTAAGCGAACAAGTAAGATGCTCCGAAGTTCTTAGTTGCTTCGAATTCTGTTCCTGCATAGCGAAGGCACGGAAATCCCGCCAATCTGCGAACGTCCCCACCATAATACAAACGGGTTCCGTCTCTATGACTTGCCCAGCATGAAGCTTGCCAAGTGGATGTTCGATGGCGAAGACCCAACCGTCTTTCAACAATTGTTGGCTGGCAGGCCAACTGATACCATGATTTGATAATCCACGGTAAGCGAAGAACCAATTCTCTATAATCAATTTGAAATCCCAGCAATCCTTAAGTGAAGCATCCACACCCTGCCGTAGATCGAGGTATTCTCCATCATAGGGAATCACGTTGTTCATGATATCGTACATAATTCCTTCACGTAGTATTAAATCGCAAGCCGTCGTTACGTCAGATGTGTTCTGTACGCGATAATGATGTTTGACGATGCCGTTACCATGAAGTTTCGTAATAGCCACCAGGAGGATGCCCTCATAACCTGGCATAGTATAGTGTGCTTCCATAACCATAAGTTGCCGTTCTGTATATTGGGTTACATGGATGGGGCGATTCTTTACGAACTCATTCGAAAAAGGCAGACCCAATTTAGGGAAGGTCAGTTCAGTATCGTGAATCTCTTTGCCATCCTGAGCAACAGTAGTATTATTGTTCAATTTATTCAAATGGACGGAATAACCACCATTACAAATGATCCACTCGGTTTGCGTCTCCCCTCCGAACATGGCAGTATGCCCTTGGAAGAGCGCATTTAGCTCTCTATGGACGACGATTTGTTCGTTACCTATAACTACTAATAGCTCAATAGATTGTTTCAAGACACCATACTCATTTAGAGTAGCAGTGATTGGAACGGTTCTACGACCTTTAGCAGGAATAGTGGTCTCGATATGACGTTGTTCGAAGGAAATCATAGATGTTGTAGGCATATCGAACGAAAAGACGGTCTCCTCATTAAATCCGTTCTCGATCGTTAAGAATAGCTCCATTTCTTGCCCAACATAAAATGCATGATTAGCAGATTCAAGTGTGAGAGTAGCGGGATATGTAGGGACGATACCGACTTTGAATACGGTCTTAAGACCGTTAATGCTCAGCTCAGCCTCCACAACCGGATGATTCTGCCACGGGTTCTGTTCTTCTTCAATAGGATGGACTCTAAATTGGCCTTTAATGACATCGGTTCCGGTAACGACTCGGGATTCACTCAGATCGAACTCAATCTGCTTATTGCTTACGCCACTTACTTCAACAGTTAGAGGGACGTTGTTCTTGCTAATGAGTTCATAGATGATTTCGTAGTTTTTGCCGAAAGGAAGACTGTGATTTACAACGGTTGCGGAAATGAGATAGTCATCCGTCTCAATCAGTCGAAGTCCACGACCTGTACGCTCATACTCCATCTTCAAATATCGTCCATCTTTATTCCATTCGTATGTGAAGTAGTCGAAGCCATTCTCTTTACGACCATCTGGCTCAACGAGCAGAACACGAGTGCTCGCTGTATACCAGTCGATGTCTTCGAAATAGCCGCGAACGGGTTCTGTTTGAAGCACGGATGGAATGAAATTCATGAGATGCGTCGTGTCGTCGCGCTTTTCCCAAAAGAATCCCGATTTCTTATAAGTGGGAACAGCCTTTGTATTTCCGGGCCATGTATGAAGATCGAGTCTAGTCCAACCTAAGTTTATGGTCTCTTGTAATGCACGGAGAACAAGCGTCTTACCTACCTTACGACCATGGTAATCCGGACGTACGTTCAATAACGGAATATATAGGGCACCTTCGTCATCCTTATAGTGAGAGAAGCTACAATAACCAACGACCTCATCTTTTGCTAAGGCTAGAAACACTTTGAGGTGGGAACTATTGGTATGCTCAGCGAGTATAACTTGTTCTGTTCGTACAGAATTATCGCCACCCCAGCTTTCTCTGCTTTGGTTCCACATATCAGCCACCGATGCAGCATACTTTGGTTCATATTCGACTATTGCCACCTGATCAATGTTGAGTTGTGTCATTTGAAACCTCCTAATATATGCTAATTAGATTATTCTAACTGAATAGTAGGTCAAAAGGGAAGTGTATCATAGGACTTATCTCTTGTATTGACTATACCTAGAGGTATTATTTAAGTGCGAGTTACTTCACGGAGGGGTGGAGTTCTCGCAATACGCTATCTCACGCTTATTAAATAGATATTTTCTTCTCTCATTTAAGTATAAAATAGCATTAATCATTCTTTAGATATTTTGGAGGTTATCATGTCATTCAAGCTCATTATATTTCAAGGCCCGAGTGCCTCAGGGAAAAGTACACTTCAAGCACTACTAGATATACCGAAGGTAGTTACATGGACTTCTCGCGCACCTAGGGAAGGAGAGGTGAATGGGGTAGACTATCATTTTGTGACAAAGGAAACCATGTGCGAGATGTTTATAGGAGGGGATATGCTGGAAATGACGGAGTACCAAGGTAATTATTATGGGACGTCCATTGTAGCAATAAACCAAATCATGAACGCTAAGCAAATGAATTCAGTGGTTATGGATGCCAAAGGAGTAAAGATACTCAAGGAGAGATTCCACGATACGATTCTAGTTATAGGTGTCACTGCTAATAAAGAACAATGTAGATTACGTTTGTTATCAAGAAATACGGATGACAAGGACGTTTCCCGTCGGCTTGCAAGTTTTGAGGAAGAAACGAGTGCGCTCGCTCAGTGTGATATCGTGATATACAATACGGAGGAGAACAGGGAAAAGGCGAAACGAATGATAAGTTACATTAAGCGAGGGTTGGTGGAGAACAGTGAGCTTTTATAATCAAGAAACGATGGATTACGTTCAAGATAGCATTGCTTTGTTGGATAAGTTAAATTTCCGCTTGCACGCTATGGGAGATGATGAGAGAGGAAGAGAGGACTATTCGCGCGATTATGCACGTGTGTTATATTCAGCATCCTTTCGAAGATTACAAGGTAAAATGCAACTTCTTGGAATAGATAACAACCACTTTTTTCGTAATCGATTAACACATAGTATGGAAGTTGCACAAATTGCAAGAGGGCTAGCCATGGATCTTAAACTTGATACAACTTTTGTTGTTGAAGCATGTTCCCTTGCACATGATTTAGGGAATCCACCGATCGGGCATTATGGAGAAAGAGTGTTGGGAGAACTTGTTCATGATATTGGGAGTTTTGAGGGGAATGCCCAGACACTTAGAATTTTAATGAAATTAGAGAAGAAGCATTATGGTTATCAGGGCCTAAATCTCACATTCAGATCTCTATTAGGGGTTGTGAAATACTTCAACAAATATAATAGTGGTGAGAATAATAAGTTTATATATGATGATAATTATCAAGTTATAAAGGAAGTTTTAGATAGTCTTAATTTAACGGATAAAGATGCATGCACTATTGATATGCAGATTATGGACTTAGCGGATGAGATCGCGTATGCTGCTCATGATTTAGAAGATTGTCTTAGTCAGAATTTATTTTCAATTGATGAACTCCTGTATGAATTTAAAGTACATGAAGCTTATCAAAGTGCTTATAGTGTGCTAGAAGGCATCATACATCATTGTAAAACATTCGCTTCTCAAGGCACTCGACTGAAATCTTCCGAGGAATATTCTTTTTTGTTTAGAAAAGAATTGACCTCAAAAATAGTGAATACGTTAATCAGAGACATTACATATAACCCAACGATAGGTAAACTAAGTTTTAATCAATATGGAACATTATCTTCTGGATTGAAAAAAATGGTCTTTCATATGATATTGCGCAAGCCTTCTGTACAAATGTATGAAAAAAAAGGTGAGAAGGTATTAAGGGGGCTCTACACTGTATATAACGATGAGAGTTTTAATAAAGACCTACAGTTACTTCCTCCAGAGTACAGAGTAAGTGATAATAATATCGATAAAAGGAGAAATATTATTGATTTTATATCTGGTATGATGGATAGCTTCGCCGTTCAAGAATATTCAAAGTATTATGGAGAAAATGTTAGCTTGTATACGATAAGGAATGAATAGAGAAAATAGAGGAACAAAGAAATGCTAAAGAAATTATTGATCAGATAAACAAGAAATTTAAGAAACGGAGTCATCTCTGCATAGGGGATGACTCCGTTAAATATACCTAGGTAACGTCGGGCAGAGGTGGGAACCATATATGTCGTAGATCGACCCATCCTTGACTGTTAAAAGTCACACCACGAACAGAGGGCAGATAGGCGGTCTGAACGGGCCTCTCATAAAGAATATGGAGCTGATGTTCCTGAATCAGACGGGCCTCAATCTGAGCGAACCTCTGTGCTCTTATATGGGAGTTAGCTTCGCGCATCACATGGTGAAGAAGCGTATCAATATCCACTCGGGTGTGAGGTTCCACATGTTCGGACATCGTTAAATAGAGGTCGAATAGACGAAGTTGCTCATCTTGATCTCGAAATAAGGAGAAGACAATAAGATCGGATTCTAATCGGATAGACCCCTTGAATTCTTCGAGCGATGTCGGTATGACATGGCACACATAACCGAACTTTGCCAAACGTTCAGCTATAAAGTCTGCATCCTGTTTGTATTGAGGAATGGTCGCAATCTGAAGTGGGAGCTTGTTCTCGCTTACGTGTCCATGATTCAGTGAATCCCCGTAATTTAGGAAGGATTCTTCGCCACGTAGACAGGATAAAATATGAGCTCTAACGACTGGATCATTCAGAGGTCCGGTTTTTTTGGTGTTACAGGTTACGAACTTTCGAACAGAGGCTTCGGAGTGAATTTGGCTCCAGGATGCCCCTTCTGCCAAGGAAGGATTATGAATAATGTGAAAGGGCGATAGCGGATCTGGCGTGTGCTCCGAATCGGTCTTATCCGATGGAATATCCCAAGGAACAGAGACAATTTCCACGCGGTCCAAATGTGCTCTTCCTTGGAAATAATGAGTGAACACCTCTAACACGCAAATACTGTCATTCATCTCGGTTACCTTGAACGGTCCAGTTCCTATGGGCTTCGTACCGAAGCTAGCCTCTCCCAATTGGTCTAATTCTCTTGGGACAATAGCAGCACGACTTGTAGATAAGAAGGATAGAAATAACTCATTAGGTTCTTTGAGTTGGATGATGACAGTTGTAGGATTAAGAGCTCGGATGGATTTTATTTGTTTGGAAATAAAACCGTATAGCGTTTTCTGAGATGTTTCGATTAATCGCTCAAACGTATACACGACATCATGGGCCGTCATTAACGTACCATGATGGAATAGCACTTCTTTACGTAGATAGAACGTCCACTGTGTGCGACTCGAGTCTACGTCCCAAGCGTGAGCTATATTGGGAAGAATATCATCCGAATTGTTTGCTCTTCTAGTGAGACCATCGAACACATGGCTAGAAACAAAAGATTCAGCCAAAAGATTCATATATAGGGGATCTAGGGTGTGAAGCCTCTCGCGAATAGGCAATCGGAGAGTGTCAATTTGTTTATTACTTCTAATCTCAGAGTGGTGTCCAAAATAAGTGAGTAACCATTCCTGGAGTCGATCCTGCATCATCGATGACCTGGCATGGATTCTAATCTGATCAATCGCATGTTTGAGGTCTTGTCGACTAATCGCCTTCATCATCGATTGAGCGGCGATCTCTTCAGGTTGAATGAGGAAGCGTAATGTAGAGCGACGTCCACGTCCACGTTTAGGTTCCCAATGTATCCATTCGTGCTCCACCATGTTACCAATAACGATAGAGGCGTTCCGATGCGTGCAATTTAATGTCGTGGCTAACTCATCCAATGTGATCTGGACATCTTCTGAGGTTCCGTAATGCGAATAAAGACGCAGGAATTGGTTGTGTAACTTCATAAATAAGATCCACCTCTAAAATAGGAAATTTTAAAATATTTATTTCTATTTATCTTCTTATTTTATCATCTAGAATTAGGTTTAGAAAGTAAGAAGTGGAGGGATTACCTGTAGTGAATAATATGAAATCGAGAATAGACCGACCTCTTGTTGCCCTGATTGGTGCGTTCGTCCTAGCTATTGCTCATCAGTATTTGTTTTACGGCAACCTTTTGGGTGTGTCTTATCCTCTCTTTATCGTCCTGCTGTACTTGTATATGTTCTACAATGCTAAGGATCAAATAGTACAATCCTCATGGTTTGGGTGGGGGCTATTTGGCTCGATCCTGTTACTCTCATTGACATATGCTGTATTTCAGAACCCCTTTTTCTATGTGCTCAACTTTGTAGCCATTCCTTCGCTGTTCTTCGTGCATATGGCCTATATCCTCAGTGAAAAGAGACCTGTCTGGTATAAGCCTCAGATGATAGGGGTCGCATTAGAACATCTTATTGTGCAAAGTTTACGACACGTTCCAACCGCGTTTAGAATTGGGAGGACTTCAGCACTCAGTACTATGGGCGAACGTCGCAAAACGGTGGTAGGTAAAGTGCTTATTGGGCTTGCGATTTCCACGCCATTATTAATGGTTGTCATTTCCTTGCTCTCTTCCGCAGACGGGGTGTTCGACCAATTGCTTTTGGGTATTCCCGATTTGATAGGCAATTTCTCCTTTGGAAATGGTATCTTCCGGTTTGTGTGGGTATGTATTATGTGCTTATTATTGTTCGTTTATTTATGGGGATTCATTGATTCCAAGAAGTACGAGTGGGGTCATGTGAAAGAGGAAGATCGTGTAGACAAGGATGCAGCAGCGGACTCAAGGGTCGTGCTAGATCCGATTATCACGGCTACCGTATTAATAGCCATAAATATCGTGTATGTCCTGTTCGTCATATTGCAGTTCTCCTACTTGTTTGGCGCATGGGAAGGGACATTACCTGAAGGAGCTTCTTATGCTGATTACGCAAGGAGTGGGTTTTTCGAGCTCATCGTCGTAACGGCAATCAATTTTGTTCTATTGATGGGTACGCTTGTGTTTAGCGTGAAAAAAGAAGGGCTGCTACAGCGAATCAATAATATCATGTTGTACATCTTGGTTGTCTGCTCTTGTGTGATGTTGTATTCGGCTTATATGCGACTTGTATTGTACGAGGAGGCTTATGGTTATACGTATATTCGGTTCCTCGTCCATGCGTTTATGATTTTTCTAGGGATACTGTTGATCGTTGCCGGACTTAGAATACATTTCGCAAGCCTTCCTCTCGCTAAATGCTACATTGTATTGGGACTGTTGTCTTATGTGATCATGAACTATACCAGTATGGACATGATTATTGCAGAGAAGAACATGGAACGTTACAAAGGGAGTGGCATTTTGGATGAGTCATATTTGCAGAGTCTATCTACAGATGCGACGCCTTCACTTATTCGCTTTAGCCTTGAGGAACATGGGATTATAGATGAGCATTTGAAAGAACAATGGAAGAACTTGTCCGCGAGGGATCGTGATTGGCCATCATTTAATCTATCGGAATATCGAGCGGAGAGAGCGCTAGAGAAGTATTTCTTGGGAGAGAATTAAATAGACAAGAAGAAATCTATAAATATTAGAAGAAGACTACCTCAAGTTACGGATTGGTAGTCTTCTTTGTTAACTAATTTATAGAAATGGATCCTCAGTTATGCTTGTCCATATGTTTTGTTATAACATCCAGCTGGCTTTCGATATTACGAAGGCGAGCTTCAGCAGCCATTTGACTTCTTTTTGTTTGAGCAGAATGTGTTAGTAATTTTCTTGTAAATCGATAAAACGAAACAAAGAATAAAATAATCAATCCTACAACCACTATGGATAGAATCAATCCAGGAATCCCTACACCGTTAAGCATTATTTTTCATTCCCCTCACATATAATTCCCTTATTATACCATTGGATTCCGTTGGTATCGAAAACAGTTCACTATAGCTGTGTCTTCTCAGTTTCTTTGTGAACTTCGAGGAGCGATGCAAATATTTCGTTAAATAAATGAATATCTTTTCTGCGTCTAACAAGCAGTTGAGTGTAACAAAAATCTTTTGTGTACGTTTAAGTCATTGAGATGATTGTTCAAAACCATATGACTAGAATATAAATATGTATTCAAATGGAGGTCTTATGAAAATAAAAAGGACCATTTTAATTGCTTTCGTGACTATTTTTTCTGTTTCATTATTACTGACGGGATGTTTTGAAAGTAAGGCTATGACAACACCAGAAGTACCCCAGGTTATCCAAGAGAAGGTCGCCCCCATACAAGAAGAGGAAGAGAAGCGGTTTTCTTATCTGGATCAACTGCCGAATGAGAGGGTGAAGGCGTATGAACGATTTGTGAGTGACAAAGATGTTCGTTACTTACAATCATTTTCTCCGGAAGAGATCCTATTGGTGTACTTTCATTCTGTAGCTGGGGCTGATGAAGATGTTATTTACGCTCTCACATATGATAATGGTGTATTACCAGATCTAGAGGTCTTTAGAAAAGAATATCGCGAAAATTTAGCGAGGCGAGAGACAGAGTATGCTTTAGAATTTAGATATTATGACTCCATCAAGCCCTACGAGGGAACGGTTAAAGAGAACGAGATAGGAATGGCTATTACTGTAGGAGTGGGTAGTTTTACAGCAACCAATGTCTATAGCCTGAAAAAAGAAAACAATGTTTGGAAGATGAATATATATCACTTAATGGAACCTGTTAAGAGTAAAACAAAGAAATGAGTACGTATTAACAAATCCTTCACTCGAAAGTGGGATGACAAGATGAACATGGAGCTTCAGGAGCAGTTTGGCAATATCGATATTTACTTATTTGATCAGTTATTGAAAGGGAATATTACAAAAGATATGAAGATCTTGGATGCTGGTTGTGGATCAGGCAGAAATCTCAGGTATTTATTGCAGAGTGGCTATAACGTGTATGCGTTAGATCGTTCGGAGGAAGCTATTCAACATGTTCAAAGGCTTGGAGAGAAGCTCGTTCCACAGTGGTCGAGAGAGCAAGCACGCGTAGAGTCATTGGATAACATGAGCTTTGCCGATGAGAGCTTTGACTTCATTATAAGTAGCGCAGTTTTGCATTTTGCAGAGCATGAGGGACATTTTGATCAGATGGTTCAGGAATTATGGCGTGTGCTGAAACCCGGAGGACGGCTCTTTGCAAGATTGGCATCATCCATTGGAATAGAGGAGCTCGTGAAGCCGCTCGGCAATCAGCGTTATCTCTTACCAGACGGGAGTACGCGGTTTCTTGTGGATGAAGATCAATTAATGAGGATCACAACCGCATTACAGGGGGAGCTATTCGAACCAATTAAGACGACGATTGTAGCAGGGCAGCGCTGTATGACAACATGGTGTGTAAGAAAACGTACATAGGATTTTTTGGATGATCCGTCCAGTGCGGCGATATTGTAGGAGAATATACGAGCCCATTTAGATTATCTAGAGAGGTTCTAGTCTATTTTTCAGCAATGTATCTCTAGCTTAACCACGGTTTGTTTAAAGATTTGAGTTGCGATATTTTCACAAAAACACCACATTTTTCTATTATTTATAATATGATTCTTATAGTTGATATGTTGATAAGCTGGCCAGCCATCATTTAATCAAACTTACTGAAATTAAAGGAGAATTAATCTATGAAAAAATTATTACTCACTAGTGCACTTGCATTAGGTCTATTATCTATTGCAGCTTCTGCTTCTGCTTATGATAGTGGAGGTAAGGGATTTGCTAATTCATGGACGTCATATGATGCCGGTGGAAGTGGTTTCAATACATGGAATCTAGAATATGGATTCAATAAATTTGCCATCGACGAGGACTTTATACATGCCTTTCATAATTCAAAAGCTCATAGTGTTAAGCTTACAAATGATAATGGTAATAACAATCATACAGGTGCTGGCGATCCTTCAACGTGGGCCACAATTGATGTAAGACATTCCGGGTCCTTTGTGTACTACGATCACAATTTCTAATTTAGTAAATAATATTCCTTGATTTACCAAAAGAGAAGAATTAAATTCTCTAGTTTAGTTGTTACCGTTCAGCTTCTAACCGAAGTTGAACGGTAATTCTAATACATACGGAGGTTTCACTATTGAAGACAGTAAAATATGCTCTTTGTTTTTGTATCTTTTTTATCGGCGTACTGATAATCGGAGAAAGTCATATTTTTCGCTTAGATAACTTCTATACCCCCTATCGTTCCACTAGTTTGTTTCTACAGTATGGTCAAAACGAACAGGTTATGATTAACGATACACTTGAAGCTGCTAAAAAAAATGAGGTTGACGTGTTTTCTTTCACAAAAACGTTGAATGGTAACCTGACACACATTAAACTTTATGGTTCTCCGGGTGTCGAAGAACACATTAATAAAGATCTAGCTATATACTCAAAAAAGTATAAAAGCTTGTTTTTAGGAGACATTCAGTTTAGCTTTCACAAACTGGAAACGATCCAAGGATTGAAAGATGTAAATGATTTTTATGTCATCGGTAACAGCCAGCAAGCTGAACGGTTTAAGACCGATCTAATTAACAAGTATGCCGGGAACTTTCCACAAGAAGGATATCCAGACAATGACACCAGAGATACGATTATCGCCATTTGGGTGCTAATGATAGGTGTTACTTTACTGTTGACGTATTATGATGTCATATATCAAAAAAAAGAAAATTTGATCCGCATTTCTATGGGTGAACGAATAGCTACACTTATCTGGAAGAATATCGTGAGTGACTCTTTACTATATATCTTCATATTTGTGTTCATCTACTATTCGCTAAACAACGTGACATCCGTTTCACTTAAACTTAATATTTCCTTAATTGGATTTATTTTACTTATTATTATGAACGCATTAGTCTATATAAATCTACGTTCGTATCATTTGAGAGAGGTATTCTCTAATACGAAAAGCAGTTCAAGAAAACTTTTATCAGTGAACTATGGCTTAAAATTGGTTACGGTTATGGTTACGATCTTTGTCATTTCTAGCAACCTTGTACTTATTTTTGAGTCGTTCAGTTTATATAAACAAAAATCATTTTTTAAAGAACATGCCGACTACTCCTACTTTACCACTCAATATAGACCTGTAATGAGCCAGAATGGTCATGGAGATCCCAAATTTGATGAAAGTGAGCTTTTACAATCGGAGTTCTATACCAGATATTTCAGCAAAAGCAAAGCTACACTGTTATCTATGATTCATAAGCCCTTATCAACGTCAGCACTAACAATAATGGCTAACCAAAATGCATTCTCTTATTTAGAAAAAAATATTGCGGAGTTAAAACAGCTTCCGCTGAATAAAGATATTTATTTTATTTTACCTCAATCCTTATCAAACAACGACCAGCTCCTAGCCAATCTAAAAGAGGAGTTCCGCTTTTATGAAAGTCATGACATTCGGGACAACTATGAGGTTGTTTATTATAAAGATCATGTGAATTTAGTTGCTATCAATGCGTACCACATCTACGGAAGTGAATTATTTAAGAACCCTATCGTTATCTATAATAATATGTCACCAGAAACACACCCACTGAAGATTAACCCATTTCGAGCAAACTACCTTACAGAAATAATGTATGCCATTACCGATAAAGAATTTAACCAATTTGTACAGGAACATCAGTTGACCGAAGCCAATGCAAGCATAACCAAAACTAACGTTCTAGAGAAATATAATGAAAGTTGGAATATTGCCAAGCGAATCTTGTATATTAACTGTGTCTTCAGTATACTCATCCTCATTTTGGAATTTATGATTATCACTTACATTATCAAGTTAGAATATGAAGTCAACGCTGTTGAGCTTTCCATAAAAAAGGTGCTAGGACATAGTGTTTGGCAAAAAAATCGCAAAATTATTCTGATGACACTAATTACAACGCTAATTAGTATAGGCATAGCCGTAACGACTGCCCTTATACTCGAGTTAAATTCCGCCAGATACTTGGCTTTGGGAGGAGTAATTATTCTTGCTTCTGAAATACTAGTCATTCTCTTATATATCCATAAAATTGAAAAGCTAAAGATTCAAAAAATACTGAAAGGAGGGAATATTTGATGATTACCATTGCAAATTTAAGTAAATCGTTTGATGATAAAACCCTGTTCTCTAATTTAAATTTAGTCATTGAGACAGGAGACTTTGTCATATTTTCCGGCCCCAGCGGATGTGGAAAAACAACATTGCTCAATATGATTGGTGCCATTGAAACAATAGATGAGGGAAGCATTCTTGTCGATAATGTAGACATTAAAAACAAAAAAAATCACCTACACTACTTTCGAACGAAAGTTGGTTTTTTATTTCAGAACTTCGCCTTGGTAGACAATAAAACAGTAAAAGAGAACCTAGAACTGATTAGAAAAGATTCTAAAACAGCTCTATCCATATCTAAAGCCTTACAGATTGTTGGACTTGAAGATAAATTAAATAAAAAAGTGTATACCCTATCTGGTGGGGAGCAGCAAAGAGTCGCATTAGCGCGATTAATGCTAAAAAAATGTGATATTATTTTGGCCGATGAACCAACAGGATCACTTGACAAGAACAATGCAGAAGTTGTTCTCAACATTTTAAAGAAGTTTAATCAAGAAGGTAAAACGATTATTTTGGTTACACACGATGAACAAATAAAAAAAGAAGGAAATAAGGTGATAAACTTATGCAAAGAGTAAAAGTAAAACAAAGAGTAAGGATCTTTATTATTGTAGGATTAATACTTGTTCTCCTATTCGGAGCTTGGAATGTAGCTTGGTTGATCACAACGAATAATCGTTATGATGGTTTTTTGAAAGCTGTCCCAAAAAGTGAATTTGGGATTCACGTAATAAAAAAAGATGGATACGTGTACGGTGTTAGTCGTCCAGGTTATTTAAGTTTCACTGGAAACTTGGCAATTAATAATTCTGATGAGGGGAACTCCCTAATCATTTGGCCATTAATTAAGGGGGGATATGAATACGGCATCCGGATTCAACAAGAAGGAAAGGTCTATGAGATATTTCTAAATGAACACCTGAAGCCTGCCGATAATGATGATACAAAAAATCAGATTTTTCAACAATTAAAACCTGAAATAGATATGCTATTTGAAAAAGCTAATTTGATGTGGAATTTAGAGTAGGAGACTTTACTATGACTTTAGCAAATCATGCGCTATTTAAGAATGATGTTCAGCTAACCTAGCATTAAATTTCCGATTATGCTTGTGCCAAGCCACTGCCATAGAAAGTTAGTTGATGAAGCCGAAGGTAGCCTTATAAGCTAATTTCGGCTTTTTACCATTGAATAACTAAAGTATTTTCCCCTTTTCGAGTATAATAGAGGGTATGTGATAGATGATTCGTGGAAACATATGTCCATAAGTACAATAATTTTAGAATAGATGAGGTTACTTACATGAGCGATCAAAGTTTTAAAGACTATACATTAAGTGAAGAAATCGTACGAGCACTCGATAGCTTGGGTTATACCACCCCAACGGAGGTGCAAAGTCAAGTTATCCCGATGGCGCTAGACAAGCAGGATCTTGTCGTGAAGTCCCAAACAGGGAGCGGGAAGACGGCATCTTTTGGTATACCGATCTGCGATCTAATTGATTGGAAAGAGAACAAACCACAGGCATTAATTTTAACGCCTACGCGTGAGCTTGCTGCGCAAGTGACAGAGGATATTACGAACATCGGACGATTCAAACGTATTAAGGCAACTGCTCTTTATGGGAAGACACCTTATGCGAAGCAAACAGCTGAATTGAAGCAAAAAAGCCATGTGGTTGTTGGGACACCCGGACGTGTCTTAGACCATATTGAACGTGGAACGTTTGCGCTAGAACGCTTAGAGTATCTTGTCATTGACGAAGCCGATGAAATGTTGAATATGGGATTTATTCAGCAGGTCGCATCGATTATTGAAAGGCTTCCTAAAGAACGTGTAACCATGGTATTCTCAGCGACTTTACCTCAAGATGTGGAGAAGCTTTGTTATAAATATATGAGTAATCCTATGATGATTGAGATTAAAGCTACGGGTCTCACAACAGATACGATTGAGCATGCTTTATATGAAGTGAGAGAATCAGAGAAATTCGCTTTGCTTAAAGATATTACAGTTGTTGAAAATCCAGATAGCTGCATTATTTTCTGTCGGACGCAGGAACATGTGAATCAGGTGACTGAGCAATTAACGAATGCCAATTATACATGCTCCAAAATCCATGGAGGTATGCTCCAAGAGGACAGATTCGAAGTCATGAATGACTTCAAACGAGGCCAATTCCGTTATTTAGTTGCTACAGATGTAGCAGCAAGAGGCATTGATATTGATAATATCACACATGTCATCAACTACGATCTCCCGATGGAGAAGGAAAGTTATGTTCACCGTACCGGAAGAACAGGCCGCGCGGGTAAAACCGGGAAAGCAATCACTTTCGTAACCCCGTATGAAGAGAAATTCCTTAATGAGATTGAAAGTTATATCGGGTTCGCTATTTCTAAGAAAAGTGCCCCCTCTAAAGAGCAAGTTGCGAGTAATCAAGCTGCTTTCCAAGGGAAAATCGGTATCGAGCCGACGCTTAAACAAGATAAGAATGAACAATTAAATAAAGAGATTACAAAGTTATATTTCAACGGTGGAAAGAAAAAGAAGATTAGAGCTGTCGATTTCGTCGGTACCATTGCCAAGATTGAAGGCGTATCAGCCGATGATATTGGCATTATAACGATTCAAGATAACGTGTCTTACGTTGAAATATTGAATGGTAAAGGTCAGCATGTGATCCAAGTCATGAAGACGACAACCGTTAAGGGTAAATTATTGAAAGTACATGTCGCGAATAAGAGATAGATCGTGTTATTGCAGGAATAAGCGAGGAATTACGATGAAAATTTATTTGTATATCGTTTTACTGTTCTCCATCTTGATTTCAGGATGCTCCGATATGGGGAATTCTGTAGCACAGGATGACGTATTTGTTACTCAAATCGTTAAAGACTATCCTGAGTTGAAAGATAAAGAATATGAGATTACAACCATCAAGCGCATCGTAGACGGGGATACGTTCGAGACGGGTTCCGGTCAGAAGGTGCGATTGATTGGCGTTAATACGCCAGAAGTTTTTGGTGAAGTGCAATACTATGGTCAGGAAGCAAGTGATTTCAGTAAGCAACGACTTAAGGGTCAGACGGTGTATCTATTTAAGGATGTAAGCGAGACGGATAAATACGATCGACTGTTACGATTTGTCTTTATTAAGGATGATCCGATCATGTTTAACGAAACGTTGATTGTGCAGGGTAATGCGAATACGATGTCTATTTCCCCTAACGTGTTATTTACGAAGAAGTTCTCATCTCTGAAGCGTGAAGCGCAGTCCAAGCAAATTGGATTATGGGGCAAAGATGCAAATACAGCGATTGAGTCTTGTGCTAATCCCAAGATCAAAGGTAATATCAATTCTCGGAATGAAAAAATATATCATGTACCCGGTGGGGAACGGTATAACGAGACCAAAGCAGAGATGATGTTCTGCAGTGATCAGGAAGCGGTCGCTTCAGGATTCAGAAAAGCAACTCGATAATTAGTTATAATTTCAAGAAGGTGTCATCTCTTTCGCAGAGTGTTCTGTGACTGAGATGGTACCTTCTTTTTTGCAAATATAAGAAAGTATAAGTTTTTACTTGATACACGAATACTGCCCTTAAAAGGGATAGCATAGCATTTTCTGCTTAGTGTGGCGTGATGATATGACGCGGATAAGGTAATTACTTACTAAATTATTATTTTTAGCCGAGAATATATAGTAAGATGTAAATATTTACAGATGCGCGTATGGGGGGAAGACATGAAGGAGTTTAAAGATCGTCTATTTCACATTCAACATAGCCAGAACCAGTTGGCGAAAGAAGTTCAAACCTTAATCCATGAATATGAGTCGCACGATGTCATCCATGAGAATGAACAACTTCAGGAGCAACATAAGGAGCAGAAGATTCGCTTAACAACGTTACAGAAGAAGATATCGCTTTTGGAAGAAGAGAACGTAAAGTTACGGACTTCACTAACGGAGCAAATTCTTAATGAGAAATTGAATATTATCAACGTATCACGTGAGAAATTAGATACATATTTCGCGAGTAGTACAGAGGAGCACAGTAATCGACTGAGGGCTTTCGAGCTACAGACGAAGACGGCAGTTCATCGTCACTTCGAAAGAGCATCCAACCATTTGAAAGAAGAGAAGGAAGAGATAGCGGTAAAACTTGCGGAAATCTCTAATGAGTTAAATCAGAAGATCATGCTTCACCGTGAGCGATTATTAGAAGATGAGCGGAGACTCCATCAACATACTAGGACTGGGCTTGATCAGTTTGCTACAGAAGAAGTAACCGAAGAGGTTATGCAGAAGAGGATTAAGCAGAACCAATTTGAAATGAAAATCGGATTGAATTGGTTGAATAAGGTCGCCATGTTGCTCATTATTTTAGCAGTAGGTGTTAGTTTTAAATATACCTATTCGACTTGGTTCAACGGCTACATGAAGGGTAGTGCCTTTTTCCTGCTAGGCATCATCATGCTTGTGGCTGGAGAATGGTTATTCCGTAAGCAGAAACAGACATTCGCGTTAGGTTTATTAGGTGGTGGTATTTCTGTATTGTATGGTTCCATCTTTTATAGTTACTTTTTGCTTGGCATTATTAATATGAATGTGGGTTTACTGTTATCTATTCTAGTGTCGTTAACGGCAGTGTTATTGGCCTTGAGGTATCATTCGAAGAGTATCATTTCACTGGGCCTTGTAGGTGGATACCTACCGCTATTCTCGTATATGTGGGCTTTTGGACTTGAGGGGAATTCGGTATATGTAGCCATGGGATATTTATTCCTACTAAACGCATCGATTCTACTTGTATCATTTAATAAGCGGTGGGTGATTGTGAATTACATCAGCTTCTTATTCAATGTTCCGTCTATGTTGGCGTTAGCGGGGTTATCTGATAGTGCCCCTATAAGTATGGTATATGTTGCGATTACTTTTACGATGTACCTTGGCATGACGTTAGGCTATCCCTTTAAGTATCAGTCTAAGTTATCGTGGTGGGATTTCACGTTACTTGCTTTAAATACATTCATTAGCTGTGTGACACTTTATATTCTATTTCATGAGGCAGACTGGGAGGATTTCCAGGGACTATTGGCGTTGGTCTTCTGTCTAGTGTATATCGGTCTAGGCAGATTCCTTGAGAAGTTCATGCATCAAGAGAGACAGACAACGCTGTTATTCTACGCCACTTCGCTTACATTTGCGATACTCATGATTCCATTCCAGTTCGGTACGGAGTGGGTAGCGATTGGATGGCTCGTCGAAGGTGTTCTTTTAACAATCTACGGAAGTCTTAATCGATTTAAGATGTTAGAGAAAGTTGGCTGGGGCATTCTAACGTTGTGTCTAGCGGCATTCTTATGGGTAGATCTGTTAACTAATTTATTTCTCTTTGGATATGATGATCCATACTATACTTTAAAATATAGCTTTATCACCGCAGGGATGTTGTTGGTTACTTTATTTTACGCTATTCAGCAACATAAGCAGGTAGCGCAACTGTTTAGTCGCCCTTATGAATCTCAACTCGTTAGGATTTTTAAATACGCTACTTTATTGAATGTGTGGTTTTATTTCATGTACGAGATGGGAGATCTCTATAACACGTGGGTACCAATAGACTTTAGCCATTTTGACTTCTATAAAACGCTGCTTCTAGCTAGTGTGACTATAGCTCTCGCATACGGACTTTCCAAGGTTAAGGTACTGTTTGATCGAGTAGTGAAGTACTATGGGATGTTCCTATACGGGGTCGGTTACCTTCTTTGTATCATGGTTACCTTAACTTCGCCAGCGCTACAGTCCGATTATACGTACAATTCGGCAACCGAATATATTGCATTAGGTATATTAGTCGGATTTAATGTATTGGTGTTCTTCAGTATTCGTGATGTGTTGATCGCAGTTATTCGCCAGCAGTATAAGAGTATCGAGATATATCCGGTAGCTTTAGGGGTATATTTGCTCGGCATACTAACCTCATTCCTAGTCGTTCAATTCCAATTAGAAGAGATAGGTCTGATCTTCAGTTTGCTGTATTTACTACTGGCCATCGTATATATCGCGTTCGGATTCCGTTATAGATACGTGTACATTAGGCGCTTCGGATTAGGATTGACGCTCGCTGCGACAGGGAAATTAATATTGTATGATTTGAGTCTATTATCAACACTAAGCACGATTGTTGCTTATTTTACATTCGGAATTGTATTGCTTGGGATTTCCTATGGTTATCAGAAAGTATCGAGCAGATTGGGGGAGACCCATGCGAACGAAGGAGTTGAAGCAGATTCTAAGAGCTAGTCTGATTCTCGCGTTGGTGTGTGTGTTCTTGGGAAAAGACGTATATGCCTCGGGTGAACAAGATAAGCAGCAGGAATGGCGCTTCTCGAAGGCAATTGAATTGCAGGGTAGCGGTGCATATCATGCACTGTTTATAGACGAGGAAGTGTATGCTAGGGCAGATGAAGACTTACGTGACCTGCGAATTGTGGATCAGAAAGGGCAGTACGTCCCGTACTATATCGATAGCGGCTACGGGGAGGCAAAGGAACAGTCGAAGACGTATTCCTCTACGCTGATCCGTACAGCTTTGAAAGACGGTAATACGTTATTGGATTATAAGATCACGCCAGTGGCAGACAATGTGGACATTCAGGGGAACCTTCTAACAGTGGAGTTACCGAAAGAGGATTTTCTGAAGCACATTTTGGTTCAGGGCAGTTACGATGGCAACCAGTGGGAGCCCCTAGAACAGAATGGTCAGAGTGCTCAGAGTCTGTATCGAACAGATCAATTGGTGAAGGACAGTATTTCACTTGGTGAAGCTTATAAATTTGAGTATTATCGGTTGATTGTACTGAACAATGTGGAGAAGCTGAAATTTCCAAGTTTACAATTGATTCATAATTCACAGGATTTCCAATGGCTAGATTACAAGAAGATTGGTAATCCATCATTTGAAGTAAAGCAGGAAGATAGGCATACACAAATTATTGTAGATAATGAGAGTCGTCTTCGAATTAATGAAGTGCTGCTACTTACGAAGGGTAGTAATTTCACAAGATCATATGAACTGTATGATGATCAGGGCGTAAGTATCGATACGGTGGGGGAACAAACTGTATATCGATTGGACTTTAAAGAAGTGCCAATCATGAACAATACGATCACAGTAGTGTCTCCGATTAGGAGTCCAAAATTCACGATACAAATTAATAATCTTGATGATGCGCCATTAGATATTACGGGAGTTGCAATAGAGCATATCCTTGATAAGCTGGTGTTCGAGGCTAAAGGGCAAGGTCCATACAAGTTACTTTACGGGAATACCTCTGCTACTGGGCCCCAATATGATATTGTGAACTTCAAGAGTCATATTGAACAAGAGGATATTGCGCTTGGAAAGCTAAGTAAGCAAGTAACCTCACAAGTACCTGTAACTAAAGAAGATCCAGTGTGGTGGTTACAACAAAAAGTGTGGTTTAACGGGATTATTATTATCGTATCGATCCTTCTGATTCTCTTGTTGATTAAGAAGATGAAACTGAAGCCATAAAGGGGATTAACCCTATTACAAATGGAGAGCTATTAACCGACTTCTTTATCGGTTGGTGGCTCTTTTTTTGTTCAAATGCACATAAAAAAAGGGTATGACGTCAATATAATTGATAGCGGGAAGGCTATATACTAACAATGTAAACGTTATCAAAATGCTAACATTAATCATTCAACAAGAGGAGGCCCTCATCATGGAAGGTTCAGTTATACACTGGGTCGGTGCCGTCATTGGTCTTGTATTAGCTATCGTATTGATTTTTAGAAAGCTTAATCCTGTGTACGCTCTCTTCGCGGGAGCTATTGCAGGTGGATTACTGGGTGGAGCTTCAATAGAACAAACCGTACAGATTATGATTGATGGAACAAGTAGTGTCATGGGAGCGGTAGTTAGGGTTTTGGCAGCCGGTGTACTTGCAGGTGTCCTCATTGATTCTGGCGCAGCCGAAAGAATTGCCGAGACCATCGTTGCGAAGCTTGGAGAGAAGAAAGCTCTCTTCGCCATTGCACTTGCGACTATGATTATTACAGCCGTAGGCGTGTTTATCACTGTTGCGATTATCATCGTGGCACCGATTGCATTATCCGTCGGCAAGAAGATTGGGCTATCTAAGACAGCGCTATTGCTAGCTTTAGTAGGTGGAGGGAAAGCAGGAAATATGATTTCTCCCAATCCCAATACGATTGCAGTAGCCAAGGGATTTGATGTGGATTTGGCTCAAGTGATGATCAATGGATTTATACCTGCCGTTGTAGGTTTAGCTGTTACCGTCATTATTGCTAAGATGCTCAGTAAAAAAGGTGCACTTGTCTCCGATACAGATCAAGCCGACGATACGGAAGATAAGAAAGACAAACCAAGTTTTGGCCGAGCAATGGTGGCTCCTATTGTAGCTATTGCCCTACTCGCGCTTAATCCTATTGGAAGTATTCTGAATATTGAAGTACTCAAAGCGATTAAGATTGACTCGTTAATTATATTACCCCTAGCAGGTATTATTGGTCTTCTTGCCATGGGTAAGATCAAGCATATTATTGCTTATACAACATCAGGCATTAATAAAATGACAGGGACCGCTATTCTATTAATTGGAGCAGGGGCTATCGCTGGTATTATCTCTAAGTCGAACTTAAGTGCTGTAGTCGTGGATGCAATTGAGGTTATGGGCGTATCGGGGACGTTGCTTGCACCTATTGCCGGTATACTGATGGGGGCTGCAACCGCATCAACTTCAACCGGTTCAATCGTAGCTGCCGGGTCGTTCGGTGGGGCGATTCTCAATATGGGGATTCCGCCGCTTAATGCAGCGATCATGGTGCATACAGGTGCTACGGTCATCGATCACTTACCACACGGGAACTTCTTCCACGTCACAGCGGATGCTGCCAAAATGAATATTAAAGAACGCATGAAACTGATACCTTATGAAAGTCTTGTCGGTCTGAGTATGGCGATTGTGGCAACGATTATATACGGATTTCTACAATAGATAAATAAAGTAGATAGGTGGGGAAATGATATGAAGAAGGATCTTGTATTTGTATTAGCTCCGGACTCCTTTAAAGAAAGTATGACTGCAAAAGAAGTATGCGAAGCCATGGAACGTGGCATCAAGAAGGTGGATTCATCTATTCGTTGTATTCACGTGCCTATGGCTGATGGTGGAGAAGGAACGATGCAATCTCTCGTAGATGCTACAGGCGGCGTGGTACATCCATTAAAAGTTAAAGGCCCCCTCGGTCATGAAGTCGATGCGTATTATGGCATTACAGGTGACAGGATGACAGGCGTCATTGAAATGGCGAGTGCTAGTGGTATTCAACTTGTAACACCTGAGGATAGGAACCCAATGGTTACGACGACATTTGGAACGGGACAATTAATTAAGGCTTGCCTAGATCATGGGGTTAACAAGTTATTGATTGGTATTGGTGGTAGTGCAACGAATGACGGCGGAGCAGGGGTAGTACAGGCGTTAGGTGGCAAGTTATTGGATGACGCAGGACAGGAGCTTGGTTTCGGTGGTGGAGAACTAGGTAGATTGGCAAGTATTGATCTATCAGACTTCGATCCTCGTATTAAATATGTACAGGTGGAGGTAGCGTGTGATGTAACCAATCCTCTATGTGGTCCGACGGGATCATCTCACGTATTCGGTCCGCAAAAAGGCGCGACGCCAGAGATGATTGAGCAGCTTGATCGGAACTTGAGTACTTATGCACGCATGATTCATGAGCAGTTAGGAATAGATATTTCAGACGTTCCTGGCGCTGGAGCTGCGGGTGGTCTGGGTGCCGGACTCATGGTATTCTTGAACGGTACGTTAAAAAGGGGTATTGATCTCGTCATCGATTATGTTGGATTAGAAGACATCATTAAGGATGCCGATCTCGTATGGACGGGAGAGGGAAGCATTGATTCTCAGACCAGTTACGGTAAGACCCCACTGGGTGTAGCTATTGTAGCCAAGAAACATCATAAACCGGTCGTTGCGCTAGCAGGCCGGGTGGGCGATGGTGTTGAGAGTCTATATGACCAAGGGATTGATTCTATCTTTGGAATTGTAAAAGGAGCCGCAACCTTAGCGGAAGCCCTTGAACAAGGCAAGGAGAATGTCGAGAAGACGGCAGAGGGTATTACTAGACTTATGTATTCAACGAACGCTTTTAGCTAAAGGTTAATAAATAGAGAAACAAAGACGTAACCTAACGGGGGGTTACGTCTTTGTTTATACATATCGGGGATCTACAACATAATCAACGTGCAGAAAATAGACGGACTGAGACACAACAAGTAAAGGAGCAACTATATGAAGTTATCTCAAACCATGGCACAGCAAATCGTGAAAGAAATGATGAACGTGATCTCATACAATATCAATGTCATGGACGAGAACGGAATGATCATAGGCAGTGGAGACCCGATACGGATTGGTACAATTCATAAAGGTGCGCAGAAAGCGATCGCAGATAGGAACATTTATGAAGTGTACGAGGATGGAGAAGGGATGAAACCTGGGGTTAATGAGCCTATCGTGATGAATAATGAGATTATTGGTGTCGTAGGAATCACCGGGCATCCTGACGAGGTACGACCATTTAGCCAATTATTAAAGGTCACAGTAGCTTTGCTCATCGAGCAAGAGAGATCTATAAGACGAGTAGAAGACAAAAGAATAAATAAGGCTAAATTCTATCATGAGTTATCGTACCGTCAAGCGCCTTATGATCGCGAATTTGTCGATAGAGCTAGAGGTTATGGACTTGACCTGAGTAAGAATACGCGTGTAATCTTACTGCAAGGAAAGATACATGGTAAAGGTATAAGAGTTGCATTAGAACATGAGCCATTTTGGAACTTGGAAGATGATAAGACAGTATTTTATGTAACGGATACACACAAGTATACGCAACTTATGGAAAAGCTTCTGACGATAGAGCCGACTGTGAAAATCGGCGTCGGTCAGGAGGAAACACTCGCATCCCGTTCGCTAGAGCAAGCTAATGGTGCGCTAGAAATAGGGAGTAAAATCAACCCTAATCAATTGATAAATGTTTATGATGACTTACAATTCCTAATCCTATTGTCACAGTTTACAAGTCGTCTTGGAGTGGATCACTATTCCGTATTAGAGAAGTCAGGAGACAAGTTAGGATTAATTGAGACGTTACAGGCCTATATTGCTGAGGATGGGGATCATAACCAGACCGTAGCAAGTTTAAATATTCACCGAAATACGCTGAACTATCGATTGAATCGGATTAAACAATTAACGGGTAAGGACCCAAGGGCCTTCCTCGACTTATTTGAACTACTTTGTGGTTTAATATGGAGGTAATTTATTGAATTTAGAATAAAATAAACATTAATGTAAAAAATAATGAAATATTTGTCGTATACGTATAGCACCGTTGTTTAGTATAATACGTGGATTCACCTAGAATTATTTAGGCTACAGGACATCATGGGGAGGAAATCATGAAAAATTCTCAAAAGCATCAAGAAAGTCTACCATCGGATAAGAGTGAGAGGTTCTCTTCATCTGGATTTATATTTGCAGCTATCGGTAGCGCTGTTGGACTAGGGAACATGTGGAAATTCCCATACATTACGGGACAATATGGTGGAGCAGCATTTTTTCTATTATTCGTTGTGTGTTTAGTGGTTGTAGGTTTGCCCGTACTTCTAGCAGAGCTTGCCATTGGTCGAGGGGGACGGGGGAGTGCATCTTCTTCTTTCGTTAAACTAAGTGGAAAGAAAGTATGGGGCGGATTAGGTATGGTATCGGTGATTGCGCCGTTTGTCATCTTGTCTTTCTATGCAATTGTAGCAGGATGGACACTTCATTATGCGGTACAAGCGTTTAGCGGCAAGTTAGTTCCAAACACAGATTTCACGCTCATGTACGGTGGATTTATGGAGAGTTATACCCCAATAATTTGGCAGGCTGTTGTGTTAGTACTGGTAGGTGCAATAGTGGTAAAGGGAATTTCAGGGGGGATCGAGAAATTCAACAAGATTCTTATACCGGGAATGTTTATCCTTCTAGTCGTATTGATGATCCGAGCCTTGACATTACCAGGAGCAGGAGCAGGGGTCTCATTCTTTCTAAACCCTGATTTCTCGAAGCTAACACCAGAGTCTACACTTGTTGCGTTAGGTCATGCATTCTTTTCCTTATCCCTTGGTATGGGGACCATGATTACATATGGTTCTTATGTCGCGAAGCGCCAGTCACTGGGAACGGCAACGCTTGCTATCGGAACAGGAGATCTGCTTTATGCACTTATCGCTGGGTTGATTATCTTCCCGACCACTTTTTCCTTTGGAATCAATCCTGGACAAGGTCCGGGACTCGTATTTATAGCATTACCTGCTGCATTCTCCGAGATGCCTTTCGGTTCATTTTTTGGAGGATTGTTCTTCATTTTACTAGCTATAGCTGCTTTAACTTCGGCCGTATCGTTGTTAGAAGTACCGGTCAAATACGTAATGGACCGCTTTGGTTGGAATAGAACTCGATCCGTATGGATCTTTATTATCGGGTGTTTCATTTTAGGGGTTCCTGCGTCCTTATCATTAGGTGTGTCACCGGGATTAACATTCGGTGGAATGGCATTCTTTGATTGGATAGATTTCGCGGCTTCTAATGTATTGTTACCACTCGGCGGACTCATTGTAACGATATTTGCAGGATATTTCTATAAAGGTGTTGCTGATGAAGCGGGCCTGACGGCATTATGGTTCCGTGTATGGTTGTTCTTGCTGCGATTTGTAGCGCCCATCCTTGTCGTGTTTGTATTCTTACATTCTGCCGGAATTATTAAATTCTAAAGGTATATCCACTCGTACTCATCCCAATTCCTGAGCTTAGGAATTGGGATTTTTGTTGTTGTTGAAGGAGAATGAAGGACACATCTTGTTCTCAAGATAAAAGCGTTATTTCTACATATTAGGAGGAAGGGTGGTGTAGGGTAGCGAAGTCTATATAATGTCGAATTTACCAATTACATAAGAGAGAGTGGTTAGTAGAAAATGAAGTTTGTTAAACAATGTTCTCGTTACATCATTGGAGTTATGGTTATTGTACTTATTGTTCAACTGGCTGCCCCATCTATGATGGGAACTACCATATCAGCTAAAGCACCATGTGGTACAGGTTGCAGTAGCTATGATGTCGTCGTTATCGGAAGTGAGATTCAGGGGTCGTTACTTGCTAAAGAAGCACGTCGTCTAGGATTGGATGTGCTGATCTTAGATCCCCGCAGCAAACCGGGAGGTCAATTCATGCAGGGTCAAATGCATGTATTAGATGAACCGAACGATAAGAAGCGTAGAAGTCTCGTTCAAGGAGATATAAAGAAGTTATATGACGGATATAAGGCAGGTTCAATCCGCAAGGAAGCATCCTTTAATCGTTATTATCAAAGTGTCATCAAGGATATCCCGATTCGTAGCGGTATTGTGATTGAATCCGTAAATGTGGTTCCGCTGAAACAAGACAAATCTCTTAAATCAATAACCTACCGTGCCAAAGATGGTATGAAGTATACGGTTGCGGCGAAATATTTTGTAGAAAATACAGACTTTAATGCATTGACCAGTAAGCTCGATGTTAAACGTATTCCAGGTATGGAAAGTATCTATAATGGGAAAAAGCCAGATTATATGGCAGCTACACTTGTTCTAAAATTCAAAAATGTGAATTGGAATAAGCTTCACCAAGCTGTACTGAAGGACTATCCTTTGACCAATGTGGAGAAGAAGTATGGACAGAACACGTATGTCGACTGGGATTATGCCACGGGTTTTAGCAATATTACATATAAATATAAGCCGCTTGATCCTCAATTGATGTTACGAGGCATTAACTCCACCTACCAAAAAGATGGACAAGTTATTATGAATGCCTTATTAATATTCGATGTCGATCCCGCCAATCCTAAATCGATTGAATCGGCCATGAAGAAGGCTAAGGCTGAGGCTCCAGGGGTACTGAAATTTCTGCGCAACAATATACCTGGCTACGCCAATGCACAATTAAATGGATTCCCTGAATACTTGTACATTCGAGATTATAATCGATTCGAGACCGAGTATATCTTAGATTATCCAGACTTAATGTCTAACAAGATGTTCTGGGATAATGTGAGCATCGCTAGTTATGCAACAGATCTACAAGGAACTACTAAAATGCGCAAAGGGCTAAGCTTTGGTAAGCCTGACCGTTATGGTATTCCTCTACGCTCCTTTGAATTAAAGTCCTACGAGAATGTCCTTGTTGTAGGTAGCAACCTCGGTGCGACGATCAAAGCCTATGGTAGCGCACGGATTATGCCCAATACAGCTTTAGCTGGGCAGACGATGGGTATTATTCTAGGTAAAGAGCTGAAGAATAAGAGGCTAAGGGAGCTTACAAGTTCTGATTTTGTTCGGATTCACAAATATCTGCAAAAGGATTACGGAATTAAGCTTCAACGCTAATATAGAAAGCTGCTCTGATAAAGGCGTCCATATGAAATGGGCGTCTTTATTGTGATTACTGACTTACAAGTATGACCATAATGATGGATATACTTCATGAAGAGATAGTATTAAATTTAACAATATGACTTAACTGAAATGATGGAATCAGCTATTGCTTTCGTTATAATGTAATCAAATCTTCGGTGAATAATAGATAAAGAGGTGGTGAGTGTAATGGGCGTTATAATCATTGCTTGTATTGTTGTTCTGATCATCGTATTTGTCTATCTACTCATGAAATACTATCCTCCTTTCGGTGGGAAGTCATCACTTAAGAAATTAACGAAGCAGATTCATAGATCTAACTACGCTAATGGAAAGTTCTTTAACACCCTTCCAACATCCGTGAGCGACGGCATGGGAGTAACCATCTCCATGTTAATTGATTTCATGAAAGGTAACCCACAAGGAAATCCCAATGCACCGTTACCTGTCGAGTCGGTAGATCCGTTTTTTATACAAGACAATCAGCCAGCCCATATCATATGGTTTGGACATTCTGCATTATTAGTAGCAATCAACGGATTAAAACTACTCATCGATCCGATGTTCGGGAAATCAACGACACCATTCCCGTTCATGGGTGGGAAACGTTACGGTGGGCTACCTATTGAAATCGAAGATATGCCATCAATTGATGCCATTCTCTTATCTCATGATCATTATGATCATCTGGATTATGGTTCTATCATGAAGTTAAAAGAGAAAGTGAACCATTTCTTTGTTCCGCTTGGTGTGGGAGCGCATTTAGAGAGATGGGGTATAAGCCAAGAGAGGATTACAGAGATGGATTGGTGGGAAGAGGCCGTATTTGAAGGACTCACATTGGTGAGTACACCTGCAAGGCATTTCTCAGGAAGAAGGCTAGTGGATAAAGAAGCAACATTGTGGTGTTCATGGATCATCCTTGGAGAACAGGAGAAACTATTTTTCAGTGGGGATACTGGTTATGGTCCTCATTTCAAGGAAATCGGGGAGAAGTATGGACCTTTCGATATAACGCTCATGGAATGTGGTCAATATGATGAGCGGTGGGCTGGGATTCATATGTTTCCTGAACAGACGATTCAGGCACAGTTAGAAGTACAGGGGAAGCTGATGATCCCAATCCATTGGGGCACATTTACCTTGGCATTTCACGACTGGACTGACCCAGTGGAACGTGCATTAAAGGCTGGTAAAGAGCATGACGTACGCATCTCTACCCCGAGAATAGGGGAGATTGTCTGGATTGGATCATCTAACTATCCTATTTCAACTTGGTGGAGAGAATTACATAGAATGAACTAAAGACGAACCCCCTATTTATGATTCTCTTTAGAAATGATTGAATTTGGGAGCGTAAACTTTAGTTCAATCTATTTAGTTGCACACAATAACTTGTCTGGAGAATGATCTCTTCTTGGCCACACAGCGATCAATGATGGTAAATCCGGCTTCGTGAATCATGTCATCAATCGTTTCGATCGTGATAATAACCACTTTGCTTGCGAAACGGCGAGTATGTTGAAGAAGCGAGAGTTGTTCCTCGGGTGTGGTCGTTGAGAATAGATTATAGGGCATATCAATAATAGCTACATCGTACATCTCAGAGACGTCGGCAATGTCCCCATAGGTTACTTCACCTACGTATCCGAAGTGGGCAATATTCGCTCGTGCGCCTTGGACGATTTGAGGGTTGAAGTCTCTACCTACGATATCAATACCCATGGAGAGAGCTTCCACCAACACGGTTCCAATGCCACAACAAGGGTCTATCGCTTTCACGCCTAGTGGATTCGGAACAGCAATATTAGCGGTAGCTCTTGCGAGACGTGTACCTAGTGCAATTGAATAGTTGCGGGGTTTCTTCATATGGAGAAACCATACCGCATCGTTCAGACGATATTTACCGAAGTACCAGCGTCCGCCTAATGTAACGATTCCAAATACATGATCGGGGTTATGTACATCTGCTTCACCCTCGATATGCATACCTAAGTCTCGTTCTATGATCCGACGATCCCCGTAGGATATTTTGTTCTCTGAAGCTAGGTCATTAATCTTTACGAATATGACTTTGAATGTCGAATCATCGAGAACGATATCCTCCACTTGCTTCAAAATATCGGACATGGTGTCCCCTTCGTACATAATTTCAATCTGTTCTTTAATGAACGGACTTCGACTGGGATCAATAGAAATGTCACTCTTTATGATAAGAGACTCTGTGTCTATGCCGAAAAGGGAGCGCATCTCTAAGCTACATAAGGAACGTTCATCATCACTACAAGCAAAAGTGTATATAAATTGGTTCATGTTATTCAATAAATTCCCATCCTTTATAACGTCTAATAGATCTTCCTCATAAACCATATCCGTAAAAGTCTAGAAAAGCAAAAAAAACACGAATTAGGTGTAAGAGGCATGGTAAGATGAGTAAAAAGAAACCATGGGATGAATCCCACATCAATAGATGATCAGAATGGAGAATCATGATATGAGTCAAATGGATGAGAAAAAAGCAGCGCAATTACTAGAGAAATGGATCTCAGTATATGATATGGATGATGCGAAGGCTTGGGAGAAGGACGAGTTCCCTTTTATTAAGGATACGTCCAAAGCGATGAAGCTTTCGATCCAAGTGTTACGGGGGAAATCGGCAGTTAAAGGAGCTCAACTCCATGCAGCCGCAGCACAATTACTGGAATACGTAGATGAATACGGTATGGATAGCCCATCAGAGTGGGAGCAGGAGAATATTCCTTTTGTAAAAGAGGTTCTAGAAGCAGTTCATTTCACCGTTGCTGTGCTTAAGAAGAAATAATGGGTAAATTATGAATCATAACCAGTAAGAATGAACTTAAGGATAGGTGTTCATTTAAAGCGTAAATACAAGCTCTTCCCATCTAGGGGAGAGCTTGTTTGTGTTTAAGGCAGTGCAGATATGATGTAACGTTTCACCGTGAATGAAAGACTCTGGAAGAAAGAACATCTAGAGCGAGTTCGATTTGTTCGAGGTCTTCTTCAGAAGTACCCTGGATACGCTGTAGGAAACGCTTCTCTATGCGTTGAAAGGCTTCGTTCATCATGGCTTGGCCTTCTTTGGAGAGACGGATATATTGCTTTCGCCGATCCTCGGCAACATCAAATTTTTCACATAGATTCTTTTCGCCAAGTTTACGCAGTTCACGACTAGTGTTGGGCATGGACATAGGTAGACAATCACTAATTTGACTAAGGGTAGCGGGCTGACTAACTGCTAGATATTCAAGAATACTATATTGGACAGGGGTAATCGTATCGGATTTGACGTCTTTTGTAAGTTCATCCGTCACTTCATGAACAGAAGTAGTAAAGGCTACGAATTTTTGGAAAAGGACTTGTTTGTCCACATGAATCACCTCTTAATAGAAACGATAACAAATTAATTATCATAAAACAATTATCATTTGACAACTAAAAACAAAACGTGCTAGGATTTACTTATCAAATGATAAGTAAAGAGGTGGTATCGTGAAAACATTAGTTATTTACACGCATCCGAATCATAAAAGTTTAAGTTATGCATTTTTGCAGAAAGTCATCCAAGGTAGCAGTGAGAACGCGAACATCACGGAGATCAAGGTGCTGGACCTATACGAGGAAAAGTTTGATCCGATCTTGGTATTCAATGAGAATAAACGCAGAAGAGATATGCATGCTGATCCTCAGTTTGAAAAGTATCGAGAGCAAATTAAATGGGCCGATAAAATTGTCTTTGTGTATCCAATATGGTGGGGACGACCACCTGCGATGCTAATGGGGTATATCGATCAAATGTTTGCTTCAAATTTTGCCTATAGGGATAAGGGTGGAATGCTTCCTGAAGGGCTATTGAAGGGGAAATCAGCTGTGTGTATTTCTACGATGAAAGGTCCTACTTTTTATCTTTTGTTCTGGTTGAATAATGCACATAAATTACTCATGAAGAAAGCATTATTACAATATGTAGGTATAAAGAGAGTGAAATTTTTTGAATTCGGGTATATGGAGAGTCCAAAGGGAAGACATGAGGAGAAATTAAATAAAATATATCGTTATTTCAAGAGTCTTTCGAATTGAGAATCCTTCAGAAATATTTACTCGTGGTGTGCAAGATGCATCTCTGATTAATTACACAGGCAATTATGCATAATAAGTAGTGTACAAAGAGGATGTTCCACAGCCCATTTCAGGGACAGTGGGACATCCTTTTGTGTTAAAATGTACTGTTCTCTTCTAAAAGATGTGAATTCTTAGTGAACTAACGGGGAGAAGACTTACAAGGAGTATGAAACTAAGTGTAAAAATGGGATAATATTGAAACAACTCTAAGAAGGTGACGTACTTATAAGTAGAAATACAATCTGTAAATCATTAATTATGAGGAGAGGGATACTTATGCAAATCGTTATTACTATTGCTTTTGTAGTTATCATCATATTCGTGGCTAATTTCTTTATGGGTTACGGTAAAGGGAATATCCCAGTAGATTTAGATGAAGATTATACAAATTTTGAAGATCTGTTAACAGCGGTTCAACAAGAATTAGTTAATCAAGACATAAAAGCTGAATATCAAGGTGCGAAAATATTCCTTATAGATGGGAAGACATATCTCCTTAATTATCGTTATGTATCTGCAGTTGGATTTATTTCCAAACGTATCATTCTTGAAAGACAAAAGGCAATCGCATAAATGAAACGGATGGTTACGCAGTAATTTAGACAATCTGGATAGTTTTAAAAATAAACCAGCCGATCTCAGTAGAGATCGGCTGGTTTATTATTGATTCAGTTATTACTTAGGCGATACTGTATTGTCAGAAGTTACGACTACAACTTCTGCATTTGTGATTCCTGGCATTGATCTAGTCATCACTGCGGAATGGTAAGCGACAATTTTCATGCCTGCTTTCAATTCTGATCCACCAAGTGGAGTAACTACTGTTGTTTCGTCTGTGATGTTGAGAATAACATCGTTGTTCTTGTTTGTATCTGAACCCACATTAACATAGACGTGGCCTTTTGTTGTATCTTCTGATGCAACGATTGTACCTTCAACTTTGTTGTTTTCCGTTACTTTAACAATGATTTTATCAGCATGTGTTTGAGCTGGGTAGATCGCAGCCATTGCTTCACCATAATAAGCATCAACACGAACATCTGCTTTTAATGCATCTAACGTTAATGGGTTGCCGTCTTGATTAACGATTGTGGTGTCTTTATCAACCGTAAGGATGACATGATTGACTCCGCCTTTTTCCATTGACTTACCAATCACAGTGACCTTATTATCTGCTACATTCGTAATAATTCCGTCAGTTCCTGGAGCTTGTTCTTGAATGGTTTCTTCAACAGTCGTATCCACTACAACATAGTTAGTTGTAGATTGAGGTGGAAGGCTCATGGTAACAGCAGGACCGTAAAATGCTTTAACGCTCATGCCTTTTTTGATCTCACTTGCTTTGATGGATTTACCATCTTGGCCTATAATCTGAGCTTTATCAGCAAAGTGTAATACGATCGTATCTTCGAATTTCGAATAGATGTTGTTACCTGTTACAACGATGCCACTCTCAGTAACTTCGTCTACTGTTCCGTTAATTGCCGTAAAACTCTGATCTTGGACAACAAGTGTTAATGCCGATCCTAGTGCTGGAATGCTCTTCGTAATCTTAGGTCCGTAGAATGCTTTAACAACCTTTTGCTCATCAATAACGGTTTTTAAAGCTACTTTTTTACCTTTAGAATCAACGATTTTCGTATCCTTTGTAATTAACAGCTTAATTTCACTTTGATCTGCCGTAGTAATACCGCGACCTGTTACTGTAACATATTTACCTGTTTTATCATTCACGAAGTCTGTTATTTGACCCATTGTTCCGGAAACTAGTTTCACTGAATCTTGAGTAGAAGCTTGTCCGAAATTAACTGGTGTTGGTGTAACATTTTGTGCACTTACTGCCATCGGTATAGATACCATTGCTAGAATGGATGCTGTAGTTAAGACTTTATACATTTTGTTCATTTGTTATTCCTCCAATAGTTTCATAGTTGGTATATTTCATTGAACTTGTGCTTGCCTTACATACTCCTAGACGGTAAGGGTCATCAAAATGTTGCATAAATATGAGAAAAATATGGTTTTACTTTCTTGAAAAGGTTAATGGGATACTCTTTTGTGCTGTACATTAAACAATAGTGATTACAGATATGGTAGGAAGAGATACCGATTCTGTGATCATTTTTTTGTGTTATAAAAACAATCAAAACAAATTAAATAAAACTAAAAGCACAATATTTACATCTGTTTAATCTTGGGTTTACATTTCCCATTAACATAGAAAAGGTAAGGTCGTATTCTTATACGTAGCATTAATCGCAAAAGAGGCGGCACCAGCATGAGCGGATTTTTCATGACTTAGAATTTATGGAGAGCGTTGTGGACAAAGAATTTAATATGAGAAACGGTATGATGGTTGGAGGACACATGTGATGAGAGCCCGTGAGTTGTTGATAACGAATGCTCGTATTATTTTGCCGGATGAAGTTATAGAGGGACATGTGCACATTCAGGAGGGTAAGATTGCGGCTATCCTAAGAGGTGATGTGACAAGGGCTAGATTAACGGCTGAAGTTCAAGTGATCGATGCATCTGGACTTCATCTAATGCCGGGTATCATTGAGACGCATAGCGATGCGATTGAGAAAGAGATCCAGCCTCGTCCGAACTCCGTATTCCCACTGGAGATGGCGATGTATGAGCTGGAGAAGAAGATGGCTGGTGTGGGCATTACCACGCTATATCATTCTATCAGTTCTTCGGATGGGACATCTGTACGTAATGATGCGGTCGTTGCCGACATCATTGCGTATACAGCGCGTAGACGTGAGGAACCCTCGATGTTGAGACATCGCGTGCACCTTCGTTATGAAATTACGAATATTGAAGGGATTTCTATGGTACGGGAAATGCTTGAGCAAGGCCAGATCGATCTACTGTCTTTAATGGATCATACACCTGGGCCGGGTCAGTATAAAACGAAAGAATCATTACGCGATTACCTTATGAGTACGGAACATATGAGCTTAGAGGAAGCGGGAGCTACCGTCGATGAATTGATCGAATACCAACAGCAGGTGGATTGGGGACAGATCAGAGAATTGATTCAATTAGCCCATACGAAGCAGGTACAACTGGCTTCACATGATGACGATACATTAGAGAAAGTTAAGCTTATGCGAGAATTAGGGATCCTAATTAGTGAATTTCCGGTTAGCTTAGAAGTTGCCAAAGCCGCTAAATCTTACGGGATGTATGTAAGTGTAGGCGCTCCTAATATCGTAAGATGCTCTTCACATAATCGGAACTTGCGCGCTATGGATGCGATTGAAGCTGGTGTGGTAGACATCCTTTGTTCGGATTATCATCCGCCTTCTCTGTTGCCGGCTGTAAGTATCATTGGTGAGACGGGCACCGGCTTGGCTCATGCTGTCCGCATGGTTACACTGAATCCTGCACGGGCACTCCAGATTGATCAAGATTATGGTTCCATTGAAGTCGGAAAAGTTGCCGATTTAGTTCTAGTGGAAATGAAGTACGGCTATCCGTTAGCTCGCAAGACGATGATTGGGGGACATTTCGTTTATCAATCCGGCTATTATTTCCAAGGGGTGAGAGCGAAATGATCGATCACCTACATTGATATGTTCGATGCGGTGAAAGCCATTACGGAAGCTGGTGGGAAGGCTTTGAGAGGATGAGCGCTCAAATTAGCTACCGTTATATACGAAGTGGGTTTGGGATACTTGTCCCTAACCCACTTCGTTTTTGTATATTGAATCTAGAGCAACGATTTGGGATCATAAGATATTCTAAATAAAATAGAGTATGAAAGAGAACTTCAGCTAACGAATAGAAAAATTCAATTAAATGATATAATTTAAAAACAATAATGGTATGAAGGTAAAAACTCTAAGTGGCTCTACAAAATTCAATATTTCAGGAGGCACGATGGATGTGATCGAGTATTTAAAAGGGGTATACGAAGCTTGGATCGACTATCCCAAAAGAGAGGGTACTGTCATCACCGACAAATACCGAATACAACAATTCCTTGGCCTTGGTAGCTACGGGTTGACATACATATGCATGGATGTAGATTCTGGGCAAGAGGTTGTTCTGAAGCAAGCTAAGCCTAGTAAGGGAAAGGTCGGTCGAGATTTGTTGTACCGGGAGATTGGCGTCCTGGGTCGGCTGAGTCATCCTTCGATTCAGAGATGCTTAGCGTCGTTCGAATATAAGAAGCAGTTGTATATGGTAACCGAGTACGTGAAAGGACAGACGTTGGAAGATTTGATTTTCGAGCGAGGGGAAGTGTTCTCTGAACAAGAGGCGCTTCGTTTCGTTCGCAGATTGATGGAGATTTTAAGTTATGTCCATGAACAAGGATTGGTTCATCTCGACATCCGGTTACCGAACGTCATATTGGATGGAGATCAGATTCACCTCATTGATTTCGGCTTGGCCTCTCATTTGGGGGAGCCGATTCGAGCCAAGTTCGGATCAGCTGAGGAGACAACTCATAGGGAAATCGCTGAGACTCCAAACGATCTATATGCTATTGGTCACTTTATTCTCTTTATGCTGTATTCTGGTTATAATTCGGATAATTTTGAAGTTGAATTAAATTCAGGATGGGAGGACGAGTTGACCGTATCACCACTGACCAAACATATGCTTCGTAAGCTGCTCCAGATTGATCCTCCTTATACAGATCCACAACAATTTGTGCGGGACTTGGACCATTGGTTGAATCAATGAGTATATAAAAAAGAGCCGCGATATGCGGCTTCTTCAGGTTAGCTAGAGCTTCTAGATCTATTCTTATAGTAGCCACGACCTTGATTGTTACGTCCATGACCGTGGTCGGACGAACTCCGGCGACTATAATGTTGCTTACGACTACTGGAGCTGTAGCGATGATTTCGCTGCTTGGAATGTTGGACTGACCCTAATACTTTTTCAAGTAACCGCTTGAGCATTTATACATTCCTCCTTGGTTTTGTTTTACTACGAATAATAAGTCGTGAGGTTTCAATTCACTCGTCTGAACTTGTTACGCTAAGTACAGCTTAGCGCAACTATTCGGCTAATCACACAATTGTGTGACCTTCTCATTCAACAAAGGCACGAAGCATCGTATCAGATGGTTAAACAGATTATCGAGGAAGGCTATAACATTACCTGGCATGGCGTCAATCAGTATGCCAAGGGGGGAGCCGATGTTTATAAGCAACATGTTATGCATGCTCTGCTGGATACCGGCTATACCTCAACATTTTATGGCGAGTTATACAAAAAGCTATTTGCCCGTGGGGATCAAACTAAAGGGATTCGGAACGACCTAAACGAACGGAAAAAAAAGCATTGATTAACAAAGCAGACTGCCTCGATATTGTATAAGGCAGTCTGCTTTGTTGTTTCATCTATAACAATGGAAGGGATTATCGATCTCCTTATTCCACAAGAAAGAACTACTACATTTTTCTAGTAGTGGGCTAATCAATCCGCAAAACAACAAATACAAAGAAATATTAACATAAAAGAAGAAAGTTTAACCCTTATTTAATACAGCGTTAACAAAAGGGAGGTAAAGTGATAAAGAGCAATTAAACGTACATATGAGAGGAAGAATGAAATGAAAAAATGGGTTAGTTTACTATTAGTATCTATGATGGCAATGTCAATTACTGTAGGTTGTGCGAATAATTCGAAGGATGCGCTTAATGGTAAGGCAACAAATAGCGGAGAAAAGAAATCAGTAGAAACAAAGAATAACAAAGAAATTACGGTGTATACGGCATTGGAAGATGATCAGATACAAGCGTATCTTACATCGTATAGTACACAACACCCTGAAACGAAGGTCAATATTGTTCGTGACTCAACAGGAATTATTACAGCTAAACTGCTTGCTGAGAAAGACAACCCAGTTGCAGATGCAGTATGGGGAGTGGCAGCAACGAGCTTACTTGCTTTAGATAAAGAAGGTTTGCTTGAGCCTTATGCGCCAGTAGGATTAGATCGCATTCAGGATAAATTCAGAGATAACGCAGAAACACCAAAGTGGGTCGGGATTAACGCATGGGAAACAGCGCTTGTTGTGAACACGGTTGAATTGGAAAAGAAGAATTTACCTATCCCAACATCTTATGAAGATCTGACAAAGTCTGAATATAAAGGCATGATCGTAATGCCTAACCCTGCTTCCTCAGGTACTGGATTCTTGGATGTAGCGGGTTGGTTGCAATTGATGGGTGAAGATAAAGGTTGGGCATTTATGGACAAGCTTCATGAGAATGTCCAGGCCTATACGCACTCTGGTTCCAAACCAGCCAAAATGGCTGCTGCAGGTGAAGCAGTAATCGGAATTTCATTCGGATATCGTGGAATTACAGAGAAGAAAAAAGGGGCTCCAGTTGAAGTTGTATTCCCGTCCGAAGGTTCTGGCTGGGACGTTGAAGCGAACGGTCTGATTAAGAAACCTGAAATGAAAGAAGAAGCAAAACAATTTTTGGATTGGGCAATTTCTGATGAGCCAATGAAAGAATACAACAAAAACTATGCCATTATTGCTGTTAAAGGTGAAGGTACGTTAATTCCTGAGGGCTACACAAAGAATCCGCTTGAACAATTAATTAATTATGATTTGGTTAAATCCGCAAACAGTCGTGATGCGGTTCTGGCAGAGTGGTCCAAGCGTTATGACGGGAAAAGTGAACCGAAGTCGTAATTCACACTTATTCAAGAGTAGATTATGATCAACGAGGAGTTTTGAAATGACATCATTACCTTATCTATCTATACAACATGTCACGAAAACCTTCGGCTCGTTTACCGCGCTAAATGATATTACTGTTGATGTCTCCAAGGGGCAGTTCACCTGCCTCTTGGGTCCTAGCGGTTGCGGGAAAACGACGCTGATGCGTATTATTGCCGGTCTTGAACAGCCCGATCAAGGGTGCGTTATTGTCAATGGCAACGATATTACATCGCTACCAGCGGGGGAACGGAATGTCGGCATGGTATTTCAATCATATGCCTTATTTCCGAACATGAGCGCGTCGCAGAACATCGCCTTTGCATTGAAAGGTAAACTGTCGAAATCAGAAATTACTGAAAAGACAAAAGAAATGCTAGATCTTGTCGGATTAACTCATTTAAAGGATCGCTATCCGGTTCAACTGTCGGGAGGACAACAGCAGCGTGTTGCATTGGCAAGAGCCATTGCATTATCTCCCGATTTTTTGTTGCTAGATGAGCCGCTTTCCGCGCTGGATGCTAAAGTTCGTCATAAGCTTCGGAAGGAGCTGCGCGAATTGCAGGAAAAGTTAGGTATTACGACGATTATGGTTACGCACGACCAAGAAGAAGCCTTGACGATGGCTGATCAAATTGTAGTCATGAATGATGCGGAAATCGAGCAGATCGGCTCGCCACGCGATGTGTATCAAGTTCCTGCGTCCCCTTTTGTCGCCGATTTTATCGGATCGGTCAATCTAATTCCTCTTCAGGATGATCGAGTAATGGCCATCAGGCCGGAATATATTCAAATACAACCGTCACAAGTTGAGGGGTCTGTCCCTGCGATTGTGCAACAAGTAGAATTCCGTGGGATATACAGCAGAGTCTATTTGAAGCTTACCAACCAAGCTTGGGTGGATAAAGAAGTGTCCGTAGATGTATTGGATCATGACGCGAGTCACCTTAATCTTGCGCGACAATCCGTTGTCCATTTGTTAATGCCGGAACGTCGTCTCATTCACTTTACATAAGGATTCAGCAACTCACTGCAATACGAAAGGTTGACATTCATGATGCACAGTCGAAAAAAAACGCAGTCCTACGGAGTGAACGAACGCCATCAAGTCGTATGGCTCATTGTGTTGGCGATTCTGATGTTCGTATCCATCGGTTTCCCTTTATTTCAATTGTTTCGTAAAGCCTTTATCGACAGTAAAACCCTTGAACTGGGTTTTTCTAATTTCATCACCTATTTTCAAACCCCTTCATTATCGCATTCTATTATCAATACGTTGAACATTTCGTTGTGGACGACGGCAATTTCTGTCGTGTTGGCCTTTATTTTCGCCTACGCGATGGCTAGGACAGGAATTGCAGCCAAACCATTATTTCGATATATTGCGATGCTCCCTTTATTTACGCCGACGATGATGCACGGAATCGGACTGACCTATTTGTTCGGTAATCAGGGGTTATTTACGACAGGCTTCTTTGGCTGGCTACCCTTCTCTTTCGACATTCACCTCTACGGATCAATAGGGATCATCATTTCCGAGGTCATCTACACCTTTCCTCAAGCCTTTCTTATTTTATCGATTTCATTAGCCGTGACGGATTACCGTATGTATGAAGCTGCGGAAACAATGGGCGTCGGGAAAATAAGTCAGTTCTTCCACATCACGCTACCTAGTGTGAAATTCGGTGTCATTAGTACCTGTTTTGTATGTTTTACACTCAGCTTTACTGACTTTGGAGCTCCAAAGGTCGTCGGAGGTCAATACAATGTGTTAGCGACAGATATTTTTAAGCAAGTGATTGGGCAACAAAATATGTCGATGGGTGCGGTAGTGGGCATGATTCTTATTGTACCGTCCATTTGCTCGTTTATCGTTGATCGCATCATTTCCAGAAAACAACAAGGTACATTTACAGCGAAATCAACCGTCTATGTGATTAAGAAAAGCCGGATGAGAGACTTGTGGCTTACGTTGTACTGTTCTCTCATCTCTGGTTGTATTGTGCTTCTATTTGCGGCAGTTGGATTTGCTTCAATGGTTAAAATATGGCCGTACAACTTAACACTGACATTCGATCATTATCGTTTTTACAACGCTGCTGGCGCGGGTCTAAGTCCGTTTTTTAACAGTGTAACCATGTCATTCTACACAGCGATTATTGGCACAGCAGTCATCTTCTTTATTGCATATATGACGGAGAAAATCAGATTGTTTGCCCCTTTACGGCAGCTACTTTATTTCTTGGCTATGATTCCGCTGGCATTACCCGGCATTGTCATCGGTTTGGCCTTCATCTTCTTCTTTAATCTACCGAATAATCCGCTCCACTTCATATATAACACGATGACTATTCTGGTGCTGGCTAATATTGTCCATTTCTTCTCCGTTAACTTTCTGTCGGCAACGACAGCACTTAAGCAGCTAGACAAAGAGATGGAACAAGCAGCAGATTCAATGAACGTCTCCTTTTACAGAACGTTCTTTCGTATTACTGTTCCGATGTGCATGCCTGCCATTACGGGGATGATGGTGTATCTGTTTGTTAACTCCATGGTCACCGTATCGGCGCTGGTATTTCTGTACGGCACAGACTTGAAACCAGCTTCGGTTGCCATCGTCAATATGGAAGATGCCGGGGATGTGGCTGAAGCAGCGGCAATGTCAATGTTGATCTTACTGCTAAATCTGGGTGTGAAAGGTGGCTATGAGGGAGTGGTTGCTCTTATCAACAAACATCGTTCCAAGAGAAGCGACAAGTTGAGAATCAAGGCGAATAGCCTGAATTCCATAAAAGACTCGGTAGGAGTGGATGCGCATGTTTAATCGAAATGTCAAAAAAGTCTTAACCTCTGTCATGGTCTTAACGATTGCGATGCAGCTTGCGATTTGGCCTGCACCGGTTTCACAAGCGGCAAGCGGATGTAGTGCGCCGGTTGCTGACCTGGTCGATTTCGACTTTAACGATTCAATCACAGATGATAAGTCGCCTCGAAATGTAGACGGTACAGCCTTTGGAAATCCGCAACTCGTCTATGAGCCTGCGCTAGGCAAAAATGTGCTGAGCTTAAACGGCAACGCCCAATTTATTATGATTCCCGATTCCGCCGCTTTGGATGTTACAGGTCCGTTTACAATGCTCGTACAATTTAGCACGAGCTCGTTAACGGGTGAAAAAGGCTTATTCGGTAAAACGCAATCGGGGGGTTACGGGTTAGAAGTTAACCCGAATAAAATTGAATCTTGGAATCATATCGGTGGGGCTTACCGTAAATTGACCAGCCCGTCAATCTTAGCCAATAAATTTTATGATGCTGCAATTGTATACACTGGAACACAACATATTTTGTATGTTAATGGTCAAGTCGTTGCATCTGAAGCGCGGACAGGTGCAGTTTCAACAAATAATGTGCCATTAGCTATCGGTACAGATGCGCAGTCAGCCACAACAGGACAGCTCCATTTCACAGGGAAAATCGGATATGCCAAAATGTTTAATAAAGGACTGACAGCTGACGAACTGCAATGTTATTACGATACAACAGGCATAATGGCGGATCATCAAATTCCTACATGGGGGACAGGCAGTCAAGTGACCGGTGTGCAAATAGACCCGACGAACTATATTCTAAACTGGACTGCCGCAGCAGACGATAAAGGGATAACCCAATATCGTGTTTATCGAAACGGAACGCTGATATCGACCGTTGCAGGAAACACAACCAGTTATAGCTTTCGTGAAATGCTCCCCGGAGAGAAGGGGTCCTTCAAGATTGAAGCGGGTGATGCTGCTGGAAACTGGACAACCGATGGACCTGCTTTTCAATATGTCATACCGGGCACATTATGGCCGACAAGCCAATCGTTAACGTTAACACCGATAGGTCTGACGAGCCTTAAGATCGAATGGCCTGCAGCCTTCGACGAACAAGTCATCACCCAATATCGCGTGTATTTGGACGGTACTTTATTATCCACGCTTCCTTCTTCTGAACATCAGACCACGCTTCAAGCGATTCCTCCCGGAACCACACATACGGTGGAAGTTGAAGCTGGAACGGCTTCCGGCATCTGGGCGACCGTTAGGTTAACGAATACCTTGACGATGCCGGGATTTGACATCGTTGCTCCTCTGGGAATGAAACCGGATTTGCTGGATCTTTCTTTTGAACAGACAGTCATTGAAGACAAGAGCATTCTGCACAATGATGTTATAACTGCACAAGATCCTAATTTGTACTTTCATCCCGCTTTTAATAAAAGGGTACTGGATGTGAATGGATCCTTTTATGCCCGTATTCCTCATCAGGAGGCATTAAGCCCAATTTATTTAACATTGGCGACTTCCTTTATGCTTGATGATCTTTATCGAAATCAAACCCTTATCGGAAAAACAAATCACTCTGACTACGCATTAGAATTTAATCCGATCACGAAGAAACTTGAAGCTTGGTTTTTGACTCGTAAAATCAATGGGCAAGAATCCTATGTGATCGTAGAGAGCAACAATACAATTGCAACGCAACAAGTATATTATGCGACGGCAACTTACGACGGCGCGGCAGCAAAGCTATATTTAAACGGTGTCCTTGTGGGTAGTAAGCCCATTACTGGTGTTGTAGCGGGCGCAGGCAAAGTTGATTTACTCATCGGTGCTAATGCAGCAGGTAGCGGAGCGAAGAATTACATGGACGGGAAACTTGGTTTCGTTCACCTATACAGCAAGGTGTTTGAGGCAGCCGGTGTTAAGGACTTATATGACCGAATGACGGGCGTAGCACCTGTTACGATCTCAGCATTACGGTGGGAAATGCCGCAAGAAATGTTTGTGGGGAAAACGGAGCAAGCCAAGATTATTCTTGTTGCAACTGATGGAACGGAAAGGGTTGCTGAGAGCGGAATAAGCTATAAGAGTCTGACGCCGAATATCGCTACTATAACGGAAAATGGTTTGGTCACACCTCTTCAGGCAGGGTCAGCTGTGCTGAAAGCGACTTTTGAAGGGGTTAGCGCGAACGTATCAATGACGGTAAAGAATAAAATTCCGCAATCCTTGACGATCGTAGGTCCTTCCGTGGTCCGGACAGGTGAACAAGCGGATCTCAGGTTGTACGTTAACTATGATAATGGAGACTCGGAGATGCTGACTTCGGGGGGGGGTTACAGCTCGAATCAGCCAAGTATTGCAACCATTTCCCCTGAAGGTAAACTTACTGCTCTAAAAGAAGGTAAGGCGATCATTCATGCTGAGTCTTTGGGTATGAATGCAGATTTGAGGGTTCAAGTCGTGAGTGGTGCATCTGAGATTAAATCATTGAAATTCACGGGACCTATGACCTTGTACGTAGGTCAAAAGGGGTCGACCGTTCTAAACGCCGTTTACTCGGACAATTCTGAAATAACGATAACGCAGGATGTGCGATATGAGAGTGATAACCCTTCAGTGGCATCAGTTGATGCTGTAACTGGTGTAATCGAAGCAGTACAGGCAGGATCAGCCTATATTTCAGCGATTTATCAAGGGTACGAAGTCGGGTACAGCGTGACCGTGCAGCAACCTAAGCTTCGTTCTGTGAGAATTACAGGAACGTTAAATACGATTCGTACAGGCGATTCCTTCAACCTAAAAGCGGAAGCGTTGTACAGTAACGATTCGGTAGTTGATATCACGAAGGCAGCAAATTGGTCGATTGCGAACGAAAGCTTATTAAAGATCAATGAACCGGGTTCCTTTACGGCATTAATCCCAGGGAAAACGTTGATTACAACGGTTTATAACGACATGATAAGTGATTACGAAATGACGATAGAACCTTCTTCGAACAACGATAACAATGGTAACAACGGTGATAACAATAATGGTAGCGGTGGCAACAATAGTAACAATAGTAGTAATGGAACTGGTTCGAGTGTTGGAGTGACAAACCCGACTTCATCCAAAAGGATAGTCATCATCACCGAGGCTGATCTAAAGAATAAGAACCCATATCCTATATCAACGGATACAGCTGAGTTGGTGTTCCCGGTAAATGCCAGCAATCTCCTCGGCGATAAGAGCTTTAAGCTGCAGAGTAATGGCATGCAATTAGACTTGCCTTCAAGCCTATTCAAAGCTGCCGTAAAAGAGGGCTCCAACGAAGGGCTAACCTTCTCTTGGTCTAATACTGATATTCCGGATGTTGAATTGAAGCAATGGATGAGCCAAGCCAATATGCCTGACTCCGTGAAAATGAATGTAGCATCTAATGCCCACATCATCACGGTCAGCGTGAAAGATGGAAGCTCGCAAAGTACCCCAGTCCTGTTTACGGACCCCGTACACGCAATATTTTCTTATAAGTTGGATGCTAAGAAATCATTGCTGGGTGTGTATCAAATACTGAACAACGGAAGTATCAAGTATATCGGTGGCAAAGTAACAGCGACTGGAATAGAAGCAGATTTACCGCTAAACGGACAATATATCGTGATGACTTATGAGAAGAGTTACAAGGACGTCAATGGAATGCATTGGGCTTTAGATGCTATTCAAACATTAACTGCCAAGCATATTGCGGAAGGGACGAGCGAGGATTATTTCGAACCCACCCGTAGCATTACGCGAGCGGAGTTCGTTGCTCTATTGGTTAGATCTCTGAATATTCCGTTGCAAGCATCGCAAAGTTTCTCAGATGTCTTTAAGGATGCATGGTATGCAACCTATGTTGGGGCAGCGGTAAAAGCAGGCTGGGTAAATGGACAACAAAGCAACATTTTCGCTCCAGAGGCACCGATTTCAAGGGAAGAAATGACGGTTCTGCTTGCTCGGGCCTATAGCATTCTGAAGGGGAATGATGCAACGGTGAGTATGCCTAAGTATACGGATGCAACGAAATTGTCTGCTTGGTCTATCTCCGCGGTTCAACAGATGTCTTCCATCGGCATCGTAAAAGGAGCGAGCAACGGTAAGTTTGAGCCACAGCGTTCAGCTACTCGTGCAGAGTCCGTTCAAGTTATTGTGAATTTGTTGAATACATTGGGAGGTGTGACCGAGTAATGACAACTTTTCCTCGAGCAAAAAAATATGTAGGCATGTTTATGGCTCTATTGATGGTATGTCAATTAACATTAAACGTCCAAAGTTCAAAGGCCTATGCAAGCAGTTCATTGAACGCCTCAGACTGGGCGGATTCTAATCGCAACTATAGAATGAAACTATCTTTTGACAACATCGCATCCAATGAAAACTTGCTTAATTTCTCGGTTCCTGTGCGCTTGGATACATCCAAGATTGATTATGCCGTGACGGGACCGACTGACCTACAATTCTTCGATGAAGATCAGCTAACAGTACTACCCTATGAGGTTGAGAAATGGGATGCGCAAGGTGAAAGCATTGTCTGGGTTAAAGTACCCCAAATTGATGCCCAATCAAGCACGGATCACATGTGGTTGTATTATGGAGGAAGCGCAAAAGCAGTCCATAATAATGCGACACAAGTGTGGGATCCGAGTTATTTACTTGTCTATCATTTCGGAGAGAGAATCGAAGATTATTACACGAAGCCATCTGCAGTGAAGCAATTTCAGGAATCTACTGTAAACAATAATATAGGCTTAAGACAAAGCGTAGGGGCGGCTGCAAGTGGTACTTCTTACAGTTTGGAAGGACAAGACCCTAAATATAATCGGATTGGCAAATATTACGAAAGCCATCGAGGTGGAATTCGGTCCACGAACGGGAATGTCGGAGATGGAGAGAAACAAATTACCGTCGGTGGTTGGGTTCGTGCCAATGAGTATGAATTGAAGCAAAACAACTATGTGATCGCCCGCGCACGCAGTGGTGACAATGCCAATGAAGCTTTCTCCATCACGTTAAACGGTGGGAAATGGAAGGCGAATGTGTATACGAATAGTGCTGACCCTGCTTTGAACGGATATGCATCCACGGGAGAGATGGATGCAGGAACGGTCGATGCGAATTGGACTTATTTATCTCTTACCTATGACAGTACAAAAGCAAGCAATAACTTAAAGTTATACAGAGACGGGGTTGAGGTAGCTTCTACAACAAGGGAAGGAGCTATTATTCATACCTCAGGCGCGGCGGCACCTTTGACAATAGGAAAGGCCTCCGATGCAGGAATGACGGGTGGCGCATTCCATGGTGGCGTGGATGAAGTCAGAGTATCGCGTACAGCGAGAAGTGCAGACTGGATCCAAGCTGAGTATGCGAGCATGACGGATTCGTTTCTCCTCTATGGAACGAAAGAGTCGCAAAATTCAGAATTAATTATGACCTTGTTGCAACCGAAAGATGGTGAGGTCTACTATTCTCCTGAATTAAGCTTTACGGGTATCCTCAACAAGCCTTCTAAAGTGACGTATACATTAAACGGAGGACAGCCTGTTGAGACGGACACGGATGCATCAGGTCTGATCCAGGTTAATTTGACTGGGCTCAAAAGTGGTGTTCAACAGTTGAATGTAAAGGCCGTATCTCTTTCGGATACCAACGAGACGACAGAGAAGACCGTTAACTTCAGCATTGACGGTTCGGCGTTAAGCCCGATGGTGACACCATCTGGACCGTCGGGTACAATCACACAGCAATCGAATGCTGTTCCGCTGCAAGTGCAGGTTAACGACCCTACGGGTGACCCGGTAGACGTAGAATTTTATGAGAAAGACATTAAATTAACCAAGGATTTCTCATCCAAAATCGGCACTGATGTGGCGTATGATCGTACGAACAGTATGACGGCGCCAGCGAACGCTAACATTACGAGTGAGACGCCTTTGTCTTCAACGGGTTACGATCAAATTGCCGCTGAGGATAACGAGTATTTCAACAGCCGGTCCTTGAGCAACTATCCTTATCAGCGTTTTGACCTGACCGTATCGGAAGATCTGAAGGGTATCAATAAGCGGGAAGTCGTTTGGAAAGGGCACACCAACGAGAAGATGATGATGTACGCATGGAACAACACCAGCAGTCGCTGGGAGTTAATCGGATCAGGAAATGGTTCTGACGATCAGAAGGATTTTAAGATAACAGGAACGCTAAATACGGCAACGATGATTAACAGCATAACCAAAGTAGCTAAATTATATGTTGCCTCGACACAGCGCGATATATCTTTGCCAGCGAAAATTCCGAATCGATCAGACTATGATTTTTCATTCGTATGGATGACGGATACGCAGTATCAGTCGGAATCTTTTCCACAAATTTTCGACAAAGAAACGCAATGGATAGCGGATCATAAAGATGAGCTAGGTATTAAATATGTGGCCCACACCGGGGACATCGTTAATACGGCAACAGCACAATTTCAATGGATCAATGCAGACCGCAGTATGAAAATACTTGATGATGCTAATGTGCCCTATGGCGTCATTCAAGGAAATCATGATGTTAATGCCTACTACTATACTTATTTCGGTCAATCGAGATTTGCGAACAAGCCTTACTATGCAGGAAATACGAACAATAACAAAAATCATTATGACTTAATCTCGGCGAACGGAACCGACTTCATCATGATGTATCTCGGTTGGGGTTACAACCAGTCGGATATGGATTGGGCCAACGGAATTTTACAGCAATATAAAGATAGAAAGGCGATCTTGGCTGTCCATGAATATCTCTATTATGATTCTGGTAACTATGGAACCGATGATGCTGTTGATGCCGTGGATTTGATGAATAAAGTGGTAGCTCCCAATAGCAATGTGTTCATGGTGCTTTGCGGACATCATCAGGCGGCCATATACAATGTGAAGCGCATCGGTGGAAAAGTCGTCTATGAAAATTTACACGATTATCAGGATGTACCGCTCGGGGGTGCAGCTTCATTCCGAATGATGTATTTCAATATGAAGGATCAAGAGTTATATATGGTTCCATATTCGGCAGTGACCAATGAGAACACGGGGTACTTTCAGTCTAAGTTCGAAGCGTATACGATCCCATTAAACCCACGTCAAGGGGATATCGAGTTAGCTACAGATTATATAGGAGTTCAGGGAAGCCAAATCAACTCGCTTGGCAAGGTATCGGCGGTTGATGGGAGAGCGGAGTTTATTTGGAATAACAGACAAGCTGGACAACCCTATACCTGGTATGCGCAAGCTTCGGATTCCGTTAATACAACGAAATCGGAAGAACGCAGCTTTACAATTCAAGCACCGGTTATTGAATCACTTCGTCTTAAAGGGCTTGCTCCTATGAGTGTGGGCGAGCAGTTGCATTCGGTCGTGGAAGCCGTATATTCGGATGGAAGCTTAACAGTAGGTGCACCGAATATGGTGTTTACAAGCAGTCAACAGGAGATCGCGGAGGTTGATGCTGCTGGCGTTGTAACTGCCAAACAAGATGGAGAAACTTTAATTACCGTGAGTTCAGGGCGTTTATCCGCATCCTATAAACTACTTGTAACATCGGATGTGATTGCTCAACCAGATATGCAGTCCATTCGCTTGGGCAACCTGAACAATGTGAAGGTTGGCGAGACGCTTCAAGCGGTAGTCACAGCACAATATACGGATCAATCGGAACAAACGTTATTGGGGCCCGGAACTCCAGCAGTTGATGGAATAACATTGTTATCGGCAGATCCTACCGTTGTTTCTGTTGATGTGGGATCTGGTGTGCTAACAGCGCTGAAAGCGGGGTCCACCGTAGTCTCCGCAACTTATGGTGTATTCCAGAGCACAGTTCAGTTGATGGTAACGTCTGATGTAACGGAGGAGCCGAAGCCAGTTCTTCAATCCCTACAAATTTATGGTGCCAATAAACTGAATGTAAACGAAGGAACGCAATTGAAGTTGTCCGCACTATACAGTGACGGAAGTCAACGAATGGTTACCGAAGATGTTCAGTATAGCAGCAGTAACGCAGCGGTGGTAACTGTCGACGCAACCGGAGTGGTTAAAGCGTTAGGCAAAGGAAAAGCGAGCATTACCGCATATTTCGGAACCTTAACGGCATCGTTTGATATTGAAGTCATCAGCAGAGAAGGTAATGGTTCAAATAGCGGAAACGGTGGCAACAGCAATTCGGGCGGTATTGTGACGCCTAATGTACCTGTCCAACCTAACCAGAATCAAGAATCGATTCAAGTTGTTAAACGTGAGGATCTCAAACCAGGCAGTATCCTGACATCAATGAGTGTTACGATTATCGATTCTAAGACAGAGGTTCAGATCCCTTATTCGTTAGCTGACATAAGTGCAGAGCAAATTGATGTTTTGTTTCCCTGGGGAACGGTTCAAGTTGCGCGATCTGAGCTTGAAGAAGCCGGAAAGGGAATGACCAAGGAACAAAAAGCGAAGGCGCAATTATCAATATCCTATCATCCGATTACCGATGATTTGGATGCATCATTGAAATCGCAAGGTGCAGCAGCTATTCGTTTAATGTCACCTATGGTTAGCATTCTCTGGGCATCTTCTGAAGGCTCGAATCAAACCGTACAAGATCGTAAGATCCAAATGACTGCACCCGTTAAAGAAAATATGAATGGGAAACGTATAGGACTTTATAACATTTTTGACGAGAGCAATATGAAACTGACGGATTTTGATACTACTTTTAAAGACAAACAAGGATCCTATAAGATTATGGGCAACGGTCAATATATGATCTTGGAGTATGAAGCCAAATACGCCGATCTCAAGAAGCACTGGGCGGAGACTGCTGTTGTCGATCTAACGGCGCGAGACTTATTCCGAGATTTCATTGAAGGGTCTGTATTTAGCGAAAGTCCGCTCCAGTTCAAACCAAATGCAACAATGACACGTGCGGAGACCGCCGCTCTTCTTGCTCGCGCTTCGGGATTATCGGGTAGTGCCCAACCTTCGTTTACGGATGTAAAAAAAGGGATGTGGTACAACAAGGACCTTGCTGTAGCAGCTAAAGCCGGGTTAGTACAAGGGGTCAACAAGGATACATTCATGCCGGATGGAAACGTCACACGGGAACAATTTGCGGTGATGCTTGTGCGTACTTGGAAGCTAACCCATACGGAAAGTTCTGTGCTAGGCACAACAAAGTATAAGGATAGCAAATCGATAAGCGCTTGGGCGCAAGCTTCAGTAGATCAGGCAACCACGCTTCACTTGCTGAAGGGACAAGCAAACGGGAATTTCGCTCCGAAAGGTTTAGTTACCCGAGCGGAAGCCGCTCAAGCGATCCATAACCTACTTGAATCTTTGTAGTAACCAGATATACTTAGTTGTATTATGTTTATTATTTACGAAGACAGGTGGTAAACGGATGTCTCTATTGGCAAAAGAACGACAAGATCTGATCATGCAATACTTAATTCAAGACGGCAAAGTCAAAGTGATTCCGCTTGCCGATGAACTTGGCGTTACGACAGAGACGATTCGACGTGATTTAGACTTTTTGGAATCCGAAGGCCATTTACGCAGAGTGCACGGCGGCGCTGTACGTTCTGCATATGAGTATGGAGAGCCTACTTTTGAGCAACGGGAAACGATTAATGTCGAAGGTAAGCAGAGAATCGGCGAAATTGCCGCTTCACTAATTCAAGATGGTGAAATGATCGCATTGGACGTAGGCACGACGATGATTGAAATGGTGAAGTCGATTCGAGGGAAAAAGAACATTACAGTGTTAACGAATTCCTTGGCTGTTGGCGTTCATTTGTCGGAAGCTTTAAGCAGAGGGCGGTTTACCGGGAAGGTTATCTTTCTAGGTGGTGAGTTGAATCCGGAACAGAACTCTATAACAGGTCCTCTGTGCGAGAATATGCTGCAGGAGTTCCATCTAGACAAAGCATTTCTGTCGGTAGGCGGCGTTTCGTTGAAAACAGGGATTACGGACTATGATATTAACGAATCCCATATTTCAAAAATGTTCTCAAATGCCGCAAGCCAGACGATTGTTCTAGCTGATCATTCCAAAATCGGGGTTCAAGCTTTCTCTAAAATTATGCCGATCCATGCAGTGGATATCATTGTGTCGGATGTAAGTTGCCCAGAAGATTGGGAAGATGAGTTAATGAAAATAGACCTTCGTTGGATCAACTAATCTATATTGTGTAGGGACATGAAATGCCGCTCTTTCATCTTGGATGAAGGAGCGGCATTTTATATTACTTTGAGATCTCGATCTTTGGTTTTGTTGTATTTCGTGTTCGCCATTACAATGAAAGCAACAGGGGATGAAGTTCACTTAACGACAATGCTTCACGCGTTGGATGTATATGGTCGGGTCTAGAGGCATTGGAACGGTTTATCCAAATACTCTGAATACCGCAACGATTGGCCCCGAGTATATCTGTGTACAGGTTATCTCCGACCATCACGGCTTCATTTGGTTTGATTTCGAGTAAATCGATGGCATGACGGAATATGGATTCCGAAGGTTTGCCTTCTCCGAAATTACCGGAAATGATGATATGTTCAAAAAAAGAAGCCAGTTCCGGAACGCTGTCCACTTTCTCCCGTTGTAGATCTGGGGTTCCGTTCGTCAATAGGAGAAGGCGGTATTTGGAACGAAGTAGGGTAAGCGTTTCGAACGTGTCATCATAAATAAATGATCTTTTTCTGCGCTCTTGGGGATATCGTGTAGCAAGAAGTGAAGCTAAGTCCGGATTATATTGACCTGAGCTTTGAAGTGCCGCATGCCATGCGTTAAATCGATAGATAGGGGCTTCAATCCGCATCTTCTCTAACATGGGATGAGATCCTACGTCGAATCGGGCCCAAAGCGCTTCTAGTGTCGTGACTTCAATTGAACTAGCGAAATCGAAAAAAGTGGAAGTGGCGAATTGTAGCTCGGCTTCTCGGATGACGTCATGTTTAAGTTTATCGGGAGAAATTGCTGGAATATGACTTGATGCAAAGAGACAAGTAGCTTCCAAAGCTTCATCATTCGAGCGTTCGTCCCAATAAAGTGTATTGTCCAAATCAAAAATGATTGCTTTTATCATATGGTTTTGTCTCGCCTTTCTTGTTGTTTATTCTTTATTATTAATAAAAATATCTTTGTTGTCAATGGGAAAACAACATTAAAACGCATGTATTTTATTATAGAAATATAAATCTAACCTTCTCCTAACCCGATAGACTACATCCAAGATAATCATCGTAAAATTCGCCAATATGACAGGTATCTACGAAAAAGAAGAGGATGTCCCGTAGCCTAATACAAGGCTTGAGGGACATCCTCTTCTATTTTTAAATACCTACATTTACTTAATGCGAAATCATCGTCTTTGCATCCGGCATTTCGTCATCTGCCAGCTCGTCACCTGGTTTAACACGAGGTTTACGCAGAAGTGTAGTTAATAATAATCCTGCAACTGCAATACAAGCTGTGATCAAGAATGTATCAGCAAATGCAGCGGTAGAGCTTGCTTGCATGTTCCCGGCTGTCTCAGGAGCGGACATGTGATGTGCTATTTGTGAAGTTAAATACCCAGTCAAGCCAGCAATAGCGAACGATATAACGACTTGTTGTGTAGCTGATGTTAACGGCGTTACCCGATTCACAAGTCTACGTGGAGCTGAATTTAGGATGTGCGTATTTAGTGGCATCATCGTTAGACCCATTCCTGCACCCATAAACATAAGTGGAAGTACAATCATAAACATAGCTGTATCCACGGTAATCTGAGAAAATAGGAATAGGGCTATGGATACTAGCGTTAGACCTGTCAGGGCAAGTGGACGTGCGCCCCACTTATCGAACAGTTTGCCTCCAAGAGGCATAAATACCATGGATGCAAGGGCCTGAGCAAGCGTGGTATAACCACTTTCTAGCGGCGTAAATCCTCTTACCTCTTGCAAATATAACGGAATCATGAGAATAGCACCGAACAAAGCGACCTGTGTTATCCAAGATAAGATAACACCCCGTGTGAAGTCAGAAGAAGCAAAGACACGAAGTTCTAGTAATGGTTCCTTCTGCTTCAGCTCCACGATAATGAACAGGATAAGGGCAACACCACCAACGATCAATCCTGTTAACGTACTTCTAGATGTCCAACTGGTTCCTGCTTCAGTTACACCATAAGCTAACATGGCGAATGCAATTGGAGCGAGAATGATTCCAAGAATATCGAGGGAAGGAACCTTCTTGCTCTCGAATGAAGGTAAGAACTTAATCCCTACAATGACAGCAGCAATCCCGATCGGTACGTTAATAATGAAGATCCAATGCCATGATGCAACTTGGATCAGCCATCCCGATAAGATAGGTCCAGAAGCAGGAGCAAGTAGCATAGGGATACCGAGCATACCCATAACGGAACCTCTCTTATCAGGAGGAGCAAGTCTGAAGACCATGGCCATCCCAATAGGAGCGACCATACCGCCTCCAAGCCCTTGAATAATACGGAATACAATGAGTTGTTCTGAGGTTTGAGCTAGAGAGCAAAGCACAGATCCAAGTGTAAATAAAGTAATGGTGATGAGGAATATTCGCTTAGCTCCGAACTTATCTGTCATCCATCCGGCCAACGGGATAACGGCTGATAATGCTAGCATATACCCGGTAATCGTCCATTGTATCGTCTTCAATTCTGTCCCGAAATACGCTTGTAAGTTCGGTATAGCCACGTTGATAACGGTGCTGTCTAGGATGACCATAATCATACCTAGGATAACAGCCATGAGGGGAGCAATAATCGCCTTTATAGAAAACTCGGTGTGCACTGGAGCTCTTGTTACATTTTGTATAGCCATTCAGTTATCTCTCTCCCATTCTCCTTTGGTTTACTTCGCGATATATAGAATGGAATTGATGTAAGCGATCAACCCATAAGTTAGATATCTTGACGTAAAAACAATTAATATGTACTATTGACCGTGTAGTTTTTAATAAAACCCATTGGTCAAAACATATACTAAATTTTACTCAATTTTTAAATAAAGTCAATTTATTTCTTGAAAAGAGGTTGCAAATTGAGTGTAACAAAGCAGAAAATATTAGATTCAGCCATGCGATTTTTTTTGGAAAAAGGATACATGGCTACATCCATACAGAACATTGCAGATGACTGCGGCGTCGCCAAGGGTTCTTTGTATAATCTCTTTAACTCGAAGGAAGATTTACTTATTGAAGTTTTGATGATGCAACAGCATAGAATGACTGAACAAATTAGAAATATTCGAATAGATGAGACACTTTCCCTAAAGGAAGTGTTTATTCGCGAGACGGAATGTCAAATTGGTTTCTTTCTAGATAATAGTTTTATTATGCAGGAAGTAAAGAAATTAACGTTGCCAGATGGGAAGATTGCACCTTTTTTATTTCGTCTAAGGGCTAATCTTCTGAATTATAATAAAGAGAGCCTCTTGCGCGTATTTGGGGACGGTATAGAACCCAATATATGGGACCTAGTGATGATTTATAATGGGATTATGCGGGAGTTAATATTCTTATTCATTTTTGAGAAAAAGTCACTTATTGCTCGGGATATGGCTGCATTTGTCGTACAGTGTATGGAGGATATGACGACAAATATGCAAGTCAGAACAAGACCGGCCTTATTACAAGATTCAGACATGAGTGAGTACATACAGTATGGGCTAAAGGGGGAACAGATTCCTGACGTTACACAGAGACTTGATCTAATCCAGCGGTTAAGGTCTACGATTAAGGAACTTGCGATAACGAATTCTGAGAAGACGGAACTTCAGGAAGCCACCCAACTACTGCAAGAGGAACTAACATGTGAACAACCCAAAATAGTATTGATTCGCGCGCTCATTGGATTGTTGGAGAAAGAGCATGGGCTTAAAGATATTATTCAGCAATTGGACAAGCTTGTAATGAATAATCTGAAGCAAGGATTAACATTTGAATGTACTCCTAAGGAATAGATTTTTCGAGAAAAAGGGGGCATCCCGCTTACACGTAACGTATACGCTGTAGCGAATGCCCTTTTCGTATTGGATGATCTATGGTCATTCTACATCATCTTCCGGGTATGCCCAGACAGATACGCTTCCACCATTGGCTGGAAATGTTGCAAATCCGTCTGTTGCAATGGTAATACGCTCCTTTCTGGTATTGGTCAGATCGACCCAGACTTCCCCTGCACGTTCTTTCCCAACCAACATTCGCTTTTCTCCTTTATCGCCATTACAAATAACAACAGCGCATCCCGAACGTTCGATTTCTTGCACACCTTGGCGCACCCATCCAATCGTATTCGGATGATCGAAATAATCTTGTTGCTTACCGTAAGCCTTATGGTAACGAGCATACAACAGTGGATCAATGGCTGCTTGTTTGCCTGCTTGTGGTTCTAAGCCACCAATTCCATAATAATCTCCGTAGAAGACGACAGGATAACCATCCTGTCTAAGTAGAATAAGGGCGTATGCACTTTGTTTGAACCAATCCTTCACCCAGGACTCAAGCGCTTCATGAGGTTGTGAATCGTGATTATCGACAAACGTCACAGCGTTCTGAGGATGGGAGTTAACTAGTGTATCTTTGAAAATAGTTCTGAGATCATAGGATCTACCGCCTTCTGAAGCAGCGCGTAATTTGTAGTGGAGGGATACGTCGAACAGATCAATTTTATAGTCAATCGTATCTAGAAACTGTTGGCATTTAGATAACTCTGGATTCCAGAACTCGCCTACCAAATAGAAATTCTCTCCACGTGCTTTAATCATTTCAGTGGCGAATTCTTTAATGAAGTCATGATTAATATGCTTGATAGCATCAAGACGATAGCCATTACAAGATAACGTCTCAGCAAGCCATTTGCCCCATGTGATCATTTCTTCTTTCACTTGTGGGTGATTGTAGTCGATATTGGCGAACATTAGATAGTCATAATTACCGAATTCATTGCCTACATTCTCGTTCCAATGTTTATTCTCACCTAGGATTCGGAAAATACCACTCCGTTTTTTACTTGCATCATAATCTGTTCCGTTAAAATGCTCTGAATTCCACTTGAATGAGGAGTAGGTATTCCCGCGTCCTGGGAATGTGAATTTGGTCCAGCCTTCAATATCAAAGGGCTTTGATATTTCCTTCGTTCGGTCGTTACCATCCACCTCAATGACGCTGAATTTCTCTGTTTCATCTGCTCCAGCTTTATGATTCATGACCAGATCTACATATACTGCAAGTCCATGTTCGTGACAAAGTGTGATGGCATCGATCAATTCTTGTTTCGATCCATATTTCGTTCGAACGGACCCTTTTTGATCGAATTCTCCTAGGTCGTACAAATCATATGTGCTATATCCAGTATCATCCTTGGACTGCCCTTTGGTAACCGGTGGAATCCACACTGTACTGATACCCTTCTGTTTCAGATCAGATGCAGTGTCCTTTAGACGTTTCCAATGTGTTCCGTCTGATTCAACATGCCATTCAAAGAACTGCATCATCGTATGATTGCGCTTCATATAAGTAATCCCCCTTTAGAATAATAGCTTGAATAATTTAATCTCACACAAGAGGGAGTATCCTTCTCTTATACAGATTGCCCATTGTTCTATAGTTATTAAACTTATCTGGTAGATAGGTGTGAATTAAATCAGTTGTATGGGTGAAGGGATTATCCTATGATGGATGTAAATGGAGGCTTCGATGAACATCTTCGATTTCAAGCTGAGAAAGGACTACACAATGGATGGTGTAAAGATATTACAAGTCGTGGGATATAAAAATAGTGGAAAAACAACACTCGTTGAATGCTGGATTCAAGTATTGGTAGCTCACCACTATCGTGTGTCGGTTATCAAACATCATGGACATGGTGGACCGCTTGAAATGCCCTCTTCTGACACGGATAGTATGAAGTTCTTAGTGAACGGGGCAGTTAGTTCTATAGCTGTTGGTGGTGGAATGGTTCAGTTGCATATGCAGCTTGAACCTAAGTATGAAGACTTATTGAATATGGCAGTGTTGTCGGACCCCAATATCATATTAATAGAGGGATTTAAGCAAGCGATTGAACCGAAAGTTGTGATTGTACGATCGAAGGAAGAATGGGAAAGCTTACAGAAACTAACGAATATTATACTGGTTATGGCCTATGAAGGGGTGGAGATTGATGGAGAATATGACGTCATCAACATCTCAAATGAAATAGAGATCAAGGACTGGATGGTACACTTCATGGAAGATGTTCTGTAGTGTTATTGTGCGTTCTTTAGTATGTAATATGCTAGGAAGGAGATTGGTCATGAATACTATAGGTGTTGTCCTTGCAGGTGGATTATCACGGCGTTATGGATCTCCGAAAGCTTTCGCGAAGCGAGATGGCAAGTTTTATTATGAGATTGCAAATGAAGCTTTATTGAAGGTGAGTGATGAAGTTGTGTTGGTAGCTCGCCCAGAGTTTCTAGGGCAATTTAATCAAGGTATGAACGTCATCGTCGATGTAAAAGAGTTCAGGGGATGTGGACCCCTTGCAGGGGTATATTCCGTTATGTCTAACTTTCAAGCAGATCGATATGTTATTGTGCCGTGTGACATGCCATACATAAATAGTGATGTAATAGATTCACTGGTTGCGGCCTATGAGGATGAAGATGTGCTTGCAGTGGAGGTGAAAGGGGTACAGCATCCAATCGTTGCTATCTATAATCATCGGATGAGGGATTCCATTCATCAGGCTTTGGAGAATGGACAATACAGTGTAATGAAATTATTAGAGGCAGTTGATGTCCGATGGGTAGAGGGGAATGAGCTGACAAGCAGTGCCCATGAAGTGTTCCAGAATATGAACACCCCTCAAGAACATTAGGAGGGGGTGAAGTCCTAAGGCCATTTCGAGTGAGTGTAAGTCGGTAGTGGTCACCTGATATGAGCGGGGACTACTATTTTTTCATTTATAAAGAACGGATGTCGATATGAAATAAAGATTGACGAATACAATTAAATGGAGTATCTTTAAATCAAGATATATTAAATAAAAATAAAAAGCGTTTTTTTAGATATATATCTTAATGTTGAGATATTATGCAGTGTAAAAGATAACCAATACAATAACATGAAGGAATTAGAAATGAGTATTGCATTAGGATTGTTAATTATTCGATTGGTCGTGGGGTTAAGTTTTATGGCGCATGGTGCACAGAAGTTGTTTGGTTGGTTTGGTGGTTATGGTCCAAAAGGAACAGGTGGATGGATGGAATCCATCGGGATGAAACCCGGTGTTGTGATGGCTGTCATGGCAGGTATAATGGAACTTATGGGAGGATTAATGCTGGCATCAGGGCTATTCACCGTAATTGGTGCAGTCTTCATTGTGGCGACGATGCTAGGAGCTATCGTTAAAGTACACGGTCCAAACGGATATTGGGCCACAGCTAACGGATATGAATACAACGTATTGTTGATTGCTGTATCGGTTGGTCTAGCGCTCATTGGTGCTGGAGACTACTCACTTGATGCTATTTTACTGAAATAATATTTAGGGGGAAACATACATGAGTGAATTCATTTCACTATTACAGTCACGCAGATCAGCTAATAAATTCATTACTGGTGTGGAAATACTGAATAACGAATTAGATGATATCTTTAATCTTGTGAAATATGGCCCATCTGCGTTTAATTTACAGCATACGCATTACGTGGTTGTTAAAGATCCTGAGTTGTTGAACAAGGTCTATTTAGCAGCTAATAAGCAATATAAAGTACAGACTGCTTCTGCTGTCATTATAGTTCTTGGTAATAAGAATGCGTACAAGGACGCTGGGCGAATGAATGAAGGATTACTTCATTTGGGCGTGATTAATCAACAGGAATATGATATGACTGTAGAATCGGTGGAATCTTTTTATGAAAGTAGAGGGGAAACCTTTAAGAGAGAAGAAGCCATTCGTAATGCGAGTCTAAGCGCTATGAACTTCATGTTGATAGCTAAAGAAAAGGGTTGGGACACTTGCCCAATGATTGGTTTCGACCCGGAGGTAATACGTACAGATTTAAATATTCCTGAAGTATACGTACCAGCTCTGATGATCGCCATTGGGAAAGAAGATACCGGTAGTGGAAGACCACGTGGATATCGTAAGCCTGTAGGGGAATTCGTGAGTTATAATCAGTTCTGATTCAACGTAAAGGGGAAATGTCCGTGATATCTATTGATCCGTCAGATCAAAGTGATCGTGACAACTATAAATTGTTAATAGGGAGCATTATTCCACGGCCGGTGGCCTTCGTTACAACACTCTCGAATCAGGGAGTTCTAAATGCAGCACCGTATAGTTATTTTAATATTGTTACGACAGATCCTCCTTTGATTTCTATATCTGTACAGAGAAAGAACGGTGTTCAGAAGGATACTGCTAGGAATGCCGTAGAAGTAGGCGAATTTGTTGTTCATATATCTGATGAATCGTACATTCAGCAGATTAACGAGACAGCAGCAAGCTTACCACCGGATCAGAGCGAAGTTCTTCTAGCAGGGCTTACACCTGTAGCAAGTGACAAGATAGCTGTCCCCGGCATTGCAGAAGCGAGTATTCGAATGGAGTGCCTACTTGAACATTGTATTCCGCTCGGGGGGACCAAGGATTCGCCGTCTACGGATCTATTAATTGGAAGAGTGGTTTGCTTTCATCTTGACGAATCGGTGTATCAAGACGGATATATTGATCCCGAAATGTTGAAGCCAGTGAGTCGGCTGGCAGGCAATTCCTACGCAAAATTGGGCGAGATATTTACGATAGAACGTCCTGAATAAATCGTATTAAAGTGTTGTTTAAAACAACATAAAAATGCCGTAAGCTATCGTGAATGATAGCTTACGGCATTTAACATATTTGAGAAGATAAGAACCTACTATTCTTGCTCTTCTTTAGGAATCCAATCGAAAATTTGCCCGGTTTCTAATGCATCGATAAAACGACCTAACCATCTGTAATATAGGATCGCGTGGTTCATTCTGTCGATATCCATCTCGACATGGGCAACCAGTGCCTCATTATCACTGTTCTCTTCCCGAAGCTTTCGAAGCTCTGTTAACGATTTATGTAAAGAATTAATATTCATTTCCATAGATTTTCGCCATTTGATAGAGAAGTATTCGACAAAATTTTGGTGCCAATCGCCTTCTACTTCATACAGATCTTTCCTCGATCCTTTTCCCCAAACCTTATTTATCATTTTCAGATCTACTAATGCACGCATCCCTGTACTCATACTTGTTTTACTCATGCCCATTTCCTGACCCATCTCGTCGAGCGTGACGGGACCATCGTGGAAATACATATTTCCGTACAAATGACCAATGGACATCGTGACCCCATAAAGATCCATATTTTTTCCAATAGAATCCATGACGCGTTGGCGCGCCTTTTCGATCACTTTAGCTTGCTCTTCATTTAATCCATCAAATGTTGTCATTTCGTACACTCCCTTGAATAACGCTTGCGATGAGCGGAAACAATATCCACAGCATTCATTGTAAAAAAAAGTGTTTGAAAAGTAAAGAATACAACATTGCAGGAATTGTAAGTTAAACGGAGTATACAGTTAATAAAGTACATAAAGTTAAAACTGTACGTACTACACGGTCTGTTTTACATTTTGACCCTATTTTTGAACAAGTCTACACTATATAAGTGCCATAAATTAGATACAGATGATTGAAAGGGGCATAAAGATGCCAATTATAGAGGTCAAATCGTTAAGTAAAGTGTTCGGTAACGATCCGAAAAGGGCGTTTCCTTTACTAGCACAAGGTTGGTCTAAGGAACGTATTGCGAAAGAAACGAAATTAACAGTAGGGGTTAATCAGGTCAATTTCTCAATTGAAGCTGGTGAGATATTCGTTATTATGGGTTTGTCTGGTAGTGGGAAGTCAACAGTCGTTAGATTGTTGAATCGTCTTATTGAACCGACAGCTGGACAAGTTCTTATTAATGGCAAGGACATTCTTCAAATGAATAAGGAAGAACTGCGACAAGTTCGACGTAAGACGATGAGCATGGTTTTTCAGAAATTTGCTCTATTTCCACATCGTACGATACTAGAGAATGTTGAATATGGATTAGAGGTACAAGGGGTAGGGAAAGAGGAACGAACTAAGAAAGCGAAGGAATCCTTAGCATTAGTTGGGTTGGGAGGTCTTGAAGACCGGAAACCGGATCAACTAAGTGGGGGGATGCAGCAACGTGTTGGACTCGCTCGAGGGTTGGCTAATGATCCTGATATTCTGTTGATGGATGAAGCCTTTAGTGCACTTGACCCACTTATTCGTAAGGATATGCAAGATGAATTACTTGAGCTGCAAGAGAACATGAAGAAGACGATCATATTCATCACGCATGACCTTGATGAGGCTCTACGTATTGGTGATCGGATTGCGTTGATGAAGGATGGATCGGTTGTTCAGATTGGTACACCGGAAGAAATTCTGATGAACCCTGCGAATGCTTTTGTTGAGCGATTTGTCGAGAATGTAGATTTATCTAAAGTGCTCACGGCCGCTCATGTCATGATTCGTGCCGAGACGATATCCATGGACCGTGGGCCACGGGTCGCGTTACAACTGATGCGTGATCGAGGGATTTCAAACCTCTATGTTGTGGACAAAACTCGTCAACTTTTAGGCGTTGTGACTGCAGAGGATGCGTTAGCAGCCATTAAGTCAGGACAGACGCTTGGGGAAATTATAATTCGTGATACACCGATTGTGTCTCCGGAAGTACTTCTTGCTGAGCTATTTGATGTTGTGAGTAGTGCCAAAATTCCTGTAGCCGTTATTGATGAACGCAAACGCTTAGTTGGTATTGTAATCAGAGGCGCTGTTCTTGCGGCATTAACTGGACATTCTGACGCGGAAGCAGGTGAAGCGAAATGAGTATACCTAAGATTCCAATTGGAGAATGGGTAGAGTCTCTGGAAGGTTGGTTGGAGACGAATTTTGAACCTTTTTTTGATGGTGTTAAGCTAGTGGTAGGTAGTGTCGTTGATGGGTTGGCAGATGGATTCAACTTTTTCCCACCGCTAGTTGTGATCGCTATATTTACGGTCCTAGCCTTCTGGCTTGGAAGATACAGACTAGGAGCTTTTACGCTTTTAGGGTTGCTGCTGGTACTTAATTTAGGTTACTGGGAACATACCATGGATACGCTCGCGTTGGTGTTAACTGCTTCATTTATTTCAATTGTAGTAGGTGTGCCAATAGGCATTCTGTGTGCGGAGTACAAAAAAGTCCAGAGTGTGGTAACACCGATACTGGATTTGATGCAAACGATGCCGGCATTTGTGTATTTGTTGCCAGCGGTTGCTTTCTTCTCATTAGGTGTCGTACCGGGTGTAATCGCCTCAGTTATATTCTCCATTCCACCGACCATTCGATTAACCAGTTTAGCTATTCGTCAGGTTCCTGAGGATTTGGTAGAAGCAGCAGATGCTTTCGGATCAACAGGCATGCAGAAGTTAATCAAGGTACAGCTGCCGATTGCGATTCCGACCATTATGGCTGGAATTAATCAGACGATTATGCTTTCACTATCGATGGTTGTTATTGCTTCGATGATCGGAGCACAAGGTGTCGGAGCGGATGTCTATAGAGCAGTGACGCAAGCGAAGACGGGTATGGGTACGGAAGCAGGTTTAGCCGTTGTCGTTCTTGCGATCATGTTGGATCGAATGACTCAGAAATTAGCTAAGAAGAATAAGAAGGAGTGATTCTAATTGTTGATGAACAAGAAAATGAATATCCTGCTCGCTGCATTTATGGTCATGACTTTAGTACTTGCAGGTTGTTCAAGTAACAAGAACGCGAACAATGCGGGTACCGAGAAGAGTAAAAAAATAAAGTTAGCCTATGTAGCATGGGATTCTGAAATCGCCAGTACGAATGTCGTGAAGGAAGTATTGGAGAGTAAATTGAATTATAAGGTTGAGATGATACAGGTGGATGCTGGACCTATGTACGTTGGTGTTGCAGATGGTGCTGCTGATGCGATGGTAGCGGCGTGGTTGCCAAGCACACATGGCGAGATCTACTATGAGCCTAATAAGAACAAACTCGAGGATCTTGGACCGAATTTAAAAGGTACTAAACTTGGGTTGGTTGTTCCAGCCTATATGGATATTAAATCGATTGAGGACTTAAAGAAAGAAGACGTAGGGAAATTAGTTGACCATACGATTACGGGAATTGAACCGGGTGCGGGTATCATGACACAGGCAGAGAATGCGGTCAAAGAATATGATCTGAACAACTGGAATGTTCTTGCAAGCTCCTCTGCTGCTATGGTGAAAGTACTTCAAGATGCTTACGCTAAAAAAGAACCAATTGTTGTTACAGGATGGACGCCACATTGGATGTTCGCTGATATGGATCTGAAATATCTTGAAGATCCCAAGAAAGTATTCGGTGAAAGTGAAGAGATCCATACACTGGTGCGTTTAGGACTGAAAGAAGATCAACCTAAAGCCTATCGTTTTCTTGATCAATTCGAGTGGACACCAGCAGATATGGAATCTGTGATGGGTGATATAATGGAAGGCATGTCAGAAGAAGAAGCTGCTAAGAAATGGGTTGCTGCGAACGAAGCTAAGGTTAACGAATGGATTGCTGGAATTGAATAATTGTATAAAAATATATTTATGAATAATGGTGGGGGCGAATGCGTTCCCACTTTTTTTTCAAGAATCTTAACATATTTGCAAACTTTCTTAAATGTAACTATAATAATTACAGTATGAATAATATATAAATATGGAGGACTAATCAAATGGAAGATGGGTGTAGGTTCTATTCATTCAGCGGATGTTGCCTTGAAAGCTCTTGAGATAGGGATTCCACTTGTTGCATTGGGAAGAGAACTCATTATTGAACCTGATTGGGTGGAGAAGATAGAATCAGGTAGAGAAGCGGATATAAGAACGATATTAAGTATAGATGAACAGGAACTACTTGTCGTTCCAGGTCCATTATGGCATGCCATTGTAAGTAGACCTGGTTGGTTCCCTGTCGTTTAATAGATGTAAATTCCGCTTATTCTTGTTAATATCAGAATAAGAATAAATGCCTGATATAGGCAAAGTAGGGGGATGGCTTTGAATAAATGGCTGAAGACGATTCTATTTCTGGTGGGTTCGGTAGTCTTAACGAGACTCATACCCTTTAGTTATGTGTTTCGTACAGTAGACACCATGATTCATGAGTTCGGTCATGCGGTATTGACGTTGCTCACGTCGGGGAGGGTACTGGCTATTCAATTGAATGCAGATCATAGTGGTTCTACTTATTCAACGACGACATCAACCTGGTCGTCCATGCTCGTTGGATTTGCTGGTTATACATTGGCGTCACTATGTGCGGTGCTATTGTTCTATTGGATGAGTAAACGCCGAGAAAAATGGGGATTGGTACTACTCACTACAATTGCAGTAGTCATGCTCATTATGTATGTGCATCAAGGGTATGGGGTGTTTTGGCTTGTGGGATTTATCGTACTGAACATCGTAATGATGTATTTACCTCCTGCAGTCCACAATATCTATTACGGATTGCTAGCTTTTCTAACATTAGAGGAATCCGTATTAGGACCGTTCTATCTCGTTATACACTCCATCACAGGTAAGGGAAGGGCAGGAGACGCTTCTAATCTTGCCTCATGGACATCGGTACCTGCCGTATTCTGGGCGCTGTTATTTCTAACCTTCTCCCTTGTTTGTGCCAAGATTGCCTTCTCATTGTTCTTTGACAGACGACAATCTTCACGAGGGAAAGAGTCTACCCACACTTTTTCTTTATAAATGAATTAATAAGTTTTCACGAACTCAGTATGATTTATGCTGAGTTCGTTTTTTGTTATAAGCATATTGGTGGTAAGATCTAAATTTTACATTTTCATTGACAATGTTTGGATTAGATGATAAATCCCCTCGGGGGAAGTCTTTTCGCTGATCCCGATGCCGCTGATCAGTTGGCGGATAGTTTGAGATACGTACGTGTGAATGGGAAGCGAATGGGTTTTGTCCGAGAGGAGTACATAGCATTTATCAAAAACTTCCCTGAACTCGGACAGCGCACCGATCGGAAGATGAACCGGACTGGTATCCATCTCGTACATGCGAATGAAGGCATCTACATGGTCACCCAGAAGATGAAACCAGTAAATACTCCATGGTGTATGGGTGGAAGCCCCATATCGCTGTGGCGTGTTGGCGGGAATGACGTAGCATATTATCTTTAGGCACAACGATATCGTAAATGGCTATGTATGGACTTAGAATAAGAGAGGGTTGGTTAGGAATCATTCTGAACACCGCCTGAAATAGATAGCTAAATTATACAAAAAAGAGGCATCTATCGCACGAATATATAGTGCAAAGTATGTCTCAAATCCATAATCCATACTTGCAGATAATAAGTTCTAATGTACGAAGTAGCGCAGGTGACGGAATTGTCCTGAAGAAGCGTAAGCGTTCGCCTACAAGATTTCCGTAGGAAAGCTACATCGAAAGCATATGTTTGCCCTCTGATTTCAACCGCCATGAGGTATATAATCAAGAAATCGGAGGGCAACAGCGATCGGAAGGACAATCCGTTATCGTAGCGGCCTCCTACACAAATGCGTGTGGACTTTTTCAGAGGCCTCGAATTGAAATCGGGTCCTTTTTTTCAAGTACTAGTTTGTCTAGGTGTTGAATCTTAAGCATGAATATTCAATTTTATTCCTATTATGAAACTATCTGTTTGCTTTTCCTTTGCGCGTATATATAATAAGACTATCTTGAACAACGAAGGGACTGGACTATGCGCAGATATCAATATTTTTAATCCAACTATAACAATATAATGGAGGTAAAACTATTGATTACAGAATTACACACGGAAAGGCTACATTTAAGAAAAATGGAAGTGTCAGATTCGTCGAGCTTATTTCAAATATGGTCTGATCCAGATGTGATTAGGTTCATGAATATAAGTTCTTTCAGTGATGAAAACCAGGCAAAAGGCATGATTGAACTTCTTGATGAACTTGCTCAATGTAACAAAGCTGTTCGTTTCGCTATTATTGAATTAGAATCTAATAAAATTATTGGTTCTTGTGGTTATAACTCCTTAGATTTTGACAATGGAAGAGCAGAAATTGGTTATGACATCGCTAAAGCATTTTGGGGCAAAGGATATGCTTCAGAAGCCATCTGCTCCTTGTTAGATTACGCATTCTCATGTTTAAAACTAAATCGAATTGAAGCAAAAGTTGAACCCGAAAACGTGAATTCGATAAATGTTTTACAAAAATTGAACTTTAAGTTTGAGGGAACACTAAGGCAGTGTGAGCGATCAAAAGGAAAGTTTATCGATCTTCATATGTATTCAAAACTAATAACAGATTGATTCAATTTTTTAGCCTATATTTCACAGAAATATAGGCTATTTCGCTTAGTTCCAGATCCATTATGGCAAGCCATATTAACTTCTTCATTCAGGCCGACAAAAAAGTCGGTCTTTATTGTCGTATCAACAAGAGGCTACGTAGAAGCGTGCTCAGTTCCATTTAGTTGTCATAAAATGTCTACAATTGATATTTGTATCTTCCACATGTATAGCTCTATTGAGTCATGTCCTATTCTCTAAAGAAAGTTATGCTTGGAGTAGAAATGAAGAGATTGTTATTTACTCTTAAAGGAGAAGAAACATGACATACAAGCAGATTAAATGGATGATTTTATTTATACCTACAGTAACACTTGGTGTATGGGAATATGTCAGACATGAGTATTTGTTATCCTACATATCCATGGAAATTGGCAACTGGATTACTCCCTTAATTGTCTATGTGCTAAGTATAACGTTGTTGAATAAACTCTTTCACATGCTGGAGCGGATTCAACGGGAATTGGAGCACGAACGAGCAGCTAAAAGTGCACTTGAAGCAAGGGAAAAATTGGCCATAGAGCTTCATGATGGTATTGCACAATCACTTTTTTTACTGTCAGTAAAGGTAGATCGATTGGAAGTTCATGAAGAACGGGAGCATCACCTTCAGGAGGTCTATACAATTAGAAAGACTGTTCACGAAGTGAACTGTTATGTTCGTCAGGCTATTGCCAATTTAAGATACGACCCCGCAGCAGATGAGGCACTTATATCTAACGAATCCCTGGATAATAAAGTACGGAGAATGGCTGATGAAGTATTTCTTGATATGGATGTGGATTGGAGCATTCCCGATTATGCACTAAACCCGAAAGAAAAGGTAGAGCTTCTTGCCTGTATCCAAGAGGCCATCGTGAATATTGAGAAACACGCGGTGGCATCAAAAGGGTGGATACACGGAGAAGGAGACGAATACAGCTGGAAAGTAACAATTAAAGATAATGGTAAAGGATTTGAGATGGATCAATTCCAACCTAAGGATCGATATGGATTAAATATTATGAAGGAAAGAACTGAAAATATGAACTGGAGATTGCAGTTAGAAAGAGATCATCAATACACTATTGTCGAATTGACCAAAGAGGGTGAAATAGGATGACGCACACCCGTGTCTTGGTCGTGGACGATAGCTCTCATGCAAGAGAGGCTATATGTGACATATTGTCGATGGATAAGAGCTTTGAAGTTATTGGAGTTGTGACCAGTGGTCAACAGGCCATTGAATTTACAGAACAGTGGCTTCCGGATTTAATACTGATGGATATTCAAATGCCGGTTATGGATGGGCTAGAGGCAACCCAACGGATAAAGCTTATGTTACCGTATGTCAAAATCGTAATGATCACCGTGTCGGATGATATGATTCATCTGCTTGAGGCGTTAAAACGAGGGGCGCAAGGATATCTTCTGAAAAATCTTGAACCTTCGACCTGGCTAAAATACCTTCAATCTATTGTAAATGAAGAAGCACCCTTGAGCCGAGAGGTGGCTTATCAGATATTAAGAGACGTTTCCTTAACAGAGAAAAGAGAACCGAGTGTTCGACTAACATCGAGAGAACAGGATATTTTAAATGGTGTTGCTGCTGGCTGGACCAATAAAGAAATTTCTGAAAAATACAGTATTTCCGAGTATACCGTGAAGAATCATTTAAAAAATATATTGAAGAAGCTACAAGTGCAAAATCGCGTACAACTTACCAGATACGCCTTAGAACAGGGGCTTATTCCGGACGATAACAAATGGACGGAATAAGCTTTCTGTGAATGCTACAAATTAGACACAATTCCTTCAAGACTATAGCTATATCGAGCTATATGGAAAAAATAGCTTATTAGGTACACTTAAATATAAATGATAACGCTTTTAATAATCCCTCGGGACAGCCAATAAAGCAGAGGAGGAATCCACTTTGAAAGGAAATTTTTTATTTGATGTCTGGTGGCGACATTCGGGAGTCCTATCGACGGTAGCGCCACAAGAATGACCATTGATATGAAATATTATCGCCGATACATACTTCATATAGTCGCTTTTTTGATCCTGTTCAATGTAGCATTTATAACACCTGTTTTTTCTATTAAAACTTTTGCAAGCTCATCTTCCAAAGAACCCATGATTTCCCTTCAAGAAATTATTGATCAGTCCAGTTCAGGGGCATCCATCGTTCTTGACTCTGGTACTTATGAAGGCCCAGTCATCATTAATAAGAAACTTTCTATTCGTGGGGATGGATCTGTGACTCTGTTAAACAATACCCAAGAATCAGCCATCGCGATTCATTCGAATGGAGTTACGCTACAAGGAATAAACATTCAGCATAATACGGATGGTGAATCAACGGCAATCGAAGTGACTGCGGACGAAGTGACGTTAGACAATCTTAGAATCCATACACGAGGATATGGAATCAAGCTTCGTGATGCAAATAGGGGAATTATTCAGAATAACGACATCAAGTGGTTTATACCTAAAGGTGCGGGGGCTGGAAACAGGGGTAATGGAATCGATCTTTACAATTCCCATGACAATCAAATTGAGTACAATGAAATCTCTTATTTGCGGGATGGTATCTATCTAGAGAACAGCCGTAATACAGTGGTGAACGAGAACAAATTGTTTCATTTGCGCTACGGTATTCATTGTATGTATGTCGATGGTTCTCATCTCACTGACAATGAAGGAGAGTACAATATGACGGGTGCCATGGTTATGGGAGTCACGAATGTAGTGGTGTCCGATAATTCCTTCCGCAAACAAAGTGAGAATGTTCATGCGCAAGGTATTCTGTTGTATGACGTGCATAAGTCATCTATTGAGAGAAATGTTGTTGAAGGTAACCGTGTGGGTATATACATGGAAGGATCATCTAAGAATCAATTAAGAGACAACGCTGTGCTTAGAAATTTCATAGGCATTCAGCTTATGGGTGCTGAGGGCAACCAATTTCAGAGTAACGCATTTATTGCTAATGTCATTGAAGCCGAGGCGATTGACAGCAAAGATAACGAAATGAAGGGGAACTATTGGGATTCCTTTCAGGGATTAGATTTGAATCAGGATGGAATAAGTGATATCCCTTATGTGATTAATCCGTTCTATCAGAATTTAATTAGTCGAAATTCTGCGTACCAGCTGTTTTTTCAGTCACCTGGGATGACCTTTTTGAGTGATATGTTTACGAGTGGTAGTGAGCATTGGTCTGCGGACAGCTCGCCGTTAATGAAATTGAATACAACGACTCCAATGGAGACTGCTGAGAAGGACGGGACTGTTATGGTCACCAGTTGGATGCTACTGTTTGTGTCTATTATTATAATTATCTATATGGGGGTATTACGTTCATGAAAAAAATTAAAACAGTGTTGGTACTGGTACTTGGGATGTTATTATTGGCTGCCTGTGGGCAAAAATACGAGGCGCTTCCGATTAACGAAGAAGTTGATATTTGTACTATTTGCAAAATGCAGATCAAGGATGATGCCTTTGCGACACAATTGACGACAAAAGACGGTAAAAACTATAAATTTGATGATATTGGTTGTATGAATGAATGGAAAAAACAAAATGGAACTGAAAATATAGGTATGGATTACGTTCGTGACTATAACGACAAAGAGTGGATCGAATTTAATAAGGCAACTTATGTATACGATGATTCACTTCGTACTCCAATGGCCTATGGCATAGTCAACTTCAAGGATACAAAGTCTGCGGAAGCTTTTATTGAAGAGCAAGGTGTAGGGAAAATCATGAAAGCTGAAGATCTGGCGGCACATGATTGGAAACAAAGTAAGAACATGATGGAAATGATGGATGGAGAAGGGCATATGAGTGAAGAGATGGACAGTCATAGTGAAATGACTGAAGATTCAAGCCACAAGTAACAAAAGAAGCTGGAGATGTGATCATGATAGATATGATGCAAGTGGCAAGAAGAGAAATTAAAATGGGATTTCGTAATCCTTGGGCATATTCCTTCCTGATCCTCTTTTGTACGTTTAGTTTGAGTTTATTGATTATTAATTCTCAAAATATCGTTGAGGGATACTCAGGAATTACAGGTTCCATGTTGAGTCTTATTTTATATCTTTTACCGCTGATGACCCTGTTCCTTGGATCTTTTTCCTTAACCTCAGAAAAGGAAGAGGGAAGCTGGCAGCTATTATCAACCTATCCTATGGGAACCATGTCTTTTATTGTTGGAAAATACGTAGGTTTATCTATCGTGTTATTGACTATCGTAGCTTTCGGATATGGCCTCATGGGATTCTTAAGCGGATTCCTTGGGACAAGTTTTGATTCAACGACGTATTTTCTATTTTTAGTTTTTTCATGTGGATTAGTGATGTTATTTTTAACCGTGGCTTTGTTTATTGGATCTCTGTCTAAAAATCGCTGGCAGGCATTAACGATCTCTGTATCGATATGGTTCTTTGCCATCATTGGCTGGCCGACCATTCTTATATCGGTATTAGGACTGTTGCCGTATTTATGGATTAAGCCATTGTTGGTGGCTTTGACTTTTATCAATCCTGCTGAACTGGTACGTCTATTTGTCGTAATCAAGCTTGGGGGAGGTTCCATATTAGGACCTGAATATTTCCAGTGGGTAGAGTGGATTCAAAAGCCGAGCGGTAGCTTGCTATTTGCAGCGGTTTGCTTATTTTGGATTGTAGGCTCCATTATCATTGTGTATTGGATTTGGGAAAGGGGACGTTCCCGTGGATGATGTTGTAGCTCAGGTCGTTAGACTATCCAAAACGATAAAGAAGCAGACCATAGTTCAAGATATAAGTTTTAATATCGCCTCAGGCAATGTTTTGGCATTATGTGGCGGGAATGGAGCGGGAAAAAGCACTGTTCTGCGCATGCTTGCTGGGATTATGCAACCTACTTCGGGAGACATCATCGTAAACAACTTACGCTGGAGCAAGGAAAGGAAGCTTTTTTCTCAACAAATTGGATATATGCCAGATGATTATCAATTTAATCAGGGGCTGACCGCAGAAGAGGCTTTATCCTTTTGGGCGGCACTTCGAGGAGTTCCTAAACAAAGGGTTCAAGAGGTTCTCACTTTGGTTGGTTTAGAGGATAAAAGAAAAGTATTGGTAAACACGTTCTCAAAGGGGATGCGTCAACGCATCTTATTTGCTCAGGCGATATTAGCAAAACCACCACTGCTTATTATGGATGAACCCACCAATGGATTAGATCCGTTCTGGATGAAAGAGTTTGTTCGATTATTAAAAAATATCAAGCAGGAGGGGCATACGGTAGCCTTCTCCACGCATCAACTTGAAATAGCGGATGATGTAGCTGATCACATTGTTTTTTTGAACCGTGGCAGAAACGTTGGGGAAGGCTCTATTGAGCATTTCCGTGATAAATATGGCTCCACTCACGCTGCATTTAATCATAGTCTGGGTCTGAAATGAAGGTGCGTTACTTGAAGAGTAACAGGATACAATTTCGACGTATAGTTACAATATTGATCGTAGTAGTAGCTCTTATAGCGGTGGCGTGGACTATAGTTCAATCCAACCAGTCCAGTCAACATTCAGGGTCAAGCAAGATAGAGGTTGGAGCGGCCGCTCCTGACTTTGTAGCAACCAATACAGAAGGACAACAAGTTCGCCTTGCTGAGTATCGTGGAAAGGTCGTATTAATTAATTTTTGGGCCTCATGGTGCAAACCTTGTGTCAGGGAAATGCCGCTTATTCATAGTGTTTTTCAATCAAAGGATAACGATATAGAAACATTATTCATCAATGTTGGAGAAGCCAAAGGTACCGTTAATGAATTTATGAAAGAACAACAATTTACGTTTCCCGTTATTATAGACGTTACCGGAAAGGTATCGAGTCTGTATAGGATTACAGGGTTGCCTGCAACTTTTATCATTGATAAGACAGGAAGATTTAGAAAAGTTGTTCTTGGCGAAGTGACGGACTATACATTATTGAGAACATGGTTAGAAGCTGCAAAGGATCCACGTTAGACATCCGCATCGTATGTCTTCATTTATTCCCCTTAGAAATAGACATTGGAAAAACCCACGGGTTAGCCGATGAAATTCTAGGGGGCATTTTTAGTGTCTGCTTATAAAGGACAAAAGTTTACACTGAGCTATGAGTAATGTACAACAATGTTTGTTCCGCTAGGATCTGCATAAACCCGTACATTCTCGTTGTCATCAATGGTCGCTAATACACAATCACGGATATCTGTATAGGTAGGTGCTATCTTTTTTTTGAGCCAGCTAGCGTCCTTTCCGAACTCTTTAAGAAGAGATAAGTCGGGTATACCTTCAACGATAATCGGCCTTGTGAGAGAGAACGGTTGAGTCTTTAACTTCATATCTGCGGGAGTAAGTGGCTGGTATTGCGTATTTATAAAAATAGAGATGGTTCCTCCCGGTTCCCATACTGCGAGGGACACCTTTTCTATATTCTCTACTTTTTCTTTTCGTAGCTCACTGAATAAGAAATCAATAGAAATTCTTGCTTTCGATAGGTTCTGGAAATGAATTTGTCCATTTTTAATGAGCGTAATGGGTGAAGGATCGAGATATCTCTTGAATAACGGCCACCTTAGGCTCAACCACGTCGCTGTAACATATAAAATAATTAGAACCAGGGTCGTGATTACTGACCCTTTCAAACCCAATTTCTCATCTGAAAGCGGGTGCGCGATAATGTTTCCGAGGGTTAAAGCGATAATGAAATCGAGGAATCTTAATTGAGATATCGAACGTTGTCCCATCAGTTTTGTTGCAAGTAGTAAAAAAATAAAGCTAATGATGGCTCTAAAGATCCATTCAAGTGTTGTCAACGAATCTTGGCTTTTGAGAAAATCCAATCTTTATTCACTCCTCTAGAAATTCAATGCCGTTAGTTTTACCCACTATTGTGAAAACATTCAGTTAATCACCCAGATGAACTACCCAATATTTCCTTGCATACTTGAATTTACTAAAGAACAAACTGAGTATATTCAATATGAAATGGGTTGAAAAGACTGAAGAAAAAGGTGTGGTACAATTTGCGTATCATCAGTTGGTTGATTTGGATCGTTCTGTTGCTAACGAGTTGTTCGGGATGTTATGGAAATGAAGCGAAGCCTAAGGAAGATGACCTTCTCCATGTAAAGTCTAAAACGGATCACCCATCGAAAAAAGTTATTCTCATCTTGGTAGACTCTCTTATGTATCAATCCATTGATAAAGGAATACAGCAAAACAAGCTTCCCACATTGAAATTTCTGATTGATCACGGTCAGTACTATAAGGATCTCGTAAGTTCTTTCCCAACGATGTCCGTCACAATCGATAGTTCTTTACTTACGGGGACGTACCCTGACCAACATCGTGTTCCGGGGCTGATCTGGTATTCAGCTAAAGAAAACAAAATTATTAATTATGGGACGGGTCCTATGGAGATCCTTAAACATGGCGTAGATCCTGTTCTAAGTAATGCGATGATTCATTTGAATGGAGATCATCTGAATGCACAAACGTTAACCATGTATGAACAATTGAATAAAGTGGGACTGAAAACAGGTTCGATCAACGGTTTGATTTATAGAGGAACGGTAGAACATACTCTAACTATCCCTGAATGGATAAAGGGACCGACTTCATTACCGGCAGAATTAAAAGTAAAAGGTCCTGATTTTTTATCGTTGGGCTCATTTTCAAATCCATTGGAAGGCGTAAAGAAAATGCCTGACACGCTAACGAGACGGATGGGATTCAACAATGAATATGCTGTGGAGTCAGTCAAATACTTAGTGCGTAACAATAAGTTACCTGATTTTCTGTATGTATATTTACCGGAATTAGACCATGAGTTACATAAGAAAGGCCCTTCAGTAATTGATGGTGTTATTAAGATGGATAAACAACTTCAATCTATATTAAATGCATTTGGATCTTCTAAAGAAGCATTAGATCAGGCGATTATTATTATTGTTGGGGATAGCGGCATGAGTGCAATTTTACCTGATGGCAAACATCCGGTCATTGATTTACCACAGATGTTGCATAACTACTCGATTTTACAGCCGGGTGCAGAAGCTACTTCAGCAACAGATATTGCTCTTGCTGTGAATGAAACCATGGCCTATGTGTATAAGCTGAATACCAAAGATTCACTTAAGGATATTGCTGAAATAATGAAAGAAGATACACGTATCGATTTCATTTCATGGAAGGAATCCGGATGGATTCATGTGATACAGGCAGGGACATCAAAGGAGTTTACATATAAACCGAACGGAGATATAACGGATTCATATGGACAATCCTGGACATTAGGAAGTAATCCCGATGTGTTGGATCTGCACATAAATAAACCGCAAAACACGCTTGAGTACAGAGAATACCCTGACGCATTAAAGAGACTCTATGGCGCTTTAAATTCACATGAAGGGGACTTCCTAGTGGTCTCTGCGAAGCAAGGATATGAACTGAGTGGCGAGAGTTCACCTACGCATAAAGGTGGGGGAGGACACGGGGCACTCCATAGAACGGAGTCGTTAGTTCCATTGATCATTAGCGGAACGAATGACAAGCCTGATCATGCACGAATCGTTGATTTGAAATCGTATATACTACGACTGCTAGCGAAACCTTTGGGGAAATCAGAAACAACGAACTGAAACTGAGGAAACAGAAGAAGGACACTGCCTATGAATAGGTTAGTGTCCTTCTTTTGCATACAAATCTTGACCTGTTTTTATAATGGTATCTTACGCTTCTTGTTCATACAACTTAATGATCTCAATCACTGTGTATGTTGCTTTGATCATGTTATCTACCGAGATGTATTCGAATTTCCCGTGGAAATTCTCGCCTCCAGTGAAAATATTCGGTGTAGGTAGTCCCATGTAGGATAACTGAGAACCATCTGTACCTCCACGAATAGGTCGAATAATCGGCTCAATGTCTAAATTCTTCATCGCTTCATATGCAATATCCACAATATGTTTGACAGGTTCTATTCTTTCTCTCATGTTGTAGTATTGATCTTTCATCTCTAGAACGATGCGGTCTTGACCGTATTGCGCTCTAAGTTCGGCAACAATGCGTTCCATATTCGATTTTCTTGCTTGGAAATTCTCTTTGTCGAAGTCTCTAATAATGTAGTTGAGTTTTGTCTGCTCAACATCACCTTGAATTTCTAATAAATGATAGAAACCGTCGTATCCTTCTGTGAATTCAGGGGCTTCCTCTGCTGGAAGCATGCTTTGAAGTTTCATCGCTATTTTGGCGGAGTTCACCATCTTATCTTTGGCTGTTCCAGGGTGGATATTACTTCCCTTGCAAGTAATCTTAGCGGAAGCAGCGTTGAAACTCTCATACTCTAGTTCACCAAGTGGACCGCCATCGACCGTGTACGCATATTTAGCGTTGAATGCAGCAACATCAAATTTCTCAGGTCCTCTACCAATTTCCTCATCAGGGGTGAAGGCTACTCTTATTCTCCCATGTTTGATCTCGGGATGTTGAATCAAGTAGGCCATAGCCGTCATAATCTCAGTAATACCGGCCTTATTGTCTGCTCCAAGAAGAGTCGTTCCATCGGTCGTAATTAACGTATGCCCCTTATATTCTTCAAGACTAGGGAAATCGTTAGGTGACATTACGATATGTAAGGATTCATTTAATGTGATATCCCGTCCATCATATTTCTCTATTACTTTTGGGAAAACATTCGTTCCTGTGAAATCTGTTGCTGTATCTAAATGAGCAAGAAATCCGATAGTATCGACTTGCTTTTCTGTATTAGAAGGGAGAGTAGCCATCACATAACCGTTGTCATCGATCGTTACATCATTCATACCAATACGCTTTAGTTCTTCCACCAACATGTTCGCGAGCGTTAGTTGTCCGGGGGTTGTAGGGCATGTATCCTTGTCTTCATTAGATTGTGTATCTACTTTGGCATAGGAAATAAATCGTTCAATAAGTTCTTGTTTCATTTATTCAATCGCTCCTTTGGTTTGTATAATTACATTTTATCATGTCCCGCAACGACTTATTTCAAAAGAATGAAAGTGGTAATGGTTTTTTTTCTCACTATAAGATACATTGAAATGGTAACCTAGGTTGATCATTGAGAGGGGTGTGAGTGAAATGGAACAATTGAAGCAACGTTGTGGTTGGGTAAATCAAGATCCTTTATATATGGCATATCATGATGAAGAATGGGGACAGCCACTTACGAATGATCAGAAGTTATTTGAATTGTTAATGTTAGAGGGAATGCAGGCTGGTTTGAGCTGGTATACGGTTTTGAAGAAAAGAGAGCATTATCGTAAAGTATTCGACGATTTCGACCCTGCAATAATAGCGACATATAATGAAGCGAAAGTTGAACAGTTACTTCAGGATCCAGGTATTATCCGTAATAAACTGAAGGTTCGGGCAATCATTCATAATGCGGGTATCTATCAACAGATTGAGCAGGAGGAAGGCTCCTTTTCTAGCTACATGTGGCGTTTTGTAGATGGTGAGCCTATCGTGAATGAATGGACAAGCATATCGGAGGTTCCTGCAAACACACCTATATCGGATCATATGAGTAAGATTTTGAAAAAAAGAGGCTTCAAGTTTGTCGGAACCACGATCTGTTACGCATTCATGCAGGCATCGGGTATGGTGAACGACCATACGTTAGATTGTTTCTGTCGAACGCAACCGAATCTAATGACTCTTTAAATGTTATTTAATTTAGTTCAGCAAGTTAAAAAGGACACGACCTATGAATAGGTTAGTGTCCATCGCTATAGTAGGATGCGCTATTTAGACTTGAATGATGATTGGAAGGATGATGGGTCTTCTTTTCGTGTGACTAAATAAGTAATTTCCGACCGCTTCTTTAATCATTTGCTTATAAAAGTCCCATTGCGTAATATTCTTTTCCTGTAATTTATGGATGGTTTGCACGGTGATTTGGCGTACTTCATTTAATAAAGCCTCTGACTCACGAACGTACACGAACCCACGAGAAATAACATCAGGTCCAGACAAGATCTTGCCTTCCATTTTACTAAGCGTGACAACTACGATAAGGATACCATCTTCGGATAAAAGTTTACGGTCACGTAGAACGATCGTTCCAACATCACCGATTCCAAGTCCATCAACGAGTGTGTTCCCAGTTGTTATTTTACGCCTTTGACTCGCTTGGTGATTGATAATGTCGACAACATCACCGTTGTTAACAATGAAGATGTTATCTGGATCAACACCTACGGATTCTGCTAATAAACGATGCTGATGAAGCATTCGGAATTCACCATGAATCGGTATGAAATATTGTGGCTTCATTAAAGATAACATTAACTTGAGCTCTTCTTGACTGGCATGACCGGATACATGCATTCCTGTTATGGATGCTGATCCATAGATAACCTTGGCCTTCAGTTGAAATAGATTATCTACGATCCGTGCTACATTTCGTTCATTTCCAGGGATCGGGGTTGAGGCTAGAATAACGGTATCACCAGAAAGAACTTCTAATTGTCTATGGTCGGAACTGGCTAAACGAGATAAGGCGGCCATTGGCTCTCCTTGACTACCGGTACAAAGGACAACGATTCGGTGAGGTTCATAAGCTTTAACATCACTTGGCTCAATTAACATGTTATCAGGAATGTTCAAATAACCTAGCTCATGAGCAATGGATACGACATTGACCATGCTTCTTCCCAACAACGCGATTTTTCTATCTGTTTTCTCTGCAGCATCGATCACTTGCTGAAGACGGTGCACATTGGAAGCGAAGGTAGAAATGAATATTTTTTGCTCGGCTTTGATAAATGCGTCTTCAATATTTGCACCTACCAGTTGTTCAGAGGGAGTAAATCCGGGGCGTTCCGCATTTGTACTCTCGGACAAAAGTGCGAGAACACCATTACTACCGATATCAGCCATTCGGTGTAGATCTGGATATTCATCATTAACAGGTGTTAAATCGAATTTGAAATCTCCTGTATGGACTACAGTTCCTTCCGGGGTGTTGAATACAACACCGACGCAATCAGGGATACTGTGATTTGTTCTGAAAAAACTTATTTCGATAGTGCCAAATACTAAAGTTGATTCGGCATTGATTGTGAACAAATCAGTACTCCCGAGAAGGCCATGCTCTTTTAGTTTAACTTCAATTAAGCCTAACGTTAATCGTGTTGCATATATGGGTATATTCAATTGTTTTAGAATATATGGAATGCCCCCAATATGATCTTCGTGTCCATGAGTGACAATTAAGGCTCTGATCTTATCGTGGTTCTCTAATAGATATGAAATATCAGGAATGATTAAATCAATTCCCAATAAGCTTTCGTCTGGAAACTTTGAACCACAGTCAATAACGATGATATCATCACCATAGCGAAGGACATACATGTTCTTGCCGATTTCGTTTACACCGCCTAAGGCGACAATGGATAACGTAGTTTCAATTGTATTCAAGTTGATTACCTCCCCTTAAAAATATGTAAGTAGTCTCCCCTTATTAGCATTTATTATGACAATGGATAGTGACTAGTATCCCTATGTGCCTTATTATTAAAGAAATTTGAGCAATAGAGTGTCCTTGGTTGTAATGAAAAGTTATAGAAGATGCTATGTGTACTTCTACAAAGGAATAAGCGAGTAAGAATGTAGATCCTAAATCTACTAAGACAACTGTAAATTATTACAACTTGTCAACCTAGTGATAGACATGATATATTCTTATTCCGGCCAGTAAATAACACATTTATTGAATCGGCAAGCCAATACCGAATGAAACTTAAATCGAAAAAAAAGCTTGCACAAACGAACCGGACATGATATGATATAGAAGTTGTCGCCGAGAACAACTGGTGACAAACGAAAGAAAACATTGGTCTTTGAAAACTGAACAACGAGTGAGTAGATTTCACGAAAGTGAAATCAAAAAAAATGAGAAATCATTTGATAGAGAAAGAAATTTCTCGTCAGTTTGTTTTAAATGAGCATATCGCTCTTTTCATAGATCGTTCCCACTCGCTTCACAGCTTATTTACAACTATCTCCTCTTTGTCTTGCTCTT
>NZ_LVJH01000035.1 GCF_001637205.1 Paenibacillus glacialis
CGCCGCAAGCAGGATATCCGCCGCGCGACCATCGCAGGGCTGCTGATCTCCATCGTGCTGTATGTCGGTATCAGCATCCTGACTATGGGCCTGCTGACACAGGACCAACTTATGGCTTCCCAGAACCCGCTGGTCGACGGTATTTCCACCGTGCTGGGACCCATCGGCGGCAAGCTGCTCGCAGGCCTCGGACTGATCAGTCTGCTCGGCTCCACGATCGGCTGGGTGCTGCTTAGTGCCGAGGTACCGTTCCAGGCGTCCAAGTTGGGCGTGTTCCTGCCGTCTTTTTCCAATGTGTCACATTATATAAGTGTTCTCTTGTTCCATTTAACATTCAAATGACCCAATAGATGTGCGCTCCTTCTAAAGTGCGTCATCTTATGGGTCATTTTAATGAAAAGCAAATGCATGTGATGCCAAGCTCTTTCTGAAAGTTCTTTGAAAGTAAATCATCCGCGATTTCTCGCAAACCATCCCGCTCGTGCAGTTGAGTGTGCAAGAACAGTTTGAGATGCGAAAGCGTAGTTAGCTTTTTTACGTACTTATCTTGACTGGTTTCACTTGCCCGTTAACTTAACCCTTTAGTCCTTCAAATAGATAACGTTAGGAATGTAATTATAAAAAATAACAATTATTCATAATTGATGTCTTTCGAACACCAAACTGATTTATTGAGATCAGTCGGCAATAGGACTATATTCTTGGCCTAAATCGGCAAACGGGACATATTGTTGTCACAGCGTTTTGACAACAATATGTTCCCATACAATAAAAAAACCGCGATATACGCGGACATTAATCAGACCATATTCTTGACACTCGACAGTAGCACGGCAAGACGATGCCTCACCATCCTACAACCAAGTATCGATATTTGAATAGACCACTTTGAAACCATTACAATATTCAACTTCTTTGAATACGGTAAGTGCAGATAACCCCGCCATCTCGCGAGGCTATTGTTTAACACCTTACATGTTTGCGTTTGAAACCAAGTAGCCCTTTATCTACTGCCTTTTGAATATTTTCGGAAGCGAGTAGGAACTTGCTTTTTGTCTTGACCCGGTTGACTTCAACTGGCCCTACTGTCTTTGCGGTCTCGACCGCCTTATCATGGAGCGGCAAATATGATACCCCCACTGTGTAAATAAAATTATTCATAGCGTATTTAGTTCGTTCGGGAGAATCGTGAATCGTATTTTCCACAATTTCAAGCATATTAGCAATTTTACTTTCGGAAAATTCACCGTCCGGTCGATTACCCAAAAGCCAGCAGTAACAACTCCAACCCGCTGACATTCTCAGCTCTTCGCCACTTTCAATCCATTTATCGGCAACTTCTTGTGCGATATCTGTTTCTGCCAAGGTTACTGCAACCACATAATCGGATAGCATATAAAAATAAGCCGCATCCATCCAACGCTCAAAATCCGCTTCAGTCATTACTTTTGGGTCTGCAATTATGCCGGCAAAGTACATTGCGTCGTAGTTTCCTGTGTTGTAAAGTTGCTCAGCCAAAGGTTGATTTTTTTTGATTTTTTTGAAGATGGGCTTCATATCGCCTGTAGCCACGCCAAAAAGCGGTTCGTGCGCGCCATTGGATCCGTAAATTTTCTTGGTTCGTTCCTTGCCAAGAGCTTCAAGCTCCTGCATAACCATTTCTAAATTCATTGTTTAACACTTCCTTCTTTTTGGAGGTTTTGCCCTTAAGATTTAAGCCATCAAACACTAGCCAAATATCCCCACAGTCGATGGTTTCTGTTGAAGTTACATCAATTATACATCAATGCTGTTGACATCGCTTGCTTGCTGCCAGAAGGAACGAACTAGACACTCATCTAATCGGCTAAGTGTGCAAGTTCTTGTCCTTTTCGGCAAAGGATATATGTTCTTGTCCAATATGCTCCATTGCATTTATTTTTGTATTAATGAATAGCATTTGATCCTGTTAATTTATTATATTGGGTTGTAGACCGGTTATATATTCACCACAATCACATACAAAGCCAGTAGTATGGTAATGAATAAAGTATGTTTTTTTACAGCAAGTGCATGCACAAATTAGTTCACGGTTAACAACTGACACATCACCAAGACATGCACCTGCTGGCCCCATATTTTTCTGCGCACCTGCGTAAATAAGCGAGAACTTAGACGCTTCAATTGGACGGGACATGATATCACTGGACATATCCGCAATAAGCGGGACATCCTTGGTATTTGGGAAACTTTTGTACTGTATTCCACCTACCGTTTCATTTGATGTCAGATGGATTTACGCCAGTGTACATACCCCGCTGTCTTTCCTTCTGTCAAAAAATTAATCGGCACCATAGAAAATTGTGCGCTGGCCCCACCCTGCAGAAATAAAACGTCGTATTCAGAAGAAAGATCTAGAAGCTCTTTAATCATATGCTGCGTTTCAATATGAATGGCTTCGTACTCTTTGCTTAGATGGGATATTTCCAGTCATCGATCCCCACTCCTGTAATGAACCGAATTTACGTACTATCAAACTATTGAAGTCCTTCATATAAAGGAAATTGAGACGTAATCTCACGTACACTTCCCAATATCTGTTCTTTAATCGTTGGGCTATTGGGATTTTTAAATGCAAGTACAATAAGATGGGAAATTTCTTTCATTTCTTTAGGTCCCAATCCTCTCGCCGTCATAGCGGGTGAACCGAAGCGAATGCCGCTCGTTACAAGCGGGCTTGCCGTATCATGAGGAATGGAGTTTTTATTAGCTGTAATCCCCACTTCATCCAGTATCTTTTCTGCTTCTTTGCCGGTAAGTCCAATATTTCGCAAATCAAGCAGTACAATATGGTTGTCTGTTCCTCCAGAAACAACGGTTAACCCTTCATTTATTAAGGTTTCTGCCAATACTTTGGCGTTCTCAAGAACTTTTTCAATATATGTTTTAAAATCCGGTTGCAACGCCTCACCTAGTGCAACTGCTTTTGCTGCAATGACATGCATAAGCGGGCCGCCTTGTGATCCGGGGAATATCGCTTTATCAATCGCTTGTGCCCATGATTTGCGGCACATGATGGCACCCCCTCTTGGTCCTCGCAATGTTTTATGCGTTGTCGTAGTAACAAAGTGCGCGTGCGGTAACGGATTGGGATGCAACCCCGCTGCAACAATTCCCGCAATATGAGCCATATCCACAAAGAAAAGGGCTCCGACTTCAGCCGCAATTTGTGCAAACAACTCAAATTCAATCGTCCGTGGATAGGCACTGGCACCAGCAACAATCATGCGTGGACGATGCTTATGAGCAAGTTTGCGTACATTGTCGAAGTCAATGCGGCCCGTTTGTTCATCTACGCCATAAGGTACAAAGTTAAAGAGTTTACCCGAAAAATTAACCGGACTGCCGTGCGTAAGGTGGCCTCCATGGGATAAATTCATGCCCAATATCGTATCACCGGTCTCAACTGAGGCAAAATAGACCGCCATATTAGCCTGCGCACCGGAGTGCGGCTGCACGTTTGCATGCTCGGCACCAAAAAGCTCCTTGATACGTTGAATGGCAAGTTCCTCAACGACATCTACATAGGCACAGCCCCCATAGTATCTTCTTCCTGGATATCCTTCAGCGTACTTATTTGTCAATACAGTACCCGTTGCTTCCATTACGGCCTGACTGACAAAATTCTCCGATGCAATCAGTTCTATTTTATCCCGCTGCCGTCCAAGCTCTTGCCTAATAGCGTTGGCCACTGCTTTGTCTTGCTGTTCTAAATTAATCATGAGAATCTTCCTTTCTGTCTATCATTGCTATCTTGTTGCTAAGGCTACGATCATCATGTTAGTATATCAATTAATGGAGTGTTCCTAAATATCCATAAATCAATGATTTAAACAATCCATATTTCAAAGTACACTTGGAGATGAAACGAATGCTAAAGGTTAACCGTGACGACGAACGCCCAATATGGCAACAATTGCTGGACCAAGCTATTCATAATATCACAACTGGAAAATGGCCTCCGGGCGAATTGCTACTGCCATCTCGCGAACTCGCTCTATTGGTTGGTGTCTCTCGCTCAACCATACAGATTGTTTATGAAGAATTATTCAGTCGCGGTTACACCGTTACATCTCGGCGCGGCGGAACAAGGGTAAGTGATTGGACCTACATGACTAGTTTTACGAAGGATGTTAAACCTCAAGGCCCTGTCACCCCCGAGTTACCTTTATTAAACGCTGCAGTCGGCCATTTGCATAGCTGGTTTAGAGGCAAAGATTACCGAAGTGTGGAAATCGATTTTAGTCCGCACGAACCTTATTTGGATGAACAATTTCAAAAAAATTGGAGGCAATCGTTTCTACAAGCTTCCACAGAAACAGACCTGGCCAGTTGGGCTTACGGTAACGCCTACGGTTTCGTACCGCTGCGAGAACAGATTCAGCGTTATTTGTCACTTGAGCGAGGCATTCACGTGCATATCGATCAAATTATATTAACTTCGGGCGCACAGCATAGCATAGATCTGATCGCCCAAGCACTTTTAAGTGAAGGAGAAACGGTTTCTGTTGAGGATCCCGGCTTCCCCGCTGCCTGGATGGCGATGAAGTATCGGCGCATGAATGTTGTTCCCGTCCCTGTCGACGAATACGGACTACAAGTAGAGCATATTCATCCACAATCCAAACTAGCCTATGTTACGCCTTCGCACCAGTGCGCAGTTGGAGTGATCATGTCGGAACCCCGTAGGCAGCAATTACTGCACATGGCCGCTCAACATCAATTCTGGATTGTTGAGGACGACTATGATAGCGAGTTTCGATATCGCGGCGACCCGCTCCCAACTTTGTTCAGCCAGCAACCTCAGAATACGTTGTATATGATGAGTTTTTCCAAAATGATTGCTCCTGGTATTCGTATATCGGCGATCATTGGCCCCAAAGAGGCCATTTGTCAGCTTGCTCAAGTCCACGAGTTAACTTATCGCCATCTTCCGATTATGGAGCAATTAACGCTTGCTCATTTTATCGAACACGGTCATTTCATGCGCCATATGAGAAGAGTCAGAAATGTATATCGGCGCAGGCACGAAGCCATGACGAAGGCCATCCTTGCGACCGGTCTAGGTGAACGCTTCAAACTAAGCGGCGTAGAAACGGGATTGCATATGCTTCTTGAAGCTGAAGACTCGTTTGACGAAGAAGCTGTGACGAACCAAGCGCTCGAAAAAGGAATCCGTGTTTATCCACTCAGCACTTATTGTTTGGAAAGCGATCGAAAAGGATGGGTACTAGGCTTCGCTAAAGTAGATGAGGCAGCAATTAAAGAAGGCATTTATCGTCTTGCGGAGATGCTTTTATAATATTGCTTTATCCATTCTCTTTTATTGTATTTCTTCAGTCCTATTACTGACCGCGCTCCTGCATCCGTTCATGCTCCCGCAGGCTCGATATTTCAATACCTTTCATAGGTGTTCCTAAATTTTTGGATACTGCCGCAATTAATGCATAATCCTCATAGTGTGTTGTGGCTTCAACAATCGCACGCGCAAATTTTTCGGGACTATCCGATTTGAAAATGCCCGATCCTACAAAGACGCCATCAGCGCCGAGGTGCATCATTAAAGCTGCGTCAGATGGTGTAGCTACCCCGCCTGCAGCAAAGTTGACTACCGGCAGCTTACCGGATTTATGAACCTGCAGCAGCAGATCATATGGTCACCAAGCTGCTTGGCTTCGTTGTACAGCTCATCCTTCGACAGGCCTTGTACCTTGCGGATTTGGCCGTTAATCAGTCGAAGGTGGCGTACTGCCTCAACAATGTTGCCTGTACCCGGTTCTCCCTTCGTACGCAACATCGCAGCTCCCTCCTGAATACGGCGAAGCGCCTCGCCAAGATCCTTTGCTCCGCAGACGAAAGGAATCGTGAATTCGTTTTTGCTGATATGGAAAACCTCATCTGCAGGCGTCAACACTTCACTTTCATCGATATAGTCTACGCCTAGCGATTCAAGTACTTTTGCTTCGACATAGTGGCCGATGCGGGCTTTCGCCATCACCGGAATCGATACAACCTTCATGACCTCCTCCACAATGGTTGGATCAGCCATACGGGCTACACCGCCAGCTGCCCGAATATCAGATGGCACACGCTCCAGTGCCATAACGGCCGTTGCTCCGGCTGCTTCCGCGACCTTGGCTTGCTCAGCGTTCATCACGTCCATGATGACGCCACCTTTTTGCATTTCCGCCATGCCTCTTTTGACCCGCTCTGTACCTGTATTCATTTTCGTGCCTCCTTGTTTTTCTCCCCAGTTGGTTGAACGACACTCGCACTGTCTTGCTTTTTACCAAATTTACCATGCATCACTAGATGTGCCACCAAGCCTGCGGCTAGCCCCCAGAATGCGCCCCCGACTCCAAGTAAGGTTACATTTGCTGCTGTTGCCAAAAATGTAATCAGTGCTGTCTCGCGGCCCAACGGATCTGTTAATGCATTGGCGAGGCTTCCGCCAATTGTGCCGAGTAACGCCAGTCCCGCTAACGTGGCGATGAAGGTAGCAGGAAGGATCAGGAAAAGCGCAGCCAATGTCACACCAAATATGCCAACAGTCATGTAAAAAATGCCACAGGCAATGCCTGCAATATAACGTTTTTTCGAATCCTCGTGTGCGTCTTTTCCTGTACAAATCGCCGCAGTAATGGCTGCTACATTAAAGGGAGACGAGCCGAAGGGTGCTGTAAGAAGCGATCCTAAACCCGTTACGGTCAAAATCGGATTCGCGCTTGTCTTAAATCCGTCATTTCGCAATACAAGCATTCCAGGCATATATTGTCCCGTCAATGTAATAATAAACAGCGGCAATGCAACGCCCAATAAAGCATGAAACGAAAAATCCGGATAGACAAATACCGGTGAAGCGAACGCCAATTTAATATTGCTGAAATCTGTTTTCCCCGTGCTAATCAAATAAATAAGTCCGATTAACAAAATGCCGACGATCGCATACCGGGAGGTAAACCTTCTTAAAATGATATAGGCAGCAAACAGGACCACTACAAGCAATGGGTCAACTTTCGCGCCACCAAAGGCCGAGATGCCAAACTGCAATAAAATGCCTGCCAGAAGCCCAGAAGCAATGCCTGGAGGAATAAGTCGAACGAAACGTTCGAACATTCCTGATAACCCCAAAATAATAAATCCTAAAGCAGAGATGATATAGGCGCCAATCGCTTCCGGATAGGGGGTCACCGCTAGTGCGGAAACGAGAAACGCCACGCCTGGCGTCGACCAAGCGGTAATGATCGGTTCACGGTACCGGTAGCTTAGCCATATACCGATTACGCCCACACCAATGGATATCGACCATATCCATGAAGCGGTCATTTCGGGACTCAAACCAGCTACTTTTGCAGCCTGAAACACGAGAATAAAGGTACCCCCATAGTTGACAATGACAGATATTAAAGCTGCGATGATGGGCGATATCAAATCGCGGCCACGAAGTGATGATGACGTTGTGTTCATAAATACTCTCCTGCCTCTCCCCTAATCATCCTGGCGGGCGTGTTCGTTCCAGTAATACCCGTCCGGTAAATAACGTTGACCAAATACGCTTGTCCCAACTCTTATGATGGTAGCTCCTTCCTCGATGGCCACCTTGAAATCCCCGGACATGCCCATCGAAAGAATATCCATTTCTACACGCGGAAATTTCTCCTCCATAATTTGTGATTGAATTTGTTTTAATAATCGGAAGCAATGCCGGGTCTCTTCGTTCGTGGCATTCAGTTTCCCAATCGTCATCAAGCCTTTAACGTTCAACGTTTCAAACTGAGACAATTGTTCTACCAATGCCAGTGCCGATTCTGGAGAAGCACCGAATTTGCTTTCTTCGTAGGACGTATTGATTTGCACCAAAATATCCATGGTCCTGTTCTCTTTGACGAGCTGATGATGCAACGCCTGCCCCAATTTCAAACGGTCCACCGAATGAATGAGCGTAACATATTTGACAACGTCCTTCACTTTATTCGTTTGCAGATGGCCGATAAAATGCCATTCCACTTGGTTGTACTGCTGCATAAGTGGAAATTTGTCCCGAAGTTCTTGCGCTTTGTTTTCACCAAATAATACCTCGCCCGCTTGAATGGCAATTTGTAATTTCTCAAACGGTACGGTTTTTGTCGCTAACAACAATTTCACATCTTCTATCTTGCGCCCTGACGCTTGGCAGGCTAATTTCATCTGTTGCTTTACGGTTTCGAGATTTTCTTCGACTAGATGGCTCATGATTCACCTCTTTCTGCTCTTATCCTCGTTTATTAGCACTCTTATTTTTAGATCAATTGTTTGTCAAAAGCGACCTCTCGAACACAACCCCGATAATTTTGTGACCTCAACATCCTCTGCGTTTGTCAGCTGCTGTAATCACTAATGGGATCTGACACCAAAATTTTAAACATCGTTCTCCCTCCTCTATGTCTAACTTGTACGATATTCAAGTTGTGGTCTTGTACGACAGTGGATACCAAGTTTTAACAACATTGCATGTATCGAGAACACTATGCTAGTATAACAACGAATGGATTGTCCATGAACATCCATAAACGCCCTATTTTAGCAATCCAAAATAGATGAACAATTTCATTCCAACATGTAAAGGGGGAGTGGATCAATTGATGAAAGTAAACCGCACTGAAAAAAAGCCAATGTGGCAACAATTGCTTGATCAAGCTACCGATCATATTACGAGAGGTATTTGGAAGCCCTGTGATTTCCTGACCCCTTCCCGGGAACTCGCTCAGCAGTTAGGAGTCTCCCGTTCAACCGTGCAAATTGTTTATGAGGAACTGCATAGTCGTGGCTATACAATGACGTCACGCCGTGGGGGAACACGTATAAATGATTGGAATCAGTTCACAGGTCAACAAAAAGAAGGTGCTGCCCCCCCTGTTCAGCCACCGCTCCCTGTGCTGTCTCCATCAGTCGATCTATCGCAACATTGGTTCAGAAGCAAAGATAACCCTGAAACAGTCATTGATTTTAGCCCATACCAACCTTATTTGGACATGCAGTTTCAAAAAGCTTGGCGCAAGTCGTATCTGAATGCCTCTGCGGAATTAGACTTATCCACTTGATCATACAGCGATGCTTATGGCTTCGAGCCTTTGCGCAAACAAATTCAGCGTCACTTGTCGCTTGAACGGGGAATTCACGTAGAAACGAATCAAATTTTGCTGACATCGGGGGCCCAACATAGTATTGATCTTATCGCGCAAGCGCTATTGACCAAAGGAGATACCGTTTCGGTCGAAGATCCTGGTTTTCCCATTGCTTGGATGACTATGAAATACCGACAAATGAAGATTGCCCCTATCCCTATTGATGAACATGGGCTTGTCGTGGAGAAAGTACCTTCTGAAGCTAAACTTATCTTTGTTACCCCCTCTCATCAATGCGCGATTGGTGTGATCTTATCAGAACCACGGAGGCAGCAGCTTTTGCATAAAGCCGCGCAGCAACGAGCATGGATTGTCGAAGATGACTATGACAGCGAATTTCGATACCGCGGCGATACCGTGCTTAGTTTATTTAGCCAAATCCCACAAAATTGTCTATATTTAATGAGCTTCTCTAAATTGACTGCGCCAGGCATCCGAATATCCGCTGTTATTGACCTGAGGAAGCCATTGCTCAACTGGCGCGCGTTCAAGCGTTCACCTATCGTCATCTTCCCGTCATGGAACAAGTGACATTGGCGCATTTCATCGAGCACGGGTATTTTATGCGCCATATGAGACGAGCAAGAAATATCTACCGGCGCAGGCACGAGATTATACAAAAGGCTATTGTGACAAGTGGCCTAGGGGACAAGTTTACATTGCGAGGCATTGAAACCGGTCTGCATGTGTTACTGGAGGCTGACGAATCTTTTGACGAGGATACAATGACCCTTCGCGCACTTCAAGGTGGCGTTCGTGTCCATCAACTCCATTCCTACTGTTTAGAGAGTAAACGAAAAGGGTAGGTATTAGGATTCGCAAAGGTGGATGAGGCGCTCATTGTAGAAGGGATATATCGACTTGCTGAAACGGTTTTATAAATTCATCATGGCTTCGACGTGATGAATTCCGCATCCAAAGCACGGTTTTGAATGAGTAAAGATTTAAATATTGCATTTTCAACTTCATGTGGTTCTAAAGTCAATAAGAGCCACTCTCCTATGATCAGGGATCGTGGCTCGCAGTCTATTTATGAATCGATTCTCTTTCACCAACCTCAGTCATTAAATATAGCGTCCGCGTCTGGATTGTATTGGTCTTGGCTGCGTGACAAAATCGTTCAAGCGCACGGTGCAAAACAACCCTGGGACATGCCAGGTTAATACGCAAATATCCTTGCGCCTCTTCTTCAAAAACGGAGCCTTCGGAAAAAGCAACAACGGCTTTTTCATACATTAAATGCTTCAATTCTTCCACACTTCGCTCCAATCCACGGCAAACCACCCATAATAAGAAGGTTCCATCCGGATAGAATGGGATGACTTCAGGAAGATGTTCATTTAGGTTGTACCCTAGCACATCGGCTATGAAAACATGTTATTGTCCTCCGACACACGTACTGGTAGTCCCACCAGAATGTAGGTATTTTTGTGTCATTATCCTCAATGTAGGAGAAATTGTGTCATTAGACAGCTCTCATCATCGTTCTTACTATGCGATGAGGTCAGCACCATCGATTGGGTGATCGGTTTACAGCAATTACTCGATTTGATCAATGAAGTAGCAACAACGGCAAACAAAAACTCTCAAATTGATTAAAAGTCAACTGCAACAATGGATCGTCGGTTTGCCCAGTCCTCAAGGCTTACTTGCCAATTCCAAGCTGCGAAGTTTGAGTTAATAATAAGGATTAGATCAAAAAATCTCTAATAGAGCCCCCGTAGAAAACCTGGCCTTCCGGTATGTATCGCATCCGGTTTCGAAGGTTCTCCCCGGGGGCTTTTTTTTCAGCCTTCGAGTAGTGTAATCAGTTTTTGCAGGAGAACAGGCTCTTCATCCCGGAATTGCTCGAACCGGAGCCTCAGCCGTTCAAATACTTCCTTATCTTCGCGGATTTCATGACGAATGTACTGATCCCTCAGCTTCATTGCCCTTTTGGTCACATCCTTGTAGCCTTCCACAAGCTCTTCGTCGTACGGGATTATCCCCTCATCTACCAGATACCCGATCCGCTCGCTCATCATTTTTTTATGCTCCCAGAGGACATGAAGATGCCTCACATCGTTACGGTCACCCAGCCGGGAATCATTGTTCTCTACGGCATCATAGTACATTTGCAAATAGTCGTACACCTTGATTCCGAAAGCTTCCTCGTCGTCGGGATTGTAATTGATCCGGTTTAAATGGGTCTCTCCGTTAAGGTAATCGCGTAGCTGGTCGATCGCCGCCGTTTTATCGAAAGGATAAGGAGAATGAGGTTCGTACTTGTAAAAATACGTATGATGATCGGCCGTGAGGTTCTCCTTCAAAAGCTGTCTCATGGACTGGACGGCATCCTGGAACTCCCGGAACGGGATCTGCAAATTGCGATATACTCCCGTATGGTCGAACATAGAAGCATAGAAGACACTTTCGTCCCAGTCGAAACCGTATAGAAAAAGATGATGTGGGAACGGCTCTTTCTGATAAGTGGCCGCCGGCGACAGCCTAGATTCGTCTAAAAACACAACGCAATAATAGCCGTTGCGGATCTGATCTGCGAAAAATTTAGGCCAGGCGTCAAATGCCAAATTCTCCAGAATCGTATAATTGACCGAGCAGGTGAGAAGAAACGGGTTGTTGAAATTCAGTTCGTTCGGCTTGCCCCGGAAAAAATCGACAAAGTACTGCCTGCCGTCCTCCAGAAATTTTTTGGTGCAGGACAACTGGATAAAATTGCTATAATACCAAGGAATGGTTTCTTCGTGGGCGCTGGTGATCGAAAGTGTGTAGGCCCACCTCAAAAATCCTTTAAGTGGCGGATTCAACACCGGTAGCTGAAAAGCGTTCATCTAATTCTCCCCCTTCTGACGAGTGATCCGGAAGCGTGACCGGAAGTGTTCCGGCAGGCTCCACCATGCCCATCAGAACACGGGACAGGGCCTGCAGGGTATGCGGATGATGCTCGTAACAGGCCAGAAAGCCCTTGGCTTCCGGGAATGCCGCAAGATCGACGGGATTGCGCAGGGAGACCGGGATGACTTTGGTCCCTCCCGCCAAGAGCTTGCGGACCAAAGCTGGCTGACCAGGATTAGAAGCCGTATGGAAAATTCCCACGGCGATCTGCCCATACTCTTTCGCTTCGGAGGCCAAGGCCGCAATCTCATCCGGACTCGGACTGGTCCCGTACACACGCTCCGTTAACTTTGCCGTGATAAAAGGACGCAGGCAGCTGCCGAGGGTGTCATCGTATGCCGCCGGCTCGTCCTCGGATTTGCAGGCGGCCGTCATTTGCGGCCAGAGCACGAGCGTGTCGACTCCGGGAGACAACCGGCAAAAATCCGGTTCACGGTTAACAACGGTGATGCTTTTCTCGCGGATCCGCTCAATCGTCCGGAGCGTCCGCGGATTTTCAAGCAGGGTCCGCGTCTCTTTCCAACTGCGCTCCCGCAACTCTCCGATACGGCGCTCCTTGAGGAGAAGGATGCGCTCCACGGAAGCATCGATCCGTTCTTCCGGCAGACGACCGTCCGCCACCGCACGTTCCAGAGCAGCCACCGCCTCCAGCTGGCTTTCGTACGTATGGCTGACGAGAAGAAGGTCCGCTCCGGCCAGCACGGCCCGGACGACTGCCTCCCCCACGCCGATTCCCTGCGTTACGGCGCTCATCTCCATGCAGTCGGTCACGATAAGCCCGTCGAAGCCCAGCTCTTCCCGCAGCAGACCCGTCAGAATTTCCCGGGAGAGCGTGGCCGGAACAGGCTCTCCGTCGCTGAGTAGCGGAATCCCTATGTGTGCCGTCATGACAGCTTCGGCCCCGACCTGCACAGACCGCCGGAACGGGACGAGCTCCACGGATCGCAGTCGCTCAAGGGAATGCCTCACGACCGGCAGCTCCGCGTGGGAATCCGTCTCCGTGTCGCCGTGCCCGGGAAAGTGCTTGATGACGGAGACGATTCCTCCGTCTTGAAAGCCGAGCATGGCAGCGATCCCCAGCTCGGCGACAAGTTCGGCATCGTCTCCGAACGAGCGGACATCAATGATCGGATTTCGCGGATTGACGTTGATGTCCACTACCGGCGCGAAATTCATATTGATGCCCAGCGTCTTCAGCTCCTCCGCCGTTCCCTTGGCGGCTTCGTAGAGCAGCACGGGATCGCGTGCCGCTCCCAGGGCCATCGCTGCAGGCAGCTGCGCAATCCCCTGCCTAACCCGGACTACCATGCCCCCTTCCTGATCCGTTCCGATCCACAGTGGTATGCCCGTCGCAGCCATAGCCATCCGCTGGAGTTCCTGCGTTAAAGCGAATGCCTGCCCGGGGTTGTCCAGATTACGGGAAAAGAACACGACTCCCCCGGTGAAATGGTTTTGCAAAAGGTCGCCGATATTCGCATCCGGCATAAGGCCCTCGAACCCCGTCATAAGCAGTTGCCCGATTTTCTCTTTCATCGTAAGCCGGTTACACGCTCTCATCTGTATACCTCCTCTGCCATTATAATTGCGTCCAATCGAACAAAACTCCCATTAAATCGGACTTACGCCCGGCGAGCCGGGAATAGACCGATACGGCTTCGAGCGGGCTTGCTTCTTCAGTAATGAGACTTGCGACGTCCAGTTTCCCGCGACGGAGAGATTCGAATATGAACCCGTTCATGTCCGCTTCCGTCCAGCCTTTAAAACCCTCCATCATCCGGCCGTGAATCCCTAGTATGCTGACCGAATTAAAGACTACTTTGGGCCCGATAGTCTGCTTAGAAGGTTCCGTCGAATCACCCAGCAGGATTACTTTGCCCAGGTCCCGGGTCAACTGCGTGCAGTAGGGCAGTACGGCGTAAGAACCCGTCACGTCGTATATCGTGTCCAGCATTCTACCTCCGGTAAGTTGTTCTACCGGTCCGAATGCTTCGGCCACTGGAAGATTCAGCAGATCGGTCGCCCCGTTTCTGCGGGCTTGCTCCAGACGGGAGCTTTCCGGCGCAATCGCGATAATCTGGCGCGCACCGCCCGTATTCAGATATTGGATGACAAGCTGGCCGATAAGACCGAGCCCGACGACTCCCACTCTTTCTCCGAATGCGGGCTCGGCGCGCAGAACCCCCAGCAGGGCAACCTTCGCGATCTGCGTAAAAATCGCTTCTTCGTCACGGATCGAATCAGGGATAAGCGTCGCTTCCTTATAATCCGCGAGGAAGTATTGGCGGTGTCCTGCCGGACAGATGATCCTGTCACCGGCCTTTATTCCCTCCACGTCGCTTCCTGTCTTCAGCACTTGCGCCGCCATGGAGTATCCCGGATAGAATGGGTACCGAACCCAAGATGACCAGACCGTCCCCTCGTCGAAACGCCCTTTCAGACAAGCTAATTCCGTTCCTGTACTTATCAGCGACTTTTTGGCCGCACATAAAATTTGTCCCGGTCCCGGCTCGGGCACCCGTTCCTCTATAAGTTCGATCCGATCCGGCTCCAGAAATACGCAATTTAACGAGGTGAGGCCTTGGGTTGTCGCAATGTTCGGCATACGTTGGCACTTCCTTTTCTAAGTGTAGGATAGAACTCTGATATTTTTAATTGCCGGGAGCTTCCAGCAGACACAGGCAAGAGGCAGCAGTCTAGGCTATAGGTAACGAAGAAATCCGCATGGAATGCTTTTTTGGTAGACCGAATCTTGTGCTGGGCTTCTTCGTGATACAAGTTCTCCAGAACGTGAACGTCCGTTCCGACTCCTCTGCCTTGAAGGTGTGTGTGCAGATGCATAGCTGGAATGTACGCGCCGAGCGAATTAACCGACAGCAGCAAGGTAACCGAAGATGAATTCATGCGCAGCTCCCGAGTTCCAGATTTAGTTGTACACTTTAACGGACAAGTCGGCGAGCACCTGCCGCTGGCTTTCGACCAGTTCGCTTCGGTGTCCGTCGTCACGGCCCACCACCGATACATACAGCCGTCCCTTCGGCATGCCCCGTTTGTTCTGCATTCCCTCGGCGATACGGCGACGGGTCAGAAACTCGTTCACCATTACGGTATTAGATGAGAGAGGAACGATCCCGTCCCCCCCCCCCCCGGGGCTGTCAACAGAAGACCGGTATGCGCAGAGCGGGGCAGCGTCGGATCGATTTTGCAACGGCTGTAGAGGCCATCGTTCGGCCCGCAGAACGGAAAGAACAGCTCGTCCATGACAAGACGATCGATTCACGGTCCTTATCGGGCATAGCGGGCAGCCGGGCCAGATCCGGATCCCTTCAGCGCGTTTCGGGATCAAAGGTACCCATAACGGTTTTCGGAATCACGCTGGCTTTACTGCTTGACATCTTCGTATACCGGCTGCTCCTGCGGCTGGCGGCTTTTCAGAATAGCGATAAAAGCGTCGATCGACTGGAGATGTTCGTAATCGAATTGGTCATAGTCAATGGGCACGTTCAACTGATCCTCGACTTTGAGCATAAACTGGATCATTTCCAGAGAATCGAGGCCTATATCGTTGTTTAGATCTGTTTCGGGGGTACAAATTCCAATCAAATATAAACTGGTTTGCTGTCTCTCTTCTATTTTACATATGTTACAATTATTATCATCTGATTGTTAAAATGTGTCAATCATAAATGAAGTGAAAAATTTGCTGTATAGAAATTTTTGCCGCCATCCTTGATCTTTTGTGCCGTTGCCATCAGAGCTTGCGTAAGTAAAACAAATCATATTGAGGGAACTCAACAACTTCTTTAAAAAGAAAAATAGCGCCCAATTAGGTCGCCATTTTGAATGAATATCCAAAACTCTGCCAATCAAGGTGTCCATCAGCTTTTTAATCTTATGTGTTCTCTTTTAAGTCTCATTCTCATCTGTTGTCCATATTCCGGAATCTAAAACCAAAACATCTCCAACTTTAACTTCTGTCTAACATCAGATTTTTCAATGTCTCTTGTTTTATTAACCTCCGTGCACTTTTATCTGTGGCAAACGTTCTATTAGAGGAAACAACTTTCGTCGCAGGCTACGGAGGCTCGTCGATTTGAAAAAAAACCAACCTTCAATGAAGGTTGGCTAAATGAACGACAGCCGCCCACCAATTTGACGGATGTGGTTGACGTCGGCCAACAGGATAAAATAATTGTAGAACGTTTCCCCAATTTTGATAGGGCGGGGGTATCTCACGATAAGGGCGGCCTGTTTGTTCATCTCCGCTGGTTGGTCGACTGACGGAAAAATGAAGCACGCCTCTCGGTTTTGTATTGTCATCATGACGATCCTAGGAGAAGAGCCATAAGGCATCAATGGATGAAAAGCTTCGGAGTGGCATACATCGGCAATCCGGTCGCTCGCTGAAATCGCGGATACCTGGAAAAAACCGCTGGACCCTTCGTACCTCTCTTCGCTGACCCGGCGCCAGTTTGCGGGATACGGAAAGGATACCCGATACACGAAGCTTGTGAAGATGTTTTCCGGAACCCTTCTGACGCGTGGAGACCACTGCAGAGCGGTAATCCGGCCGCCGCTGAGGACGTTCACCGGAATCTGATCCCTGATATCGACAATCCAGAGCTGACTTGCGCTTTCTACACCTGCGCATCCCGTTAAATATGCGATTTTTTCACCGTCTGGTGACCAGCCGACGGGAGTGGCGAAACGGTCAGAAGCCGCCAACGTCCTTTGATTCTGTCCGGTACGGCTGTCGATTTGGATGAGAGAATAATAATTCGGCTCCTTATAGGCGGTAGCACTGTAGGCGATGCTCCGGGAGTCAGGGGACCATGCCGGAAAATAGTTTTTGGCGAGCGGTCCACCTTCCAGCGTATAAATGGTGCCGGTGGCCAAATCCACCGTCGAAATGATGGAGATGCTTACACCAGGGAGCGTATAAAGTGCGAAGGTTCCGTCCGGGGAAATCCGAACGTCATGGAGCGGTCCGTCCGTATTTTGCGTGATTTGTCTCCGGTCTGTGCTATCGGCCCGGATACGGAAGATCTGGGTGATGCCAGTGGAATCCGGAGCCGCGAACAGAAGCTCCGTACCCGAAGGGAACCACTGGACATCGCTTGCACCCGGCTCCGGGATGGCATAGCTACTATGTGAGAAAGTATCATAGACGACGATCCGCGCATTTTTGACATACGCGAGAGACCGGCTGTCCGGGGACCAACCGAGCAGCGTGTAGGGTTCGATTTGGTCGATCCTAGCGACGGTGAGCGTGACGGTATCCAGCAGGTGGACCACGTTACCAATGCCGATGAAAGCGATTCTCCTGCTGTCTGGAGACCAATAGGGAACGGAAAATTCCGCACCAAGCCCCTGTGTAAGTTGAAAATTACAACCGCCCTGGGGTCGGTACAGCCAAATGTCGAACGTTCCGCCGCGGTCCGACGTGTAGGCAATCCATCCTTGAACGAAATCATGAGGAACAGCTTGCACGGCCAACATCCTCTCCTGAATCATCTTATACTCGATATATTCAGTGGGGGGCGGTTAGGCGACAGTCCCGAACGGATTTACGATTCTCTGCGAGTTATCTAAAACTGCCCGTTCGTATTATATGATCAACCAGTTCTTTCTGGTTGATCCTTTTTTCATTTGCATTGAGGATTAAGGTAGCCGGGTCTCGAGCTTTTTCACGAATCCTTTTGATGGTTTCCTCCTTGAGTAAGGACATGTATAATGCCACAGGGTTTATAAATATTTATAGGATAATTCATTCGCTAACTTCGTTGCTGCTAGCCCTTTCACTGTAATTACGACATGCTTAATGCGGTGGTCGTTTTCTTTTTGCTCGAATTGAACATAATTTTTTTGAATTAACTTTTTTAATCGATTTGAAGTAGCGCTTTTATGCCCACCTTGAAGCTCTGTAATTTCGGTGAAAGTTAAAGCACCCTTTGTACTTAGTAGGTCTAACAGCCTTACCTGCTCTAAAGATAATGTGGAATTTCTGATTTCTAACCTTGTTGCTACAACTTCATAGCTCGGTGATCCTTCTATGCAATCTTTTACTGCCTCTAATTTGAAATCATCCGTATACTGTTGAAATACTTGTCCTTTTTTAGCCATAAAAAATATCCCCTCCAAGTTCACTCTTCTCCACATGATAACAAGCAGTTTTTTTGAGTGTCTACTTAAAGGGGATAATATCAATATTAATCGGACTATATTATTGTCATCTTACAGTTAGCGAAAATTTGTCTCTACGAATTTGTAGTTAATCGGTAAGCTTTCTAGCCCAAGCAGAACAGTACTATGAATCGGCACTAATTCCTTCACTCGTATTCGCTCGAATTGGCTTATCTGGGTAAGCAATTCGGTAATTGCTATTTTCACTTCTAATTTTGCTAGATGAACGCCAAGACAGTGATGGATGCCGCTCGAGAATGCCAAATGCTTTGGATTGTTTTTACGATCAATATCGAAGGTTTCCGCGTTCTCAAATATTCGCTCGTCCCGATTTGCTGCTCCTAGCCAAACGTTGATCGGTTCTCCCCTGTCTATCAAATGACCCCCTATTTCAACGTCATGAAGAACGATTCGGAACGTCGATTGAACGGGCGAACGATACCGCAGCACTTCATCAATGACTTTTGACACAGCATCTGGATCATTCCTAAGTCTTTGCAAGACAGCTGGGTGTTCGTCTAGTGTAAGCACCGTATTCGTTAAAAGGTGTGCTGTCGTTTCGATACCTCCAATAATAAGCAAGAAACAAAAATCAACTAATTCTCCGTCGGTAAATCCACCTGTATCCGCCTTAACAGACAGCAGCGCACTAACCAAATCGTCCTTTGGCTGCCTACGTCGGTTATCAATCATCCATTGGAAGTAGCTACAAAGCTCATCTTGAAGCGTTTCACTTTCGTTCTCATAGGCGTCCATGCCGCCGGTATATGAATTATACTTCACTTCCAATTCAGACCACCTTTGAAAAGGGAGTCTGTCTTCGGGGGGAACCCCTAACCAGTCCGTGAGGACATAAAGAGGCAGCGGAATCGAAAGGCTCCGGACAAGATCTGTTTCTTCCTGTCCCCTCAAAGCACTGATTAATTCCTTCACGACTGCAGAAATGCGCGGAGCCATTCCCATGGCCATCTTGGGTGTAAACAGTTGACTCGCCATTGAACGGTATTTCTGATGTCGTGGGGGATCCATAGATAGTATGCTTCTCTCCTCAAAAGAAACCTGGGAAGAAAAAGTGTTGTGATCGTTCAACACCTGCTTCACATCCTCATATCGAAACACATTCCAAGAATGATTGGTGTCTTTGTACACGGCATTCGTATCGCGCATTTGCCGGTAAAGAGGGAACGGATTTAATCCGTCCCATGTGATAGGTTGATTCATGTCGTCCTCCTCGTTGTGAATGGGGTACTACGAATTCGTCGGTAGTTCTTATTCGCGATTATAAGCAAATACTGTATCCATCAGTACACGATCAAATCTGGACGCAAGTCCTTGGAGCAATGGCAATCGGAACATGGAGTAATGATCTCCCACGATTTCGTGAATGATGATGGGCTGACTGGAGAGATCGCACCATTTCTCGCCCATATTTTCCACTGGACTCGTCGACGCTTGGAAGAAGTCCAATCTAGCTTCAATCCGATTGGCAGCAACATAATGATCACGAGCGTAAGTTAACGAGCGACATACGTTATAGATCTTTACAAGCTCAGGCAAGCTTTTGCAGTTCTCCACCTCAGGCATACTCGCAATTAGCTCCTTGTTAGACAGAAGCATCGTGAGTAGTTCTTCGGTTACTTGCTCTTTCTCCGCCAATGTTAGGAAGGTATGCCACACCTGCTCCGAACGAACGGTATGTTCCAATAATCTCGATACAAGTGGAGAATGGATAAATGGTGCGAACATATTCGCTAAATGCTTCATTTCCGATACTTGTTCAAACGAGTCGCTTTCTACTGCTTCTCCCTGCACAAAAGGAGAGTCGAACATACCAATAAATCCAACCGTAAAGCCCAGTCCTTCCAAACATCGGGCAATTTCAAAGGCAATCGTTCCCCCAATACTCCATCCTGCTAAATAGTAACTTCCATCAGGTTGTACTTTACGAATTTTGTCAACATACGATCTTGCAATCTCTTCTATTGATAACGGAGCGGGTTCATGATCCTGCAGCGAGGCTATCTTGATTGCCCAGCATTGAAAGCTTTCGGACACATATCGACTAAACGGAACGTAGGGCTCCGCTTCCCCATCCCCTGCATGTATGAAGAAGAGATGCTTGTTCTTGTCATTACCTTCTTTTAACAAGAGAAGTTGGTCATCCTGCTCTCTCTCTTCTTCGGTTGGAAGCAACATACTTACGAATTCAGCTAATTTGTGAACCGTCGGGCGGTTAAAGATTTCGACCAGTGGAAATTTCACATTAAACGCATCGAAAATATCGAAAGCAAGCTTGGTGGCAAGCAGTGAATGACCGCCATTTTCAAAGAAATTATCGTGAATCCCAATGTTATCTTTGGCCAATACCTTCATCCAAATGGCTACAAGCTGCTCTTCCATTTTATTCTGCGGCTTAGCTTGTTCGTGGAAAGCAGCATGAGCCAATGTAGGTTCTGGCAGAGCCCGACGGTCGATTTTACCGTTTGGAGTTAAGGGCATCTTCGCTAGGGGTACAAAATAAGCAGGAATCATATATTCCGGTAAGCTCTTGGTTAGCTCTTCCCGCATTTTATTAACCGAAACTTGGGAATCCGTAACGTAATAAGCGCATAACGATTTCTCTCCTGCATGCTCAAATATGAGAACAGTCGCTTCTTTCAAAGCGTGAAGCTCTAATATTCGACTCTCAATTTCCCCCAATTCGATGCGATGGCCCCGAATCTTAACTTGGTGATCGATACGATCGATGAACTCGATATTCCCGTCTGGCAAGAACCTGGCTAAATCTCCGGTTTTATAAATTAATTTGCCGGACTCCAGAGGATGTGGCACGAATTTCTCCGCTGTCATCTCCGGTAGGTTCAAGTAACCTAACGCCAATCCGTCACCAGCAAGGCACAGCTCACCCGTGATGCCAATGGGCATCAACTGCCCACCAACACCAAGAATATAGGCTTCCGTATTGCTAAGAGGCTTACCAATTGGAATCGTGATTGCGTCAGCAGCAACTTCGTCTATCGGATAAAACGTTGCATAAACGGTACTCTCTGTCGGTCCATACATATGAAGGAGTTTACCAGCGCCGATAGCAGCAAGAGCTTTACGTACATGATTCACGGATACGCGTTCGCCTCCAAATAATATTTTCCTCAGAGAAGATAAGCTGTCCAACCGGGTATCCACAAGCAGATTGAATAAAGCGGTTGTGACAAACATAACGGTAATTCGTTGGTCGATAAGGATTCGACTGAGCTGATTGATATCGAGAATATCGGATTTCTGTATGATTACAAGCGTAGCGCCGTTTAGCAAAGCTCCAAAGAAGTCGAAAGTAAACCCATCGAAAGCATAATTGGACAATGAAGCTACTACATCATCTTCCCCGATCTCAATGTAGCTCGTTCCCTTCACGACTCGGGTAACATTAGCGTGTGTCGTCAAGATTCCCTTTGGTTTCCCTGTCGTGCCGGAAGTGTACATCACGTAGGCAAGATCAGATCCTACTTGTGGAACGCTGACAGATCCAGATTCTCGTTCACCAAATTTCATTGCATCTATCATGATGATGTCAATCAAGAAGTTACCGGCAGGCATTGTTTGTGAGAATTGAGCCTCGCTTGTCAGCAAGATACGAGTTCCACTGTCCTGAAGCATAAATTGTATACGCTCCTGCGGATACTCTGGATCAATCGGTAAGTAGGCATTTCCTGTTTTCAAAACTGCCATGATTGCCGTGATCATATCGATCGAGCGGTCCATCAGAATCGCAATGATGCCTCCAGGCTGTATGCCTTTATCCAATAATTCGCCGGCTACTTGATTGGACTTTTGGTTAAGTTCCCGATAAGTAAACTTTTCTTTACCGAACACGACAGCTACTTGTTCAGAAGATTTCTCCACTTGCTCCTCAAAAAGGCTAACTAGTGATTGATGCCTAGGATAATCCGTCTTCGTATTATTGAAAACCTGGCAAACCTGCCGTTTCTCCTCGTCGTCCATCATTGTGATATCTGAGAGTTGTTTATTAGGCTCATTAACCATGGTGTTCATCAAATGCACCAAATGTCGACCCATCCGCTGAATTGTAGATCGTTCGAATAATGAAGTCGCATACTCGATGTCGAATATCATTCCGTCTGAATGTCTTTCCTTCGCTGTCAGTGTCAAGTCAACCTTTACCGTTTTCAGATTAATATTCAATGACTGAACCTGCAAAGGCATCCTAGGAAGTACGTCCGTATCCGCACTCTGCAATGTGAACATCGCGTCAAACAGCGGATTGCGATTGGGATCGCGGGTTGTAACTATCTTTTTCACGAGATCTTCAAAGGGATAACTTTGGTTCTCATAAGCTTGAAGCGAGATTCTTTTCATCTCACGGATAAAGCTTAGGATCGAATGTTCATTAGACGGCTGACTGCGAATGGCAAGTGTATTGACGAACATGCCGACAATTTTATCGAGATCAGCATGTAATCTCCCAGCAACAGGAGTTCCAACAACGATATCTTCTTGCCCGGTATAGACATGTAACAAGAGAGTAAATCCTGCCAATAAAACCATGTTCAGCGTCGCTCCCGTGTCGGCTGCTAACCTACGAAGCCCCATAGTTAGCGCATCATCGATACTAAACTGGATGGAATCTCCTTGGTTATCTGACACTTTTGGACGTGGATGATCGGTCAGTAACTGCATGACAGGTAAACTACCCGCAAATTGGCTCAGCCAGTAGGCTTCCTGTTTGTCCAGCTCCCCATTCACTGTCATCTTGTTTTGCCACACGGAATAATCCTTGTAGTGAAGTGGTAATTCAGGCAAGTCCTCCCCGGAATAAAGACTTCCCAATTCATCCATCAGAATATCATTGGATAGGCCATCGCCAATGATGTGATGCATATCGAGATGAAGAATATGTTGATTCGGATTTATCTGTATCAGTTCTGCACGGAATAAGGGCGCGATTTCAAGATCAAAAGGCTGCACGAATGTTTCCATCTTGGCGACCATCATGGCGTCGATGTCTGTCATGGAGTAGATCTCAATCTCCAATTTGTGGTAGCTTAACGCAAAGATCACCTCGTCCTCAATACGTTGCATAGGCTCCGTATCTACTCGAATAAATGAAGTACGCAGAGATTCATGCCGTTGAATCAGTTTTCGTAATGACTGTTCCATTCGGGGAACGTCCAAATCACCTTCGATAAGAAGCGCATCGGGCATATTATAGACAATGGACGTCGGCTGCATCTGCTGTAAAATATACATTCGCTTCTGCGCGGATGACAGCGGATAAACGTCCCTCTTTTCAACAAGGTCAATTTGCGTATATATAGAAGCTTCATGGCTCTGAATGAACATCGCTTGATCATGAAGTACGGGCAGCTTAAAGACTTGAGACAATGGCATTTGAACCTGGAATTGCTGATATACCTGCTTGACTACCGCCATCGCTTTAAGAGAATGGCCGCCGACCATAAAGAAATGATCAGTTCGGCTAACTTTGTCTCTACCAAGTATGTCTTCCCAAATCGCAACAAGCTTCACTTCTGTTGTATTCACTGGCGCAGCATAGATAGCTTCCTCACCTTCTGTAATACGCATGGAAAGTAATGCTTTCCTATCGATTTTCCCATTTGGCGTTAAGAGCATCTCATCCAACTGAATAATGACGCTCGGAACCATAAAATAGGGAAGTGTCAGCGCCAAATATTGCTGCCAACTTGCATTTGTTTGCCGATCGTCAGCTACGATATATGCGACTAATAGTTTATCGCCTTCTGGGCTTTCATTTGCAAGCACAATAGCTTCCTCAACAGATTTATGCAAATAGAGCTGCTCTTCAATTTCGCCCAATTCGACCCTATACCCGCGAATTTTCACTTGCTGGTCCATTCTTCCCAAGTATTCAACATTGCCGTCAGGTAGCCATCTGGCGAAATCGCCTGTCCGATACATTCTTTCTCCTGGGACAAATGGGTTTGCCACAAATTTCTCCTCCGTGAGTTCGGGTTGATTCAAATAACCTCTGGCTAGTCCAACACCCGCAACGTAGAGCTCACCAGGTACGCCGATCGGTTGAAGTTGCTCCTGAGTTCCCAATATGTAAACCTGTTTATTAGGCATTGGTTTCCCTATCGGAACATTATGGCCGTATGACTCTGAACAATTAAAATAAGTAGTTGTGACCGTCGCTTCGGTCGGTCCGTACATGTTGTACACGAGCCGATCTGTCAAATTAGAGTAATATGATGGCTTCACAACATCCCCGCCTGGATAGAAGAGTCTAATGGGATGGCCAGCAGATAATCGTTGATTCAGTTCACTTAATAGCAACGAAGAACAAAAGAGTACCGTGATGTTTTCTCGTTCAATGATGTCTTCGAGTAAATCCGTATCTAGGCCTTCTTCTTTATTGGCGATAAATACAGTGCCGCCACATAACAACGCTAAGTACATTTCGTCAACCGCTCCGTCAAAGGAAACTGACTGTAGGTGCAGTACCGTATCTCGATGATCCATATGAAACTGCTGAATAAAGGTATACAAATATGCTGCTAGATTACGATGTTCATTCATAACACCCTTGGGTCTGCCTGTTGATCCAGATGTATAAATGAAATAGGCCAAGTGGTGCATGTCCGTAACCGGTTCTAGATTAGAGCTATCCTCCGCATACAAAGCTTCCTCAGCAAGATCTAACACCATTCCATCCCATTTTCTGCCTTGCATAAATCTGTTTTTCGTCAATATCATGGATGCTTTACTGTCCTCAAGCATGTATTCAATACGATCTTGCGGATAGTCGGGATCTATCGGGACATATGCCCCTCCAGCCTTGAGTACAGCAAGCACACCAACAATCATGTCCACAGATCGTTCTTCCATTATTGCGACGACAGTTTCAGGTTTGACGCCCTTTCGTCGTAACGTTCTAGCCAACCGATTGGCTCTATCATTCAGCGCTCGATAGCTCATATGAGTTGTCTCATACTTCAAAGCAATATGATCTGGTGTAAGTTCAACCTGGTCTTCAAACAGCTGTTGGACGGTTTTGTCCACTGGATAGTCGACAGCCGTATCGTTGAACTCGAACAACAGACGATGCTTTTCTTGCGGTGTCAAAAGGTCTATAGCGGCGATTGGCCGCCCATCTTCTTTTGCTAATGAGGTTAACCATTGGCTGAATAAATCCTTCCAACGTTCGATGGTTTCCCGATTAAATAGCGCTACGGAATATTCAAAACTAAAGGATAAGGTATCTTCTCCTTCTACAGCTGATAATGTAAGCTCAAACTGCGAAATGGCATGCTCGAAGGAAAGCAGACGAATCGGTACGCCATAATTTAGAACTTCGCTCTTATTGGTCAAGGTGAACATGGTGTCGAATAACGGATTGCGACTCATATCCCGTTGTAGGACTCGTTTCTTGACCAACTCTTCAAACGGATAGTCCTGATTCTCATACGTTGAAAGCAGGGTCTGTTTCACTTCTTGCAAATAGGTAGTAAACGATTTATCCCCCTCTGGGAAAGTACGTATCGCCAGCGTGTTAACGAACATGCCGACGACTCCCTCCAATTCAACGGACGGGCGTCCAGAAATAACCGTACCCATTATTATTTCTTCCTGACCAGCAATCCGTGAAAGGAATGCGTTGTATGCCGCAAACAATACCATGAACAGGGTAGCTCCCGCTTTTTGGCCTATCCGATATAAGTCTGCCGTTACTTCACTATCTATGGCGAATTCAACTTCGCCACCGATGAAGCTTTGCACTGCTGAATGGGGATAATCCGTAGGCAAGCTGAGCACCGGCAATTGCCCCAAGAGGGAATTCAGCCAATAGGCTTCTTGCATAGCCATCGCTTCCGATTGCAGCATCTCCTGCTGCCAGTAAGCATAATCCTTGTATTGTAGCGGCAAAGGTTGAATCGCTTCACCGTTGTAAAGCCTAAATAGTTCATCGATGATTACGTTCATTGAAACACCATCGGAAATGATATGGTGCATATCCAAAAGCAGTATGCAGCGATCTCCGGCAACTTTATATAAAGCTACCCGCCATAGTGGAGCCAGCTCTAGCTCGAAGGGACGAACGAACACCTTAAGAAGAGAAATAATGTCTGCTTCCGTTGTTTCGCCATATTCGAGTTGGAATTCAGCATCTGTATGAATCCGCTGAAACGGTTCCCCATTCACCATTTCAAAAGAGGTTCGTAGTGATTCATGCCTCTCCATCAACTGGATACATGCGTTATTCAATCGCTCTACATCCAGCGCACTTTCGATCAAGTAAGCAGCTGGCATATTATAACTTTCTGCCGCACCTTCTAGCTGCCGTAAAATATAGAGCCGCTTCTGTGCGGAAGAAACGGGGTACACCTCGCTTTTCGGAGCCGAAACGATCGGAGTAAGACCGCTTTTGCGCTTGGATTGAAGCAAATGGGCTAAAGCTTCAATCGTAGGAGCCTGGAATACGCTAGTCAAAGCTACTTCCACTTGCAGGTGCTTGTATATACGGGCTACGAGCATCATTACTTTTAACGAATGTCCACCCAACGCAAAGAAGTTATCATGAATGCCAATGGGCTTAAACTCCAATATTTCTTCCCATATCTGGACAAGCTCATCTTCCAACGGAGTTCTAGGAGCGACTGCCGTCCTGCTGCTTCCCAACGTATCTTTAGGAATCGGCAACAATTTCCGATCTACCTTCCCATTTGCGGTCTCAGGAATGCTATCGATCCTTACGAAATAGGAAGGAATCATATAGTTAGGCAGTAAGCTTGAGAGCGAATTTCTCACATATTCGGTTGTTACGTACTCGTCTGCGGTAAAATACCCACAAAGCTGCTTTGCATCCTGATCATTTGTAAACACCGTAACAACTGCCTTATCGATCCCTGTGATTAGTAACATTGCAGACTGGATTTCGGTTAATTCGATTCGGTAGCCACGAATTTTGACCTGTTCATCTACACGGCCCATATATTCGATCCGACCATCAGGCAACCATTTCGCCAAGTCCCCCGTTGTGTACATCAACGTTCCAGGAACATAAGGGTTCGCAACAAATTTCGCAGCGGTTAGTTCCTGCTGATTCCTGTACCCTCTGGTCAATCCGGCCCCGCCAATACATAGCTCACCTACCACCCCAATCGGTGATAAACGATAATCAGTATTCAAAATGTACATCCGATTGTTAGTGATCGGACGGCCAATCGTAATTGGTTTATCCTGTTGAAGATTTCTAACGATACTACCACCAATGCTATTTTCAGTTGGGCCGTATTCATTGGTCAATTCGATATGCCCATAATTCAAATTGTGCTGATCGACCAATCGTTGCTGGACTGCTTCTCCACCCAACGTGATGATCTTTAATGAATGGCTGTCTTCCCTGCTCATACATTCCATAAGTGCTGCGTACAGACTTGGAACGCACATGAAATGGGTCACGCCATGGTCGATAATCGCTTTGCGTATAACGAGAGGATCTTTGGCCCCTTCATCCTGCAGCAGAATGGAAGCTGAGCCAGCCAATAAGGGAGCGAAAAAGGATGACAAGAAGCCATCGAATGCAAAGGAAAAGAGCTGAACCATCCGATGGGAACTATTGAACCCATACTCTCTAATTCTCCATGTTAGGTAGTTCATTACGCTGCGGTGCTCAACCATAACCCCTTTTGGCATGCCGGTTGTTCCCGACGTGTAGATCACATAAGCCAAATGGCTAGGAGTGATCGTCGATTCAAGGTTTAAGCGATCTTCTTCAGCAATCGGCTCTAGTTCAAGCGCATCTAGGTAGAAACTATCGATTGAAAAATCCGCTTTATGCTGTAAGCTAGATTGGGTAATGAGCAATTCGGCCCCGCTATCCGTTAATATATACTTTATGCGCTCGTCTGGATAAGAAGGATCAATGGGTAAATAAGCGCCACCAGCCTTTAAGATACCAAGCAATCCAACGATCATCTCCACGGATCGCTCGACCATAATTCCTACGATATGATCCGCTGTTACACCCTTTTCCCGTAAAATCCGAGCTAATCGGTTTGCCCGTTGGTTTAATTGTGCAAAAGTAAGCGAGATTTCTCCACAAATGACCGAAGGATGGTTCGGCTGTAGCTCAGCTTGTTCCTCAAACAAACCGTGAATGGTAAGGTTGTGAGGTATATCCGATTTCGTATGATTAAACTCAACCAGTAATTGATGCTTGTCACTATCAGATAATATTTCGATACATCCGATCGGTGTAGTGGTCTCTTGTGTAATGGAACCTAACCATAGAAGGAACTGCTTGACCCAACGTTCTACAGTTGACTTGTGGAATAGCGTACTGGCATATTCCACTCGGAAAGCAATGTCTTTCTCCAGTTCCATCGCCGTCAATGTTAAATCGAATTGTGCAATCGGATGATCAGAAGGATACACGCTGACGCTAAGCTCGCCAGACATCGAATCCGAATCAAGCATTTCCTCCATCGTAAACATCGCATCAAAAATCGCCGTTCGACTAGGATCACGCTCAATACCGAGTTGTCTGACTAGCTCCTCAAAAGGATAATCTTGATATTCGTAAGCCGATAACAAGGTTTGTTTCACTTCATGCAAATAGGACAAAAAGGATTTGCTCGCTTCTGGAAAGCTACTGATGGCTAAGGTATTAACGAACATCCCTACGATATCGGCTAACTCCGAGCGTGATCTACCAGAGGATACGGTACCGACGATGATCTCTTCTTGATTCGTTATACGGGACAAATAGGCACTGAAAGCTGCTAGCAAAACCATGTAGAGTGTCGTTCCCGTTTGTTGCGCCAACTGACGAAGGGCTTCTGTAAGATTCGCATCCGCATAGCAAATAATCTGCTCGCCTGCTAAGCTACGAACCACAGGCCGCGGCTCATCTGTCGGCAATTCCAATACAGCAAGCTCACCAGAAAAGGCATCTAGCCAGAAAGTTTCCTGTGCTTGCCATTCTTTCGAGTTTTGTTGAATTTGCTGCCAAACCGCATAATCGATGTATGCCAAACGTTGCTCTGGCAACGAATCATCTCGATAATACTGATAAAATTCTTGCTCCAGAATTTGCAGAGAAACGCCGTCACTAACGATATGATGGATATCGGTTAGTAGAATATGACGGTGCTCCCCGATACAAATGACACTTACGCGATATAGCGGCGCAGATGCCAAATCGAAAGGACGAATAAATTGACTAATGAGCGCAGGAACCTCACCTTCCTCTGCTTCGACAAAGGTAACGTTGAAATCTACTTGCGAATGAATTCGCTGAACAAGTTCCCCATCGCTGAGCTCAAATGAGGTTCGCAAAGAGGCATGACGTTCGACTAAATGAGTAAATGTATGTTCTAACCGTTGCCGATCCAGCTTTCCTTCAAGCAGTAACACATTTGGCATGTTATAGGCCGCATGGGCAGTATCAAGCTGATGAAGTAAATAGATTCTTTGTTGCGCAGATGAGACCGGGTAGGTTTCACACTTCTCCGTTGGTGGAATCGCGGTGTATTCATTACCACCTAATGTTGAAATCACCTTTGCTAAGCCCTCTACCGTTGGAGAAAGAAACACTTCTCGCAGCGGAACATTCACCTTCAGTTCCTGATGAATACGGGATACTAGCGCTGTAGCTTTCAGAGAATGCCCGCCAATCTCGAAGAAATTGTCACGGATGCCTACTCGTTCCAAGCGCAATACATCCTGCCAGATCGCTGCCAGCTTATGTTCCAATACGCTCACAGGTGCCACGTAGAATAGGTTGCCATCTTCTCGATCTGGTGCAGGTAGTGCCTTCCTGTCTACTTTACCGTTCGGCGTCAAAGGCATCTGATCCATTTGTACAAAGTACGACGGGATCATGAAGTGAGGCAGACTCTTCGCCAAAGTTTCCCTCATAACTGGAATGGCAAGCTCTTCACCTGCCACCACATACGCGCATAAATAACGCTCTCCCAGCTGATCTTCCCGTATCATGGCTACCGCTTCCCGCACATCTGCGATCTGCAATAGCCTTGACTCGACTTCACCCAACTCAACACGGTAACCACGCAATTGTACCTGGTTGTCGATCCGGCCCAAATATTCGATATTGCCGTCCGGCATCCACCGTACCAAGTCGCCTGTCCGGTACAATTTCTCGCCTGGCACAAACGGATTCGCTATGAATTTCTCTTCACTTAGCTCCGATTTCCGGTAGTATCCTCGCGCCAAGCCAGCGCCACCGATGACCAACTCCCCAGGCACGCCGATGGGCTGAAGTTGCAAACGGTCGTTGACCACATACATGTGCATGTTCGGCATCGGTTTGCCAATCGGCACATACCCCGCGCTTGGCAGCTTGTCCAGTGGTTCCTCATAATAACTCGTATCTATGCTCGCTTCGGTCACGCCATATACGTTCAGAATTCGAGTATGCTCACCGAACCGTCTTTGAAGCTTGTCATATTCTTCAACGGAGCAGCTATCCGAACTGACAATAACAACCTGCAATTCACGCAGATTGATCCCTTGCTCCTGCACATATTCGAATAACGGCGTAATCAGCGCCGGCGTCGACTCAAAGATCGTGATGCCCCGTTCTTGTAGGAGCTTCACCAGTCCCGGGATATCAGCCCGCACGTCCTCTGGACATAGAACGCATTGTCCGCCACTCACGAATGTACGCGCCAGATCCCCCGAAAACACGTCGAAGGAAAAGCTCGCCATTTGCAACAATCTCACTGGGAATTGATCTAAGTGATAGACCTTTTGATAGGCCATAGCTACGTTAACGAAGCTCCGATGCTCGATCATGACACCTTTGGGATTACCCGTCGTCCCAGATGTATAGATTACGTAGGCCAAATCCTCTGGCCCGCCCACAAGTCCTACATTGTCTGAGTTATCCGCCTCCACACATGCATCCTCAAAATAAAGCACATCCCCGCTGAACCCAGTCGCTTCGAATTGCTCTTCCGCATGGCCGCCTGTGAGCAGCTCTGTGATTTGTCCTTGCAGTTCCCGTTGTGTCAACAATACTTGCGCATGGCTATCGCGCAACAGATAAGAGATTCGCCCCAATGGATAGGTAGGATCAATCGGAAGATAGGCCCCGCCAGCTTTCATAACAGCCAATACCCCAACAACGGTATCCACGGACCGACGCGCCATAATTCCTACAATCGTCNNTAATCGATTGGCTTGCGCATTTAAATCTGCATACGACCACTCATCTTCGCCAACGACAAGCGCAACTTGATCAGGCGTCTGCGTTACTTGTTGTTCAAACATTTCTACGAATGTCTGACTTTCAATTTCCACATCTTTGGAGGGTTCGTTAAACCCAAAGAGGATTTGTTCCCGCTCAGCTTCGGATAGCAGCACAATGTCTCCTATTACGGCGTCTGGTTCATTTAGGACTTTCTCTAAGTACACTTCGAAATGATTAGCTATTTGCTGGATCATTCGCTCACTATAATGGCTCGTTTCGTAGGTGATTTGAAGGGTCAACGTATCCGCACTTGTCATAAAGGAAAAGCTCGCAAGTGAGCTAACATCAGCTTGATAGGAGACATCGTGAATAGCGTCCAACCTTACGATCGTTGAACAATGAGGGATACCTTCTGCCGTCTTTGGTAATTGAAGATGCTCGGCTACTATCGCGAAAGAAAAGTTTTGGTGCTCGTTCGCCGCTAACACCGTTTCTTTAATACGACCCAACCACTGCTTGAACGTCAATGAGGAATCAACGTTTGTTTTTAAGAGCACCAATGAATTCATCAATTCGTCTTGCTGAGCTTGCTGCGCGAATATCGGCATACCCACGATAACAGCAGCATCTCCCGTATACGCTGAGAGTACATACTTGATGCCTGATAATAAAATCATGTAACGTGCAATATTCGATTGGTTCGCTATCTTATCTATCTTCTCAATAAGCTGCAACGGAATTTCATGTGCATATTCCCCTGTTCTCTCGTCAGAATGGGCAGCCAGTTCCTCTTTAGGAAATACCGATACAACATCGTTTTCTTGAAGCAACTGAAACCAATACTGTTTTTCTTTATCGAACTGACCACTTGCCAGCAAAATATGTTGAGAAAGCCGACCTGACATACTATAACCTCCAATTTGTTAAAACATAAACTCAATCGGCTGATCCACTGTATTTTTTAACACATTGTATGTTTGAAGTTGAATCTCTTTGATCTGCACGTCTACGTTGGCGGTAATAGATTGCAGAATGAACATCCAATCATTACTCATTCGCTGAACAGTTTCCTTCTTGAATAGCGACGTAACATATTCCAGCGTACAATAGAGGGAATCTTCCAGTTCTACTACATCCAATGAGAGATCAAACAACGAAATAGCAAAGGGAAGCGGATAGTAACTCACGGTAACCTCTGAAAGTTTTTTTGCCTGGTTTTCCGTATTATGCAGTGCAAATAACGTATCAAAGATTGGATTTCTACTTAAATCCCTCTTCAGACCCAACTGCTCCACCAAAATATCAAACGGATAATCTTGATGCTCGTAAGCTGCAAGCGTTGTCTGCTTCATTTCTTGCAGAAAACTAGATACGGTTTGCGATCCTGAAAGTGATGATCTAATAACCAACGTATTGACGAACATACCGACAATCGGCTCTAAGTCCGCATGAGATCTTCCTGCAATGAGAGAGCCCACTCGAATATCATCTTGTCCGGTATATTTATGGAGTAGAATCTGGTATGCAGACATTAACACCATATACAACGTAGTTCCAGTTTGAATAGATAAGTGTCTGAGTCTATCCGTGAGATCTTTTCCAACGCTGAACGCAATCCTATCGCCAGAGAAGCTTTGAACGGTTGATCGCGGATAATCAGTCGGTACATGTAACGTAACTAATTCTCCTGCCATTGCAGTCAGCCAATAATTTTCATGAACCTTGAAGGCCTCGCTGTCGAAATACTTCTGCTCCCAAACCGCATAGTCTTTATATTGAATGTTCAGCTGAGGTAAATCTTTCTTCGCATAAATCTCGCCGAGCTCTTGATAAATGATTTCAATAGAAATCCCGTCAGAAATAATATGATTCATGTCTAACAGCAACAAGTGACGCTCTTCTGATATAGCGATGAGTTCTATTCGAAAAAGAGGGGCTTGTCCCAAATTGAACGGTTCAATAAAAGCTTGAACCCTTGCCTCTAGCTGCTCTTCCGTCGACTGGCTAAGACGGACTTGGAAATCTACCGCAGAATGAACTCGTTGTGAGAGCACTCCATTTACCATTTCGAATGATGTACGCAATGTCTCATGTCGTTCTATTAATGTGACAAACGCTCTTTCCAAACGCCCTAGCCCCAACCTACCCTCAAGTAACATTGCATGTGGCATATTGTAGATGAGCTCTGACCCCGGCATTTGCTGTAATACATAAAGACGCTTTTGTGCTGAGGAAAGGGGGTAATACTCACTGGGATCGGCCTTTAGGATGGTTGCAAAAGGGTTACCCTTGAGGCCTTCAATCACTGTAACCAGCTTTTCTATCGTAGGTGATAAGAAAATGTCTCGAAGCGGTACATGAACATTTAGTTCCTTATGTATGCGCGAAGTCATGGCGGTTGCTCTTAGTGAATGCCCGCCAATCTCGAAGAAATTGTCACGGATGCCTACACGTTCCAAGCGCAATACATCCTGCCAGATCACGGCAAGCTTATGTTCTAATTCGCTCACAGGTGCCACGTAGAACAGGTTGCCATCTTCTCGATCTGGTGCAGGTAGTGCCTTCCTGTCTACTTTACCGTTCGGCGTCAAAGGCATCTGATCCATTTGTACAAAGTACGACGGGATCATGAAGTGAGGCAAACTCTTCGCCAAAGTTTCCCTCATAACTGGAATGGCAAGCTCTTCACCTGCCACCACATACGCGCATAAATAACGCTCTCCCAGCTGATCTTCCCGTATGATGGCTACCGCTTCCCGCACATCTGCGATCTGTAATAGCCTCGATTCGACTTCGCCCAGTTCAACGCGGTAACCGCGCAATTGCACCTGGTTGTCGATCCGGCCCAAATATTCGATATTGCCGTCCGGCATCCACCGTACCAAGTCACCTGTCCGGTACAATTTCTCGCCTGGCACAAACGGATTCGCTATGAATTTCTCCGCACTTAGCTCTGGTTTCCGGTAGTATCCCCGCGCTACGCCAGCGCCCCCGATGACCAATTCCCCTGGCACGCCAATGGGCTGCAGTTGCACACGGCTATTGACGACATACATTTGCATGTTCGGCATCGGTTTGCCAATCGGGACATACCCCGCGCTTGGCAGCTTGTCCAGTGATTCCTCATAATAGCTCGTGTCTATACTCGCTTCGGTCACGCCATATACGTTCAGAATCCGAGTATGCTCACCGAACCGCCGTTGAAGCTTGTCATATTCTTCAACGGAGCAGCTATCCGAACTGACAATAACAACCTGCAATTCATGCAGATTGATCCCTTGCTCCTGCACATATTCGAATAGCGGCGTAATCAGCGCCGGCGTCGACTCAAAGATCGTGATGCCCCGTTCTTGTAGGAGCTTCACCAGTCCCGGGATATCAGCCCGCACGTCCTCTGGACATAGGACGCATTGTCCGCCACTCACGAATGTACGCGCCAGATCCCCCGAGAACACGTCGAAGGAAAAGCTCGCCATTTGCAGCAATCTCACCGGAAATTGATCTAAGTGATAGACCTTTTTATAAGCCATAGCTACGTTAACGAAGCTCCGATGCTCGATCATGACACCTTTGGGATTACCGGTCGTCCCAGATGTATAGATTACATAGGCCAAATCCTCTGGCCCGCCCACAAGTCCTACATTGTCTGAGTTCTCCGTCTCCACACACGCATCCTCAAAATAAAGCACGTCCCCGCTGAACCCAGTCGCTTCGACTTGCTCTTCCGCATGGCCGCCTGTGAGCAGCTCTGTGATTTGACCTTGCAGTTCGCGTTGTGTCAGTAGCACTTGCGCATGGCTATCGCGCAACAGATAAGAGATTCGCCCCAATGGATAGGTAGGATCAATCGGAAGATAGGCCCCGCCAGCTTTCATAACAGCCAATACCCCAACGACGGTATCCACGGACCGACGTGCCATAATTCCTACAATCGTCTCGCGTTTCACGCCTTTGGCTTGTAACAGATGAGCTAATCGATTGGCTTGCGCATTCAAACCCGCATAAGAACACTCATCTTCGCCAACGACAAGCGCAACTTGATCAGGCGTCTGCGTTACTTGTTGTTCAAACATTTCTACGAATGTCTGACTTTCCGTCTCCCCATCTATGGAGGGTTCGTTAAACCCAGATAGGATTTGTTCTCGTTCAGCTTCAGATAACAGCTCGATATCTCCTATTACGGCGTCCGGCTCATGAATCAACCTCCATAACATGTGTACATAGTACTGAATCCATCGTTCAATCGTTTCCCTATTAAATAAGGCTGTACAATAATCAACATTTAGTTTTATACTTCCTTTTTCTTCAATAACACTAAAAGTCAGATCAAATTTAGAAGCACAATAACCGAATTTATACGGTTTAACATTGATATTTGATAACTCCAACTTATTTTCTAAATTCAGAGATTCAAACATCGTATCGAAGATCGGGTTACGACTTAAATCTCTACGAATATTAAGCTTCTCGATCAATTCCTCAAAAGGATATTGTTGATGCTCATAAGCCGATAGTGCCGTATGCTTAACTTCTTGCAAAAAGTCAGAAAAACGTTTGTTCTCCGAAGGAAACATTCGTAGCGCTAACGTATTAACGAACATCCCCATGATGTTCTCAAGCTCAGCTTGAGGTCTTCCGGCGATGGGAGAACCCACTATAAATTCTTCTTTACCGGTTAACTTATGCAAGAAACTTGCGTACGCCGCTAGCAGCACCATATACAATGTTGTTCCTGTCGTGCCAGCTAATTGATAGAGCTGTTCAGATAGATCCTTATCTAACGCAATTTGAATGTCGTCGCCATTGAAGTTTTGCAGAGCTGGTCTGGCGCCGTCCATAGGAAGCTCCAGAACCGGAAGCTCTCCTGCCATCGTTGCTAACCAGTATTTTTCATCCTTTTTATATGCGTCCGTCTGGAAAAAGTCCTGCTGCCATAGACTATAATCCTTATACTGAAGATCTAGCGGCTGCAATGTTTTCCCCGCATAAAGATCACTTAATTCTCGTAAAAGAATGCTTACCGACATTCCGTCTGAAATGATATGGTGCATATCGAATAACATCAGATGAGTATCTTCTCCGATGTTGATCACGTCCACACGCATCAGTGGTGCTTGGCTCAGATCAAAGGCACGAATAAAATCTTCCATACTTGCCTTCGCTTCCGCTTCCGATGCTTCCCGATAACCAATACGAAAAACGCTGGATGGATGAATTCGCTGAACAGGAACGCCATCGACCAATTCAAACGAAGACCGCAATGCTTCATGCTTTTCAATGAGACGAGCAAAAGCGAGTTCCAGCCTTCCGAGCTCTAACTCCCCTTCAAGCAATAACACTGCCGGCATGTTATATGCTTTCTCAGCGCCTTCCAACTGATGAAGAATAAATAGCCGTTTCTGCGAAGAAGATAGCGGATAATAGTTGCTTTCTTTCGCTTTGACAATGGGAATGAATTGATTATTGTCCTGCTCTTGAATGACCTTTGCCAATTGTTCAATTGTAGGATGATCAAAAATATCTCTTAGGGTGATTTTGACACTCATTTGCTTATGTACCTGTGACATCAGGGACATGGCTTTTAACGAATGACCGCCAAGTTCAAAGAAGTTGTCCCTGATCCCTAATTTAGCGACGTCAAGCAACTTGTGCCAGATTTGGCATAGCGCTTCTTCCGTCAGATTGTTTGGCGGTATATAGGCGGTGTCGTTAAGAACCATTCCTACTGGTTGGGTCAACGCGTTCTTGTTTACCTTTCCGTTTAACGTAATTGGAAGCTTATCCATCCTGACGAAATGAGAAGGTATCATGTATTCCGGCAAGGAATCCGCAAGATCTTGGCGCAGCTCTCTAAAACTAATCTCAGCTTCCAGCACAATGTAAGCTGTTAAATAGTGAACATCGTTCCTCTCTATCCAAGCTTTCACCGAAGCTTCGTTAACGAGCGGATGCCGTAGTAGCTGAGATTCAATCTCACCGAGTTCGACCCGGTGTCCCCTGATTTTTACTTGATCATCTTTTCTGCCCAAATATTCAATGTTACCGTCTGGCATCCAGCGTGCCAGATCTCCCGTGTTATACATCTTTTCCCCTGAACGATAAGGATTGGGAACAAATTTCTCAGCTGTCAACGCGGGATTATTCACGTATCCTCGACCTACGTTATCCCCAGCGATATGTAATTCTCCTGCTACTCCTTGGGGCACTAATTGACCACGTGCATCGAGTATATAAATGTAAGTGTTGGATATCGGTTTGCCGATCGATGGCAAATCTGGAATCGGGTTCGACGGGTTAATCGTATAGGTTGTCACGACGTGAGTTTCCGAAGGGCCGTAATGATTATGCAGCAGTATATTTTGCGTTCGGAGCACCTTTTTTAACTCGTCGCTAACGACAAGCTGCTCTCCAGCCGTAATGATATGTCTAACGCAAGTTGGGAAATGTGTTGTGAATTCCTTGTCCAGAAAAACAAATTTTAGAAAGGATACGGGTAAATACAGCACCTCGATTTGATTGCTAGAAATGACCGTAAGTAGTCTGTTGACATCTGTTTGCGTATCATTGTCAATGAGATGTAGCTTCCCACCAGACAGTAAAGTTGAAAATACCTCTTGATAACAAACGTCAAAGCTCAAGGTCGTATACTGTAACACGCCAGCACTAAAGTCGATGTTAGTTTCGTTAAATTGGAAATACAGCAGGTTTACCAAGTTCCGGTGCTCCAGCATCACACCCTTTGGCCTGCCTGTCGTACCCGAGGTGTAGATGATGTAGAGCAAATCATCCGATTTGTTTACATGGTCTAAGGGGGCGATGCTCTCTTCCCCTATTGATTCGGTGTCTACGTGTAGGATGGAGGTTCCTTCCAAGACTAAATCCATCAGATGGCTTTGTGTGATCAGAACCGCAGCTTGACATTCCTCCAGAATAAGCTTTGCCCTTTCATCTGGATATTTAGGATCGATCGGTACAAAAGCAGCCCCAGCTTTCAACACGCCAAGAATACTAATAATCATTTCTAAAGAACGTTCTAGCTTTATTGCTACGATACTACCGGAGCTAACCCCACGTTTACGCAACGCCCGGGCCATCTGGTTCGCCTTCTCATTTAATTCACGGTAGGTCAACTGCTTATGTTCGAAAGTAATCGCTACATGTTCGGGCGTTTGATCCGCTTGTTCCTCAAACAGTTGGTGAATCGTTTTATCCTGTGGGTACTCAGCTTTCGTCTCGTTGAAAGCAAGTAGCTGCCGTTCCTCCGCCTTCGTTAACATCCTTAGATCGCTTACGAGAGCATCTGGGTTTTGGACGATTTCTTGCAAGAGCACGTGGAAATGTTCTGCCATTTTCTCCATAGTTGCGCGTTCAAACAAATCTTGATTGTATTCAAAATGCAACGAAAGCCCATCATACAGAAATATCTTTAAACAAATATCATAATTTGTCTTTCCGTTTGCGGTGAAGGAGTGAATTTGAAGTTTGTTGCCTTCTGTATTAAATATGTGCTCAAAAGGAATATTTTCAAGAACGACAATCGAATCAAACCATTCATTATTTATTAAGCCGCATGCTGCTTTTATTTCAGCAAGAGACGTGTAGCGATAGTTTTCTCGGGTCGTAATAGCCTCAGATATTTGATTGATGAGAGCAATAACACTTGTGTTATCCGTTGATCTCACCCTTGTAGGCAACGTATTAATGAACAAGCCTGCGACTTGTTCCATCTCTCTCATATGATGCGGCCTAATGGACTCTACCGAGCCAAACACGACATCTTCAACACCTGTATAGCGTTGTAACATAATACCCCAGACAGTATAGAGAAGGGGTGCTAACGTGAGGTTAGATGTTTTCGCTAACGTTTCAGCAGCGCGATATACCGTTTCTGGAATATTGAAAGTAAAGCGGTCCACTTGAAAATCGTCTGATCGATTGTTCAGATTTGTCTTCAGCCGAGTAGGCTCAAATGTAGACAAATATTGATTCCAAAAGGTTAACGGTTCATCTTTGTCTTGGATCTGTAACCATTTAATGAATTCCTTGTATTTTCCTTTTCTCGGTTTTAGGTATTCTTTATCTTCGTCTTTATCTTCGATTAAGCCATTATAGGTATCTTGGAACTCTTTGAGCAGAATACCCAGACTCCATCCATCAAACAAAATATGATGGTTGGACAAAACCATTTCCATTTCATGATCCGATAATACGCAAATCAGAATACGATAAGGCTCTAACTCCAAATCCAGTTTGCGTGCCCGATCTGTTTCTTTCATGATTTGTAACTGTGTAAGCTGATCTTCTGGGGAATAATTGGATAAATCTATTGTAAAAATAGGCGGACAAAATTGCCTCAGGACCATCTGAATGGGTCGATCTATCGTATTCCACTTGAAAATCGTTCGAAGCATTTCATTGTTTGCAACGACATGACCCCAGGATTGCTTTATTTTATCTAGATCGATCGTACCGGAAATACGAAAGCTAGATTGTTCAAAATACATACCCGTTTCTGGATTTTTGATATAGTGAAACAGCATTCCCGCTTGCATGGGGCTCAAGTTAATAAGATCTTCGACGTTCTCTTTCGTAACCACTTGCTTGCTGCTCATATTCTCGCTCCTGTAATTAAGCATGAACAATTATGTCTCCTTCATTGACAGTTTGCGCACAATGTTTTTGCATAATTTCCTTAATGATGTTCATCCCTTGCAGCAAAAGTTCGATCTCAATATTTAAAGGCGGCATGATTTTGATTACCGTGTCTCCTCTTCCCGCCCTTTCGATAATGATTCCTTTCTCATAACAATCCGTTACCACTTTCTTCGATATCTCTTTATCCGCAAGATTAGAGACATCAATTCCCCAGATCATCCCAATACCGCGGATCTTTATATTTGAATCAAGAGATGCAATCTCTTTGTTCAAAAAGTTGTCGATGAAGTCGGCTTTCTGCTTTACCGCTTGTTCCAAATTTATTTGTTTTCGATACTCTAATGCAGCCGTGCCGCCGATGAAGGCCAACTGGTTACCACGGAATGTGCCATTGTGTTCCCCAGGATTCCAAATATCGAGCTCAGGTTTCATGAGAACGAGCGACATCGGTAACCCATAACCGCTAATCGATTTAGAAAGAATGACAAGATCAGGGACAATTCCTGCACGTTCAAATGAAAAAAATGTTCCCGTGCGCCCGCATCCAGCTTGAATATCGTCACATATCAATAAAATATCATGTCGTTTGCACAAATCGCTCAGCTGGCGCATCCATTCAATCGGAGCGACGATAACGCCGCCTTCCGCCTGAACCGTCTCAAATATGATGGCTGCTGGTTTATCTACTCCACTGTTTTCATCAGACAGAACCGTTTCCATATATTGAATGGTATCGAACGTATCCATGAATCCATGGGGGTAAGGCATGAACGTAACATGAGAAAGAGGAATTCCCGCACCTGCCCTGTTGTGCAGGTTGCCAGTCAAAGCCAAGCTGCCAAGTGACATGCCGTGAAATCCGCCCATAAACGAAAATATGCCTGTACGCCCCGTTACCTTTCTCGCTAGCTTTATGCCAGCCTCTACCGCATTTGTACCCGTAGGACCACAAAATTGCATTTTGTATGGATAGTCGTTAGGAGCAAGAACTTCTCGTTGAAAGATTTCAATAAACATGCGTTTCGCTGTCGTAAACATATCCAATCCGTGAATGACGCCGTCATTTTCCAGGTAGTCTATCATCTTTCTCTTCATATATGTGTTGTTATGCCCATAATTCAGAGCGCCTGCACCCGCAAAAAAATCAATATACCGTTTCCCGTTTTCCGCAACCATCTTACAATCTTTAGCACTAACATAAACATCAGAAAAAGTTCTGCAATAAGATCGTACATTAGATTCCCATTGTTCGAATACATCCATGATTAACACCCTCACTCGTTGAGATTATTTGAGAAAATTAATTGGTTAGCCCGCGATATTCCAACCTTACAACGTTCAACTTTCTGCAGCTTCCCGAATTCCATTTTGACGAGTTGATCCGCTACATCGTAATAGGCATCATCATGGGTAATTGCAATAATACACTTGCCTTCTTTTTTTAATTCAGGTAACAAAACCTCATAGAAATATTGTCGAAACTCCGGATCCTGATCCGCTGCCCATTCGTCGTATAGACAAAACGGTTTACCTTCCAAATAACTAACAAGAAAAGCAAGTCGTTTTCTTTGTCCAGTAGACAGTTTAACCGTACTGAAGGCACCATCCTTAACCTCAACCTTATCTTCGATTCTGAGTAGCTTTAAGTAATGCGCAACCAGTGGACTTTTCTGCTTCATGTCAACTCCATAAATTCTCTTAAACAAGTAGAAATCGCTAAATATGGTGGAAAAATATTCGCCCAATTGCATCGATTCAACGAGGTTCCCATTGATCCGAATCTCACCTTTGGTTGGCGAATACAGGCCCGTAATTAGCTTTGCCAACGTAGACTTACCACTTCCGTTCCCACCCGTGATGAATGAAATTTCACTTGGATTAAAGCGAAGATTAATCGGGCCTACCATGAACGATTCACCGTTATCGCTCGTATAATTGAAATGAACATCTATTAATTCTAAGCTCGTTTGATTAGGCTGGGCGCCTGTCGTTAGCTTCGCAGAATCCGTCTGAGAAATTTGCAAAGATCCGAGATCACTCATAAATTGGTTGATCCGCTGCCAACTAATTTTCATTTGCATCATATTAGGCACTGCACTCGACAACACGGTTATAGGCCCAATCATGAATAAAAATAAATACACAAAACTTTGCATCGTGCTTATATCCAAGCTCTTAAACAGATACGGGAATAGAAAGACAACCGCACCGATAATGATAATGAAGCTAATCTCACTTAAGATGGTGACATAAGCAAATTTAACTTCTCCGACGATTCTCTGCTCCATGTAATCGTTGCAGCTTGCTTCGATATCTCCGCGAAACTGTTTGCTTTTCTTCTTATTAATAGATAGCTCCTTTGAGCCCCCTACCATGTCTTGAATATAATCGAGAAACGTATTTTGGAGATCTCTAACTTTCTCCCAGATGGCGTCCAGCTTTCCAGATTGTTGTTGATATACCAACACGATAAGTACAAGTACACATAATAGCAGCAACAGTGCGTAGAGGTTTAGCACGCCTAGATACACGAAACAACCGATTAGCGTTATCGAACTCGTCAATACGGTAATTAGTGTATTCGCAAATTCACTTATGATCTCCATTTCATTGTTTAGACTCGAATAGATCCGCCCGCTCTCAATCTTCTCCAACTTGTTATAAGGTGAACGAAGAAAGATGTCTATCATCGTCATGCGCTTCGTGTATATGAGCTCATTAGCAATCGATATTAATTTTTTTCTGACTAAAACTTGAGAAATAATGTAAAAAGTTAGCGCTAGCGTGAAATACAGAAACATTTTGCTTAACTCCGCACGACTACCTGATATAGCGATGTTAATACAGAATATGATTAACGTATTGCTTGCACCGCCTAAAATGCTTAGCGTTCCTAAATAAAACCATGACTTTTCGTTTTGCTGAGGAAAATAAGCGATCAATAACGAGTACACATAGAAGATCACCATAGATGCATATAAGGTAATAGCGGCAGGTATTAGACTTGGAGGGCCCCATTCCGTCAGTTGCGACCATGATGGATGATGTCCAAGTAGATAAGGGATTCTATACATACCGAATCCCAAACCCGTCATAAAAATGACTGACAGCAGGAAGCTCGCTATACCTCGTCGTCCTATGCTCCGATAGGATCTCTTTTTGTTGATGATTTGAGTAAGGACCTTCGACATATACACTAAGGTTGCAAGACCAAAGCTCCCCGTAAGACTCATGACTATAATTGCAATATCATCCAAGCTCATCAGCTACTACTCCTTCATGTTTACAACGAAAATAAATGCTCAATATCTTCCTGTGAAATATCTGCGGAATCAAAATCTGAGGGCGTATATTCAACATGGTTCAGGCTCAAGCAATGCTCCATAATCTGGATGAGGTAGTGGGCAAACAATTCTGCAAGCTTTGTCACCGTATCTTCAGCAAAGCGACTATGATTGGAGGTGAAGATAACCCGAAGTGTTCGCTCTTCGACAATTGGCGTCATATCGATCAAGTCTGTCATCGGATTAAGCTCGCTTACCTCCCGATATCTCCCCTCCTTACCTAGTGAGACCCACGGAGTTGAGAGCATGTTATCCCAGTTTCTTATACGTTGAAGACAAATATCATATCGCTTTGAGAGAGTCATAGAAGAAGATGAGAACGCACAACGCAATTGCTCCTTGCCTGCTTTAAGCCGATTGGACATAGACTCAGTAGGATTATGAAGCCGTACTGGGTAGTAACTAGTAAAGTGGCCTACCGTTCTAGAGACGTCCAACTGCCCTACCTGATCTTTTCTGCCATCCATCTCGAGCGCTATGCTCATTTTGTTTACATCGAACATGTCGTTAACAGCGAAAGCGATGGACATAGCCAGCAATTCTTCCGGTTCTGTGTTGTAACCTTCATTTGCCTTTGACAACAACCACTCTGTATGCAGCGCAGAAATGTTTTTGACTATGCTACAACCCGTCATAGATTCCGGATACTCTTGTTGTTGCTCTTGCTCTGGATCGCAGTTAGTTCCTCCATCCTTCATTGGGAGCTCATTCCGCTTTAATGCCCATTCCTTATAAGAATTCGTCTTCGGCGTCAAGGCGATGGGCATTCCCAGATGGATGCTTTCTAGTCGATTAGCAAAATCTTCGATGATAATTTCCCACGAAGTTTTATCGATAATGAGACCATGTGCTGCTAACAGCAACCGTTTCCCTTGGATGCCCAAGTCGAAAATACACCCTGTGAATAAGGGAGAGCCGTTCAATTGAATCATGGAATGAATACGTTTGGTATGTAATTCGATTTGTTCCTCCAGATCGTCTACATGCACATTCGAGAGGTCTATGACTTCCGGTTTCAGCTCATCATTTATATAGCGATCATCATAGTTGAATCTATTTCGTTCGACGTCCATGACTAGTCGTAGGGAGTCATGATGCCGTACCAATTCGGTTAAGATCTGACCTATTTCATACGTAAGCACATTGTCCTTCAAATCTAAACCAATAGATTCCACAGCGAGATGTGAATTTGCTAAGGCGTAAGATAGAAATTGCGCAGCAGATGACGTTAGTGGAACGTCTCCATGGAAATAACCTTGATGATTGTGAGTTTCGTTAACCACCATCACTTCTGACATATTCAATAGAATTGGATTGGACAGCATCTCTGCGACTTTTATCGCGTATCCGCAGTCTTGGATCTGATAGGCCATTTGGATCGCTTTAATGGAATCTCCACCTAAAGCATAGAAGTTATCGTAGCGTCCAGCTGTTTCCGAGCGTAATATTTTGCTCCAAATACCTGCTAATATGATTTCCTTTTCGGTTTCTGGGGGAGCGAAAGCATCAGATGATACCCTATTGAGATTAGGTTCTGGCAATTCATTTCGATTTAATTTGCCGTTCTGAGAAAGGGGCAAACTTTCTAATTGCACGAAGTAAGAAGGAACCATATAGTCAGGCAATATACGTGACAGATGCGCTCGCAACTCATTCATTTCGATCGTAATGGCAGCTACATAATAACCGCATAAATATTTGTTCAAATCATTCCCAGATCTAGCAAGCACCACTGCTTCTATGACGCTCGGGAATCTCCGAATCTGGGCTTCTATCTCCCCTATCTCGATCCGATAACCCCGAATTTTGACTTGATCGTCGCTGCGTCCTAGGATTTCCACAATACCGTTTGCTTTGCGTCGACCAAGGTCTCCGGTCTTGTACATACGTTGACCCGATATAAACGGATTTGGGATGAAAGAAGCTTGAGTCAATTCAGGCTGATTAAGGTATCCCCTTCCTACATTGGCCCCGCTAATACAGATTTCCCCAACCTCATCTATACCCATAAGCTGCATTTTTTTGTTCATGATATACAGACTGGAATTCTGCAGTGGAGTCCCAATCGGCAGGATATTATACTGATCTAACGATTCTCTCGATACAGAGTAAGAGGAGACATCGACGCAACACTCCGTAGGACCATATATATTCGTGATTTGTGTTTGTTCCATTTGAAAATGCGCATAAAACGCGCGAATTACATCTGATGAGAGTGGTTCTCCTCCAATAATGAAATGTTTAACATTGATTTGCTGTCCAAGTGTACATTCATCATTAATCAACAATTTGATATGCGCGGGCGTCCCATCTGAAACATCAATTTTATTTTGGTTATAGAACGCTAACAATTGCCTGCCATCCACACGCACTTCCTCTGGTACGATATGTAAATGATATCCCCCAAGCAGGGCTGCAAACATCTGTTGCACCGAAGCATCAAAGACAAATGGAGCGAGTAGCGCAACTTGCAAAGGTTGATCGTCATTGTGGTAAATCGTGTCCAGCAAAGAATAAACCAGGTTAATGACATTTCGATTTTCTATCATTACACCTTTGGGATAGCCCGTTGTGCCTGATGTGTAAATCACATAGGCCAGATATTCCGGGTTTACGATAATAGCTGGATTATCAACGAATTCCTCTTTAAGCAAAGCTTCTTTCACAACGAACCATTTGCCGGAATATCCAGTTAGTTCAACATTCTCATTCGTTGTAATAATCATTTCTAGTGCACTATCTTGAACGATGTAATTGATGCGCTCTTTCGGATAGCTAGTTGATATGGGTACATAAGCGCAGCCTGCTTTGAGCACACCGAGAATCGCGATCATCATTTCAAGGGAAGGCTCAGATAAGATACCTATCCGTTGCTCAGGCTTCATTCCTCGTTGAAGAAGTCCCCACGCCACTTGATTCGCTTTCTCGTTCAGCACTTGGTAGCTTAGCATTTGTTGACCGAACGATACGGCCGTACGTTCAGGTGTCTTGTTTACTTGTTCTTCAAACAATTGACCTAAGGATTTAGATATGGGGTAATTCGAGGCTGTTTGATTCATGTCAAAAATTAACGTTCTTTTCTCTTCCTCATCCACCAGACTAAGATCAGAGATCGTTAATGATTCGTTCAACATCATGATATCCATCAGAAACAGCAACCGATTATGCATGAAATTGACTTCTTCATCTGTAAATAGATCCGTCTTATAGTCGTACTCAAATAAAAAGCTTCCGTCCATGGACCATTCCTTAATAATAAACTGAAGCGACTCCGATAGTTTTCCACTGTTATATTCTACGAGTTCTAATGGAATTCCATTGATCGCTCGTGGAGGATGCGTTCCCATGTAGTTGACGATCACCTCAAACAATGAATCGATTCCTTTTTTCTTGAGTTGTAGATCCTGATGTAAGAAGTTGTATGGATATTTTTGATGCGCATAGCAGCTCATCAATTCTTTCTGAACACTTTGCAATACGGATACAATGGTTTGTTGCTCGTCGATGTGGATTCTAAGAGGCATGGTGCTTGTAAACATACCGAACATATTTTTTTCTTTATAGCCGGAACGGTTTAGGACGGGGGTGTTAATGACCAGATCGTTTTGCTGAACTAATTTATTCAAAAAAAGCAACATGGCACCCACAAAAAAGGTGTTTATTGAAACCTTATTCTGGTTTGTATATTGTTTAATACGCTCTGTTTGTTCGAGACTGAGCTTAAACTTTTGCCGCTTGCTAATCATGAGATCCGAACGTATTGGAAATGGTTCTGGCAATGGGTTGAATTTATCGAGCCAGAATTGTTTGCTTTTCTCAAATCGCTTCGAATCGAGATACGCCTGCTCTTTTTCAATATAATCAAAAAAAGAAAACTCCACTTCCTCATCTACTTGTTCCCCGGCCGCGAGCCTCGTATATATATCTACGATTTGATCAACGATGATTTGAGTCATTGATTTTCCATCCATAATCATATGGTGAAAACGATAGATAAATCCCGTTTTAACATCCGAAATTCGAAACATAGTCATGTTATACAGAGGCGAATGTTCCAGCTGGAACGGCGTGGCCATATCCTTCTTAACCCATGCATCGAAAGCCTCGTCAGGCTGGGCCTGCTTGCTGAAATCGATGAAGTCTACGGGCATTTGTTGCTGGGTTACGTATTGATAAGCTTCATTGTTGCTTTGCCCGATCTGCGTACGTATACCTGGATGCTTTTTAATCATAATTTGAATGCTTTGCTTCAAAGTTATAAAATCCATGCAACCTTTGAAATGCATCCCAATACCAACAGTATGCATATTCGAGTTAGGGTAGATGTTTTCCATGTACCAAATTCTCTTCTGTGCATTGGTCAACGGCCATTTCGTCATGATTCCCCCCCCCCCTTTCTATGAAGACATCGTGTAATTCAAGCAAAAATGTTTGATCCCTTCCGCAAGAAGCTCCAATGCAGCTTCAGTCGTCTCTATCGGGTAAACGGTTGGGATTCTTATATATGAGCCTTTTCCGCCTTGATAATTACTTATGGTTGTAATCGCGAGACTGTAGTTGACCAACATAAAATCTGCAAATAAATCGATATCGTCCACAGGCATTTCCACATAAAACTGCGTTCCGCCCCGAGGAATAACATACTTAATATCTTTAAAAGACGAGAGCCTCGTTTCAACGTATTTTTTTCGTTTCGCTATCGTTTCGACTAAATTCTGATTACCGTGTTCGAGTAAAATCTGGGCCTGTTTTTGCGCGATTCCGCATATTGCTACGCATTCCTGCTCAAAAAAACCGGCCATTCTTTGTATATTTTCCCGATCCGATATAACCCAGCCAATGCGCAAGCCAGGAGATCCATAGTTTTTGGACATCGAATTTACGGTATACACATTTCTCCAAACGGGGGTTACGGACAACGGTGTGAACGAGCGCGCGCCGTCAAAAGTAAGACTGTCGTAAATCATGTCTGCGACGAGGTTAATACCTCGGCGTTGGACCATTTCAACAAGATGGTTCAAAGTATGCTGTGAAAGAATGTCTCCCGTTGGGTTATGGGGTGTATTGATATAAAGCAAGCGAACGTCTGGGTTTGTACATTCTAATTTGAGCTTCTCAATATCAAGCTCACCTTGATGAGAGGTGAAATACTTAATTGTATATCCATAACTTATCAAAATCGTAGCAATGCTTCCTAGAATAGGCACCTGACAAAGGGCAATAGCACCTGGTCTGTACAAGGAGCGGAAAATCAACGAAAGTCCGTGCAGGGCTCCATTGGTGACAAGGATCTGGTCTTGCTCCAGCTGCATCCCATACATCCCTTTTTCCCGGTTACGAATGGCATCTATTAAAAAAGGATAACCTTCACAAGGAGCATATTCACTCACAAGTGGGAGTTCAAATTGTGATATAGTCGGTTGGATCTCCCATTGGGGTACATTTTCTACCCATACATTCCATGGCCGTTCCGGCTGGAGGCTGACGTATTTCAACCGTTGTTGGAGCAATGTAAAAGGACTGTTAGAAGTTGTAATCCGTTGCATCTGGTTACTTCCCCCTTTGCAACAAATAGCCGATCGTCAAATCAGTGGAGTCGACATGATGGTTAACTCTTTCTTTCGCTTGCACGGTGAGATTAAGACTTGCAAAAAGCTTATCCCAGTACTTCTCCGTTTCCAGACGTTGACGCGTAAAATAATGTAGAAGATAGTAAGGGTTATAATAGGATTTCGCCAATCCGTGATTCATAATTTCCAGGTCATCGATTTGATTATCTACCTCAATGACAATGATATTGATATCCGGGAAGCGATCTGTAATCTGTGTCAAAAATCGAATGACGCCCTCTTCGCCATCTTGTCCGAGAATTTCATGCAGGACAAAGCCCAATACAATAAAATCAGGCTTATAGTCAAAATCGCTTTGAAAAAATTCGATTGCCGGACTGCAAGTCAATTGAATTCGATTCTGAAGGCCGTGTGCCTCCACCAGCTTCACTGCCTCCGCATACCCCCCTTCGCTCGGTTCTACTCCCCAAGCTTGGATGTCAGGATAATGTTTACAAAATTCAACCAAATAAAGACCGTTTCCGCAACCCAGATCCAAGAGTCGATTACATTCACCTGGAATGTGAGACATGAGGCTTTGAGTCAAAGGAATCGCATCGTAATGGCTGATTCCGCAACTTCCCACCCCTACCTTCATCGAATCACGAGTAGCCCATCCGGAGTTTTCCTTCAGCTTAGAACCTATTTGAAGGAACGTTTCCGCATAACCGCCAATCATCATGATATACCAGCCCCGGAAATCTCCAAGTTCAATCCCTTTCGGACTTAATTGGAATTCGTCGTTCTCCTCTATCAATACATGTTCGTTCTTTAAATATTTTAGAAATCCTTGTAATTTCTCTTCATCCAATGCCAGCCTATTAGCGAGCTGGTGGACAGAAGATGGGCCATCCTCGACGAAAACATTAAATAACCCCGTATCAAAGAGATGATAAATACAAACAGCCAAGGTAAAATAGCGGATTGGCTGAATAGATTCGATCAATTGTACTTCCATTGTAGGCATTACCATTACCAATCCTCTCCCATTAATAAGTATACTTGTTGATTTATTATAATTTTTGTATGTTTTCGTAATGTTATTAAAGTGTAAATGTACAATTAAGTATTTCCTTTTAAGTGATATATTGTAATTAGAGTCAAGCTAGACAATGCCAAGCTTAATTTCGACAAAAACAGAGAAGGGAAGCCATATTTAACTGGCTTCCCTTACAGGTAACACCCAAGTATCAAAGAGGCAATAAGACCTTAGATATCTGATGGAATTGAAACAATAGGAGATATCGCTGCCATATGCCATGATCTTCATTTTAGTCGTACTTCCAAAAACTCAGACTGGCACAACCCTCTCTAAGCCAACAAATCCGCCATCTTTTTCATCGACAGCATTCGGTTAGTGTGGACGCTTTGCTTGAAACACAACACGCTAACTCTTCCCGTAACTTGTCCCCTTACCACTTCTTACAGTAGCAAATGACAACAATACTTTCGTTCTACCATAATGTTGAGCGTATAAACCGCCTAATTCAAAAATAGCTGAGACATGAAATCGATTTAACCTCGGAACCTCTTTCCATTGATTCCAAACAAGGAGTCATTATTTGTAAAGACACAAATCTCCCCAACCCATATTAATTACTCATATTCAGATATCATTTGTTTTAATCCTTCATTTGCGATGACGTCATAGAGGCTG
>NZ_LVJH01000036.1 GCF_001637205.1 Paenibacillus glacialis
TTCCCCTGGTCTGTCTCTACATTTCCTATGTATTCAGATGTGAGTGACTGCGTATTACCACAGCCGGGTTTCCCCATTCGGACACCCCCGGATCAAAGCTTGCTTACAGCTCCCCGAGGCAGTTTCGTTGTTCGCCACGTCCTTCATCGACTCCTAGCGCCTAGGCATCCTCCGTGTGCTCTTAGTAGCTTAACCATCATGCTCCTGTTTCTCGTCTGTTTCACCCGAAGGATCTTCAGTTTCCAAACACTTGCATATCAATTAGCTTGTACTCAGTAAACTGAATACTCACTGCTACTTTTACACTTAGTTTCGTTAACAAGTCAACAAAACTAGTTAAAAAGAATGTTCGTTTCTTACTTGCAAATTCGTTCGTTATCTAGTTTTCAAGGATCAAAGTTATTTCTCGAAAGAAACAACGTTTTGAAAGATTGCTCTTTCAAAACTGAACACGAGTGAGGAAATATTCGTAGGCTCTATGGCCCACAAGTCTTATCTTGACTCTTATATGAATGTTTCCGTTGCAGGAAACGATTCTCCATAG
>NZ_LVJH01000037.1 GCF_001637205.1 Paenibacillus glacialis
TCGTTGCGCTAACGGGAGACGTTTGTTCAATTAACAATAGTGGGAGGCTGCCGGCACAATCGGTAGCCTTTCGTTCACCTAACGGGCATATATGGGAAAAGGTGGTTTTTGTAATTCCTGTTATTAAACTGGAGGAAAAGAATGAATTTTGGAGGGGAAATGTGAAAAAAGAAAACATCTTGTTGCCAATTTCAATTATCATCCTCGGAGGATGCATAGTTTTATCAGCTTGGATTATAACAGATGGAATAGACAATGAACATTTGGAGCAACCGCTTATTTCCACTCAGACGAAAGCACTAATGACTTCTGACGAGGCAGCACAATACATGGGAATTTCATTAAATGATTTTGACTTGCTTATTAAGAGTCAAGTTGAACAAAAAGCGGGAGTTCAATCATACGACACTTATAGGTTCATTCCACTCATCCACATTGGTAATCAAATATATTTTAATGAAACTGAAATAAATAAGTGGATTGAATACAATATGCTTAATAAGTAATGACTTCATGGAACAACATTAGCTTAATTAGCCGCTTTCTAAAAAAGCGGTTAATTTTATGTCCAAAATAAGCATTAAACTTAAACATAGCCATGATTATTAAAGAGAAAACGTGATTTTCACCATATGCATCATTAAGGTAACGGGACACTATAGTTTAATAGCATAAATTGTTGAGCAGGCCGAAGCCTGCTTATTTTATTGAACGGTTAAGCTGCTTGCTTAAGGGGCATACCTTTGTGTGGGATGTAAGCTTTTTTGTCTTGTGCAAGCTCTAACTACACTTTTACTGTCGGGTATTAATTAAAAATATCTTTTACCAAGCTCACGAATATATTTCCTATCAAAAACTTTGAAGCCATTACGATCGTAACGATTACAAGACCGATGACATTGCCAAGGTTTTGTTTTTTATCATCATTCATTCTGTAACACCTCTCTATTCCTCAAACGATAAATTCATAGGCTCGTCTAGAAGTTCACACATAAAATCGATATTCGTCGTAGGCACCTTGGTATCCACTTCCTCGAATTGAAGCCCATCTATCCAGACCTGTCCACTCCCGGACAACAGCACACCAAAAGCAATCGCGGCACTATTATCCGGCACATCCAGCACGATGCTGTAATGGTTCCACTCCGTATCTCCAATAATGGGGCGGTCACTCATGTTATCGAATTGCAGTACATCATGAAGAGCATCATCGACTCGCATCCAGAACCCACAAAACCCTCTCACTGCTTTTGTTTTGATAAACCCTGAGAGCTTTAGTCTTTTGCCCATATATTTGTCCGCTTTGAATTGCTGCATCATCGTTGCAAATTCGCCTTCCGTCGGTACCACTGTAACCGACTTTAAAAATCCGGACGCTCTCCCTTGATGGAAGGTTCTCCGGTCAATCCCCATCTGATAGTTGAAGGGGTGACTCCCGCTTAATTGCCATCCCTTTAATAATTGTTCATTTTTCATTTTCATTTCCTCCCTTTGCATCGTTAATTTGCCCATGATTTTGCGATACTGCCCTGGCGGTAATTGATAGTATTTCTTAAAAGAACGGGTGAACGATTCTTGGCTCTCAAAGTGATAATAAATGGCAATATCTATAATTCTTTCATCTGTGAACAGTAACATGTTGGACGAATTTGCAATTCTCCGAAATCGGATATATTCAGATACGCTCACGCCAACCTCTTGCTGAAAAATCCGATGGTAATGATACTTTGAAAACCCTGCAAACTTAGCCATACTCTCTAGTGACAATTCTTCGGGCAAATGCGTCTCTATATAGGCAATCGACTCTTGGATGATCGGACTGTAGCTCATGTTATAACCTCCTTAAGAATAAAATATCAGAAGCAACCGCTGCATATTTGATATATATTGCTTTGTTTCTCGGGTATATAAAGGATAACTCCATCCATATTATTGTGTTCACATAAAGATAGCAATAATGATCAAAAAGGTGTGGTGCAATGAATGTATACTTGAAGTAGAACGTAAAATTATTTTTTGGTAAGGAGTTAGATGCAATGAAATGGAAGGCGAATACCCTTAGTCTGCGTAGCTTGTTGTGCATGCCGCTCACTTTGATCATGCTTAGTACCTCAATAACATCAGCGGTTATCCCGGTCAAGACTGCATATGGGGAAGCAGCGGTGGATGAACAGCAAGTCAGAACAGCAAGATCGTATCAGGCTACTTTATCCGATTGGAAGCGTTGGGCCGCGGATCATGCTTATGCCTTACAGACGATCCAACCGGAATCATGGTCTTCGAATGGAGGATCCATTGGGCAGGACAAATTTAGCGACCTTGATATACTGATCCCGTTGCTCGCTGATAAGCGAATCGTATATTTGGGAGAAAATTCACATGGTGTGGCCGAATTTAATCTAGTCAAAACGCGCCTCATTCAATACATGCACCAAACGCTAGGGTTTAACATTGTTGCATTTGAGAGTGGTTTGGGCGATGCAGCCCTTGGTCAAGGACGGATAAAAAAGACGGCGACTCCCGATACGATGAGGCGTTCCATATTTGGCGTATGGTGGACGGAAGAGGCGAAGCCGCTATTCGAATACATGAAGGAGACACATAAGAGCGAATCGCCTTTGCGACTGACGGGCTTCGATATTCAGGTGCAATCCCCGCTTTTTCAGAATGCGAACTGGATTCCAAGTATTAAGCTGAAGGACAGAGCGCTGCAAGCGGAACAAGAGGTTCATAAGTGGAGAATGAGCAAGGATCAAAGCGGATTCCGTAAGGCCAAGCCTGAGCTGATTAAGGTGTATGAAGAGCTATTGCAGGCCGTGACTAAGAATGAAAATGCGTTGAAGATGGACTATCCCGATGAGCCGCATATCGTCAAGTTAATGAAGCGAGCGCTAGAGGATCGAATCCGGGTCATTCAGGAATTTAATGAGCTGTGCATCCAATCCAATCTATTAACAGAACAAGGGGATTATAGCGGCGCTCAGTCCATGATGGAATGGCGCGATCGGGCGATGGCCAGCAACCTTGCATGGTTGGTGACAGAAGTTTATCCGGAAGAGAATATCATCGTATGGGGCCATAATGGCCATATCAGCAAAGCACAGTCTCTGATTTCCACCATGCCGAAGAGTATGGGAGAGCTTATGCCAAAGGAACTGCAACAGGAAAGCTACGTCATGGGTCTATTTATGGGCGAAGGACAAGCAGCCGAGAATACGAGGGAACCGATTCAGTTGAATCCGATTATTCCGGGGTCTATGGAAGATATTTTGGCGGCTGTAGGACAGCCATATACATTCATGGATTTACGCTATCGGGAAAATGAACGGGGAAATTCTTGGATGTTCGAACGGATGATAGCCTCTTATCAGGTGCAAATGCCGATGCCGTTAGAGCTAAGACGGCATTTCGACGGCGTCCTTCTCATCAAACAAGCGAAGATGCCGACATATTTGCCGGACACACATAAGTGAGAAGGAAACCGTTTTAAAAAAAGTTATTCTTCTTAGATTTCAGGCTCAGCTTCGTATCCCTTCGGGACAAGCCATTTTTTTGATTAAGACTCCTGAGCAGACAAATCTAAACTACATTGAAATAGGTGGAACGGAACAATGTGCACTTACCTTGGAAGTCAATGATTTTCACGGACTCTACAGCCAAATGAAGAACAACGGAGCTAAGGTATCGGAGATTGAAGATAATGGGGGCTGTGGTCTTAATTTTTATGCCCAGGACCCAGATGGAAATAAACTCGATATTCGGGATTTGATAAAGAGAACTTTAAATATGATGCTATAAACGATAAATATACCTGCCCGTTGAGTTATGAATTACCTTTCAAATGGAATGGAAAACAAGATGGGAAAGAGTATAAGCGTTATACTTGCGAAGCCTTCGAGATTTGCGGGCAAAAAGAGTCCTGCACGTCTGCCAAAGACGGAAGGTCGGTAATCAGACTTAAAGACGAAGAAGTGATCGAACAGATTACCGAAAATACGCGTAGGCAAAGTAATATTTATAAGCAAAGAGCGGCAATCGTTGAGCACCCTTTCGGGACGATGAAACGTCACTTGGGCTATACATACTTTTTAACACGAGGGTTGGTATCAGTAGGCACTGAGACCAATTTGATTTGTCTTGCCTATAATCTTAAGAGAATGATCAAAATAAACGGTGTAAAGGAGCTCATACGTCTCTTCAGAGATCGAGCTCATTCGAAATCTAATATGCACGACGTCTATTTGAGCAAAATTGCATAAACCCACGTTTTAAAGCCTACTCAGCAATCGGTTGTTAGACAGTCTGACGTACCGTTCGGTATACGGCGGTTCATAAAATATTCCGTAAGGAGTTGTATCTGTCCAATACGCTCTTTAATCCATTGGATTCCCAATATTGGTTATTCAATGCACGTTGCTGAATTGGACTCCCTGCAATTCGCCAATACCCTTTCCAAGTATTTCCCCACTCATAAGGTGGCAGGTCACTGGAACAAATAACAAATAATATAAAAGGTTCAGCATTTTGTTACGCTAACGGGTAACGATAGTTCAAAACTGCCGGCGTCGGATCCGGCAGCTTTTGTCGTTTAAAAGGTCGAACGAATATTTCAGGTATCTCGGTTTGGTTTTTGATACATGTTCTTGTCCTTTAACGATATATGTTCTTGTCTGGGCCGGGCGGCGTCACAATTCGGATCGGACATTAATGCGGCATGCGGTCAGTTGTACCGAACCGAATAGTGAACGTAGCATGATTTTAAAAAACTTTGCCTTTAGCCGAATTCACCTAAACTGGAAGTTGAGATGAAATGAGGAGGCTGGCGTATTGGAACACCATATAGGTAGTTGCTATATCCGCAATATTATCGGGATGGAGACGTACAGTGCAAGGAAAATCTGTATTGCCGAATTTTCAATTGACTTTATTTTCATAAGACATCTTTTGTAGAATTGAAAGATAGATGTACCATTTTGAAAAAAGTTATAGCGTTTATAAAAAGTTGCACGGTTTTATCTACACTTCACTGGATGAACACGGTGTTTTACCTTTTTGTTCCATCTGTTTGTATATACCTGTAATCCGTTATTATCGGTTCAGTTTTTTTATTAACTTGACTTAGAGCTAACTCTAAGTTGTAAACTAACTTTAATCAAAAGGAATGGATGATGTTATTGTATTCATGGTAAACGTTTTTTCCTGCGCCTGGGGCTCCAATAAAAAGACCTATTCCCTTAAAGTATAGACAATTCCTCAAAAAAAGTTATATCCTTTAGTTGATATTGAAACACTTCATTGGGTTTGATTTCTTAGGCTTTAACATAGGAAAATACAAAATTCACAAAGGGGAGTAAGGTTCATAATGCAGTTACATTTATCATCTCCAGGCATGATTCGAAAATGAGTGATCAAAGAAAATGGCATTGGCCCGACTATTTTCTATTTCTCATGCGTACGGTATGGTTTACATTTAATGGATACGCGATATTTAGTAGTACGATTGGTTCAGAAAAGTGGATTTTACTTTTATGGGCTAGTTGTTCTTATATAATACCCCATCTATTTTATCGACCTAGGCTTATTAAATTCCAATATTATTTAATGGCTGAGGTGTTGTTAACGGGTTCTTTGTTTATTTACTTATCGAGTCAGTATGATATATCAGTGACTTACAGTTTTTTACTTGTGCCTATCCTTACCCTTGCTTATGCTTGTCAAGTTAAGCCATTAATTTGGTTAGGACCTTTCGCCGTATTAGCTAGTACATGGGCAGGCAGTCTCTTCACTAATCAGGATTTCTTTAAACTCTTAGTTGACACTACTATTTTCTATGGTATTGGGTTTTGTTTAGGAAGGATGACCATTGTCAACAAAGCTAATAAAGAGTTAATTGCCTCTATTGAGGAAAAAAATAAGGATTTGGAATATTACTCAAAAAAGATTGAGGAACTGACGATAAAGGAAGAACGAAATAGAGTTTCACAAGATTTGCATGATACTGTAGGCCATATTTTCACATCGGTCATAACAAGCTTAGATGCCCTTCCTTTTCTATATCGGGCAGATCAAAAAGAAGCAGAAAAAAGTATAAAAGAGATTTCAGATTTAACACGAAATGGCTTGAACGATGTAAGAAAAACAATTCACCAAATGTCGCCAACGAGTCATCGAACGCTTGTTGAATCAGTGACAGAATTAATTGCAGATTTTATGAAACATACAGCAACAGATATACAACTGAATGTCGAAGGGGAAGCGACCAAAGTCAATGAAAGAGCAAAGTTTGCCATTATTCGTTGCATCCAAGAAGGACTTACAAATGCAAAGAGACATGGTCAGGCCACTTGTATTAAAATAAATATTTCGTTTAAACAAGAAGAATTGATTGTTCTTATTGATGACAATGGAAATGGTTGTAATGAATTGAATTTAGGATTTGGATTACGCTCCATGAAAGATCGAATATCGGCATTAGCAGGTACGGTTAACTTTGATTCTAAATTGAATAATGGTATGAGGATAACGTGTAACATACCTATGGCAAAGGAAGTTTAACGATCATGATTAAAGCGGCAATAGTTGAAGATCAAGAAATTCTAAGAAAAAGTTTAAAAATTGTGATTGAAAATATTTCTGACATTGAGATTGTTGGAACTGCAGAAAATGGAGAAGCTGCGATTGCTTTATGCGAAAGGGAAAACCTTGATATTCTTTTAATGGATATTCAAATGCCGGTGATGGATGGAGTTAAGGCAACAGAAGTAATAAAAGAGCGTTGGCCTAATATTAAAGTGATCATCCTTACTACTTTTCAAGATGTCACTCACGTGTTGAATGCCTTAAATGCTGGTGCAGAGGGTTATATTTTAAAGGCTGTTGATCCTGAATATTTAGTTCAGGGAATTAAAATGGTGTATCACGGAGGTTCCCTTATTCCTCAACAATTAGCAAAAGAGGTGTTTGGTCAAATACAGTTAAATCATAACTCACACTCGGATCAAGACTATAACGCTATGAATCATCCCTATGATTTAAATAATCAAGAAATAAAAGTTCTCAAATGTTTAACCCAAGGATTGTCCAATAAAGACATTACAGAAAAAATGTTTCTTTCCATGGGTACTGTAAAAAATTATGTTTCTGCCATTTATTCGAAATTGAATGTAAAAAACAGATCTTCCGCTATTACTAAAGCAATGGAAGAGAGTCTTATAGAAGATAAGAAACATTAAGTAAAAGAGTGTAGATAAAGTTTACGTCGACTTTGTCTATACTCTTTTTTATGACTTTTTAGTGACTTACCGGCACTACAGTATATTACTTTTCATTTGTATAGTATTGATTAAGGAGGGATTAGATGAAAAATTTAAAGAGATTAATAAAATATGTCGGAGTATCTATTATTATACTGGTAGTCGCACTTTTCAGGCCTACATGGACTTCGAATATAAAAGGGGATAACAGTATTAGCGTTCTAGAACAAGTTGAGATCAATGGTACCAAACAGCAAATCATGATTAGAGGTCGTGATCAAAATAACCCGGTCATTATATATGTACACGGGGGACCGAGTGTGTCCGAAATTCCTTATGCCAAGTACGAAGACTTATTAGAAAAGGATTTCACTGTCGTTAATTACGATCAAAGAGGAAGCGGCAAATCGTATCATTTTAATGAGGATTATTCTAACTTAACGGCAGATGTACTTGTAGATGATTTATTAGAACTTACGGATTATATTTCGGGACGATTTGGTAAAGAGAAAGTGATCTTAATAGGTCATTCTTACGGCACTTACTTAGGAACAACGGCTGCTTATAAAGCTCCAGAAAAATATGAAGGCTATATTGGGATTGGTCAGGTGAGTAATATGCAAGAAAGTGAAATAGATAATTTGAATTATACAATAAGTGAAGCAAAAAAAGCCGGAAATACAGAAGATGTGAAGTACTTAGAGGGGATCGCTGAAAAAATATATAAAGGAGATGCAGCGACTCCAAGAGGTTATGTAGGGAAGTACGGCGGCGCTACAAGACTTATTAATATGTCGGATGGCGAAATACTATTAAGTCGTGAATATAATTTGTTGGATTTTATTCGCTATAACTATGGAGTTGCTAAGACACAAGAACAACTTGTAAAAGAGGTTTTTGATAAGCCACTACCTAAGATAGTTACAAAACTTGATTTACCATTTTATTTTGTAATGGGTAAATACGACGCTATGACATCATATAATGCAGCCAAAAAATATTTTGATATGATTGAAGCGGATCAAAAGGAGTTCATTTCTTTTGAAGAGTCAGCTCATTATCCACAATTTGAAGAGAAGGAAAAATTTTATAAATGGATGTGCGATACATTTATAAAGTAATATAAATCGAATAACTATGTTGGTTCCTAACTTTCTTAAAGAGTTGAATATCTTGTATTCTATCAATAAGCCGTTTCCTGGCAAAACGCATCACATTCAATTACGCGAAATCGTTTATTTTGAAATTGCAGAAGAGAAATAAGCCATGAGCCTGCACTCCGTGATTATCGGTGCAGAACAAGAACTGAAAGCAATGACGAAACATGATCAGGTGAATGGGAGAAAGAGAAGGGCTTTTTCACTTGTACGCCATAGGAAGTGAAGGCAGCGGCAACGCTCTTTCCCTTCGCAATATCGATACTTAAAACAGGTTGATTCATATGACCTCCTTGGATGACACTAGAACCCAAAACAAATGTTCTCCACAGGTTGGCACGGTGATACGGGCTCTAGGCCCAACCAACTAAATCGGGGTATTAACATTGCTAGGGCTGAAACACTTTATGTGACGAGATCTAAGTCCCAACACCACATTCGTTCTTAACCCAGTGCTAATCTTTTAAGTATAAAAAGAAAAGCTCATCCCCGATGAACTGGGATGAGCTTAATATACCAACACCATATTCAAGCATTGGGGCTATCGCCCCTCGGTCTGCCCGAGGATTTCGGAATTAAGCTCCCATGAAAATTAAATTAGCTCAAAACCTGAAAAAGAGCATAATAAAGCAAACCCAGAATAACACTTTTAAAAAAAAGGCTGAGCCTCTTGAGTAATCATATAAAGATTGTTAGATCTTTTAAGCACAAAAAACATCATAGATAACAAACAAAAAGGCAAGGCTGGTGCAACAACCAAAAAAGGATTAATCTCCCATGAGTGCTACCCATATAGGGTGCGACATTCTGTGATGCACCGTGGTGGTCGGAGTCAGACTAACGGTTGGGCTCTATGGCACCATAGCTTATCGACCTTCTTCGCCAGCCGTACAAACAGTATAGACAGAGGTATCCATTTTCATCCTCTGTGGTGCAGCCCGCTCTTGGGCTGCATGTATGGCTAACGGGGAACGATAGTTCAATAATACACATTGATGAGCAGGTGCTTCGGTTATCCTGCTCTTTTTATTAAACTAACCGGCAGGATAGTTCAATGTTACTATCGAAAGTGTTGAGTTATATTATCATCGACATGCTGACTTTTTCGTGCAGAAAATGCACGGTATTCGTTTTTTATCTGCGATAAAATTTATCTTGAAAGGAGGGGAAACGATGGATTGGTTGGACAGGATGAATAGCGCCATGGAATATATCGAAACAAACCTAGCGGATAATATCTCATATGATGAAATAGCGCAGAGAGCCTGTTGCTCTACTTATCATTTTCAAAGAATGTTTCCGTTTATTACTGGAGTATCGTTATCTGAGTATATTCGACGTCGACGTCTGACATTGGCAGCATTTGAACTACAGACAACAGATGCAAAGGTTATTGATGTAGCTATGAAATATGGATATGATTCGCCAGAAGCGTTTGCTCGGGCGTTTAAGAATCTTCATGGGATAATACCGATATCTGCGCGCAATAAAGGTGTTTCTCTAAAAGCCTATCCTCGAATGTCCTTTCATATTTCAATAAAAGGAGATGTCGAAATGAATTATCGAATTGAACAAAGAGGGTCTTTTGAGATGTTTGGAGTCTACGGCCTTATAAATTCGGACCAGAAAACAGCATTTTCTGAAGTTCCTCTATTCCGCAAAAAATGTGATGATGATGGCAGCGTTGATCTTATGAATGAATTACTGGGACGGTTTCATGATACCGTATTGCATGCTGCCTTATATGATCACACTAGAGAATCTTTCAAATATATGGTGTGTTACAATTTGCCAAATGGGCTTGAAATTCCGGAGAGATTTACAAAACTTTCTGTCCCACCATTAACATGGGCTATTTTTCCGGAACCGCAATGTGATCTCCAAAGATTATGGGAACGGATCTATTCCGAGTGGTTTCCGACATCTGAATACGAACAGGTTGAAGGCCCTAGTTTCGAGATGTATTATGGAATGGCAAGTAATGTTACTGGGGAAATTTGGATACCGGTAAAGAAAAAATAACCTTTCTTGTTCATTTAAAATACGAATATGTTTTATCATTGGGCACCCGTTGTACTTTGCGCTAACGGGACACGATAGTTCAATCAAACAAGGAGCAGTTTGCCATGGCAGCTGCTCCTTGTTTTCATTAAGCTAACGGGCAGGCTAGCGTAAATAAAATGATCAAAAGTATTAAC
>NZ_LVJH01000038.1 GCF_001637205.1 Paenibacillus glacialis
AAAAGTGGTTGCGGCAGTTGGGGCGAGCGAACGCGGATTAGCCCAAACCAAGGAGCTTGCTCCTTGGGGTTGTGGGACATCTCACATGGAGTTACAAAGGATTGGGTTAGGTGAAGAGGTCTGGAAAGGCCCGGCATAGAAGGTAAAAGCCCTGTAACCAAAAGTCCAATCCCTCCGAGATGTATCCCGAGTAGTGCGGGGCACGTGAAACCCCGTATGAATCCAGCAGGACCATCTGCTAAGGCTAAATACTCCCTAGCGACCGATAGTGAAACAGTACCGTGAGGGAAAGGTGAAAAGCACCCCGGAAGGGGAGTGAAATAGAACCTGAAACCGTGTGCTTACAAAAAGTCAGAGCCCGATCTATGGGTGATGGCGTGCCTTTTGTAGAATGAACCGGCGAGTTACGTTCCCATGCAAGGTTAAGCTGAGAAGGCGGAGCCGCAGCGAAAGCGAGTCTGAATAGGGCGAATTATAGTATGTGGACGTAGACCCGAAACCGTGTGATCTACCCCTGTCCAGGGTGAAGGTGCGGTAACACGCACTGGAGGCCCGAACCCACGCATGTTGAAAAATGCGGGGATGAGGTGGGGGTAGCGGAGAAATTCCAATCGAACTCGGAGATAGCTGGTTCTCCCCGAAATAGCTTTAGGGCTAGCCTCGGAATGAAGAGTCGTGGAGGTAGAGCACTGATTGGGTGCGGGGCCCGCAAGGGTTACCAAACTCAGTCAAACTCCGAATGCCATGTACTTATGTCCGGGAGTCAGACAGTGAGTGCTAAGATCCATTGTCGAAAGGGAAACAGCCCAGACCATCAGCTAAGGTCCCAAAGTGTGTGTTAAGTGGAAAAGGATGTGGAGTTGCCCAGACAACCAGGATGTTGGCTTAGAAGCAGCCACCATTGAAAGAGTGCGTAATAGCTCACAGGTCGCGTGACCCGTCTCTTATAGACACCGGACCCTGCCGACGCGCCGCCTAGTGTCGACTCCCGT
>NZ_LVJH01000039.1 GCF_001637205.1 Paenibacillus glacialis
GTAAGGCAAATATTGGGAAAAATCAAAACAATGTAACTACCTAATGTATAAGTGAGAAAACAGGTTGAATGTCTGTGTAATAGTTGTGCAATTGAGTACAGTAATGCACGTAGACATCAAGGTAGAAACAAACAAAGCGAGTAAACCAGATAACCTCGATGACGCAACCCAAGAAAAGGTGAAAGCGATTTTGAAACAATCACAAGCGGGTACACTCACTAAAGAGCAAGTGAAAACACAGCTTCAAGCTCTTGGTATCGATTGGGAGTTTGATTTCAATGGAGCTAAGGACATCAAAGTAGAAACAAATAAAGCGAGTAAAGCAGAATAAGAGTTAAGAAAGAATTTACTAAATAAACCCCGTGAGATTGCTATATTCAGCAACCTCACGGGGTTTATATTGTAGTCCGATAACTTAGCCTACTCCTTAATAACAACACAGTGGCAGCCCTGAACACGATAACAAAAAGATTGGTAGAACAATTAGGTGGGGAAATCCATCTTCATAGTAAACCTTTTGAAAAGACAATCTTTACCGTACAACTTCCACAAGAAACATATTGATTACTGAAGTAGTCCGAGGGCAACAGCAATCGTAAGATTTTCTTAAGAATTAAGAAATGAAAAAGAAAAGGTTATGCTCTAATCTATAGATACTCACAGTTGAAGGAGTCAAATAAGTGAGTATTATCATGAGTACGAGCCATTTAAACTATATAGTTTATCATAATAGTTTATTACGTAGGGTAAATAACAGGAAAAACCGAATAACGGAGCACGTAATCTTCTACATTCTTCCCAGAGTAGACGATAGGGTGTTTTTAGTGTGGAATAACCCTTAACTTGCAACATTTATCGAGAATATCTTGTCATATGACATTTTGGCACTAGCCGATTTTACATCACAAGCACTAGCATAAGTGGTATAGATTAAGAGATTTCTAGGAATGGGGAGAAGTACGGTCCTTACGATAGTTCTATTCAACCTAAAATGAGAGTGGGAAGAGATCATGGCAGCGTCACTTATGAAAACATCTGTACAGTCCATTTGGATGATGTGGGAGAACGTGTTTGACTTCATAACTAGATTTCGAAGCGAGTCTGTGTGGAGATACGGCATATGTAAATTGGTGGTAAGGCAGCATCATGGAAAGAGTATTACCTGTCAAGATGGGCATCAAATATTTGCCGGAGATTGGGTGGGCGAACTTCATCTGGATAATCGGCAGGTGCTGCGGCTTGCACGTACGTACGGTGCAGATCGGGCCGGGTTGAGGACTACACGCATGTTTCGCGATGCAATGAAACAAATTAGCCGGGATCTGGATAACAATCCGGAACTGGTGAAAGTCCAGGCCTTAACCGGAATCACGCTGCTTCATCGGGGGATCATCCACGGAATAGGGTTTGAACAGCACCCCATCGAGTCCAAATGGCAACAACGATTTTATGCGATGTATCTTCGTTTCCTACTTCGTGTGATGCATCCGGAAGGGAAACAAAGAGTCCAACACAGCACCCAGAAATTATCACCCATGATGCTGTTGATAAGTAAGCAGTCTCTGAAAGAACGTTTTACACGACGAAACAATGAATCCAAAACGATCACCGCTTGATAGTTACTAGGATCTGCAGGATTGAAGGAAGAAAGAGGCGGTTTTATGATACATATGTTAATTATTTTATCCATTGATGTGATGATCCTCTATATGATAGTTCCCTTTATTGTTACCCGAATATGTGGGTGGGGCATTTTCTCCAAAGGAAAAAGGGCGAAAGGAATTGCTTTTACTTTCGATGATGGTCCTGATCCACGCTATACACCTGAAGTGCTGGACTTGTTACAAGATTATGGCATAAAGGCCACTTTCTTTGTATTGGGTAGCAAGGCCGAAAAACACCCAGAGTTGATTCAGCGAATGTATCAGGAAGGGCACCAAATCGGTATTCATAACTATACTCACACGTCCAACTGGCTCTTGTCCCCATGGACGAATAGACGGGAGCAAGTAGAGCGTACGGCTGATATTATCGAGCGAATCACAGGTGAGTGGCCTCTATTTTACAGACCGCCATGGGGGCTTCTCAATATAGGCGATCTCTTCTTGATGAGAAAGTCTTATCGGATCGTATTGTGGTCTGTCATGGTGGGAGATTGGAAACCATCGGTCAATCCGGAACATTTGAAGCGTACCTTGTTGAAAAAGATTAAACAGGGTTCTATCATCGTTCTGCACGATAGCGGAGATACACTTGGGGCAGATGAAGAAGCACCACGGCACATGATAACCGGACTGAAGGAAGTTTTGAAAGAGATTCATATGAAGGGATTTGAATGTCTGCGAACGGACGAGCTACTGGATAAGGAAGCTGGGGGTATTGGAAAGGTCGTACCCAGAGCTAAACATCCAGGTCAGGTCCATTCGTAGGCTAGAACATATCTCATGAACAGATTGGAAGGAATTCATACATGAAAAAGAAAAAGACAGTTCGAACTATCGTTATGTCCGTTACTGTAGTGTACATGGTGGTTATTTTTGCAGGTCTATTTAAATTTACATTTTCTAACGTTAACGAAATTATCAGTAGTGAAGTTGAGCAAAAGCTTAACTATAAGGTGGAGCTTAGTTCCGTAAAACTAAACATGCTATTACTGAATAGCAGTGATAAGAAACAAGGACTGGAGAGTAAAGAATTCCATGAGGTTTTGGCAAAAATGAAAGAAAGCGGGGATGAGTATTATTTTATAGTAGATAAAGAAGGCCGATACGCTGTAAGTGAGAACCCTAAGTTCGTCTTAGGTAAAGCAATGATTGAGGATTCGGACACAAAGATACAAAAAGTGGGTCAAGTGATAGCAAAATCTACGGGAACGAATGGTATGTGGGACTCGGAGAACATGTACGCTTTCACCATGATTGGTGATACAGGTTATAAGTTGGTGTTGGCCATGCCTTTAAAACAGGTTCTTGACCCCATGATGGACAATTTTTATTTAATTATAGGCGGTTTTATAATCGCGATGGTTATATTTATTGTCCTGCTCTTTATCATATTAACCCGGAGTGTTGTTCGACCGCTACGCATGATAAACAAGCATGTTGCGGACCTCGTTGAACATGGGGGTGATTTGACGCAGAAGTTGGACATGAAGCGGAATGATGAAATTGGATTGTTAGCTTATTCAATTAATCAATTTCTGGACAACTTACGGGCGATTGTAGGTAATGTCACTATTGAAGCTAACCAGTTGAATGAGAACGCCGGTATGCTGCAAGTTGCAGCAGAGCAGACGAATGAATCATCGAAGCAGATAACAACGATTATCGCTGATATGGCTGATCGTTCGACACAGCAAGCGGAACATGTGCGGCAAGTAGTCACGATGATGGAACGGACGGGGGAGATCTCCGAAGAAATCAAGCTGGAAACGGTAAAAACGGTTCATGATTCCCATCTTTTAATAGAAGCTGTACAAACTGGCCAGAGTGCGAATAGAGCATCTGTCGATAATTTAGAAGAGATGGTTAACTCAATCCAACGCTCAACAGAAACCATTGTAAAGCTGAACAGTCGATCCAACGAAATCGGTGAGATTATTACCGTGATTTCTGAATTAGCCAGTCAGACCAATTTACTCGCTCTTAATGCTGCTATTGAAGCGGCTCGCGCTGGAGAACAAGGGAAAGGTTTTGCTGTAGTTGCAGGAGAGATCCGTAAGCTTGCTGAAGGCTCAGGAAGAGCGGCAGAGCAGATTACGGAGCTTATTCGCAGGATTCAAGTGGAAACGAATGCAGCTGTTAAGACAATGGAAGCGAGTCAGCGGGTGGTCATCGTACAGAACGATTTAGTGATACAGGGTCAAGAATCGCTCGAAGTGATCGTTCAGAAGGTTGACCTGACAGCCGAGAGCACGCTACGAATTCAACATATATTCGGCGAGTTGTCGACAATGTCACATCAATCATTGGAAGCTCTGATGCAATCTTCGAAGCTCATTGATGAGTCGGCATCAGCATCACAGGAAGTGGCAGCTTCCACAGAGGAACAACTCGCGACGGTCGATGAAATGACAACCAGACTGAGAGAGTTGAGTGAATTATCTATAGTAATGAAGCGTGAAGTTGGGATGTTTACGATTTAAAGAAGCTTCCAGACGCAGGAACCTATGGTGTTAAAATGAGGTATTGTTTCTATAATTGGACTGGGGTAATATGGAACTAATATGATTTTGAAGGGAGTGATCGGCATGACACGCCGGACTATAACGACTACTGTTTCTTTTAAGGTGATTATGAACTGAATATTGCAGGCAGACAGAAGTAGTCTGCCACTATAAAGGAATTTGCTGCTCATTTTTTTCTGTTAATAGAGAAGGTCTTTTTATTGTACACTCTTTCTCTTAATCTAGGATTACGTAGACCGCAAGCATAGCCTTGCGGTCTTTTTGCGCGCAAAAATAGAAGAGGAGTTGTATGTCCATGTTGAAGTTGAAATATCTATTCAGTAATGAGAGCTTGGCAGAAATGATTCTGAGCAATTGGGATTTTGATAAAGAATCGATTGAACTGTTTAAGTACTATAGAATATCTTCAAATGCGATTTATCCATTTGAATGTAAAGGGAACAACCAGTTATTAAGATTCGCTCCGACAACAGAGAAGTGCAAAGAAAATATGTTAGCCGAACTCGATTTTATCTCTTACTTGCGGACCAAAGGTTATGGAGTGCTAGAATCGGTGGAATCTCGAAATGGGGAAGAGCTTGTAGAAGCACACACACCATGGGGTGAGTACTATGCTTCTGTATTCAAACGTGTATCAGGTGTACAGATCAACAATACAGATTTCAGTGATGACATTGTGTTCAGCCATGGAAAGGCTTTAGGAAAGCTTCATCAATTATCTAGTGAGTATACACCTACTGATCACAAGAGATGGTCTTACAGTGATGTTTTAGAATGGATTCAGGAAGTTCTAATCGATTTCCCAGAAGAGACTGCCGCTTTGAAAGAAGCGAAACTATTACAAGATTATTTCTCTTCAATCCCTGTTACACGGAATAATTTTGGACTTATTCACTATGATTTTGAATATGATAATGTCTTTTATGATGAAGTAACCAATTCCTGTAACGTGATTGATTTCGATGATGCGATGTATCACTGGTATGCAATGGATGTTGAGCAGGCGCTTGATAGTCTGCAAGACTATATTCCAGCTGAATATTTTAATCACAAAAAACAATGCTTCATGGATGGATATCTTACGGAATATCTTATCTCAGAAGAGTTCTCCGCTATTATACCGGCATGCAGGCGGTTTGCGAATCTATATGGGTATGCTCGTATTCTAATATCCCTAGCAGAACAATGGGATCATGAGCCTGAATGGTTATTGAATCTGAGAGGGAGATTGACTCATTCTATGATGAATAGATCTTCTGGCTTTGGAATGGAAATCTAAGATACACGGGTACCCAAAAAGGCTCGTCCAGTGCATTCATTGCATTGGGCGAGCTTTTTGCAGTATCCAATAAATTGATTTCGCTGCGTGGTAACATTGATGCCAATCTATGCAAATAGCAGGAATTTTAGCACTAATTTTCTAATTATTTAATTAATAAGGACACTGTACAAATTAAATAATACCTGATACAATGATCCCAATCAATAAATTACATTACATAAAGAGGGAATAGGGAGTGGATACATGCAGATACATTTGACGGGTGACCTGAGTGAAAACCTTATTCAGGGGATTCACATTTTACAAGAAGATTTGAACTTTCAGCTTACTGAAAAAGGAATTCATGTACAAGTAAATAAGAGGGTAGGAGTACTAGAAGCCGGATGTGATGGGGAGCAAGGGTTCATTCATTACGAAAACCCCATTCATTTCTATAGAGCATTAGGATTGTTTATAGAAAATTCAATAAATTGCAAGCGCTTCCATGTGACTGAGAAACCTCAGTTTATAAATTCTGGTGCAATGTTTGATGTTTCGCGTAACGGAGTACTAAAGGTGGACAGCATTAAGAAGTTCATTCGAATCATGGCGGTCATGGGTTTAAATACGTTCATGTTGTACACCGAAGATACGTTTACGTTGAGCAATCAACCTTATTTTGGGTATATGCGGGGAAAATATACGGTTGCTGAGTTGAAAGAATGTGATGATTACGCAGACATGTTTGGCATTGAAGTGATTCCATGTATTCAAACCCTAGGTCATTTAACTCAAGCATTAAAATGGGACTATGCCAAACAAATCAAGGATACGGATGATATTTTGCTCGTTGGGGAACCAGCCACCTATGTATTTATTGAAGAAATGATAGCATCAATTACTGAGCCATTTCGAAGCAAACGAATACATATCGGTATGGATGAAGCGCATCAGCTTGGTTTAGGTAAATATTTGGATCATCATGGATATAAGAAACGTTTTGATCTTATGAACGAACATTTAAGACAGGTTCTTGCGATCACTTCGAAATATGACCTTCATCCGATGATCTGGAGTGATATGTACTTCCGGCTTGGTTCGAAAAGTGGACAGTATTATGATCCGAACGTGTTTATTCCGCAAGATGTCATTGATGACATGCCAAGCGATGTTCAATTTGTATATTGGGATTACTACCATGAAGAAGAGTCATTTTATCAAGACTATATTCGTCGGCATAAGAGTTTTGGTTCAGATCCGGTATTTGCTGGAGGTATATGGACTTGGACGGGAATTGTTCCGAATTACGGAAAAACGTTTAGAACGACAAATGCCGGACTGATGGCTTGTAAGCAAGAAGGAATTAAAGAAGCATTCGTAACAATGTGGGGCGATAACGGGTCGGAGGGTAATCCTTTCTCAGGACTCTTAGGGTTACAGTTGTATGCCGAGCATACCTATGCTGCAGAAGTGACAGAGGAGAAGTTGAAGTCGAGATTCCAGATTTGTACTGGCGGGGATTACGAGAGTTTTATGAACGTGAAATATCTAGATGAAACGCCGGGAACAACACTTGATAATTTGAACGAAGCCAATCCATCGCGCTACTTATTATGGCAGGACGTCTTGTTAGGTCTGTTTGATAGCCATGTAGAGCAGCATGATTTGGTGAACCATTACGCACACTGGGAAAAGGAAATTCAGGGATATTCACAAAAGAGCGGTAAATGGTCATTTTTATTTGATGTATACGAGAAGCTTAGTAAAGTACTTCGGATGAAATGCGACTTAGGCGTGAGGATCAAATCAAGCTTTGATCGCCAGGATAAGGATCAATTGAGATTCATTGCAGATCAAGAAATAGAAGAACTAATCAATAGCATTTCTGAACTCCGGGATGCACACCGTGAACAATGGTTTATAACGAATAAAGCTTTCGGATGGGAAGTCATCGATATTCGGTATGGTGGGTTATTAGCTCGAATGGATACGGCCGCCAAAAGGATAAAGAATTACGTAGATGGACGAATTGATGAACTTGAAGAAATGCAAGAATCGAGACTTGCCTTTGAAGCTTTCTATGGTTGGGAAGACGGAGCGCTAGGACATTGTAACTTGCATCATCGCATGGTATCCCCGAGTGCATTTTCTTAATTAACACTATGTATTTAAATATGCGAGATGGAGAGTGAGGGATAGCATGCTAGAGCGGGCCATGAGTACTTCAAGTCAGAAAGTCAGAGTATCGAGAATGAGAGGCATTAAACAGGAACTCGTCAAAAACAAATGGTTATACATCATGTTCTTACCTGTCTTGGTCTGGTTTATTCTCTTTGCTTATTGGCCAATGTACGGGTTAGTTATTGCATTTCAGAAGTATAACGTTGTCAAAGGGATCTCGGGTAGCGAGTGGGTTGGATTTAAGTATTTCAAGCAGTTTTTTGAAGACCCATTTTTCTTTCGATTAATGCGAAATACGCTACTTGTGAATATTTACAGTTTGATATTTGGATTTCCGATCCCGATTATTCTTGCCCTTTGTTTCAATGAGATTAAAAATATGATGTTCAAAAAAGTATCACAAACCATTAGCTATTTGCCTCATTTTATTTCAACAGTCGTTGTTTGTGGGATGGCCTTAAGCTTCCTTTCTCCGAGTGTGGGGATTGTAAATATTATATTGAGCAAATTCGGCATAGATAGTATCTACTTTTTTCAAAATCCAGATTATTTTCGTACCATTTATGTATTTCTTGGCGTTTGGCAAGGAGCTGGGTTTGCCGCGATTATTTATATCTCTGCGCTAGCGGGAATTAGCCCGGAATTATACGAGGCTGCCAAGATTGATGGGGCCAATCGGTGGAAACAACTGTGCTACATAACGCTTCCAAGTCTCTTGCCTACCGTTGTCATCATGCTGTTGTTAAATTTAGGTGGCATGTTGAATACCGACTTTACCAAAATCATTCTACTGTACAATCCAACGATCTATGAAACAGCAGATGTCCTTAATACCTATGTGTATCGAAAAGGATTAATAGACGCCAATTATAGCTATGCGACAGCCGTTGGTTTGTTTCAAGGTGTTATTGGATTCATTCTAGTATACGGTGCGAACTTCTTGAGTCGAAAAGTAAGTAAAACATCTCTGTGGTAAGGAGGGGAAATAGGATGCTATTAGGTAAAAAGAGAATAGAAAAGGGAGACATATTCTTCGCTATATTCATTTATGCATTTGTCATTGGTGTGTGTATTCTAACGCTGTATCCATTTCTGTACATCTTGAGTATTTCATTGAGTGATACGGGAAGTGTGACGCGTAATGAAGTATTTCTTCTGCCGAAAGGATTCAATTTGGCTGCCTTTGAGACGGTTCTAAGCTATAAAGGAATCATGATTGCGTATGGTAATACGATTTTCTATACTGTCGTGGGTACGATAGTAAGCCTACTGTTAACGACACTTGCAGCCTATCCATTGTCACGGCAAGATTGGAAATTTCGAAATATCGCGACGATATTTCTTGTGATTACACTCTGGTTCGGCGGTGGAATCATACCCTTTTATTTAGTTATCAAAAATTTACACCTCTTGGATACTAGGCTTTCAATTCTTCTGTATGCAGCAATTTCTACCTTTTATATTATTATTGTTCGTTCTTATTTTGAAAGCCTTCCTAAGGAGTTGGAGGAATCGGCCAAGATTGATGGCGCCAATGATTTGCGAATCTTTATTCAAATTATTCTACCCTTATCGAAGCCGGTGCTCGCAGCCATTGGACTTTATTATGCAATCGGGAAATGGAACTCATTTTTCTGGGAGATGATTCTCATCAATAATGAGAAATTACTGCCAGTGCAGGCCGTACTTGTCCGAATCATTCGGGACAGCTCTTTTGATAGGGAGATGGAAAAGGCGCTCGTACAAAATGCAGCGGTACTGCCGATCACGATCCAATATGCAGCTATTATTATTACTTCGTTACCGATCATTGCAGTCTATCCATTTCTACAAAAGTACTTTGTTAAGGGGGTGATGATTGGAGCGGTGAAGAGCTAGATTTAGGAATCAAGCTATGGAAGAACTGTATATGCAATGAGCTGTATAATATAAATTTTGTTGGGGGTCTTGCAAATGGCAAAAATGTTAAAATGGAATGTATTGGTTGTGTTTGTGTTAATCTTATCATTAGTGATTTCAGCATGTAGTAGCAATACTGCAAGCAACAAGAACCCCGCATCAACAAAGGATAATAACAGCTCCTCAGAACCGGCAAAGCTTTCTGTTTTTATAGCAAGTAGAGCAACAGATGCGATGTATTCAAGTGAAACATTGATATGGAAAGAACTTGGGAAGAGGCTCAATATTGAATTCCAGTTTATAACAGGTGACACGAAAACCATGACTGAAAAGTTTCCCGTTATGGTATCGTCAGGTGAATACCCAGATATCGTGTCTGGTAAAATTCGTGACTTTAACAAGTTCGGGATGCAAGGAGCTTTTATACCTCTCAATGAACATATAGAGAATGCTCCAAATATTCAAAAATATCTTATGGATGATAAAGATGCAAAAACACAAACCTTAGCTATCGACGGTAATATTTATTCTATTCCTATGTTATCTGCTGTCCGCACATCTGAAGGTCCGCTCGTTCGCAAGGATTGGTTGGATCGACTAGGACTTCAAATGCCAGAGACGATAGATGATTGGTACAATGTGTTAAAGGCATTTAAGGATAAAGATGCAAATGGCAATGGTGATGCAACCGATGAGATTCCATTTTCAACAATCGGAACGCCGGATACGTTTTATCTAGATTTTGCTGACGCATGGGGCATTGATCTGAATGTAGATGGACGCTGGTTCGAGGAAAATGGTAAAATGGTATATTCCCCTATTGATCCAAGAGCAAAAGAGTATTTAACCACAATGAACAAATGGTACAGTGAAGGCCTCATAGATAAAGAGATGTTATCCAGACAGGATAAGGATTATACTGCGATGATCTTTAACGATAAGGTTGGTGCGACTACGCATTGGATCGGTTATGTGGCAGGTTTTAATTCAAGACCTGAGGCTCAAAAAATTAAAGGATTTAACTATCAAGTTACCCCTCCACCAGTATTAAACAAAGGAGATAAAGCACTTACTAGCAGACAACAGCTCATTACGGTGCCTTGGGCATGGGGAATTAGTGCTACTAATAAAAATTTAGAGGCTACCATGAAGTTGTTTGATTATGTGTATAGTGATGAAGGTCAGATTCTCCTGAACTTTGGTGTAGAGGGCGATACGTATACAAAAAATGCTGATGGCCTAATTCAATATACAGAAAAGATTGCTAAGAACGCCGATGGAATCGCGAAAGCTTTATATCGTATTGGCGCGCAACCTCTACTTGGATTCCGTCAAGACGCCCAATATGAAAAAGCTTCATGTGCGAGCGAGGATGCTTGTAAACAGTTGTTCAACTACGTGGATAATAATTATTTTAGAGATCCAGTGCCTTCATTGAAATATACAGATGAGGACGGAGAAAGATTTAATGAACTCTCCACTCAAATCAACACTTATGTGGATGAAATGATGAGTAAGTTTATTATTGGGCAAGAACCATTAAGCAAATTCGATACTTTTGTTTCGACAGTTAAGTCTATGCAATTCGATGAGTTAGAGGAAATTCAGGCTAAAGCGTATGAAAATTATAAAGAATTATTGAAGTAACCATTATTGAAGTAATGGAGGGGATGTTTCTTCGGAAAAAAAATCCCCTCGAAAGGTTGTCTTGTCTCATGAAACATGTAAGAGGTAATTTGTATTTAATGAAAGAAATAAATCGTTCGACGATACTAAGTTTGTTGCACCGAGAGAAGAGTCTTTCCCGAGCAGAAATTGCGCAGAGGACGAAACTGAGCGCAACGACGATATCATCCTTGGTCGATGAGTTGATTAAGGAAGGTTTTATTGTAGAATCAGGCGAAAAGTCTACTCCAGGAGCCGGTCGTAGAGCAATCTCACTTGAAATAAATAGACTGAACGGATTCGTTATTTCTGTGGGACTCGGAAATCGGACGTTTTATTTTACCTTGTCTAATTTCCATGGTGAGGTCATTACGGAGTTAAAGAAACCAGCAACGATAGGGAACACCAACGTTCTTAAATGTGTTAATGCTGGTATTGAAGAACTTGTTAAAAAAGCCGAGTTACAAGACCTTTCGATGATCAAAGGGATGGCTATTGCATCGCCAGGTATCATTGATGAGGACAATGGGATGATTGAGTACTCAAGATATCTAAATTTGAAAGATTTCAATATTGTAGATGAACTGCAAGCATCCTATCCTATACCGATTTATGTGATTAATGATACGAATGCTGCTGCATTTGCTGAATATTATTTGCTATCAAGCCCAGATGTCCGAAATGTACTGTATGTATGGATTTATGACGGAATGGGAGCAGGGCTCATCATTAATGATCAGATTATATCAGGTTATAAAGGTAGAGCCGGAGAAGTAACATACATGAGCGATTACTTATTTAGTGATACGTATGTGTTGCAGCAAGCGCAAAAAAGAGCTGCAAAACATGATGCTAGTGCTGTATTTCATGACATTGGTGATGTCCTAGAGGCATACGAAAGCGGAGTTCCTTGGCTAGAGACTCTGATGAATAGGTCGCTTATGTTGATGAGTAAATCGATTGCTGTCATGATCAATTTGCTGGGTCCGGAGCAAGTTATTTTAGACGGTTGGTTCATGAGTTCACCTAAATGCATGCAGAAAGTTCATAACTTCTTAAGAAGATTAACTTTACATGGGCATTATGAAGCGGATAGAGTGACAACTGCACAATTGGGTGACAAAAACTATGTGATCGGTGCTACAACGCTGATTCTGCATGACCTATTCAAAGAAAAAGTGCTATTAACCTAAGAATCTGGAAGGATTGGTCATAATGGGGCGTAATCTTTTATTGAAAAGAGTTTGTTTAGTACTAGCTACTACTGTTCTTGTGCAAGGTTTACCAGGATTTACGAAGCAATCTGAGGCAGCAACTGCTGTAAATACTCATGCAACGAGTGCTTTAACCTGGTTGAACAAGCAACTGGATCCACCAGGAGTTCAAGTGAGTCTTAACGCGTATCCCAGCGATTATGTAGGGCTCGTTGAGGGAACCGTTCAGATGGCCTCGTTACCGGCGAATACTCCTGTTCAGTCCAATCCTAATATTAAAACCACAGCATACCCTAATAATTATTCCGGAATTGTGAAGGGAACCTTTACTGGAATAACGGATTGGAATGCTTATAGTGTTTACGTATTTGACCACACCGATATCGGTTATAAAAAAACGACGGCAACGCTGAATGCTAACGGTACTTGGTCAGCGGGAAGCGTAACGTTTAACGGTAAGCCCGTGATTGCCCTTGTTAAAGGTGGGACTCAGATTGTTGGATTTGCGAATGATCCTGCGCAATCTCTAAGTGATTATGAGGTCTGGATCTATGCTAAAACAGATACTGCGTATCTGCAGGCAAAAGCTCCGATTCGGTCTGATGGAACGTTTGAAACGAAGAGTATTCCTATATTTACTGGTGGAGATTTGCTAGGTTATACGATTCCTGATACCCAGGGGTTGAAGGAAGCACGAGTTATTAAGAAATCAGAATCGAAGGTTGTTGGCACAACAGAGAAGCCTAAATTAAATCTTATTCGATCTTTCTATGTTCCATTAGATGATCAAATTAATACTACCGCAGGCATTGGTAACAGAAGCTGGATATACGATGATGCACTCGGTGTAATTTCATACGGATTAGCGGGTGATAAGCCGCGTGCATCAACGATTCTAGGGACGTTGGCTAACCTGCAAAATGCAGATGGCTCTTTATATTTTTCTTACAATATAGTAACCGGTGAAATGGATGATAAAAAACGTAGTGGAGCGATCGCTTGGGTCGGCTATGCTGCTACGCAATATGAGAAGAAATTTAATGATACGACTTACAGAACTTTTGCAGTTCGTATAGCAGATTATTTATTAACCCTTCAGGATGCGACTACGGGAAGCGTCAAAGGGGGACCGGATGTTCCTTGGTTCTCTACGGAACATAATGTTGACAGTTATTTCTTCTTAAGAGATTTAGGGAAATTGACAGGTGACGTGAAGTATGTGAATGCTGCGGATCTTGTGAAAAATGCTTTGTTGCAGTCACATTGGAATGTAACGCAACAAAGATTTAATCAGGGGGTTAACGATACAGTAGGAGCTTTGGATGCAAATTCTTGGGGATCAATCTTCCTAGAAGCCATCGGAAGACATGACCTTGCGGTATCGGCAACGGCATACGTGAACAATTTTAAAGTGAATAATGCAAGCATGGCATTAAATACTGATCCTAATGCGTACAATAATACGTATCAAACGACTAAACTGGTCTCGGGATATAAACCATATTTAGTGGATAATGGGGACTTCGTGAATGCACCAAACATCGTGTGGACGGAAGGGACTTGGGGAGTGATTAATTTATTCCTTCGCCAAGGAACAAATGCCCAAAGTCTAATTCAATCGATGTACGATTTACAGGATGCAGACGTAGCAGGGGGACTTGTTTATACAAACACCGGTGCCGCATCTTACGATTTCCATGTATGGCCATCTGTTGCTGCAACAGCTTGGCAGTACATTACTTTAACAAGTCCTACTAGTATCTGGGAGCCATAAGCATTCTCTCGTGGGTTGTAGGAAATAACGAGGCGCCAAGGATTGTTATTATATCCTTGGTGCTTTTTTATGTTCTATGATGTGGAGTCAAATTATTGGTATAAAAGAATAATTAGAGGGAATTTTTGGAATCACCATTGTGTATTGAAACCAAATGATATGAGTGTTCCAGCGCTTCGTGTTTAGAAAAAAATAAAAATAAAAATGTTTGTCACACATTCACGTTTGTATTATCTAACCTTATGAGTGGGTAAATCTTACTCCATAAATAATGATAGGGGAGATAATAATGAGTAAAGTTATTGAGGTAGCAAAATTCAAGCTGAATGAAGGGGTAGATGTTGAAGTATTTTTACAAGCTTCCGAGGAGTTTAATGCTAATTTTGTATCTATACAAAGTGGGTATATTACCAGAAACTTAGTTCAGGAGAATGATGTATGGGCAGATATAGTGGAATGGGAGTCAATGGAAGATGCAGTAAACTGCGGTCGTGCAATGTCAGGTAATGGTCATATTAAAAACTATATGGTATGTATGAAGATGGAATCAGTAGAAGTAAATCGGTTCACAGCAATTAGAACGTATATGAAATAAACTTTTTAATGCTATTATGCAAAAGAAGATTTTTACGATCTTCTTTTGCAATTTTAGATATGTTTGTGGTGAATTAGAGTACATAAAGAATTTGAAATATCTTTTAGGAGTGAGACTATGAGTAATCCTTTTTCAGATGAGTATCATGAAGATGAAGATTTATGGCTTTTAAATGGGGCGTTAAATGGCTCAAAAGAAGCTTTAGAAGAACTGATTAAAAGGCATAAGGATTTTATTTATAATATTGCTTTTAAAATGGTATTGTCTCCCTTTGATGCAGAAGATATTACCCAAGAAGTAATTATTAAGATAATCACAAAAATAGGGCAATTTAAAAGGAATAGCAATATTAGAACATGGATTTACAAAATTACAGTAAATCACTGTTTACAAATGAAGAAAAAGTGGTTGGAAGAGCGATACAATACAATTTCAATGTTCGAAACTGATTTAGATAGTGTGGCGGCAATTCAGCTGTCTAGTCATGAGGAAGTTGAAATGAAAGAGTTGGTAGAAGAAGCAAGACTCTCATGTATGTCTGGGATGTTACTATGTTTATCAAGAGAACAAAGGATGGTTTATATACTGGGAGAGATATTCAATGTTCCCCATGATTTGGGGGCGGAGTTACTTGATATTTCTAAAGAAAACTTTAGGCAAAGATTGTCTAGAGCAAGAAAAGACTTGTATAACTTTATGGATAGAAAGTGTGGATTGTTAAATAAAAACAACCCCTGTCGATGCCAAAAGAAAACAAAAGGATTTATAGAAGCAGGATGGGTTGATCCAGATCAAATGAAATTCAATACATCTTATACAAGAAAAATAAAAGATGTTATAAGCGTTAGGGACGAGGGCTTAAAAAAAATAGAAGAAAACGATTATAAAACGTTGCAACGAGAGCATCCTTTTCAGGAAAAAGAATTTGCGATCAATACAATAAAGAATATTGTAAATGGTAGTGAAATAAAAGGTATTTTTAATTTGTAATATTCCTATATTATTATGGCTCTGCGAAAGTTGAACTATTTATGTTTTATAGACTTGAGAGGTACCCATTTAGGTACCTCTTCTTTGTTATTCTTATAGAGAATTCAATGGAAGATTGCTCGATACCTATCGTGCAACCTTAACCATGTTACCTGTAGGATCAGGTTTAGTAGTAATGGCTCTGTGGTCCTGATCGGGTATCACTTTTCGCTGGTACATATTGTTTCGTATGATTGCAAAGATAATGAGTAGCGTTCCGAAAAATTCATAATTGCTGATTTGGTATCCTTGGAAAGCCATAATAACGAATGTAGTAATAGGAACAAAATTAATAAATAATAAACCGTTAGACGGGGACAACAACTTGAGTCCCGAATTCCAGCATAGCAAAGCTGCTAGCCCTGGCAATAAGACCATAAAGGCCATTTCATATTTAATAGAAAGTATGGTGTCAAAGGTAGGAACTGGAACCAATTGAAAGCTTGAAGCAAGGGTAACGATTACGAAGTTCACTACGCTTCCTAATATGCAGGTTAATGTAGAGTAGCGAAGTATCGACCAATCCTTAAACCGAACGCCACCCATGGAATACAATACCCATCCTACAACGCCTGCAAAAATCAGTAGCAATGGGAAGACATGTTGTCCAGCCATCATGAAAAATTCCATATTTCCGTTGGTGATGACTAGTAAAGCGCCGACAAGCGCAATTGCAACACTTGTGATCATGAATTTCTTCGGGGCTTTTTTTGTCGTAATCCACAAGACCACAATGGATATCATAGGCATAAGTACTTCCATAATGGAGGCTGCGACGGTACCTGGTTCGCCCATGAGATGCTGTCCTAGAAATACGCACATGTTATAGACCGAAAAGGCTACCGTTCCAAAAAACAATAACGATTTGCCTCTTCCCTCGAAGCGAAATGCTGATTTCCCCTCTTTTATCAAAAGCATCACGCTGAGAATAACAGCAACGATTGCATAACGGATAAACGAGAAATAAAATGAATCTATTTTCTGTAATGCGATGTGTGCAACGGGAAACATAGCTCCCCAAGACATACTAGCAATGAGGCACAGAATGGACCCGATGACGATTTGTTTCTTTAGCATGTGTTGTCTCTCCCTAGCATAAATCTGCCGATGTATTGTGTATTACCAATGATAGGGAGACTAAGGGTGATAGTAAAATGATTGATAATAACATTTATCATCATTTATAATGATATCAGGAAGAAGACGTGTACGCATCGGAGACTAGAGGAGGGTCACATTGGAATTTAACGATTTAAAAATATTTCAGAGCGTGGCTACACATGGCAGTGTCAGCAAAGCAGCATTGGAGCTCAACTATGTTCAATCCAATGTGACAGCAAGAATTAAGCTACTTGAGAAAGAACTTCAGACGCCGTTATTTTATCGTCATAAGCGAGGGATGATCTTAAACACGGAGGGCAAACGGTTGTTGAAACATTCGAGAGAGATCTTGTCCAGAATGGATGAGATGAAGCTTGCTTTTCAAGATAAATCGAACCCTTCCGGAGTCCTCAAGATCGGTATCGTAGAGACCGTGATTGCTCTTCCAGATATTTTATCCTCATACCATAGCAAGTATCCAAATGTTGAATTATCACTAAAGGCTGGGGTAACGGATCTTCTACTACAAAAGGTCATTGATATGAAGCTGGATGGCGCGTTTGTGACAGGGCCTATCAGGCATCCATTACTCGAACAGGTTGAGGTTATTCAAGAAAAGCTCGTTCTGGTGACCAAGGGAGATACCTTTTCTATGGAGGATATAACGACAAGACCGTTGTTGTTATACAACAAGGGTTGCGGTTATCGCGGAAGATTGGAAAGTTGGATGAAAGTGGAGGGGATTGTCCCGAAACAGATTATGGAATTCGGCACATTTGGGACGATTATTGGCAGTGTTGCCGCAGGTATCGGAATAACGATTATTCCGGAGTCAGCAGTTACCGATTTGGTTGCCAATGATACCGTGTATTGTCATGATCTACCTGAACCTTATCGTGAAATCACGACTATTTTTATACGACGTAAAGATTCGTATTTAACAAGCACACTACAGTGTTTCATCGATGAGATTGTTGCTCGAACTGAGCTAGAACAGGTGCAGGAACCATAGTAATAAATATAGAAAAAGCTCCAGTACCTATTGGTATGGGGCTTTTGGCTGTTCAGATAAGGGTAATCTCTCTTCTAGGCTTTGACTGTCTTGACTGCAAGATTGATTTGATTATTATTGATTGTCAGTGTTGCATCATAATAACCCCGACCACAACCAGAGGAGGTACATTTACATTTGTATGCACCTGAGCATCCACACACATAGAATTTTGTCTTTGTGAATCCTGGATAAATATTATTTAGGTTTTCATAAAATGTATGGGCATGGTGAGTGAAAATACCCACGACGTTGTTTCGCACATTAGCAGGAATGGCTTTGAAGAAATTAGCTGTTTCCTGTGAACTTAGAACATGGGTGGGATCTACGGTAATGCCTTTAACCTTCAAAGGCCAATGAAAATCGATAATGTAGTAATAATTAGGACTCAACGATTTGAGCAGACTTATACTTGCAGTGCTGAATTTACCAGGTGCATTATCTAGCCAGACATATTTCACTTTACCCTTCGTTCCTGGGAAATTCATTTGTCCTTGAACTGGACCTAAATACTTGGTGAATAAGACCCTCGTGTTATCTTCCCAATTTCCTATAGAAGCTTTATATGGTATCTTCTTTGGTCTCAAATTTCGTGTGACGGTATCTTTGAATGCTCTATAATCACTCTCGGCTACTGTACCCTTGGAACCGTGCTTATTATCGCCTCCAAAGATAACAAACTTCTTGTTACCAGACGCGACTGCTTTAGGTAGCAAGCCTTTGAATATGTTCAGGCTATTCGCATAACCGACATGACTATCTCCTACAACTGCAAAATTGACTCTCTGAGTTATAGTTGTGGTTGTCTTCCTCTTTAATTTCACTTTCAATAGGGGTCACCCTTTCCATCTTTTTTACGGATATACGATTATGTATATTCAAAGTGGAATGGAGTCTCTTGGGTAGAAGAACATGAACAACTCCAGACCTTATGGTCTGGAGTTTGTAGTTTCTTATCTATAAGAATATTTACAACTTATCGTGCAGAAATTCCTTGATTTTCTCTATCGTTATTGCTGGCTCGATGTTTTGCAGCAGGTAATCCGATTCTTTCTTATATGTCACTTGCTCCGTGTATTTGTGTAAATACTCTTCTACAATTTCTGATGAGGCGCCTTCGCGTTCCAAGCGAAGCCGAATGTCGTCTTTGGTGACGAAAATAAAGATGCGAATGGTTCCATTACCGAATTGTTTTCGAAATGTTTGCATGCCTTCGCGATTTAAGACGACAATGGCAGTTGGATGTATCTCTAAGGCTTGAGATAATTCCTCCTCTAAGATTCCATAGCGTCCCCTCTCAAGATGTACCGTCTGAAAGAAAGACATATTCTCTGCCTTTTCCTGAAATTCGTCATTGGAGATGAAATGATAGTGTTCTCCGTCTCGTTCGTTGGGGCGAATGGCGCGTGTAGTATACGGAATCACATAGGGGATTCCCAGATCAACGCTTAGTTGTTTGGCAATACTCTTACGTCCTGATCCGCTCGTGCCAGTTATTACGATGACCTTGTACTTTGAAGACTCGCCATGATCAATCTCGATAGGTTCGTTTTTCCCCTGATTAATCACTGTTGTTTTTGATGATTTCAGCCAGTCCCACATCGCTTCTCCCGCACGCGTGTCCAAGGTTTGTGTGTCCTTGTCGCAACGGGATTCACCTCCTCCATACGATATTCATACCCAATTCGACATCAATCAGCAAATTCCTGCGTTTGAACCATTTGAGTGGATAGATGAATTGTGAATGGATAGAGTATTGCTATTAAAGAGCCTCTTTAATGACCTTCTTGTAATAAAATACGGATAGTATTCCGAAGATTGAATACAGTGCGGTATATAGGATCATAACCATAATCATCGGTGTCCACAGTTCTGTTCCGAAGAAGAACCATCCGGATTGGACTGCAAAGTAGCTATGACATAACCCAACGATTAATGGGATTCCGAAATTAAAGAGTTGTTTCATTTGAATGCCTTTTAGTAAATCTTCTTGTGTGAAACCTAGCTTTCTTAGAATGGTATAATTGGACTTCTCATCTTCACTTTCATCCATTTGTTTAAAGTAAAGAATACATCCAGATGTAATCAGAAAGGTTAGCCCTAGGAACCCAACGATAAACATGATGAGTCCCATATTTTGTTTCTGATAGTTGCTCATCTCAAGTTGAGAGTCATAGGAACGATTACTAGTGAATCCTAGTTCTTGATAAAGTTCGTTGGCCTCTTTAACATGACTCTTATCCTTGATATCAATTCCGATATATTGGGTAGAGTCTTTTTGAATGGTTGGGTTGATATCCTTCTTCAATCGCTCGAACACCGTTTCGTCCACAATAGCAAGAGGCAAGCCACCGTTCGTGAAATACCCAGAAATGGGGGAAGCCATATTGATACCTTTATATTGTTGCGCAATGACTTCATGTTGACCTTTCAATTCAATAGCTCCCGAGTCCTTCATAGACATGAATTTCTGCATTACGTCTTCAGAATCTGTAAAAAGGGTCTCATCGGCGGACAGTTGGATATCTGCTACGGCTTGTTCACTAATCACTGCCATTTTCATGGCACGTGGATCAAAAATCCGGCCAACCGTATTTATATCCACTATGTTCTCTACATTGACATTTACTTGAATGACATCAATCGTTTTATCGGTATATAAAATATTGTTCGCGGTTAATGCTTCTTTAAACTTGTTTGCATCTTGGATATCGGTAATAGAGAAATCGGCTACGACATACTTTTCTGCTGACTTTTCTGCTGAATAATATGAAATATAACTTAAGGACAATAAACCAATCGCAAGTGCAGATACGGTCGTAATAATGGTTAACAATACGGCATTCGATTTCATTCGAAACATAATGGATGACAGCGACAGTACTTCATTAATATTTAAGTAGCCGTTTTTCCTTTTTCGAATGATATTAAATATGAAACGGACAGATCCTTTATAGAATAAATACGTCCCGATGATGACAGACCCTAAAATAATGATCATCGCAGCAAATAGTTCAGCCAGGGTTGTTAATCTTCCACTAAATAAAATCGATGAAATATAATAGCCTAATATGATCAATGAAATTCCGATAATCCCGATGATCATTTCAAGGAAGGACACCTTTTTTACTTTGCCTTCGGTCATGGAAGTCACTCTAAACAAGGATAGAATAGTCTGTCTTTTGATAAACAAATAATTCATCAACATGATAAAGAGATAGATTACGAAGAATACAATCAGTGTCTGAATGAGTGCTTCATAGGAAAAATGAAGTGTTGCTATACCCTCCACACCGATTGTTTTAAATAGAATCATGATGATTAATTTGGAGACGGAAAACCCTACAAAGATTCCTAGCACTAATGATCCGAAATATAGGATAAAGTTCTCAGCAGTCAGGATACGGAATATTCTGTTCTTGGTCATCCCTATTAATTGAAATAAGCCAATTTCTTTACTGCGTCTTTTTATAAAAATATTATTAGCATATAGAAGGAAAATAGAAACAATCGCAACAAGTAAGACCGATGCTGCCTTAATCGAAGCGCCTCCTTTAATAGACCCTTTTGTCGCATCCATGGAGGGATCATACTGCAACGTGACAAATGCGAAATATAGGGCGGCGCTAAAGATTAAGGCAAATACATAAAGGTAATAATTTTTCAGATTCTTTCGTAAATTGCGAAACATGAGTTGATTAATACTCATTCTGCACCCCGCCTAACACACCTTGGGTCTTCATGATGTCTTTAAAGAAAGTCTGTCTTGTTTCTTCACCCTTATTTAACTGTGTATAGATTTGTCCGTCCTTAATAAAAATCACTCGACTGCAATAACTAGCTGCCACCGGATCATGAGTAACCATAATAATCGTTGCTTTTCGTTTCTGATTGAGTTCGCTTAGTTTGTTCAACAGATCGGATGCGGATTTAGAATCAAGTGCACCCGTCGGTTCATCGGCAAAAATAATGGTTGGTTCATGAATAAAGGCGCGTGCGGCAGAGGTACGCTGTTTTTGTCCCCCGGAAATTTCATTGGGATACTTATTCTTCAGATCAGCAATCCCCAGCTCTGTCGCAAGAGCTTGAAATCTCTTCTCAGCTTCTTTTTTCGGCGTATTTGTAATGGATAACGGTAAAAGGATATTTTCCTTAACTGTCAGCGTATCTAATAAGTTATATTCCTGAAAAATAAAACCTAAATAATTCTTTCGGAATTCAGCCAACTGCTTTTCCTTCATGCTTGAAATTTCTGTTCCTTCGATTGTAATCGAGCCATCGCTAATCTTATCAATCGAGGAAAGGACGTTGAGTAACGTTGTCTTTCCTGAACCGGATGCCCCCATAATACTAACGAATTCACCTTGTTCAATACTCAAATCCAGACCACTTAATACCGATTGTTTGTTGAGTTTGTTGCCATAACTCTTATGGATTTTAGTTGCTTCTAGAATTACCATCTCGATACACTCCCTTTTTCTTTCTCAATAACCTTAGTATAAAAGGGTTTGCCTTAACTTTCCTGCGATTGAGCGAACAAAACAATGAAGCATGTGACATTGTTGTCACACGCTTGTGATACGTACGAATTCATTTTTTTGTGGAAAAGTTAATGTCACGATCGTACCGATTCCTAGTGCTGATTCAACATGGATATGTATGAGCAATGACTGTGCTGCTTTCTTGGCTAAGTATAGCCCCATGCCTGTTGCAGCAGTGTCTTGATGCATGGTTGTGGATGTAAATCCTCTATCGAAAATACGTGATAAATCCTTCGGGTCGATGCCACGTCCACGATCTTTCACTTCAAGGATAGTCTGATCCGCACGCTGATAACTGCTGACCATGATCTCGGATGCTTGACTATATTTCACAGCGTTTGTTAAGAGTTGTCGGAGGATAAAGGCAAGCCATTTTGCATCACTAAGCACTTCGGCTACTTCTAAATCGATATCAAAACCGATTCCTTTTTGGATGCACCATGATTGTAACGTTTTAATCTCATCAAAAATGATCGTCTCTAAATCGGTATGTTCAATATACAAATCATTCTCAATAAAGGGTATTCGCCGTTGATGGAGCTGTTGATCGAGAAGGAGATGAATTCGCAGCCACTCATAAGTTAAATGAGCCTTCATCATTTCGTCGTCTAAGCGGTCGATCATTAAATGCATCGCTGTAAGCGGCGTCTTAACTTCATGAATCCAAGCGAGTAAGTCATCTTTCTCCTGCTCTAGCGTCATAAGATTGTACGAAGCAGTCTGTTTTAGCAGTTCGGTTTGGTTCGTCATACTTGTTTCAATGATTTGTTCAAAGGGACTTTCTGGTCCTGCTATACTCGTTAAATCCAGATTGTTGTCACGCTCTTCTAGACTTCTATAAAATTTCGTCTCTTTACTGTAACGAATAACGAAGAAGATCGAAAAAAGGATCATCGATAAAAAGACTAAATAGAGCATGGACCGGAGGGGGATCGTCGAATCAATAAAAGCGACAAATAGGATCAAGAATTGCTGGACTATAAATAGCATGATCCAGCTGCGTCTTTCCGTTACATACTTTTTAATCATAACCATGTGCCTCTTCGACAGCCATGTAACCTTGTCCAACTTTCGTTTCAATAAAGGTTCCTAAGCCGATCTCATCAAGCTTTTTTCGCAGACGATTGACGTTGACTGTAAGGGTGTTATCACTAACAAAACGTTTGTCATCCCACAAGCTATTGATTAACTCCTCGCGGCTTACGATCTTATTCTTCTGCTCAATGAGCATTTTTAACACGAAAATTTCATTCTTTGTAAGTTCAATGGATCCTGTGTCATTGGTGACTACATTTCGTTCATAATCCACAGTTGCACCACACCATGTTTTGAGCTCGATGACGTCCGTATTGTAATTGTATACGCGTCGAAGAGTCGCCTGAACTTTTGCAATCAACACATCGAAATGAAAAGGCTTCTGGATATAATCATCTGCTCCAAGCTGCATAGCCATGACGATATCTGTTGGGTGATCGCGAGAAGATAAGAATATAATTGGAATGTTGGAATGGGCCCGGATTATTCTACACCAATGAAAGCCATCGAATTTAGGCAACTGAATATCAATAACGACTAAGTCAGGTTTGATATCTGTGAATTCTTGAATCACACTACTGAAATCGGTAATCCCATACACATCATAGGACCATTGCGACAATCTATCTTTGATTTCATGAAATAACGTTGTATCATCTTCAATTAATAAGAGTTTAAACAAGTTGCTTCACCACACTTTTAGGTTCATTTACAATAATTGTATAGGAAAATCTTATTGTATGCTAGTGAGAGTAGTGTAATGAATGAAGATTTAGAGACATGGGTGACAGAAAAGAATAACTATGCTATATTATCTTTAGTTAAAGATTCTTTAATGAATAATTCTTTAATGTATAGTACACAATAATTGTACAACTACGACGTCTATCACTTTTTTTAAATATATTTTATCGTTCTAACTTGAACAAATATGAAGATAACATGGAGGAATTTAGATGAATGGATTAAAAGGAATACATCATGTAACAGCTATTACTAGCAGTGCAGAACGCAATTATGAATTCTTCACGTATGTATTAGGCATGCGTTTAGTAAAGAAAACCGTTAACCAAGACGACATTCAAACGTACCATTTATTTTTTGCAGATGACGGTGGGAATCCAGGTACAGATATGACATTCTTCGATTTCCCTGGTATTCAAAAGGGTGCACATGGGACGAATGAAATATCCAAAACTTCTTTCCGAGTACCGAGTGATGTAGCATTAGATTATTGGGAACAACGCTTTACTCGTCTAGATGTACAACATGAAGGTATTAAGGTGATGTTTGGTAAAAAGGTCCTTTCTTTTGTTGATTTCGATGACCAACAGTACCAGTTGATTTCAGATGAACACAATGAGGGTGTCGCTTCCGGTACGCCGTGGCAAAATGGACCTGTTCCTTTAGAATATGCCATTACCGGTCTAGGACCCATCTTTATTCGGATTGCTAATATAGATTACTTCAAAGAATTGATGGAGAAAGTGATGTTATTTAAAGAAATTGCTCAGGAAGGATCATTCCATTTATTTGAGGTTGGTGAAGGTGGAAATGGCGCACAAGTTGTCGTTGAACATAATGCTAATCTTCCTCAGGGCTATCAAGGTTATGGTACGGTTCACCATGTCGCATTTCGTGTGGAAGACCGTAACGTGTTAGAGGAATGGATTGAACGTCTAGAGAGTTTCAAAATCGCATCATCTGGTTATGTTGATCGTCACTTTTTCGAATCACTGTATGCTAGAGTGGCTCCTCAGATTCTATTCGAATTCGCAACAGATGGTCCAGGGTTCATGGGAGATGAATCCTATGAAACGTTGGGTGAGAAATTATCTCTACCTCCATTCTTAGAACCCAGACGTGAACAAATTGAAAAGTTAGTTCGCCCGATCGACACCATACGCAGTACAAAAGAAATCATAAAAGAATAAATGAAGGGCACCCGCGGGGTGCCCCTTTTTGTGTCTTTGTATATAGGATATCGTGTGTTTGGTTGTGATATGAATCGTTCTTCACAGTAAACATTACTCAGGTATGCGTAGGCATACCTGTTTTAAATAAGCAGAGAGGTTCTCAATGTTCATCTGCATATGTCGGTTGTTACCTTCGAGTTTGCTCATCATGACGCCACCTTCCATGATGGAAAGGGTGAAGGTGGCAAGAGCATCAATATCGAGATCCGCTTTGAATTCTCCGCTTTCTACACCTTCAGATATAATCACTTTCATGGCATCCAGTGTGTTCTTTAGGCCCTGCTGGGCTCTTTGGCGTAAGCCTGGATGAGCGTCGTCGCTTTCAACAGCCGTATTGAGGAGCGGGCATCCTCCAATAAAGGGCGGGTCCTCAACCACATTTTCGTATACGTGTAAATTGGCTAACAGTTTGCCAACGGCTGTTTCCTGCTGATCAATCGCTTGTGTGAAGTGGCTTCCAACTATATTTCCGGCATAGTTATAAGCTTCAAGAGCAATTTCATCTTTACTGGAAAAGTGGCGGTAAATACCGCCTTTTTTAATGCCTGTTATCTCTGTTATATCTGATAGCGATGTACCTGAATATCCCTTTTGGTTAAATAGCTCAGCGGCTTTAGCAATAATAAGTTTGCGGGTATTCTCGCCTTTTTGCATTGTCATCCCCCGTTACAATGAAATCTTAGCGTTATTATATCAAAAGAAGTTGTCATATTGAAAAGTATAGCATATAATCAATAAAAAGATACCGATCGGTATCTTTTGTGATGACGTGGGGAGGTTAAGGGAATGGATACGACATGGTTCAAAGAACCCAAGTATGCTTGGGTTGGATTAGGATCGTTGTGGATTATAGGATTTATTGGGGCATTGACGCGCTTCAGTATGGCTTATTTTCAAGTAAACATATCTGAGGATTTAGGAATCAGCAGGGGATACATTTCGATGGCCTGGTCAACGAATCTATTGATTACAGCCCTATGTGCGCCTTTAGGGGGATGGTTTGTAGATCGTTATGGTGCCAAAAAGGTGTTATTGATAAGCGTAGTTATGGGTACATTGGGTACGGGTATTGTCGTGATAGGGGAACATCCCGCTGTCTTCTTTATTGGATACGCAGTGGTCTCTGGACTGGCTGGTATTGGGACGACGACAACGTATTTATTGATGTTTGAATGGTTCTCGCATCATCGGGCCAAAGCGATAGCGCTACATACGAGCGCTAACTCTGTAGGTTTAGTGATTACTACGCCAATCTTCGTGTCCATGAGCTGGCTGACATGGAAGGATGCCTTTCTGGCCTCTTTTGTCCTGAGTCTTCTAATTGCACTCCCTGTGATTTGGTTGGGTATCAAGAGTCATCATCAGAACAAAGCGGTGACAGCTCAAGGGGAAGGGTTAATAGAAGTGGACAATCACGATCACGATAAACCACATACAGATACAGTCGCTCCATCGCTCAAGAGGGCAGGTCATCTGCCGATCTTTTTTTTAGTCGGGATCGCATTGTTCACCTGTGGCATCAACATGGGTACCGTCGAGATGAACTTGGTAGCCATCCATCAGTTGGCTAATGTTTCTCCAAGCATGATCGCTCTATCGATGAGTATACTTGGCATCCTAGAAATTGTAGGATCGGTTACCTTCGGATTCTTACTGGATCGATTTAATAAGTTGGTCATGATGGCTATGTTGTTTGGCATACGCATTCTGGGCTTTGCAGTCCTCTTTATGCATGTGGGGTGGTCACCGATTCTGTTTGCGATAGCATTCGGCATGACCTATTTAAGCGTAATTCCAGGAGGGATTCTTATCGTCAATGAGCATACGAAAGGTAAAGGGAAACAAACAGGTTTTCTATTCGTCTTCCATCAGGCAGGCAGTATTATGGGTGCATTAATCGGAGGATTATCTTTTGATTATTTTAAAAACTATCAGGTGTTAATCGGATTTGACGTCGTGATCTGTATCCTCGTAACAGTAGGTTTTGTATCCTTATACATCTCTCGAAGACGAAGTCACCGACTTCACGGCGTTCACAATATGAAAGTCTCAGCTTGAGAAATTAAGGTAGATCTAACGCTATTTTCATCTTGCTTATACATAATAACCAATATTTGGAACAAAACTAATCAACCTTGTTGTCGTACCAATAGATGAACTTATCAAACAACGAGGTGATGACAACATGACGATAAAAAAGGGCGCAATGCTACTTCTACTACTTACAGCTATGCTCTATTCAGCCCCAGTGCATGCGGACACGTTGCCGCAGACTTCCGTTACGGACATCTATCTGGATGACCGCAAGGTTCAACTTAAAGTCCAACCGATGCTCATAAACGATACGGTGCTCGTTCCGATGCGCCAGCTATTTGAAGATCAGGGTGCCAAGGTTATCTGGAATAACGATACTCAAACCGTGAAAGCAACCAAGGGAGATATGGTGATAACCTACCGTATCGGAGAGCGGATAGCCTATAAGAATGGACAAGCGCTAAGCTTGAGCGTTCCCGGTCAAATGAGTGGTGGTTATACGATGATGCCGCTGCGCTTTGTAAGTGAAGCTCTCGGTAGCAAAGTGAAGTGGGAGGCTAGTACCCGAACGATCCGGATATTCTCTTCTACTACAGTTGCATTCGATACAAAGATTCTTTATGGGGTCAATCTGCGGAGTCAGCCGAATTCCACAAATGATTCTATCATTAGGGAAATGCTGCCCGTAGGCGAAAAGGTTCATGTTATCCAGGAAGTTGGAGCGTTGTGGTTAGAAGTGCGAACCCGTGACAACAAGACTGGATACATATCGGCGAAGTCCAAATATAGCGATTATACGAGTGCGACACTTGTTGATCGTCAAGCGGACGAGTTGATCGCTTACGGAGAGAAGTTCCTGAATAGACCGTACGAATTTGGCGCCGCAACGGATCAGATGCTTACATTTGACTGTTCTTCTTTTGTCAGTCGCCTGTTTAAGGACAAGCTGTCGATCGATCTTCCGCGTGTCTCTTATAACCAAGCCAAAGAGGGCACCAAAGTAGGGATTAACGAGTTGCGTAAAGGGGATTTGTTGTTCTTCAGTGCACGAGGACTCGACATTGGCCACGTTGCCATCTATGTAGGGAATAATCGGATTTTACATACGTATTCGAAGGAACTTGGCGTTCATTATGAAACGTTAGATGACAAGTGGATGAAACGGTTTGTGACGGCTCGCAGGTTATTTTAGGGTAGGCAGATAGGGATGATACAATAATCTAAAAAGAAGCGTCCAAGGACAACTTAATGTCTTAGACGTTTCTTTTTTTCATGATGTAACAGCCATTCTTTACGTGTTAAGCCACCGCCGTAGCCACCCAAATCGCCATTGGCGTTAATGACACGGTGACAAGGAATCACAATGGCAAGCTGATTGGCACCATTGGCCTGAGCCACAGCGCGAAAAGCGGTTGGTTTACCGAGTGATACGGCAATGTCGGAATAGGAGCGAGTTTCTCCGGGTGGTATTTTCGTTAATTGCTCCCATACGCTTTTTTGAAAAGGAGATCCCAATAAAGAGATGGGCGTTGTGAATACAGTCAGTGTACCGTCAAAATATTCGTTCAGTTCACTTTCAATCGATTGAATCGGCTCGGTGATACCGGGGATAATCGCTGATTTCGTCTTTTGTCTAAGCCGTTCTACTTCGCGCTCTAGACCACGACGATCAACAAATTCTAAGAGATAAATCGTATTCTCATCGCCAATGGCAATCATTGGGCCAAGGCGCGTATCGATCCAAGAAGCTTTTAGAACCTTACTGTTTTCTAGTAAAGTAGGCGCTGCCCCCATGATTCGAGAAAATGCATCTCTGAACCCACTGCTGGATTCATATCCTGTTGATAGTTGCGTATCAATAATCGTTCGACCAGATCTAATGTTCTTCAAGGCAAGTCCCATACGGCGGGCACGTGCGTATTCAACAAATGTCATACCGAATCGCTTTTTAAATTGACGACGTGCCGTTGATTCATCCACCGAGAGATCCCTGAAGTCTTGTTCCTTCCATCGTTTCTCAGGGTTGTTCTCAACGGCTTCAACAAGCAGGCGAACAATCTCTGAGACATGATTCGGATGAGATAACGGACGACATCGTTGACATGGACGATAAGAGGCAAGTAACGCCTGCTGTGCAGTCTCGTAAAATTCACAATTTTCAAACTTAGGCTTTCGTGCAGGGCAAGTCGGGCGACAGAATACACCTGTTGTTTTGACTCCTACATAAAAGACACCTTCATATTCCGTTCTTTTTTCTAATAAAGCCTTGTAATATTCTTCGTAACGTTCGGCAGGTATCATTCTTGCAGCCCCTAAACTTGGATTATGTCCCTAGTATAGACCCTCCTGTAACAAGACGTAGCCGAAAATCAGGCATCTATTTTTATGTTTGAGGGGTGATCCCACAAGAGTAAGTATAAACATGGCGCTCAACCTTCCTGTTGCTATCACGACCAGTGTGATGGATGAGTTAGTGATTGCGGAAGCTTCGTGTCGCTGTTGCCCTTCGCTGCGTTAAGCTGGGATTGAGTCAGAAAGATACTCCCAGTGAGGTCGGCACCGCTGATGTCAGCGTCTCGGAAATCAGCACCGATGAGGTCAGCGAATCTAAGGTCGGCACCTCTGAGGTCTGCGGCAATAAGATAGGCGCCTCTCAAGTTTGCGGCTCTGAGGTTGGCTCCTCTAAGTTTAGCCCCGATGAGGTCAGCTCCTCTTCCATGAGTTTTTTGATGCCCACTGGAGTTCGGTTGCTTGCGTTTTGCTTCTGCTCGCACCAGTTCACTGATTCGTAGCAGTAGTGTATTGATATCGGCTCGGTATGCTATCATGTCTAGCTCCATAAGAGAATCAGGACTAAGTTGAGTGAGTTGTTCCGTCTCGTTGTATGCTTTGCTCACCTCATCGTGAATCGAACGTACTGATTGCAACGTTAATGCTTCGCTTAGATACCAGAGCAACTCATGAAGTTGCCGCATGATCGATAACACCTCGAACATTTGCTTTGCAGATGCTGGGTTTTGCCGCCAGTCTTGTCCGCCGAAGGTAATTTGGGAAACTTTCTGCCCTGCGCCGAAACAGTCAAAAACAGTACAACCTCGAAACCCCTGCTGCCTGAGGGTTGTGTGAATGCCGCAGCGGAAGTCCGATTGCAGGTTGTGGCAGGGCTGCCCCGCGTCTTTGTCTATCGCGAAGTCCACTGAAGCTGCGAATGGTAGCGCGGCACAGCACAAGCCGAAGCAGTTCTCGCAGTCGCCTCGCAGACTGAGGTGACTCCTATCGGGGAATGATCCTGAATATTCGTAATTTTCAGACAAAATGAGTGCTCCTTTTTGTATCATCGTATCGCCATACTTGCATATTTAAATTTAAAGGGCTGTAGGATGTTATTGGGATATATTTAAATGAATTTATGTAGGATATTTTCTTATGTATAATAAATGAATTTCACTCAATTCTTATAGATTATTACTGAATATTTCATCTGTCAATCTTTGTATTTACTATCTAGCAGAGAGTGTTTGCGAAAAAATACAGATATGTAAAAGATCCCTTAAATGAAAGGAGCCACTCCATCATTCAGAGTGGCTGCGTATTTATAGTTCCTTTGATACAATCGTAGTTCTGTGCAATAGAGGTTTGATTGCCAGTGAAATACTGAATACAAGGTAGGTTATAGAGAGTATAGTCAATCCATTCACGGTATCAGGCGCAATCGTTAACTGATAAAGGGAAGGCGTTCCGCTCGCATACGGAATGTACGAATATATGTAATAGAATCCGCCGATTAGCATCAATCCATTCAGCCCCCAACACACGAGGATTATGGGAAGAGTCGGTTTCTTAAAGGAGTATCTTGATTTCCTACCCAGCCATGAGAGTAAGGTAGGTACCCACATGATAAGTATAATGATGGCAAACAAAGTGCTAATCATTAAGATTCCTTTATCAAGAGGAGTGATGGTAGGGAAATTTTGTTTGGATAGATGTGCTGGAGAATTGCCAGCGAGAATTCTAGAAATATTGAAGTTGGTATCATCTGTGATATTTTGTTTGGAGTTGGATAATAGCGCAAATCCGTACGATTTATTTGGAAAAACAATTAAATTTGCAGTAAACCCCGGAAGACCTCCCTTTTTCTCAATGGTATTCGGTGTGACCTCCCAGCCGAATCCATAGCCTGTCGATTGATCGTAAATAGCTGGTGAATGCATTTCAAGCAGGCTTTCTGATCGAAGAACAGAAGAGTTACCCTCTGATGAACTACCCAAAAGAAAAGAAATGTATTTACCGAAATCCTCGGCATTCGTCGTTAATCCAGCTGATCCTAACGTGGCATAGGACAATTGTTCATGAAAGGGTTTAATATCGCCCCAGATGTAGCGATGCCCGGAAGCTGAATTTGGCAACATATCACCAAGAGAATAGACCGTTCGATTCATTCCCAGTGGCATAAAAATATGTTGATTCATATATTCGGGAAAAGATTGTTTTGTAACCTTCTCCAAGAGTAACTGCAGCAAATCATAATTCATGTTGGTATATTCATATGTTGTACCCGGTGAGGCAACAAGTTGTACTTGTTGGAGCTTACGCTTTATTTGGGATGCGATTTGATCAGGATCGGAGCCTTCAACATCATGTGTATTAAGCCGACCAGGTAGTCCGCTTGTATGATTCAGTAAGTCTCGGATGGTGATATGCGAAGAGAGGGAGATTTCTTTAGTTGCAAACCATGGTAGGTATTGTGTGAGCGATGCATCCAATTCCACGAGCCCCTGATCACGAAGTTGCATGATTGCTAATGAAGTAAACACCTTGGAGATCGAGCCGATGTGAAAATTGGTTGTTGGATCAACACTTTCGGTTCCCTCAGATTCATTTCGTCCGTATCCTTTGACGTAAACATTGCCGTTCTCATCCGCAAGCACAAATGCCATGCCAGGAATATTGAAGCGTTGCATGTTCTGGACAATTTCTTTATCTATTTTTTGCATAGTTTCTGCGAGTGGTGTAGTTGATCCATAAGTTGTTGAGGAAGTTAAGAGACAAGAGAGCATAATGAGGGTTAATACAAGCGAGCTTCGAATGGTGCATCCTCCCAACGTTTAATTGATATGTAATGGGAGCATTGTTAACTTCTATTAAATCAAATTTGTATTAAAAAGGAAATCATTAATAAGATATCTGCTACAGGTAGCTTTTGATAATGTTCAAATTCTTTCGTTTCATTAAACTCGTTTTGGTCATGACCGTTCTGTTTGCTATTCAGCATATTGCAGGATTCTTTTTCTTTCCTGAACTCCTGTTCGGAGTTATGTCATATTCATACTGCTCTGATGCAATGACTATTTTTGTAATGGTTCTATGCTCCGAATAATGTTTGAAGACTTCCCCGTCCGCATAGGGATAGGTGATTTTTTTATTATTTCTTGACTCTATCACTGTGTCATACTTCATTCTATATATGAGCTCACAATCTACCGGTAGAAAGGAAACAATATGTTTAGAATAGGTGATTTCTCAAAACTGTCAAGAATTAGCATCCGGATGCTACGACATTATCATGATGTAGGTCTGCTTATTCCAGATCATACGGATGATTTCACAGGCTATCGCTATTACCATGCGGCACAATTAATGGTTGCCAACAGAATTCAGGTTCTAAAGGGTATGGGGTTTGGCATTCCTGCGATTGGGCAGATGCTCACAGAATATGGCGATGAGGAAAGTCTACGGAAGCATCTTGTGATTCAACACGCCCAAATGAAAGAGGAGGAGGAAGTATTACAGAAGAAACTGGCGCTCCTTCAGAACACTATTCTCAGATTGGGAAAGGATCGTGGAAGTATGAACTACGATGTTATTTTGAAAGAAATACCGGAGAGATATGTAGCGAGTCTTAGAGATGTTATTCCTGCCTATGACCAAGAAGTTCAGCTGTGGTCACGATTGGAGAAGGAAACAGGAGACAGTCTGCAACTTGCCAATCCACGCTACAGTCTGGCGGTGTTTCACGATGAAGGGTATAAAGACAGCGACGTGGATATTGAAATCCAGCTTTCCATCACTGGAACCTATAAGGATACGGAGCATGTCCGTTTCAAAAAGGTTGCCCCGATCACAGTAGCTTCTGCCATGCTTACGGGTAGTTATGCCTTGCTTAGCGAGGTCAATGTGTCGTTAGCGAATTGGATTTCAGATCATAACTATGAATTTGACGGTTCAATGTTTAACATCTATCACGTTGGGCCTGCAACGGAGCGGAATCCGGATCACTGGGTTACTGAGGTATGTTATCCCGTGAAGAAGTCTTAATGTGATTCTAATCTAAATAGGATAGTAAAAAGCAAAAGGCCACTACGTGTAAGTGGCCTGTTTGCTATTTTTGTAGCCTTTTTAATATCCATCCGAACAGCTGATAATGTGTTGCTTAAAAACTCATCACACAATATTGTAACAAATAATAAGGAATAACTTCGATTACGTGAGATGAAGTAAACAAAAAGGGTGTCTCATACCACCGGCCAAATATGAGCACATTCATTTTATCTCCTCACAACTCTCATTATGGTAAATTTCTTTTGGGTACTATTAACGTGTAGGGAATATCCTCTTTGTAGGAGGTCGTAGCCTGACATTCTCGTTCTATACTGAGGTAGTATCACGATAAATTGGAAGCTAAGATGGCCATTCTGATTAAGAATACGTAAGAAGTAACCCTGTTTCTCTAGGCTGTTCAGTATACGAGTAAGCTTACTAAAGTTCATTCATGTAAAGATCCGAGCTATTTTCGTGACACATTCGGGGAGAGAATTGAATGACGTTAGTCTCATCGGGAGAACATGTCGGTTTCATCTTCAAATTGCTGTCCTTCGACTGCTTTCGTCCACAATTTCCAATGAAAAAACCTGAATTCATTAATTTAATATATTTTCAATATGATAATACTTTCTGGAATAGTTCCCCTCTATTTTTGTTGACAATTAATAAAGAAGTACTTACTATAAATACTAACTGTGAATGATAATCATTTTCATTTGGAAGTCAAATGATTTTTAATTGGTTTGTTTTGTAGATGAAATTTCTATAGCCGACGAACTCGTAAATCGAGTGAGATTGATATAAAAAAGGGAGGATATTGAAAAATGGCGGTTCTTAATGTAGATCGAATAGCAGCTGGTTATTTAAGCACGCTTATTATTAATGATTTAAGTGTTTCTATTCCTGAAAATAAAATAACGACAATCATTGGCCCGAATGGTTGCGGTAAATCGACTTTGTTGAAAGCTATTTCACGAGTGTTGAAAACGAAGAGTGGTGCGGTTTACCTCGACGGACGTGCAATCCATCAGTTAGAAACGAAAGAAGTCGCAAAGAAGATGGCGATTTTGCCACAAACGGCAGCGGCACCTGAGGGACTAACTGTTTTTGAACTCGTTTCTTATGGTCGTTTTCCCCATCAGAGGGGTTTCGGCTCATTAAAAAAGGAAGATTATAAATATATTTATTGGGCACTTGATGTAACGGGATTAAATGAGTTTAAGGATCGTCCGATTGAAGCGTTATCTGGTGGACAAAGACAGCGCGTGTGGATTGCGATGGCGCTCGCGCAGGGAACCGAAATACTTATTCTTGATGAGCCGACTACTTATTTGGACTTAGCACATCAACTGGATATTTTACTCCTTTTACAACGACTAAAGGAGGAGGAAGGTCGGACAATTGTCATGGTGCTTCACGACTTGAATCACGCCTCACGCTTCTCTGATTATATGATTGCTATGAAGGATGGCACATTAATGATGGAAGGGACACCGGAAGAAGTAATGACTTGTCCTAATTTAGAAAATGTATTTAATATCGATGCCAGCATGGCAACCTGTCCATTTAGTCATAATCCGATATGTCTATCTTATCAACTATTTCAGAAAAACAAATAATTTGCTTTTTATCGTAAACAAAATATGAGATATGAATGCTTAAAAGAGAGAACCGAACTATATAAGAGAAAGTTTGGTATGAAGGAGGAAGTGTATGTCTACTCCAGCAGGAGTTTCTGCCGAAATAGAAGAGTTAATTGAAAAAAACAAAAAATCTCGACCCATTGTGGCAATTATAATTTTATTTGGAGGCATTTTCGCGTTACTTGTTTCCATTGCTCTTTCCATTTCATTTGGGGCTGCGGACATTAACTTAGAAACGGTTTGGACAGCTGTGTTTCATTTTAATCCTGATTTAACACCTCATCAAATTATTCGAGAAATACGTATGCCACGTGTTCTTGGAGCTGCGATGGTGGGCTCATGTTTTGCTGTGGCCGGTGCGCTTATGCAAGGGATGACCCGAAATCCGCTGGCTGACTCGGGTCTATTAGGCCTTAATGCGGGTGCAGCTTTTATGCTGGCACTATGTTTCGCCTTTTTCCCAGGTTTACCGTTTATGTATCTCATTATGTATTCCTTTTTGGGTGCTGGGTTAGGTGCTGGAATTGTGTATGGAATCGGTTCGATGTCACGTGGCGGTTTGACACCTATGCGTCTTGTGCTCGCTGGGGCAGCGGTAAGCGCATTGTTGGGTGCGCTTAGCGAAGGAATCGCTCTTTATTTTCGGATTGGTCAGGATTTGGCGTTTTGGTATGCAGGCGGTGTATCGGGTACAAAATGGATTAACCTTCAAGTGATGTCCCCCTGGGTTATTGCCGCAATGATAGGTGCTATCATTATTTCCCGGTCTATCACCTTATTGAGTCTCGGAGATGAAGTGGCGATTGGGCTTGGCCAAAAAACAAAGACCATCAAAGTGTTTGGGATGATCCTTGTTCTCGTTTTGGCTGGATCCGCTGTTTCCGTTGTAGGTGCGGTTGGTTTTGTAGGATTGATTGTACCGCATCTTACCCGTCTACTTGTCGGCCACGATTATCGCTGGATTATTCCTTGCTCTATCGTCATTGGTGGGCTATTGGTCGTGTTAGCCGATCTCGCAGCTAGAATGATTAATCCTCCATATGAGACGCCTATTGGAGCGTTGATTGCTTTAATTGGGGTTCCATTCTTCCTGTATCTTGCACGAAAAGGAGGTAGAGAGCTGTGAAGGAAACAGCGTTTGTCTCAAAAGATCAAAACCGGGCAAAGACTCGAAACCTTGTTGTCATCGGTATCCTTGGTCTGCTCATTGTCATTGCTTTTATGATCAGTATGAATACGGGATTTATTAGGTTAACGCCCCTTGAAGTGATTCGTACGCTATTTGGATATGGGACTGAGAAGCAACAGCTTATTTTATTTGAATTTCGATTACCGCGGATTGTTATTTCAGTATTAGTAGGAATGGGACTTGCGGTATCTGGTTGCGTTTTGCAAGGGATTTCTCGTAATGCGTTGGCTGATCCCGGAATACTGGGGATTAACGCAGGAGCAGGGCTTGCTGTTATGTTATACATATCCTTTTTCCCAACCACTACAACCGTCCCCGTCTTTTTCTTGCCGGTATTGGCATTCTCCGGTGCAGGTATAACTGCGATTATTATTTATTCGTTAGCTTATAAACGTAATGAAGGAATTTCGCCAATGAGGCTGATACTTACGGGTGTAGCGATAGCAGCTGGGATTAGTTCAGTCATGATTGTTTTAACACTTCGACTCAGTCCGGAGAATTATCAATTTCTTGCTACTTGGTTAGCGGGTAGTATTTGGGGCTCAAATTGGAAATTTGTACTTGCCTTATTACCATGGATACTCGTACTCATTCCATTTGTATTTTCGAAAGCACGTGTATTGAATGTGTTTAATTTAGGTGATTTAACAGCTACTGGACTGGGAGCATCGATTGAGAAAGAGCGGCGTGTACTACTTGCTGCGGCTGTTGGACTAGCAGGAGCAAGTGTATCCATAAGTGGTGGAATTGGTTTTGTAGGATTGATTGGGCCCCATTTGGCACGTCAATTAGTCGGATCCAGGCATCAATATTTAATCCCAGCGGCTGCATTGTCGGGAGGATTATTAGTTCTTATTGCGGATACAATGGGTCGGTGGATTTTACAGCCATCAGAGATTCCAGCTGGAATTGTCGTCGCAGTGATTGGCGCACCATATTTCCTTTACCTGCTTTCGCGTTTGAAAGATTGATCAAATAAAAAATAAATGTAATCATATCTAGTTTTTTTGCACTTTCGCTGGGTATAGCGATAATGGTTACAATGAGATGACTCGGGGTATTATTCCTGGGTCATTTTTTTTTATCATAAAAAATCCGCAAGACCGCCATGTTATCCGTCCAATGGTAGCGAGGAACAAAAGGAGAGCGTACGATAACAATGGACATAAATGATAATTGTTATCAATTGGAGAAGGGAAGATAGATATGTTTATTTTGAAAAACAGGATGTTTAGTTTGTTAGCTGTAATGATGTTGCTGCTAGTTGGCTGTTCAGATGAAAAAGAAATAGAAGGCTCCGTAGAAGTAGCAAAAAATAGTACAGAGGATCATGCGAAGACCAAGGTTGTTAAAGATAAGCTTGGGGAAGTGGAAATCCCAACTAACCCACTGCGAATAGCAGATGTCTCGGGATCGACAGAGGAATTACTTTTTTTCGGGTTTAAGCCCGTTGTTAGTTCAAATACAGATATAGAGAACCCGAATGCATTTTCACCAGTTATTATCAATCAACTGGAACCAGATACCGTGAATGCTGGCTGGTATGCTTCAGAAATTAATATAGAAGCGGTAGCGTCCGCGAATCCTGATTTAATCATTGCAGGGGCAAGACATGAAAAATTAGTTGATCAATTGAAAAAAATTGCCCCTACGGTAATGGTTCCGCATGATTTTAACGCCTTTCAAGATCGTTTTGAATTTATAGCGGGTATTTTTGACAAGGAAACAGAGATGGACGCATGGTTTACAGACTATGAAAAGACAGCAAAGGATTGGTCAGAAAAAATTAGAACAATTACGAAAGATGAAACCTTTGCCATTATTGAGGCAACCCCGAAAGAGATCAGGATTTACGCGGCTACAGGCGTAGCGGATATGATTTTTCATGACATGTTGCTTCCAAAGGCGGAAGGAACACCTGAACCTGATGCGTGGGGGGGAAAGGTGACCAGTGTCGAGACACTAGCATCTTTTGATCCGGACCATATTATTTTAATGGTTGATAGTACGCAGAGCATAGTGGATGACAATAATGTATGGGATAGTATGAAGGCAGTTAAAAATAATCATGTTTATCGAATGACGAGTGCCAAGAACTATAATTATGCCTTTACGGCAATGGGTAAACGAGAACTTATTGATGAGTTAGGTGAATTGATAGTGAAGGAGTAATGGCAAGAATATCTGTGCAATTGACTGAAAGGGGAGTAAGTAATGTTTATTAAAAAGGAACTATCGTGGATATTACATCTAGCAGTCCCTCAACGTCGGAAGTTGTTATTTTCTTGCATCTATGCCGTTATGAGTGCCTTGCTTACTCTTGTTCCTTTTGTGATCATATATCACTTATCGATTCATTGGTTGAATGGGATATTAGATTCATCTACTGTATGGAGACTTGTGATATATGCCTTGATTGCCGTGATTCTTCGATTTGTTTTTCTTGGTCTGTCCTCTTTGCTTGCGCATATTGCTGCTTACAATCTGTTGTACGACATTCGAACGTATTTAACGAATAAGCTGGGACGCTTACCAATGGGGTTTTTCAATCAACAGCAAGTCGGGAAGCTGAAAAAAATAGTCATCGATGATGTAGAAAAGGTAGAACAGCTCATTGCGCATCATTTACCCGATTTCATCGTCTCGATTATTACGCCAATTTGTGTGTTTGTGTATCTGTTGACAGTGGACTGGCGGATGGCACTGATTACTTTATTGCCAATTCCTTGTGCGGTTTTTATACAAGTAAAGCGCGCGCATAGCGGTGCAGGGGAAGATATGGAGAAGTATCATCAGCATTTGGAGAGAATGAATGGCACGATGATTGAATACATCCATACGATGCCAATTATTAAAGCTTTCAATTTGACTGTTCAATCGTTTTCCGGCTATCAAAACTCTGTGGAAGACTATACACAGCTTTGGAAGCGACTATCACGTAAAAAAGTGCCTACGTATGTTTTGTACACGGCATTTATTGAATCAGGGCTTATTTTTATACTGCCAATTAGTTTGTTGTTCTTCCAACGAGGTAGCCTGACGATACCGGAAGTGTTACTTTTTCTAATGCTCGGGGTCGGCTTGACAGCGCCCTTGAAGCAACTATCAACCTTTAGTCATACAGTGCAGAATACGGTGTTGGGTATTAAGAAAATGCATAAAGTTCTAATGGCAAAGGAGCTGAGTGAAGCGGGAACGGATGTGTCGGCTATTCCACAACATTATCCCATTTTTTTTGACAAAGTGAGCTTTTCTTATGGGGATCGTATGATTTTACAAGATGTAACGATGACGATGCAAGCGGGGACGGTGACCGCTCTTGTTGGACCATCAGGGGCAGGAAAGTCAACGATAGCCCAGCTTATTGCCCGTTTTTGGGAAGTGGAAAAAGGCCGATTGCTTATCGGAGGTATTCCCATCAAGGACATTCCTCAAGAGGCATTAATGGACCTTGTTTCATATGTATTTCAAGATGTTTCGATGATGAATGACACGTTGTTCGCTAATATTTGTATGGGGAAACAGGAAGCGAGCTCAGAACAAATCATTCAGGCGGCGAAAACAGCGCAAGCTCACGATTTTATTTCTGCATTGCCAAATGGTTATGATACAAAGATTGGTCATGGCGGCATTCATTTGAGTGGTGGCGAACGACAGAGGATTGCAATTGCACGCGCTATTTTTAAAAATGCACCTGTGCTTATTTTAGATGAGGCAACTGCCTATGCCGATTCTGAAAATGAATCACATATTCAAGCGGGAATTAGTCATCTGCTCCAAGATAAAACCGTAGTAATCATTGCACATCGACTATCGACAATTACAGACGTGGATAACATTATTGTCCTAGATGCAGGACGAGTTGTTGATCAAGGAACACATGATGTATTACTGCAGCATTGTTCACTGTATCAGCAGATGTGGCATGCGTATATGGAAGTGGATCAATGGACGCTAGCGGGGAAGGCGTGAGGAAGAGATGCTGAAAACGATACAAGCCATTTTACGTGTTGACCGATCTTTATGGATAAACAAAGCGTTGTTATATACATGTGTAGAGATGATAAGTTCAGTAGCTCCATATGCGTTATTGTATGGGGTCATTTATTCATTGTTTCATGCATCGATAGGTCTGGAATGGATTGTGCTTTGGACGATAGGTCTCATCGCCTTTTTTGTTTTGCAACTGGTATTTTCGATGCTTGCACAGATGCATGTGCAAAATGAGGGATCGCACTCTATACAGCAGCTTCGTCTGCGATTAGGTGAACACTTACGAAAGTTGCCGATGGGCTTTTTTAAAAAGAGAAATCAAGGCGATATTAGCCAAGCATTATTAACAAATGTAGACGAAGTGGAACTTGTTGTGACGCATATTCTCCCGCAAATGATTGGTTCAATTGTGCTGTGTGTGCTAAACGGTGTGCTGTTAGTATGGATTGACTGGCGTCTAGCTCTCGTTGTCTTGATCTCGGTGCCACTTGCATTGCCACTTTTGTTTTGGTCGCAAAAAGTAATGAGAAAACGAAGTAGAATACGGCATGAATCTTTTATGACAGCTAGCGGTCACCTACAGGAATATATAGAGAATATTCAATTACTGAAAGCCTATCAAGTCACAGGGGCTAAATTCAAAAGGTTAGATCAAGCATTGGCACGATTCCGGGATGGTAGCATTCGAGTGGAGGCACTAGCATCGCCCATTCTCTATCTGTATGCGGCTACAATTGAAATCTGTTTTATAGTGTTATTGCTTGCAGGTAATTATCTACTGCTAGAGGGTCAGCTTGAAGTATCTGTATTTGTTATTGTTTTAATCATTAGTTTGCAATTTTTTAAAGCCTTTCGTTCAGTTGGAACCTATATGGGACAACTGCGTTTTATGGTTCATGCAGGTGAACGTATCAAGGATGTGTTGGAAGAAATGCCACTAGCAGAGCCAGAGCAGCAGATCGTTCCGCTCAATAATTCGATTACCTTTGACCATGTCCATTTTGGCTATGGAAATAAGTCTATTTTAAAAGATGTGAGCTTCCATGTTCCAGAACGAGGACTCGTTGCCTTAGTGGGGCCATCAGGATCAGGTAAGTCTACGATTTTAAGCTTGATTGTCCGCTTTTGGGATGTAAATCAGGGGAGCGTACAGATTGGAAATATAGATATCACAGACATAAGCAGTGATGAATTGTTAAGCAGGATAAGTTTCGTTTTTCAAGACGTGCAATTATTTAATGATACCGTTATTGAGAATATTCTCATGGGTAACCGAAATGCTTCATTTGAACAAGTCGTTGAGGCCGCCCAATTAGCCCAGTGCCATTCTTTTATTGAAAAGCTGCCCCATGGTTATGACACTATTGTCGGAACTGGAGGCATCCATTTATCGGGTGGGGAAAAACAGCGACTTTCGATTGCACGAGCATTTTTGAAAGAGGCCCCCATACTATTGCTAGATGAGGTGACTGCCTCACTTGATTCTGAAAATGAAAAGCTGGTCCAGCGAGCAATTAGTAAGTTGGCACAAAAGAAAACGGTCGTTGTCATCGCTCATCGTTTGAAGACGATTCAGTCAGCCGATAACATTATCGTACTACGTGATGGGGGAATCGAGGAACAAGGTACTCATCAGAAGCTGGTAAATGGCCAAGGGTTGTATCAACATCTTTGGCAGGAGCAGCAGACAGCAGGTGGTTGGAAGGTGAAATAATGGGGGGGAGAAAATGACTAAACAGCCTGATAAAATGAAACAAAACTTTTGGGTGTTTGTTCTGATAGGTATGCTTTTGATTGTTACGACAACGGGTTTTTCAAGAATGTCCTATGGGGTTATATTGCCATTTATGCAGGAAGGTTTGTCTTTGTCTACATCAAAATCAGGGTTATTAGGAACAGTGTTATTCCTAGGTTATTTGCTTACGGTCGGTTTCTCAGGTGTTCTAACGGTGCGCCGAGGAGCGAAAAAAGTACTGCTTTTAGGTGGCTGGCTTGTTGTCGCTGGTTTATGTGGCCTTGTGTTTGTAACGAACTTTTGGTGGGCATCTGTGAGTTTGTTTTTCGCTGGCGCCGGTAGTGCACTTGTGTATACGCCGCTACTATCGATAGCGATTGGCTTATTCCCAGAAAAAAGGGGAGCGGTTATGGGTCTATTAATGAGTGGGGCGGGTATTGGCATGTTATTATCCGGGGCACTTGTACCATTCATGTTGCAACAGTTTCCGGCACTTGGCTGGCGCGGAGCTTGGTTGGTATTTGCGGCTATGACAGTAGTTGTTATGCTACTCGCTTCGTTTATTTTAAAAGATCCACATCCATCATCTGAAAAGAATGGAACGCGGGAGAAGACGAGTGTTTGGCGAAGTAAGGAGCTTTATATGATCGCAGGGCTTTATTTTGCTGTTGGGATTGTCTATTTGATTCCGAATTTGTATCAAACGAGTTATATGATTGATCTTGGGATTTCCAATGCGATGGCAGGAACTGTATATTCTGTTGCGGGTATCTGCTCGATTGGCGGAGCTCCATTATGGGGAATACTCGCCGATCGGATGGGTGTTAAGAAAGCATTGCTTGCAGCATTAATATTGTCTGTCGTTGGAGATATCATTCCGATTGAATGGGGAAGCGTAGCAGGTTTTATCGTATCCTCTGTCATTTGGGGTTCTTCGCTTGGTGGAGTCCTTGTACTGATTCAGATGAAGGCTAGCCAACAAGTATCATCACAATACGTTGCAGCGGCAATTGGTTTTATTTCCGTCTTTTATGCGGTTGGTCAAATGATGGGACCTGGACTAGCTGGCTGGCTGATTGAATATGCTGGTGGCTATGCGACGGCTTATGGCTTCGGCGCTTGTATCTTCTTTCTTTGTGTACTACTTACTATAATGCTCAAATCAGAAGGGGTGAATCTTAAAGAAGTGCATACTGACCTCCTCTAGCAACGAAGTTAGTCCGTCTCGGTCCTTTGTATCATCAATTAAATAGTAAAAACCTCAATTGTTTGCTATACTTTTGGATGATATTGAAAATCATTCTCAGTGTAAATATATGAGGATTTGAGGCGGTGACTAGCATCGAGACAACTAACTTCCATCAGAACTTTAATCAGTTTTTTGATAAATTACAAGTAGCAAGGAAAAAAGAGATGCCGGCAGAACTCATGGCATTCCGATCAGGTATTGGAGAAGGATCGATTAATCGTTTGATTCCACGTTCTGATTTAGAGGTGGTAATATCCGATTATTCTTTTGATCGAGATTATCAAATGAATATGTCTACCATGCGGCCCATGATTGAGCTTAGCTATTGTATGGAAGGGGCTAGAGGGATTCATATATCGGGTTCTGATCATGAGATTGTTTCAGGGACATGCTCTCTTCAGTTTATAGAACAAGTGGGGGCGAACTTTGCATTTAATAAGAATGAATCCTATCAAATGATGGGGATTGGAATTCCTGTTTCAACCTTCAATCATTTTATGCAAGAAGTAGGCGGTGAAGGTGGAAATTCGATGGACTTTTCTCATATCCTTGGGGAAAAGTCGTATCGAATGTTTCAAGATAAAATTGACCCTTCGGCGTCTATCATCGTAAAGCGAATGTTGGATGCAGTGGAAGAGAAGAGCATGACCAATCTGGAGTTAGAATGCAATGCATTACAGCTTTTATCAATGTCATTTCGGTCTTTCCTGTTTGATAAAGATCCAAAGCCGTCGGAATTCTCCAAAAGTGATGTGGCGAAGATCCGACAAGCACGAGCAATTATAATCGAGTGCATGACGGAGCCACCTACGTTGACTGAATTATCTTGTTCAATTGATTTAAACGACTATAAATTGAAAAAGGGCTTCAAAGAGATGTATGGCACAACCGTGTTTGGCTATTTGCGGGAGAAACGACTGGAGAAAGCCCATCTTTTATTGCAAGGCGGCAAGATGAATGTGAATGAAGCTTCCTGTGCTGTTGGCTACTCTAATCCTAGTTATTTTGCTGAAGCGTTCAGGAACAAATTTGGAGTTAATCCTGGAGAATTTGTAAGAGGGCTTACTCGCTAACTAAAAAAACGCTGGGAAATCGATTCTTGGTATTATCCCCTTTAAGTAGACACTCAAAACTGCATGTATCATGTGGAAAAGAGTGAACTTGGAGGGGATATTTAATGATTAAAAAAGGGCAAGTATTTTGACTGAAAACTATCTTTTAAAGTACCGGGATATTGGTGAATAATTAAAGCTCTAACATTTTTCTTATCCCTCTAACCAGTATCCCTAATCCGTCTACTGGTAGATGCCCGATGGAAGGCCTTGTAAGATTATAAATGATAATTCTTATCAATTATAATTATAAGGAGATAAAGGAATGAGAAATAGAAAATGGTTTGGATTGATTTTACTAGTAGGTATTATTTCGTTAGTAGTAGGTTGTGCGGATAATTCAAAAACGAAAGATGCCGTAGAAAAAACTGAAAAGGCACCTGCTCAAGTAAGCGAGGAAGTAGTTAATAAAGCTTCCTTTCCAAGAACGATTAAACATATGGAAGGGGAAACGGTTATTAAAGAAAAACCGCTTAAAATAGCTACCCCGTACATTTCATTTGTCGATTATCTAGCTGTTTTAGATGAATATCCTATAGCTGGACAAGGGATTGAAATAATTGAAAGAAACTTTCCCTATTTAAGCAAGATGATTGAAGGGAAAGATATTATCGATCTTGGACAAGAAGTGAGTTTGGAAAGACTGTTGGCATCAGAACCTGATTTGATCATCGCAGCAAATGATATGGCGGATAAATATGAACAATTATCACAAATTGCACCGACCGTCATTTTCCCGGAGGCTGCGGATTGGCGCACGACATTGATTGAAATTGCTAAAGTAATCGGTAAAGAGGATAAAGCGGATACTGTACTTGCAGAATTTGACCGCAAATCAGCAGAATACAAGGAACAATTAGCCTTTAGAAGTGGCGAGTCTGTCATGTTTGCAATGTACAGTGGAAAAGAGCAATTTGTCCTCTGGGAAGAGAAACGATTCGATGCCTTTTATATCGGGTTAGGTTTAAAGCCGACAGAGGGTGCTGAAATAGGTGGGCGATTGACGTTAGAAGGAGTGGTAGATTTAAACCCGGATCACTTGTTTATAGTTAACAATTGGCAAGAACCCATTGAAGGGGGAGTGAAGGAAGACTTAAAAGATAATAAAGTATGGCAGAGTTTGAGTGCAGTCCAAAAAGACCAAGTCTATTATTTGGAAGACCCTTCACTGCCAGGACCGTTGGCACTTGCCAAAATTAAGGGAATTGAAGAAGTAATGGAAGCGATGGGAAAGAAATAGAGTCGAGCTGAAATGATAGGGAATAACCGAGCGAGAGATATACTGCTTGGTTATTCTCTATGTAGAGAGAGCAGTTATAAACGTTACTAACGAGTAAGTCTAGAGCGTCTAAGCATGGGATACAACTAATGTGTATTATATTTGTATTGACCCCCTAAAATAAATCTGATAGCATAAATGAGAATGAAAATCATTATCAATTTAACAAAAGGGAATTCTAATGCTTAAAAATAAATCTATCATCTTTTGTCTGCTACTAGTTATGTTAGCGATGACGATTACCGCTTGTAGTAAGGGCGATCAATCATCTGAAAGTAAAAAAAGTAACGGAGAAACGAAGAAAGAAACGGTTGTAAGCGAACAACCCAAAACGAGAACAGTAAAAACGGTCAACGGAGATATTGAAATACCAGCAAATCCAAAAAGAATTGTGGTTGGGGATTATTTACCTACACTGCTTGTACTAGGGGAAAAGCCGGTGGGTGCAGGAGAACAAGATCTTGCTAATGTACATATACAGGATCAAATCACCGGGATTGAAAGTACAGGGGAGAGTTCTATGGAGAAAATATTGGAACTACAGCCAGATTTAATTATTAGCGCTGATTCTGAACCGAGTACATTTGACAAGCTGTCCAAGATCGCTCCGACAGTGATTATTCCTTACAGTACCTATAGTGATACCTATGAGGAAGTAAGGGCCATTGGCGAGATGCTAGGTAAAGACAAGGAAGCGGAGAATGGCTGGCTACTTTTGATGAAAAAATACAACAACAGAGAGAGAAAGTTCAGGCGGTAATGGCTGAAGGAGAAACAGTCTCTATCTTTGGCGCTTTTAAAAAGGAATCCTACATCTAAGGAGATGGTATTTACCGGGGCGGGCAAGCCATCTATAAGCTTCTTCAACTAACTCCGCCAGAGCGTATTAAAAAGGAGTTAATCGATGCGGGGGAGTCTTACAAACAAGTATCTTTCGAAGTGTTAACTGATTATGCTGGTGATTATATCTTTTTCGATCAATCACATGGTGGTAAGTTAGACAAAGAGGATGCTGTTTGGAAATCAGTAGATGCGGTTAAAAAGGATAATGTTTTCTATCTCGATGGAAAACGGTTTTGGCCATATGATCCGATTGCTGTGCTAGCTCAAGCGGAAGAAGTGGCTGATATGCTTGTTGCTAAGAAAAAGAGTGAGAAATAAGACTAGAACACACGTTTCATATAAGTTCAGTTTGTCCAAAAAAGTTTATAAGTTTGTCCATTTCTTCAGAGTAAGGTGATAGGCTATACTCAATTAGTGAGAATGATTATTAATATCGGAAATTTATATATGGATAGTTAATCAAATGCTGGAGTGTGATACATATTGTTAAAACGTTTCTTTTCTTACTATAAACCTTATCGAAGGCTATTCATCTTGGACTTTTCCTGTGCGGTCATAGCTGCATTATTAGAACTTGCCTTTCCGCTAGCTGTCCATCGTGTAGTGGATAATTTATTACCTAGCTCGAACTGGAGTTGGATCTTATGGGGATGTGCTTTGTTATTAGGAATTTATATTATTAGTTCGGCTCTCCATTATGTTGTCACCTACTGGGGACATAAACTAGGCATTAATATAGAGTCCGATATGCGAAAAGATCTTTTCACTCATGTACAGAAGTTATCGTTCCGCTTTTTTGATAATAATAAAACAGGTCATTTAGTCTCAAGAATGACAAACGATTTAATGGATATTGGTGAAATCGCGCATCATGGACCTGAGGATTTATTTATCGCAATTATGACGCTCTCAGGCGCATTTGCAATCATGTTTTCGATAAATTGGCAATTAGCTGTACTTACTTTTATTATTGTACCCCTTATTATATGTCTTTCCTTGTATTTCAGTAAAAAAATGTCTATAGCATTCAAACGTTTCTTCGCAGATATCGCTGATTTTAATGCACGTGTAGAAAATAATGTGAGTGGTATGCGTGTTGTTCAAGCATTTGCTAATGAAGAGCATGAAATCGCTCAATTCAATGAAAATAATGGACGCTTTCGAGATTCGAAATTGATTGCCTACCGAATTATGGCGTGGAATTCATCCATTAGTTATATTCTTATGAAATTCGTCACGTTGTTTGTTCTGCTATGCGGTACATGGTTTGTTATTAATAAACAAATGACATACGGAGAGTTTCTTGCTTTTGTTCTTCTATCGAACGTATTCTTAGGACCGATTCAACAAATCAATGCGGTTATTGAAATGTATCCCAAAGGAGTTGCTGGATTTAAACGTTATGTAGAGATGCTTGAGACAGAGCCCGATGTAGCCGATGCTCCGAACGCGATAGCTGTCCGGCATTTAGAAGGGAATATAAAGTTCCAAGACGTGTCGTTTGGTTATGAGGGTAAAGAGAATGTGTTAGTAAATATTAATTTAACGATTCATGCAGGTGAAACAGTAGCACTTGTTGGACCATCAGGTGCTGGGAAAACGACGATCTGTAGTCTGTTACCTCGCTTTTATGATATAAACAGCGGATCTATAATGATCGATGGGATTGAGACCCGACAAATGACTCTTGAATCCCTACGCACTCAGATAGGGATTGTCCAACAAGATGTCTTCCTATTTGATGGAACGATTCGCGAGAATATAGCTTATGGCAAGTTAGGTGCTTCTGATGAGCATATATGGGAAGCTGCTAGAAGAGCGCAGTTGGAAGAAGTCATCCTCTCCCAATCTGAAGGTATGGATACATTGATTGGTGAGCGAGGCGTCAAATTGTCTGGTGGACAAAAACAACGGCTTTCCATTGCTCGAATGTTCCTTAAAAACCCATCTATTCTGATCTTAGATGAAGCAACATCTGCTCTGGATACAGAAACAGAGGTAGCGATTCAACAGGCCCTAACGGAATTATCAGAAGGACGTACTACACTTGTCATTGCACATCGTTTAGCAACGATTAAAAATGCAGACCGCATTGTTGTTGTCACAGAGGATGGCATTGTCGAGCAAGGAAGTCACCATGAGTTATTAGCTGTAGAAGGAGCTTATAACAGACTTCACCAAGCACAATTTGGAGTCTGATTAAGAAAGGAACATGGTGATGGAAGATAGGCTATCAAAGGATCGTATCCCGTATTCTCACACCTATTATTTACCTGTTAGTATATCGAACTGGGAAGAAACCTTAATTACGACAGATGAAGAAATGGCATCGTGTCCTTGTGTTCTTGTTGTTTCAAATGGAAATGGCTTACTCACTCTTAACGAACAGCAATATGCGTTGTCACGTGGTTGTGTAGTACTTTGGCATAATTCCAACGAATTGAAGTTGTCTGCTCAATTGCATACAAGGTTTGAGGGAATTCTGATCAGGTACCGTTGCTTGAACAGTGATGGCGCAGAACCGAATGTATTAAAGTATCCTGAACCTCTTTGGGACTGTTCATTGAACATCATAAGTCTGACGGCAGAGCTAGAAAAAGTTTCGAGAAATCTATCCAACAGTAAGCCGTTTCATTTCCAACAGCTATTTGTTGAGCTACTGTCAGAGCTGTCTGAAGAAATTGAAAGGCGACTTCAGCAAACAGGTTCGTGGATGGAACAAGTACTTCATTACATAGACACGCATTTTCATGAGGATGTGACGCGCGAGCAGATGGCCACATTGGCGCAGGTGAGTCCAGAGCATTTCTCCCGTGCATTCCGCAGACATACGGGTCAAACTTTCAGCGCTTATCTAGCCATGTTACGGATTCGCACCTCTCAGAATAGGCTGCTATTCAATATGCCAAAGTTAGAGAATTTGGCACAGGAAGTGGGCTATAAAGAAGGTAATTATTTAAGTCGAAAATTTAAGCAGTTAGTTGGCTTGTCTCCTACCGCTTATCATCATAAGCAAAAACGGGTGGTTACTCTTAATAGTAATCATACCGCATGCTTACTGGCATTAGGTATCACCCCGGAACTGGGAGTGTACTCCTCTTGGATAGAAAGTGTGAAGCACGTGAACCCCGTGCAAAAGCTCTATGAATGTGGAGGAAGCGCCTCCTCTTTCTATGAGACGGTTGCTGCCGCTCATCCTGATGTAATTATTGACTATAATACGGCAAAGGGGAATAATGTACTGCTACCGTTGGCTCCTGTACTTGGCCTGTCTTTTATGAACATAAGCTGGCGAGAGCAATTCCGCCTCATTGCTGACATTGTAGAAAGACAGTGGCACGTAGAGGAATGGCTTGCTCATTACGATGAACTGATTTGTTCCTTTAATCAGAAACTCGATCAGCGCCTTTGCGAACGGGGAACTGCTGTCGTGTGGGAGATTGGTACAAGCTCGGCTTACTGTATTAACAGTAGCTACGGCAGAGGAAGCCAAATCTTGTATGAAGATATCGGCTTTCGTCCACCAGTCTCTCTGCTTAAGCATGGCATTGACAGATGGGGATATGTAGAGGAGGAGATCGAGGCTATCGTAGACTACCCAGCAGATCATATCTTTATTACTGGGTTACCTTCAAATTTAGCGGCAAAGAAGAGAATGAATCGTCTGTTTAGGTCTGAGCCATGGCTGAAGATGGAGGCTGTCAAAAAAAATCGGGTGTATGTAATTGACAAGCCAGATTTGTTTTATGGCTATGACCCGCTATCCTCTCAGGCGCAGTTGCATGAGCTGATGAGATTGCTAACATTACAAAATTGAAGGAGCCAGATCATTTTAGTGTATAGACATAATTGTCAGAATGCCTTAAAATAATATTGAGAATGATTATCATTATTGCTTGAGGGGGATTCAAGTTGCATTCACGAGAAAAACATCATAGGTCACAGAGATTAGGGTTAGTTGTTCCGTTATTGTTTCTACTGATTGTATTAGTTCTTTCCGCTTGCGGAGCGACAGAGACAAAGACAGCTTCAAACAGCGGCGTAGTGGAGAAACCGAAAACAGAAGAGAACTCAAGTGCTAACACGAGCAGCGCTGTAAAAACTGTTACTACAATAAAAGGTGAGATTGAAATTCCTGCGAAACCGCAACGTATTGTTGCAGAGGAATACCTGGGTAGTCTAATTACCTTGGATGTTATTCCGGTGGGAGCGCCAGAACTGATCATTAAGAACTATTATTTCAAAGATAAGCTTGTGGGCGTGTCGGATATCGGAACGTACGGAAAACCATCTGTCGAAAATATACTTGCTCTAAATCCAGATCTCATTATTACTGGTAATGGAGACAACTACGAAGTATTAAGCAAAATCGCACCTACCATTGTTATTCCTTACGGGGATTTGAAAGGCGTTCATGAGGAGCTAACCTATTTCGGTAAGCTACTTGATAAGCAAGAGGAAGCGAAGACTTGGCTACTCCAATACGATCAGCGCATTGCCGAGGCGAAGGCCAAGGTTGATAAAGCTATTGCTACTGATGCTAGTTTTTCCATTATGGAGGATGGTGGCAAGTCGACGTGGGTATACGGCGATAATTTTGGTCGCGGTGGTCAGCCTATTTATCAGGCGCTTGGACGTAAGCCACCTAGCGGAGTTGCCAATGAAATTATGGATAAGCAATGGGCAGAACTCTCTGAGGAAATGGTAGAGAGTTATGCCGGCGATTATATTATTATGACTTCCAACGGACGAAAGATTGAAGATTTCCAGAAAGATCCGATTTGGGGAAGTGTTCCAGCTGTTAAGAATGGTCATATCTATGTGTGGCCGGAAGAACGCTCTTGGTATTATGATCCGATTGCCGTCCTTGCTCAGATTGAAGAACTAACGACTTGGCTCACCAATCTCGAAAAATAGAAATGGTGCTCCTCAGGTCAGCTTCATGGCATGGGGAGGATTTTACTTTCGGTTATCAAAACTTTTTACATAATGACTAGATGAAAAGGAGCATTCATAATGAATTCAGAACAACTGTATGATGTTACAATTATTGGTGGTGGCCCAGCAGGACTTTTTTCTGCTTTCTATAGTGGTTTAAGGGAAATGAAAACAAAAATAATTGAGTTCCAACCTTTTTTAGGAGGGAAAGTGCATGTCTATCCAGAGAAAATGATTTGGGATATAGGTGGACTCATACCTACTACAGGAGAACGACTGATTGAACAAATGATTCAGCAAGGGTTAACTTTTGAGCCCGAGGTAGTATTAGGTGAAAAAGTGACGTCAATTAACAAAGATGAAGATGGAAACTTTGTTATTCAGACATCTACAAACCAAAAACATTTGTCCAAAACAGTTATTTTAGCTGTTGGTGGAGGAATCTTGAATCCAACAAAACTAGAAATTGAAGGCGCTGAACGTTTTGAGGTTTCCAATTTGCATTATACAGTGAAATCTCTCGCACGTTTCAAAGGGAAAACCGTATTGATTTCCGGAGGTGGAAATACTGCTGTTGACTGGGCAAATGAATTGGAACCGATTGCGAAAAAAGTCTATTTGACTTATCGGAAAGACATGTTGAAGGGACATGAGGCAGAAGTTACGCGCCTATTCAATAGTTCTGTTGAATGCTTATTGAATACATCGATTGAAAAGCTTATTGCCGCAAGTGACCACGAGACCATTGAGAAAGTGGAGTTGCTTAGCGGTGAGAATGGAAATAAGATTCAACTGTCTGTTGATGAAGTGATCATAAATCATGGCTACGAACGTGATAAAGAGTTAACATCGAATAGTGGATTGAACATTGAAATGGCAGATGAGTACGGTATTGCAGGTAGTCCCATGAGTGAAACATCTGTGCCTGGGATCTATGCTGCAGGGGATATTTTGAATCACGAAGGAAAACTCCATTTAATCGCAGGGGCGTTCCAAGATGCGGCAAATGCTGTGAATAAAGCGAAGCAATATATTATGCCAGAAGCTTATGGTCACGGAATGGTCTCTTCACATAATGACCTCTTTAAAGATAAAAACCGTGAATTAGTGAAACATTTGTTTGAAGTGAAAACTAACTTATCGTAATTTTATTTATTCAAACTTCCCAGAGTTGATATTATTACGCATAGCATTACGTTGGTTGCTAACAAAACAATCAAGAACAAGAATCAAAAAGAGTTAAAGGTACAATATTACGATTAGAGCCTTTCCTAGTGAGCCGAGCACATATCGCAGATTGTTAAACCAAGCCATGTCACAGTTGGTTTGACAATCTGTCACTATGTTGAGGCTCTTTTTGTTATGGTATTGGAGTATAATCTAATTAATCGGGTTAAATATTCCGATGATAATAGTCTAGAGACATAAGACATAGGACAAAAGGACTGGGTTGATGAAATGCAACAGTTTGTATTCGAAAAAGAGAATGGTATACTTTATGATTGTTTCATGTATTGTGCTAAGCGCTCTGATGAGCGTCAAATTGTTAATATCGTATTACTCTATTAATAAATCGGCGCAAACCACGCTTGCAAAGCAGTATATAGAAATAGCCAAAGATATTGCAGAAGGATTAGATAAAGAAGTTTATGAAAAGTTTCTATCATCTAAACAGGATGATGAGAATCACAAACAAATAAAACAATATTTAGAACAATATCTCAAGCGAATCAACGCTTTATATGTATATGTTTTAATGCTTGATGATTCGGATATATCTAAAGTCATGGTATCTGCAGTTCCCTCAAATATGAGCGATTTACCAATAGAATCTGCTTGCACAGTTCCTGTTACTCAAGTAAGGCAAGCTAAAAGAGGGCAAAACTATTTTACTAATATTATAAAAGATGAATTTAACGGTTCTTACTTATCGGTCGGAGTACCATTTTACAGTGGTGGTGGAAATATTCTTGGTGTTATTGCCATTGACATTGGTGTTGAGGAGTTAAAGCAAATAAGTGGCCAAGTCCTTAAAAGTAATCTCTTCATCTTTGTCATTGATATTTTATTTGCTGTTGTGTTGTTACTTGTTACGTTCATATTATACCAATGGTATAAACTCCGTTTGAAACAGGATTTGAAAGAATCAGAAAAAATGTATATCTCAGAGCTTAGAAGAGTAACAGATGCTATTAAATCAAGCAGACATGATATGATCAATCATCTTCAGGTTCTAGGCGGATTAATGGACATGCAGTTGCATGATAAAGCGAGAGACTATTTAAAGGAGCTTGCGATTGAATCCAAGATGGTGGATATGTCCTTACGTGTTAAAAATCCGATCCTAATGGTTGTATTTCAAAGCAAGTGGGAATTTGCCCAATCTAAAAATATACAAATGCACTTTGAGACGGATCAGAATGAGTATAGTCGAGTCGAGTCGATGGATTTGGCGAGAATTTACTCTAATCTTTTGGATAATGCGATTGAAGCAACCGAGGCTTATTGGGGTGATCAACCAAAGGAGATTCGTGTCATATGTAAAACAATTGGAGATAAATATGTGTTTGCAGTAGAGAACACGGCTGAACTTACAGCTGTTGAACAAAAGAGCCTATTTCAAAATGGATATACAACAAAAGAAAATAGAGATGCACTCAGCGGTAATGGATTAACGATTATTAAAAGAACGGTTGAGATATACAAGGGCGATATTCAATTTCAGTATGAAAAGGATAAAGTTATTATTCAGATAACCATTTAGAAATCTGCAATGGGTGCTCGGATGGGGAGCGGAGGTTGTAGTATTGGAGCCTGAATCGCTTAGAGATCGGGTTCGTGAAGAAGCTGAGAAAGTGTTTAAACGCTACTGACATACTGTTGTCAGTAGCGTTTTTGTATAGTATGACTATATTGATGAGAAGGAGCTAGTTAAACTTATGAATACAACCGAAGCTTTGGAACGTTTTGAAGGAAGTGCGAATCGTTATCTGCAAGAATTAAATGGACTTCGTTTGGAGCAGTTGGTGCGTCAACCGAGTGAGAACGAGTGGTCAATGGGGCAAATGGTTCTACATCTGATTAACTCTTCTCTTCACATGTCTCTTCGTAATATTGATCATTGCATGACGAATGATAAGACTTCCGTTGTTTCTAAAGGGGAGAAAACAGAAGCGGGGCGGGCGTTATTTGATCAAGGCGGGTTTCCGCCTGTACGTATTCAAGTTCCACCTTCACCGCAATATACGCCTGTACAACCGGAAAGTAAAGAGCAGCTTGTCGAAGGACTGAACACTGTGATCAGACGGATGAAAGAGGTCGAATCCACGATTGAACAAGCATCCCTGCACAATACCGTCGCCCATCCTCGATTCGGTGCGTTAAATGCGAAAGAATGGTTTATGCTCGTTGAGATGCACTTCCGTCACCATTTACTACAATGGGACCGTTTGAAACAAAGTTTGTAACCATACACATATGTCATCGCGAAATATACCCCATTCGATTACGAATGGGGATTTATGTATGTGAAGTACACAAACCTGTAATAGCTGATAGATGTGGCAGCGGTAGCACGAATGTTATACTAAACAAAAGAGTTCTGGAAAGTAAGAATGACCGGAAAACAGGGAGTGATCAACATGGATACAAACATCGAAGAGTTGACCAAGAAGGCGGATGCGTTCATCCGACTTATGTACGCTGAGCTGGATAAGTCAGAAGAAGTGACAGAGAAGCGTCTGATTGCGATACTCGAAGAAATAGATAACTCGGGTAGCTATCATCATACAGAAGAGGAAGTGGTACACGGAGCACGAATGGCTTGGCGCCACAATAGTCGCTGCATCGGCCGTCTGTTCTGGGATAAACTTGAGGTCATCGATGCACGACAGGCAGAGAACGAGGAGCAGGTAGCGGAAGCATTGTTGCAACACATTGAAAGAGCGAATAATGGAGGACGTATTCGTCCAGTACTAACGGTGTTCCGTAGTGGCGAGGACCCTGCTCGCCGTATCCGTGTGTGGAACCATCAATTGATTCGGTATGCCGGGTATCCAAGCGTTGAAGGGTCTGTTCGTTCAGGAGATCCAGCATCGGATGACTTCACTCGTGTTTGTCAGCAACTTGGTTGGCAAGGAACAGGCGGAGATTACGATGTGTTACCGCTCGTTGTCGGTATAGGGGATGAAGACCCTCACTTGTTTCCCATACCAGCACACTTGGTTCAGGAAGTACGCTTAAGTCATCCAGAGATTGAACGATTTCCGGAGCTTCAGCTACGTTGGTATTCTGTACCGATCATTTCGGACATGCAGCTTGAGATCGGTGGGATCTTGTATACAGCTGCTCCGTTTAATGGTTGGTATATGGAGACTGAAATTGGCTCACGTAATTTAGGTGATACCAGTCGTTACAACCTTCTGCCGACAGTTGCTGATCTGATGGGGCTGGACCGTTCCACTAACACGACGTTGTGGAAGGACCGAGCGCTTCTTGAACTGAACCGTGCAGTGCTTCATTCATTCAAGCAAGCGGGTGTTAGCATTGTGGATCATCATACGGCGGCAGATCAATTCGTTCGCTTCCAGCAGCAAGAAGAGGAACGGGGTCGTGAGGTGTCAAGTCGCTGGTCTTGGCTTATTCCGCCTATGTCACCGTCCGCAACGCCAATCTGGCACGATCAATCTTTGAAGGAACTTGATCTGAGTCCCCAATTTCTTTATCAAAATCCAGCCTATCAAGGATGGCTAGGAGAGTTAGATAGTCCAAGTAACGTAGCTGATAGCGAGCATGTGTCACTTTCGAATGAATGTGACAATAAGGAGACAACCGAAGTCTCGTCGGCTGAAATCGCTTGTCCTTTTCACCATAAGGCTTAAGTTATTGGCGAGGATTATGGCTTTACACGAGGATACTGCGCATAAGATCGGACATGTGTACTTTAATTTATCCGAGGGTGGATACACGTCTAAGAAGAAGTTCACGAGTGATGATGGAAGGGTTATTGAAGTCAAGGATATGGTTGCTTTCGCCGAGCATGTAGTTAATAACCGGTGATTCTAATTTCTATAACTCTATAACACAGTCATTTCTAATTCTTCACCTAATAACGTCTTTCTGCTCTTATGCATTGCCAATGTCCGAATGCTGTAGGCCATACAGAATTGAGCGGAGTAATAGGTTGTCATGATGAATACACCGGAGAAAGCAACGTTCGAGACGAATAGGTTCCATGATAGAACAGAATCTGAAATCGTAAACAATATACTTCCGGTAATCGCCCATTTGTGACCGGTCATAATAGCAGACCATGTCATTAAGGAAATGACGCTTATGTAGAGAAGAACAGGTACGATCAAGGATTCATTGTTGTCTCGAATCAATGCGTGAACAATCTCCCAGCCCATGATTGAAGCATATACGGCAATCGGAACAACGCTTGCGAATCGAAGCTTCGAGAAGCGCCACTTTGTGAAGAATCCTATCATATAAAATATGTGCCCAACAAGAAAGGCAGATAATCCAACAACAAACCAACTCAGTAGGCCATCGCCTAACATACAGAAGAACAATCCGATTAATAGCAATCTATGATGGTGTTGTCTAAGTTTAGGAATTTGAAAGTACGCATACGTGATAATGAGCCACATCGGAATTAACTTGAACAGGAGTTTAACGGCGTGTGGATCCGATGGAATTATGAAAATATAGAGTGCACTAGTAAGTAAAATAAGTACAGGTAATAGATACTTTTTCAAAGTGTGGGCTCCTTTTTGTTCAAATGATGGCTATTGTTCAATTACCATAATTCCCGGCGATATTCCCTGCCCCATACTAATTGGACTGTGAGTTGAATCATATGATCATGTTTCCAGCTATAGTACTGTAAAAGGTGATATTCAAATCACAATATTTCAAAGATTGGCAATCATATCATGAAAGAGGTGTTCATATTGGAGCTTCCGATGTTACAATTTGGTCATATTAAATCAAGAGTACCCATCATGCAAGGTGGTATGGGGGTCGGAATTTCCTTGAGTGGTCTTGCCGCGGCTGTAGCTAATGCAGGTGGGATCGGCACCATTTCAGGTACAGGCATAACGATAGAAGAACTAAGATTGCATATTCGTAAAGCTCGAGAAGAGTCCAGGGAACGAATGGGGTATATAGGGGTTAATGTCTTGTTTGCTGTAAAGGATTTCGCTGAAAAAATGCAGGCTGCTTTAGAAGAAAAAGTGGATTTTATCATTTCAGGGGCGGGTATTTCAAGAGATATGTATGCATGGGGAAAAGCGCATAATACGCCTGTCATTTCTATCGTTTCATCTGCAAAAGTGGCAAGACTATCTGAGAGATTAGGTGCTTCAGCGTTAGTGGTGGAAGGTTTTGAAGCGGGAGGTCACTTGGGTACAGATCGACCTTTATTTGATATTCTTCCTGAGGTTGTGGAGGCCGTTAATATTCCAGTTATCGCAGCCGGTGGCATCATGACAGGAGAAGATATCGCCAAAGCCATGAGACTAGGTGCGTCCGGTGTTCAGATCGGAACACATTTCGTGGCTAGTCACGAATGTGACGCTCCACTAGCCTTCAAGCAGATGTATGTGGAGGCGGAGCAGGAAGATACGATATTGGTTAAAACTACGGTGGGATTATACGGTAGAGCGATAAAGAACCGATTGACAGACCTTATAAGCAATGAGGAAACGAAATTGCGCATTAAGAAATGCCATAAGTGCCTGAAAATATGTTCGTTTCGTTTCTGCACAATGGAAGCCCTGAATAACTCCATTATCGGCGATGTACAGAATGGGTTGGTTTTTGCCGGTTCAAAGGTGCATAAGATTAAAGAAATTAGAAGCGTTCAACAAATTATGGATACACTTATGAATGAATACCAAGAAGTAAGGTAACGAAGCTTACGCAAGAATCAATGTGAACGCCTTACAACACCTACGTATGATGGAGAGCTCTGAAAAAGTCCACACACATTTGTGTAGGATGCCGCTACGATAACGGATTGTCCTTCCGATCGCTGTTGCCTTCCGATTTCTTGATTGGATACCGCATAGCGGTTGAAATCAGAGGGCAAGTATATGCTTTCGAAGTAGCGTTCCTACGGAAAACTTGTAGGCGAACGCTTGCGCTTCTTCAGGACATTCCGTCACCTTCGCTACATCGAACATTATTCCTGGTTTTCTGCAGATACTGATGTTGGTTTAGAGCCATCTCATATCTCTGAAACTAAAAACACTGAGTTTTACTAAAAAGGATAACTCCTTTACTTACTTGGAGCGTTGGATAACATCCCATCACATCTGGAATTTCATCCAACTGAAAACGATGACTGATCAGCGGCTCCACCTGTACGATTTGCTGATGAAGAAGTGAAATCGCTTCTTCATGCGTATAGGGATTAATGAAAGATCCCATAATTTTCAGTTCCTTGGAAAATACCGAAAATGGCGATAGTTGAATTGTAGTTTCGGGCGAAGACACGCCAAAGAGAAGAACCTGCCCGCCTTTACACGCCGCTTCTATGGCGAACTCCATCGTTTCTTTGCGTCCTACGCACTCAATAACAACATCGGCATCGTTTATTAGCTGCTGCGCCGCATCTTGGGGATCCATTACTTCATCCGCCCCGAGTCGAAGCAGTTGTTCGTGCTTGCTATCAGCCGGCTCGCTTACGACAATTCGGGCCGCTCCCTGCCGTTTGACAAGCTGTAAGAAAAGTTGACCTATAAAGCCACCGCCAATAATAAGCACCGTATCGGTCGAGCGAATGTAAAGCTTCCTCATTCCGTGCAGCACGCAGCCAAGTGGCTCAACCATAGCGCCCTCGATATCGCTCATACCATCTGGCAAACGATAGCAGTTCGCTGCAGGCACAGCGCAAGTCTCGCCCATTCCACCGTCCCGTGTAACACCGACCGCCTCTAACCGATCGCACAGATGCACCCGACCACTACGGCAGTAGCGACAGCTACCGCAATATATATTCGGATCGATCGAAACACGGTCACCGATCTTTAAAGAAATGACATCGCTAGCGACTTCAATGACTTCACCTGCAAGTTCATGTCCAAGAACAATCGGCGGAGTTACTGCCGCTGATCCAGGATGGCCGTGGTAAATATGCTGATCTGTACCACAAATGCCGCAGCACTTCACCCGAACACGCACTTCACCTGGAGCCAGCATCTCTTCCTTCCATGTTGATAACTCTATCTCTCCCGTTTTTCGCAACACTGCGGCTCTCATTTTCCCCACTCCTTTTCTTATTTGCTGTTTATCGCTTGTACTCGTAGACTTTCCCAAGGAATTGCATGTCCTTGTGCCTGATGAATCTTAATCACTTTCGTCTCCCCTGGGAGCAAATCAAAGAAATTGTCGCTAAGAACTAGATACGCCATCGAAAGTTCAATTTTCACCATACGTGCAAACCGATCTGTCGAAATACGTAGTTCTGATTTGCCTTCGTCAATGTCAACCGTCAGCTTGGCGGTCGTATACTTCATATCTTTATGGTCCCGGAAAAAATAATAATTCACTTCTGTTCTTTCTTGCATAGAACGAATACCAATAACCACTTCAGCTGGATCAAGCCCGTTTAATGCCTCACTTTCAGACAACACGTCGATTTGTTCACCGCTATTCGCTCTGATCGATACGCTATAGGTGCGGCTGAACTTTTTCTCCCCACTGAAATTATAAACAGCAAGTTCTACCTCATCGTTGTACGCAGATCGCAAATCGTTCAATGCCCATAATTTCAAATCCTCACCTGCATCGTGATCCAACGTAAGCAAAATTGGACTAAAAAATTTACGTGAATAATGATATGAAGCCTTCGGTAAACCATAGTAATCGATAACAGACCAACTCGTACCCGGCCAACAATCGTTCAACTGCCAGTACAACGCCCCACTCGTTTCCGGTTTATTGCGTCGATAATGCTCGATTCCATATTTCAAGCCTTCCGCCTGTGTTAGCATCGAAAAGTCCATATATTGCTCAATATCCTCAGGTACCCCCGTGTAACCTTCCATCAGTAAAATCCCTTTAGGGTAATACTTATCCTTATTACGATAAGCCATTTCTTCACTACCCCAATAGAACATATCCTTCGGCATGTTCCGTTCCAGCGTATAACGATTGGATGAAGCATGCATTCCAAATTCACTAGAAAATTTAGTGGTGTCTCCTTTGAATTTTTTGAAAGAGAGACCCTCTACACTATAATCTTGCAGCTGAGGTTCCCCAAATGTCCGCGGTTCTATGTTTCCATGCCATACTTGCCAATTGTGCGTATCGCCTTCTTCACGCGAGTTGTGATCATTACCGCCGTACGGCGAGCTTGGCCAGAACAACCGTGTAGGATCTAGCTCTTCTAAAATCTCAGGCATCATTTCATGATATATTTTCTCTCCGTAGAACGGATCTTTAATTTCACCAGAGGAATGCAGCGCTTCATAAAGCCAATCGTTCTCATTGTTACCACACCAAATGGCAAGGCATGGGTGATTGCGGAGGCGCTTGACTACCTCCGTAATTTCATGACGGACGTTATCCATGAAATTTTTGTTATAGTCAGGATAGAGTGCACAAGCAAACATAAAGTCTTGCCATACCAAAATACCCTGACGATTGCATTCCTCATAAAAAACGTCGCGTTCATAAACGCCGCCGCCCCAGACTCGTAACATGTTCATGTTCGCATCCTTGGACATTTGTATCAGGTGAGAATATCTGAAATCGGAAACACTTCCAATAAAACTATCTATTGGAATCCAATTTGCTCCTTTGGCGAATATTTTGACGCCGTTTAGCACGAACGTAAAACAAGCATTCCCCTGCTCATCGTGACGGAGCACTTCCACCGTACGAATACCAAACTTCTGAACATGTGCATCTATATATGCACCATCGGCGAGAACATCGACACGCAAATCATACAAATGAGGGATGCCCAGATCATGTGTCCACCATAACTTGGCATCCTCCACCCGCATCGTCATATGCGCTTTACCTTTTTCAAACATGGCAGTTGCCATGATCTCTTGATCACCGTAAGCTAAGCGAACTTGTGTCTCGTAATTTTTGTTTTTGTCAAAGGTCCGAAGCTCTACATCGATCTGCACCTCAGCCGCCGTTTCATCCAAACGCACAGTTCTGGCAAACACATGATCAATTTTAGCGAAAGTCCGTTTCTCGAGATGAACATCCTGCCAAATCCCTGCACATACAAGCCGAGGTCCCCAATCCCAACCGAAATGACTCTGCGCTTTGCGAGTCCAAATCCTTTTTTTACTGAACCCAGACCAATAATTCTGAACTTGATGGCCTACCACTTCACGAATCGGATCAAATTTAACAGCAAGCGTATTGTTACCGCGCCTTAATTCCCGTGTCACTTCAAATGTATGTCGAATAAACATATTGTCGGTTGAGCCAAGTTCAACCCCATTCAAGTAAATGGTAGCAAATGTATCCAGACCATCAAACACCAGCTCCATTCGTTCTCCATCTTGTAATGGATCGTCACAATGAAATACGGTTCTGTACCACCAAACCTTCTCTTCTACCCAGCGGCATTTTTGATCGTTGTGGCCAAAAAAGGGATTCTCAATGATGTTCCGATCTATTAATGTAGAGTGTACATCTCCCGGTACGTTAGCAGAGATCCAGTAGTAATCGATATAATCGGGAGACGCCACCTCTAAATCTTTGGCCTCCCCCACAACAAAATCGCGAATTTTCCAATTATCATTCAGCTTCATATTTGTTCTCCTTGTTGTCTAAATCTTAAATCTTGAAGCGTTTAACTAAAAAAACCAAAGCCTAACGAATCAGGCCTTGGCGTAACGCTATTTATACATATATCAAACTATCAAGAATCTCTTGAAGACTTAGTTCCGCGCAAGCCATAGAGGTATCTGCTACACCGTAGTACATTTTCACAATATCACCCTCGACGAGAACGCCGCAGGAAAATACGACATCTCCAAAAAAACCTTTTTTCTCGTAGTCTGCATCAGGTTCCATTACAGGCTTGTCCGAACGCGCAATAATTTTGGTAGGATCGTTCAAGTCAAGGAGAACTGCACCCATACAATAACGATGATCCAGTGTCGCTCCATGATAGAGCTCTAACCAGCCTTTATCCGTCTTGAAAGGTACCGCACCTCCACCGATACGTCCGCTATCCCACATTCCTTTACGGAGCCCCATCAAATGTTTATGATTACCCCAATACAATAAATTGTTAGACTCAGCGATCCAAATTTCTGGATTCCCGATACTTTTCGTCGTCGGGCGATGAAGCGCATAGTATTTACCGTTAATTTTCTCTGGAAAAATAATCACATCTTTATTTTCCGGACTGAATATCATGCCGTGATGCTCGGTATTCACAAAATCTTTCGTAGAAACCATGGATTCACCAATACCCACTGGGGAAATGACAGAGAAATAAATATAGTACGTATCTCCCATTTGAGTGACACGAGGATCTTCAATTCCGAACGTCTCTTGCTCATTGGAAGGATATACAAACGGCTTTTCATCTATGGTAAAGTGATGTCCATCCTTACTACGTGCAATACGAATATAGGAGATCGACGTTAAATAGGTAAATCCAGAACTGCCTGTACGATCTCTGATCACACGTGGATCAGAGAAATCATAACGCTCATCGTCAGTACGTAGCTCGATCAATTCAAGCTTCTGCGTCTTCGGATTATAAATCGGCGCTTTTACAATCTGTGGATCCTCGCTGATGGGACGCTCCGCAACGCGAAGCAGCATAAGCACTTCACCGTTGTATTGAGCAATACCTGCATTGAAAGCACCAATGACTTCAAAATTAGGGTGATAGGGTGTCACATCTGCTGGGGTAATGATTGGATTCTCTTCATAACGATATATATTCACAATAAACACTCCTTATCATTCAAATGAAATAAATGGATCGGCCATCGTCAAACGATGCGCTTCTGCATCAGAGAGACCTACATATAAATTCGCTGTACCGTCCAAATTCCGTACGAGCCCTCCACTGAAAACGACATCTCTCAAATCGGGACGTTTCGATACACCTGGTACAAATTCAGCACGAACGGCAATCAATCGAATATCCGAAAATTCACGTGTTTCTGGATCTAATACAAATACCATAGAATAATAATGGCGGTCTAACTCCGTATCGAAGCAGGCAATATGACCAAGAATTCCTAACAACCCATTGTTAAGTAGATGAATTTCGTTGCCTCCACCCCACTCTTCCTCGATGAATTGCCCTTCCAATAGCGGCGCTTCCTCAATCACTTCGGGCGTTAAATCCTTTAAAGATGAAATACGTGTAAAACCAATTTTACCGCGTCCGCCTTTTTCGCCTTGTGGCCTTGTCAATACACCGATGCTTCCATCTATCAATTCCACCAACCGTAAATCTTTCATACCGCTCGGTCCTGTAAAAAACGGTTTAAGCTCTGCAATTCGAGCGCCTTTATAGAACACCGTACGCCATGAAAATATGCTTTCTTTGGTTGGATTGGGATGCGGATAAATCTGAACGCCCCCAAGCACAAGCTCCCCGGCAATTTTCGTGTAGAACGGATCTTGAAGTGTAAGAATGGGCGCACCTTCACGTGGTATCCAAGCCCCATCCCGCTCCACAAAGAAAACAATTTCAGAATGCTCGCTATCCCGCGATTCTACGCGCCCCGCAATAACCTGTTCGCCTTCATCTTCAAACGGGGCTGTAATATTATAGACATCCTTATCGCCAACACCCATGAATGTTAATTTTTCTGGATTACGAACCGTTTTATTCGACTGTTGATACTCACGCAATAATGTCGCGCACGTTTTCGTTTCTTTTTGTGTGAAACTCACGATATATTAACTCCTTTTTTGTTGTAGTATAAAATACGACTATTTTAGGTTAAACTGCATGCCTTCTTTAAATCTCTTACCAAAAATGATGAATAGAATAATGATCGGTAACGTCAAGAGTACAGATGCTGCATACATTGGACCCGGATAACCTGCATACGGACCGAACATTTGTGACAATAACACGTTAAGTGTCAGCATTTCGTCGCTGCGTACCACGATCATATCCCACAGAAGTTCTGTCCAGCGCTCCATAAGTAGGAATAAGAAAATAACCGTCGTAATGGACTTGGACATGGGAACCATAATTTTATACAAAATTTGAAATTCCGTAGCTCCATCTATCTTCGCCGCTTCAATAAACGTCGTCGGGACCGCTTTGAAAAAGTTCGTATACATAAATATCGCCCATAAACTCATTGCCTTTGGAATAATCATCGCCCAATAGGTGTCGTATAAGCCAACTTTTTGGATGACCAAAAAATTCGGAATCAACAAAATAATCGCCGGGAAAAACATATGAAACAGAACGAAATTGTTAACTGCATCCCGACCTCTAAATTTAATTTTAGCAAGCGCATAAGCTACCATGATCCCAAACACCATCATTAGAACTGTAGAACCAACCGAAACGATAACACTGTTAAAAAAGGAATTTAGCCACGGTCTTGGTGTTCCAGTCTCCCCACCGCTAAACAACCATGAATACGATTTTAACGAGTAGCTTGATGGAATAAGCTGTCGATCGACTTGGCTCCAATCCGCAAAAGAGTTTAACACCATATAAAGATACGGAAATACCATCACTAGAAGCAGAAGGGTAGCCACACTATAACGGATGGTTAAACTAAGCTTATTTTTATCATTAGACCCAACCATTTCGTTTCCCCCACATTTCTAACAATTTTTTAATGACAAAGATCGAAATGAATGTGACAATCGCAGCGATAATAGCTATCGCTGAAGCATAACCTGCCTGCAAGTTTTTGAACGCTTGATTATAGATCTCCATCTGCCATGTGTTGGTCGCATAATTCGGACCCCCACCCGTTAATTGATACACCTCGGTAAAAATACCAAACGTTACGCCAAAGGATAAAATCAACGTCGTATAGATGGCTGGATATAATAACGGTAGCGTGATTGTCCAGAAACGCTGTCTACGACTTACACCATCAATCGCTGCCGCTTCATAGACCTCCTTATCAATACTTTCAAGGCCTGATGTGAGAATTAGCGCATAATAACCAGCAAATTTCCAAGCAATAATTAAGGCCACGATCATCAGTGCTGTAAATGGTGTGCCAAGCCAGTTTATTTTAATGCCAAAGTTGTCCCTTAAAAAAGCGTTAACCGGGCTGTTGTAAGATAACAAACCTTTTACAATCAGCGATGATACAACACCGGAAGAAAGGTACGGCAAGAAGAAACCAATTAAAAAAACACTTTTCAATTTCGGAAGTCCCTGTACAATCATTGCCACTGCAAGTGACGCTGCTGTGACCAATGGCACAAAAACCATCATAAATTTATAAGTAACCCAAAATGACGATTGTACCGCTGGATTTTTAAAAGCTTTGATAAAATTAGAAAATCCAACAAAATCATAATTAGGAGCGATCAAATCCCAGTTGGTGAACGCAAGATAAAGCGACCAAATTAACGGACCTAGGAAAAATACGAATCCATAAATAAGGTACGGGCTGGCAAATAACCAGCCCAACTTATTATTATTTTTGGTTTCCATTACTTAAGAGCCTCTTCAATAGCTTTCTTCATGTTATTCCAACCTGTTGTCGGATCAATTTGGCCGCGAACAACTGGATTCACAGCTTCCTGTCCGATAAAAGTTTGCAATTCATTAAATTTCGCGTTGTCCATTGGAGGTACAGCGTACGGTACAGCTTCAGCATACTTCTTAAGTGCTGGATTCTGATCTAGGAATGCTTTAAACACATCGTTGGTCGATAAATCATCACGAGCTGGAGGCATGTTTGTTTTCTCAAACCATTGCAAATCATGTTTCGCATCAGAGTATACCCACTTCATGAATTCCATAGCTGCTTCTTGCTTTTCCTTTGGTGCAGATGCATAGATTACAATTCCTTTGGTATCTGCAAAAGTTTTTGGATGATCTACCTTCACATCATCCGGAACAGGAGGCGCTGCTAATGTATATGTTTCGTTATATTTCAATTCCGGGAATCTCTCTGCCCAGTAGTTGAGTGTCCATGGACCAATATCCGTAAAAATACCTACTCCGTTCTCGAATGGGTCTGTGATATTCTCTGCAAGCAACGAATTCTCTTTGCGCAAATTGTCCATAAGACCTAACGTTGCAATTCCCGCCTTATCATCCGCTACGAATTTACCACCTTCGATAAATTTATTACCATCAGAAGCTGCATTATAGAGCATAAAGAAGTCGAACCATCTCTTCCATGCCGCTGGATCTGCAAGATCTGCTTTTGCCCATACATATTTGTCAGGGTATTTCACTTTCAGCTTCTTAGCAACATCTAGCATTTCACTGTATGTCTTTGGAGGCTCGTTATAGCCCAGTTCTTTCAAAATATCAAGTCTCCATCCGAACAACATAGCATTGGAAGAAATGGGAAGAACATATTGGTTATCATCGGAAAATTTCCAAGATTCAATTGTATTCGTCATTTTACGTCCCGCAATAATATCATCCCAACCCGCCATTGTATTCAACGGTACAAGCGCTTTACTGTTTGTAAGTTGTGCGGCAAAACCACGAGAAATATTTTCCGATAGTGTTGGCGCACTTCCTCCAGCAATAGCGGATTGAATATTCGCCTCAGAGCTTGGTGTTTCTTTCATTGGACTTACGTTAATTTTTATTTTAGGGTTCACAGTCTCGTATTCTTTAGCCAAACTTTCCCAATAGGCTTGCTGAGGCGGATTATTCGCTGTCCAGAACTCAATCGCCGTGACACCTTCAGCCGTACCTTTGTTATCCGTACTTTTCGAGCCACATGCCGCGAGCATTGAAATCGCTACAGTAAAAACTAGTAACATGGCCAACTTCTTCTTCATTACTTCAACCCCCTAATGTTTATTTGTAACTAACTAAATAACGTTACTGAGTTAATTACAATAATAAATGAAAGCGCTTGTATTCACATTATTGATCTAAATTGCGCTAAAGTCAATTGATTTTTTAATTTATCATCATAAAAAACAGTAATCATTACATTACAATATTAAATTTATAACGTTACAAGTTGTCTGTTATGATGTTTCTAAGCCTATTCGTTAGGTTTTTCAAGTAACCGATAACTTACAAGCTTTCGTTTTTTTTGTCCATTCTCCACTTGACATGTTTTCTGAAATTGCTTATGAATACATTATGAGACTATTGTTACATCTTTATCCCAAATTTGTATGGATTGATTCTGTTTAGAAAGGTATGACTTGATGAAAAGAAAATTGACCATGCAGGATATAGCGGATAAATTAAACATTTCTAAAAACTCCGTGTCGCAAGCGCTCAGCGGAAAAGATGGGGTCAGTGAAGAAACTCGTAACCTGATTCAAAAAACAGCAGATGAGATGGGCTACATGTACCCTCAAAGCCGTAAACCGCAAACAAAAGAAGGAACAGGCAACATTGCGCTGATCGCTTCTGATTTCGCCTTTTCCCAAACCAATTTCTTCGGAGAAATCTATCTCACTATTGAACGCGAAACTGCTCTTCGCGGCATGAATTTGCACATTCAGTCTATTTCACAAGAAGCGATCGACCAATTGATCCTTCCCCCTTTTCTACAAAACCAAAATGTAGATGGAATCCTTATCCTTTCACATATTGATACGGAGTATACGAAAAAAGTGATTTCTACAGGTATTCCTGTCGTACTTATTGACCATCATCACCCACGAATTTATGCCGACTCCATTCTAACGAACAACCGATTTGGTGCCTTTGACGCTGTTCAGTATTTACTTGATTTGGGGCATCGTGACATTGGCTTTATGGGGAATATTGATTATTCTCCGAGTTATTATGAACGTCTGGAAGGATATATCATGGCAATGAAGGAACGAGGGATCACCCCGAATTCACACTTCATCATCAATGATGCTGTCGAACAAGGGGATGTGATTCATCAACGCCTGTTAAATCTTCCCGTACAGCCGACCGCATGGTTCTGCGTCAACGATGGACTGGGCTTTCTTATCAATGCTGCGATTCAACAAATAGGTCTCAAAATTCCAGAGGATATATCCATCTGTAGCTTTGATAACGGGCAGCTCTCTCGTATTGCAACACCCTCAACGACTAGTATGGCGATTGATTTAAAATTGTACGGAAAAAAAGCGATAGAACAACTTTTCTGGCGAATGAATCATAAAGATGAGCCTTTTATGGAAACTTTGCTACCTACGACATTGATTGAACGGGAATCTACAGCTCAATTAGGCAAGCGCTAATATAGGATTTAACAGTTTCAACCAGAAAAAAGAGAACCTTTAACAATCAAGGATCTCCTTTTTCTTCTCATACACTCTCATCCCCGTAATAACGCTCATCGGGGTTGCCCTAGGCTTTTTTGTTGTTAATTGATTAGAGTTCTTATCGCTGACATAATTAAAGTTAAGATCATGTAACACTAGAAGAGTTCTGAGAATATAGACTAGGGGAGAAACAATGAAAATTGATCGCTTATTGGCGATGACGATTGTGCTGCTCAATCGTGAACGAGTCAGTGCAAAGGAGTTAGCTGATCGCTTTGAAGTTTCAACCAAGACGATTTACAGAGATATGGAGACGTTGAATCAATCGGGCATTCCTATTGTGGCACATCAAGGAACATCAGGCGGATTTGAAATCATGGAGCAATACACGATTGCCCGCCAATTCCTGACGCTTAACGAAATAAACACGATGGTTTCCGTAGTCAAAGGAATCACTGGGATCGTAGATGACAGTAAGTTCGCTAGCCTTCTAGAGAAGGTTAAGGCGCTACTTAGTAAAGCAGACACCAGTAACACCGAGCAATCCACAACAGGGATTATCTTTGATTTCAATCCTTGGGGACAGAGTCCTGCCGAACGAGATAAAGTGAATATATTGAAGCAGGCGATAGAGGAAGCACGCAAGGTAAGAATCCAATATTTGAACATGAATGGAAAAGAGAGCGAGAGAGTCATTGAACCATCGGCTTTAATTCTGAAAGGATATGTATGGTATCTGCATGCATACTGCACACTACGGAACGATTTCAGAGTGTTTCGATTATCTCGGATACATGAGTTGAAGATGTTAATGGAACAGGGTGTGCGCCGTGAAACACCAACATTAGATGGTTACGTGTGGGAGTCGGAGTGGTCGACGGATGTTAAACATGAAATGATTCTAAACTTTCATCAACAAGTGCGTTATCGAATCTTAGATTCTTTCGACCCGGAGACGGTTACGGTATTAGAAGATGGCTCCATCCAAGTTAAGGCAGAATTCGTGGAAGATGAGTGGTTCTATGGGATGCTCCTGAGTTATGGCGAACATGTCAAAGTAGAGCAGCCAACTAGTGTGGCAGACGAAGTCGTACGACGGGCACAAAGAATTATGGAGCGGTATGTTAACGTAGACAGATAGGTGTCCACTTTTCCAACGTATAATTAATTTATATTCAAGGAAAAGAGGGCAATGAATGAACACTTTTACCGTTCAAAAACCAGAAATCACACTGACTGGTGTCAGTGTACGTACAACGAATGCCGAAGAAGCGGGTCCAAATGGACAATTATCGAAGCTTTGGGAAACATACTTTCAGAGTAACCTCTCGTTACAGGAGGGTATCAACAATCCAAATCTAATCTACGGGCTGTATACAGATTATGAAAGTGATGCTTCTGGAGCATATACGGCACTTATAGGGCATGAGGTTGGCGACGGTGCCGTTCTTGCCGATAATAACTTTGATTGCGTGGTCATACCAGAGAGTAAGTACCTCGTATTTACGACTAAAAGGGGTCCGGTGTTTGAAGTAGTGGCGCAAAGCTGGGGGGACATTTGGACATATTTCGAAGAATCGCAGGAGGTAAGAACCTTCACTGGGGACTTTGAGCTTTATGATGGAAGAAACTTCGATCCTACCGATGCTGAGGTACAAATATATATTGCAATCCAATGATTTAAAGTAGTGTATAGTTTTATTTTTAAAATAAGACAAAGCCGCAGCTTCTATAACGAAGTTGGGGCTTTGTCTTGTTAAATGATATTAGTAGTGTTACACCGTAACTTCTTTACGTTCTGCCATATAACAGGCTATTCCAAGGATTAGACCAAGGCCAACAAGGATTGCACCGACCCAAGGGAGGGACGTAATGGCTAGATGTGTAATAACCCAGCCTCCAATGAAGGCTCCGGCTGCATTTCCAAGGTTTCCAGCTGAATGGCTGGAGGTAGAAGCAAGTGCTGGTGCCTCCTGTGCCAAGCTCATAATCCGCACTTGTAACCCTGGCATCACGGCAAAGGAAGCGACACCCCATAGGAAGATAGTTGCTACCGCAGCAATTGGATTATGGACTGTAAAGGTGAAAATCGTAAGGATGATACATACCACAAAATAAACTCCCAATATGGACGGCATCAATTTCCAATCGGCAAGCTTCCCACCAACAATATTACCGATGGTCACGCCACAGCCGAATAGGACGAGAATCCAGGTTACACTATGTTCAGCGAAACCGCTGACCTGCTGAAGCAGTGGAGTGATATAAGTAAAGACTGTAAATAAACTGGCGTTACCTAGAGCTCCGATCAGTAGATATAGAAGTAATTTGGGTTGAGCCAGCGAAACGATCTGGGCTTTGATACTGGCCGGTTTGTCTTGTCGGAGTCGGGGAATGAAGATAATGATGCCGATCAGTGCTATAACCCCCATGATTGCAATCGCACCAAATGATGAGCGCCAGCCCATGTGCTGTCCGATAAATGTACCCAGAGGAACACCAACGATATTCGCAATGGTTAAGCCAGCCATCATGATGGATACAGCGCCGGCACGCTTATTCGGTTGTACGAGATTGGAGGCGATGACCGCTCCAACACCAAAGAAAGTCCCGTGTGTTAATGCAGTAATCAAGCGAGCTATCATCAACACCTCATAGTTCGGAGCAACGACAGAGATACCATTGCCAAGAATGAATAGAACCATGAGCAGACATAGCAGCTTCTTTTGTGGAATTCGTTGGGTGAGGAGCGTCAGTATAGGCGCACCGACGGCCACCCCCAGGGCGTACATTGTAATAAGTTGTCCTGCCGTTGGAATGCTAACATGTAGATCCTCAGCTACATTGGGTAGAAGACCCATAATGACGAATTCCGTCATTCCAATGGCAAAAGCACCTACGGTAAGAGAAAGTATAGAGATAGGGAATGGTTCCTTTTTTATCGATGATTTCTTGGTGACGCTTTGTGCTAAAGCCATGATGTAGAGCTCAACCTTTCTTCTGTTTGAAATGAAGCTTCATCCGTTATGATGTAGATTCAACAAATAAGACATATCTTATATTATTTAGTTTTATGATTGTATTTTCAAGGGAAATATTTAAGTAGGACCCATGGGTGAATCGCAATGTAGTTGTCATGGTGTTCTATTGGGATTTGTGATAGTATTTACACCTATATAGAAAGAGGAAGTGAGCTATAATGATAAACATCACGGTTCCAGAACCGCACATTAGTATTACCAAACAAATTAATCCAGAGCTAAGTAATATTTACGGATTTACTGACTTTCACCTGATTCCAAGAGATATGGGTGGTATTTTTATGTTTTATAACGACAATGATGAATTATTGTTCGTAGGTAAAGCAAGAAAGCTTAGACCAAGAATTAAGAAACATTTTGAAGATACGGTTTCCGTAATCAAAATGAATAGAGAAGAAGTCACTAAAATTGATGTTTGTCTCATCGGTGACCCTGTTCATAGAGAAATCTATGAAACGTATATAATTAATGAATACAAGGCTAAATACAATGTAGACAAAGTATTATATAAATAAATGGTTGAATAAGAAGCAATAAGTACAGTCAAGTGTGACTGCTTGTTGCTTTTTTGAGTGCTATAAAAGTGATAGAAATGAATTATGCACCTTATAATTAAGGCGCTTACATTTTGTTGTTGACGGATACAGTAACCATGAATTATTATAAGTTCATAATAAAAAATCAAATAAAACGAATTCACTTGGTGTGTTACCGTTAATTAATGGGCATGAGCCAAGGAAAGCGATCCTACTAGTACTAGGGCCCTTTCCTTGGCTCATTTTAATGTTATTTTTTATATTCTATCTGCGTATAGTGAATTAAGTAGACGGGATTGGGTAAATATAACACATCAGCAGCTAATCATTTTAGACCGATTAGAGCATTCGTGATAACTAGATTGGGAGGAATAAATATGTTTTGGAAAAAGAAAAAAGAAGAGAGTGTTGTTGAAATTTACTCTCCTGTAACAGGTAAAGCGGTTGCACTTACTCAGGTACCTGATGAGGCATTTGCCGGAGGCCATATGGGCCGAGGAGTCGCTATTGAACCGACAGAAGGAAAGCTCATCGCTCCGTTTGACGGAACGGTTGCTCATATAATTAAGTCCAAACACGCGATCATGTTGGAGCATCCAGCTGGGCTACAATTTCTGTTCCACATTGGCGTTAACACAGTATCCCTGAAAGGTGAAGGATTCATCTCTCATGTTACTACAGGAGATACAGTTAAGGCAGGGCAAGTGTTAATTGAATTCGACATCGAGAAGATCAAAGCGGCAGGTTATCCGGTCATTACCCCAATCATTGTAACGAACGCTGATGATGTGACTAGCGACTTAGAGTTAATCAACGGACCTGTTCAAGCAGGCAGTACTGTCATTTTGAAGGCGGTTATAAAGTCATAGCATTATAAAAAGGAAAGGATGATTAATTCATGTTAGGGTTTTTCCAAAAAATCGGTAAGTCGCTGATGCTTCCAGTCGCTACACTACCAGCAGCAGCAATCCTAATGCGTTTCGGTAGTATCGACTACATCAAGGAATTTCACTTGGGAGACAGTGTAGGAGGTTTCATAAATTCTTATATTGCACCGTTTCTGAGTGCGGGCGGAGGCACAATATTCGATAACCTCCCACTGATTTTCGCAGTTGGAGTTGCCATCGGATTCGCTGTTGATGCCGTTGCGGCTTTGTCAGCAGTAATCGGGTATGTAATCTTAGCTAAGGTGCTTTTAATCGTACCAGGAATATTCCCTGATTTAATGCAATCACCTGATACTGAATTGAACATGGGTGTTCTCGGCGGTATCATGGTAGGTTGTATCTCAGCAGGTTTGTACAAGAAATATCACAAAATCAAGCTACCGGATTGGCTCGGCTTCTTCGGCGGCAAGCGTTTCGTACCAATGGCAACAGCGTTCACCATGGTTTTCGTTGGTCTAGTGTGTGGTATCATCTGGGGTCCGGTTCAAGCGGCTCTTGACACATTCGGCAACTGGGTTACGAGTCTAGGTGGAATCGGATCTGCCATTCATATTGTTGCTAACCGTCTCTTAGTACCATTTGGACTACATCACATCATTAACTCCATCGTTTGGTTCCAAATTGGTGATTTCACGAATGCTGCTGGGGATATTGTCCACGGTGACTTGACTCGTTTCTTCGCTAAAGATCCATCTGCTGGTATGTTCATGACAGGGTTCTTCCCAATTATGATGTTCGGTCTTCCAGCTGCTGCGTTTGCAATTATTCACACTGCTAAACCGGAAAGACGCAAAGCAGTAGGATCTATCTTCCTCGGTGCTGCATTTGCATCGTTCTTGACTGGTATTACTGAACCATTAGAATTTGCATTTATGTTCGTTGCTCCTTTACTTTATGGTATCCATGTCGTGTTATCTGGTATCGCTGCGTTTGTATCATATGCGGTGGGTATGAAGCTCGGATTTGGTTTCTCGGCTGGTTTCATCGACTATGTGCTTGGTTTTGGACTTTCTACGAAACCATGGTTACTGATTCCAATTGGTCTCGTAACCGCACTCGTGTATTATGTGGTGTTCCGCTTCGTTATTGTGAAGTTTGACCTTAAAACACCGGGTCGTGAAGCGTTCTTCCTTGATGAAGAAGAAGATTCCGCATCCACATCTGCAGGTGCATCTGGCGACAGCCGTGCTGCTAAAATTCTGACTCAACTAGGCGGATCTAGCAATATTGAGTCCGTAGATGCTTGTATCACACGTCTTCGTCTCATCGTTAAGGATGAGAAAGTTGTTAATGACGCTGGTCTTAAGAAACTTGGTGCTGCTGGCGTTATGAGACTTGGAAAAGGCGCTGTTCAAGTCGTATTCGGTCCACAATCCGAAACGATTAAGGACGAAATTAATGAAATCCTTTAGTTAACACTAGCTATTGTATGGACTTAGTCTAGCTAATAATTATGAGTATTACAGACGTGGTGATCGCTCCTGAGTAGTCGGGAGTAATCATCACGTTTTTTATCATTTGTCACTGAGGTAATGGGTATAATACTCATCTAACTAAGAATGAACTACGGAGGAATGATATATGCAAATATTTCTTATTCGTCATGCCGATCCAGATTATGCAATAGATGATTTGACGGAATTCGGACATCAAGAGGCGGAAGCATTGGGGAAACGCATGGCTTCCATAGGTCTTGATGAACTGTATGCTTCACCACTTGGCAGGGCCCAGACAACGGCAAGTTATATCGCCAAAGAGACCGGACTTGGGATTCAGACGGAAGCATGGACTCGTGAACTCGATTGGTCGGAAATTATGTCTGAGGGTACATTACGAGCAATATGGGATTATCCTGGAGAACACATCTTGGAGCTATCCTCTGGTAAGAGACAATGGGGGGATGAGACAGACCACTGGCTGATGCAAGATGAATATAGAAAGAGGTTTAGCGAACTGCAAGCAGCTTCTGATGAATTCATGCTTCGCCATCATTACAGGCGGGAGAATGGTCTCTATCGTATGGTGCAGCCTTCCACAAAGAAGATCGGATTGGTATGTCATGGTGGGTTCGGTCTCGCATGGTTAGCGCATCTGCTTCAGATTCCTTTATCTTTAGCTTGGTCCGTATTTTGGTTGGCCCCGAGTTCAGTTACGACGGTCCTGTTGGAAGAACGAAGCAAGGAGTTTGCGGTTCCTAGATGTATCGGAATGGGAGATGTCTCCCATCTTTATGCTAATGGAATGAACTATCGGCCTCGCGGATTACTTGGCAATCACGTATAGTGAATAACGCTATTTAAGAAGTCTTTTTCATATTCAATGGAAAGGGCTTTTTTTATGAAAAATTGGTTTGTTTATTGATTGATCGATCATGGCATATAATACCAGTGGTACTGATAATGAAATATTGGTATCACTAAGAGGTATTCATGTAGGCTATTATCAGAACTTCAGAGTTTCCATTACGAGCAATGGAGCTTTGCTCAGGTTTGCAGGTGATTGCCTTCTGGTCATGTAACAAAGACTTTGATATAACGTGGTGGGTGTTCAATTTATACTTAATGATTTACCCCTTATTCTTTATCAGACTGTTCATCAGTGGGGAGAAGCAGGGAAACATTCATAATAAGGAATAAGGAAGTGGTAGCAGCATGAATTTAGACTACAACAAAGATGTAACCACTTGGTCATTGAACAAGAAGATGAATTTCCTTACGCTATCGGATGGTTTCAAGCGATGGATGGGCTATTTAACTGAGGAAACCATTCATAGTCCTGAGCTCCTACAAGAAATGGTTTATTCGGACGATCTTCATTTATTTGATGAACACATGAAGAAGTTACGTTCTGGGCAGAACAGTAGCTTGGAGCATCGTATTCATATTGAAGAATCAAATGAACTCAAATGGATACAAAGTATCGGTATCCCTGTGCTAGGGCAGGATAATGAGGTTTGTAGAATAGATGGCATTGTAATGGATATAACGGAGAAGAGAGTCGCAAAGGAACAATTAGAAAGTACTTTCTCATTGTATCAAGAAATGTTGGATAGGATTAATATAGCCATTTGGTCGTATGATATCACTTTGGGGAAAGTATCATTCATTTCCGATGCTATAGCTAAAATTACGGGATATCCGATCGAGAAAGCGAAGGGAATTACTTTTTGGTCAGATATTGCTCATCCAGATGAGAAGCCGATTATTGACCAAATCCTAGCAACTGCAAGACAGGGAATTCCAAATCTCAGTGAATATCGGATTATTCACGCCAATGGTGAGATTAGGTGGATCCAAGTAAGGATTATTCCAATTCTGGATAGGTCTCAATCTGTGGTTCGTCTCGATGGTATAGTTGCTGATATTACCGAAAGAAAGGTTATGGAAGAAGCTATACACAGTTACGAGCAACGGTATAAATCTCTATTTGACTATAACTCTGATGTTGTATGTGAATTAGATCTTCTTGGGAATATCTTAGCGATCAATCCGGTGGCGGAGGATATTACAGGAGAACGATTGAATATTTCTAGAGAGACTCTTTCTATCGTGGACATGTTTGGTGACGAGAATGCGGGGCTCATGAGTGATTATTTCGAAAAGGCAATAAAGGGAGATTCCCAGCAGTACGCTGTGACATCGTATCGTAAGGATGGAGGAGTTATTCACTGGGATATAAAGAATATGCCGATTCAAGTGAATAACCGTCTGGTGGGCATTTTTGTGATCGCTAAAGATGTTACGGTGAAAAGGGAAGTTGAGAAAAGACTGGCTGAACGTGAAGCTGAATATCGGTTAATTACCGATAATATGAAAGATTTGATGGTTGTTTTGGATTCCCAGGGTAATTTTCTTGTGGCTTCACCTTCATGTGAGAACATCATGGGTATCCCTATAGAATTTATTAAGGGTACTACAATATTGGAACACATTCATCCCGATGATAGGGAGTATTTGATAGATCAAGTTATGGATATGTTGATAACTAAAAGTAGAAAATTATTAAGATTTCGTTTCATCCACGTTAAGGGTTACATTATCTATCTTGAATCCATGGGGACTCTGGTATTCGATGATGCTGGAGAGGTAGAGAAAATTGTGTTCGTGTCGAGGGATATCACTAAAAAAGTTGGAATTAAGAAGGAACTCAGAGAAAGTGAGGAACGTTATCGGAGACTGATTGAGCTGTCGCCTCAACCGATGGTTCTCCTTCGCCAGAGTAAGGTGGTCTACATGAATCTCGCTGGACTGAACATGCTCGGATTAACCAATGCCGATGAAATAACCGGTCAGTCCATGTATGATTATATTCATTCGGACGATTGGGAAGTGGGCAATCATAGGATGCTTCAATTAATAGGCAAGAACTACATAGGATCTAAGAAATATAAGATCATTCGTGTGGATGGGCAAGTGATTGAAACAGAGGTTATAGGAATATATGACGAAATAACAGAGACGATCCTCATCGTAATTAAGGATGTTACGGAACGTCTAAAGATGCAAAGAGCGCTGCAAGCAAGCGAAGAACGTTATCGAAGATTGGTAGAACTCTCTCCGGTAGCAATCGCTGTATATAAAGAAGGGGAAATTAACTATATTAATCCGGAAGGAGCTAAGATGCTCGGCGTAGATATCAACAACGAGACGTTGTCAACGAATATTATGGATTGGATTCATCCAGATTACCGCGAGTATGTAAGGGAAGGCATGGAAAGTACGCTGTTGAATGGCTATTCCCGCCCTGCTGAATATCAAGTGGTTCGCTCTGATGGCCGCGTAATTATTGTATCTATGTTATCTATATATGATTCCCAATCTTCATCCATACAGCTAATGTTTGAAGAAATTACTGAGAAGAAACGCGTAGAACAAGCTCTGTTGGAAAGTGATGAGCGGTATTTCCGCTTACAGACGAGTCTGGATCAGTTCTCCCACGATCTCTTTGGCGTTATGAAGATCAGTCAGATGGAACAGCGATTGTTGAAAGAAGTGCGAGATATACTGAAGGTTACGAACGTAAGTATCATTGAAGTTGAATATAACAAAGATAAGTTATGCGAGATTATCGAAACGGAGAAAGGTTATTCTCTTAAGATACATGAAAAAAAGGGGAAGAGCTATTTACTTTGTATTGACGAGAAACCGATTGGCTTAGAGATAACAGCTATAAGAGTATGGCTTGCCACAATTACCCGATATGTCAGTGTGCTATTTGATAACTTCCTGATCATCGAGGACTTAACCAAGGAGCTTGAACAGAACGCTTCCGAGCAGGTCGCTCCAACATGGTTGCTGCGCTTCATGTTCAATTTGTCTGAGAATGAGAGAAAACGCCTCGCTCAGGATTTACATGACTCTGCACTTCAAGAGCAGATTATCTGGTATCGTAAGCTAGATCTTCTTTTGATGGATAAATCAATTACCGGGGTACTTCGGGAGCAACTTGGGCAAATTACGGAGGGTTTACTCGATGTCATCTATCAATTACGTATCATGTGTAATGAACTAAGACCACCTATGTTAATAAGAGATGGGCTTGTTTCTTCGCTTGAGGCGTTGTTCGATTTCACGCAATTGCGTTCTAACTATGGCATTTATTTTGATGCAGAGCATTTCAATCATAAGTTACATGACGATGTACTTATTGGACTATATCGTATTGTACAGGAGCTCTTGGCTAATGCCTCGAAACATTCCTCTGCTACGGAAGTTCGCATTCTTTTATCCAGTCAAGAAGAGCATATTCGATTGGAATATGAGGATAATGGGATTGGTATGGATCTTATAGGAATGAGGGATTCAATTACAAGTATGGGTATACATGGTATGAGGGAGCGTGTTCGTAGTATGGATGGGGTTATACATTTCCTCTCGTCCGAGAACAACGGATTAACGATGTCTATCTCTATACCAGCACACGAATAGATGCGGAATAATACATGGATAGAGGTGTAGCAATTATGATTCATATTCTGTTGGTTGACGACCACCCAGCTGTCATGGAAGGAACCAGGATGATACTCGAACAAGAGGGAGATATGTTGGTTAACCTGGCCAATACAGCCGAGGAAGTCTTGGAAATGGTAGGCTCACAATCATTTGACGTGATGTTATTTGATCTCCATATTGCCGATGTCAACGGGATTGATCTGGCAAAGCAAGTACTACAAATGAATTCGAACGCCATTATATTAATCTACACCGGCTTTGAAATTAATAACCATTTTAACTTAATGATTGAGACGGGCATATTTGGATTTATCCCCAAAACGACAAGCAGGGAACAGCTTGTCACAGCCGTTCGTTGTGCACTAAGGGGAGAAGTTATTCTACCCCTCTCTTTAGTTAAACAATTGAGAAGAACCGCCATTGTGGGATCGGAGGCGAATGACGAAGAGGTCACCTCTAGGATTAGTAATAAGGAATATGAGATATTAAAAGAAATAGCTCAAGGGAAAAGTAACAAGGAAATTGCTGAGGTTTTACATATGGGCCAACGATCGCTGGAATATAAGTTAACCAATCTATTTTATAAGTTAAAAGTTAAATCGAGAATAGAAGCGGCTATAAAAGCGAAACAGATGGGTGTCTTGACGGACTCAGATGTGGAACAATAGTGAGTTACATTGACACCAAATGTCACATATATAAGGATCCCGTTCACATCATTGTGATATGGGGTCTATTTCTGTTCTGAATTGTTAAGTGAAGTGCGGCAGGAATTTGACAATTTGCTGTGTGTATCTCGATTGCAGGGTACCGCAATAATCTTGCGGGGTCACTCCATACTTTTTCGGTTACCAAAATATGCCGCTAGTTTATGATATTCCTGTTCTTAAGAATTATATGTAGATAAGGAAATATGGGATAAATTACAGATAAGTAATATAACGGAATCAGGAGGAATCCATATTTGGAATGTCGCTTACTGGCGAGCGAATCCTTACATCTATAAGTAACGTGTTAGGGCTCAAGTACTACAATAATAAACAATGGGGTGTTGGAACATGAAGTGGTTTTATAATTTGAAAACAGCTGTAAAGTTAATTTCTGCGTTTGTTATTGTTGCTGTTATATTAGGCGTAGTTGGAATATATGGAATAAGCAATTTGAATAAAATGGATGAAGCTATTGAGGATATGTATGATAACCGTTTAACTCCTATCGCTTATCTTGGTGAAGTGAATGAATTATTTCTACTGAATAGAATAGAAATTCGTGATATAAACACGCTCGCTAAAACAGAAGCAGAGACTAACAATTACAAGAATAGAATTCACGGAAATCTCAATCAAATCGAAGTCGTGATCAATAAATACAGCAAGACAGCCTTAAGGGTAGAGGAACGGGAAAAGATGAAGGGTTATTCTTCGATATGGCAACGTTATACTACAAGTCTAAATGAAGCCATTGAAATGAACAGTAGCGATATAAGTGCGGAAGAATATACAAAGTATCTATCTACAGGTGATATACAAACAGCGACGGATGAATTGACAGACTTGCTACAAAGTTTAATAGACATGAACATGAAGCAGGCGAAGGGGGCAGGAGAGTACGCAAATGACTTATATACGTCCTCTCGTTCTATTACGATCGCGGTTATTATTGTAGCACTCCTTATCAGTATTGGCTTGGGTTACTTGATATCTCAAATCATAGCAAGACCGTTAAATCGGGTGGTGAAATTGCTAGGTAAAGTAGCGAGTGGAGACTTAAGCGAAACATCGGATATGGATTCTAAAGATGAGATCGGATTGTTGGCGAATTCAGTAAATGACATGATTCTGAACTTAAGACAAACCGTAGGTGGAATTCTGATCTCTGCAGAAACGGTCTCTGCGGCTTCCCAACAGATTTCAGCTAGTACAGAGGAGATCGCCGGTGGAAGTATGAGTCAAGCTAGTGCAGCGCAAACGATGAACGAGTTGTTCCGCGAATTATCCCTAGCCATTAATTCTGTAGCGGGGGGCGCTGAGCAAGCGTCTGAACTGTCTGATAAAACGATGAATATCGCCCAGGATGGGGGTAAGGTTGTCCAAATCTCCATTGACGGGATGACTCGTGTTAACGAACAAATGTCTAGACTTGAAGGAGATTCGAACAAAATCGGAGAGATTATTGAAGTGATTGACGATATTGCGGAACAGACTAATCTTCTTGCACTTAATGCAGCCATTGAGGCGGCCCGTGCTGGAGACCAAGGGCGAGGGTTTGCGGTAGTAGCAGATGAAGTAAGGAAATTAGCTGAGCGAAGTAGTGAAGCAACCAAGCAAATTACGAAAATCATCAAAGGTATGCAAGAGAATACGCAACAAAGTGTAAGAGCAGTAGAGGAAGGTGTAGCTTCCACACAAAAAACAGGCGAAGCATTTGAACATATTCTTTCCATGGTGAGCGAGACAGCGTACAAAGTAACGGAAATAGCGGCGGCAAGTGAGGAACAGGCTGCTCAATCATCAGAGGTTCTGAACGCAATTGAAAGCATATCCGCAGCTACCGAAGAAGTGGCAGCAAGCAGTGGGGAAACGGCATCGACTGCGCAATCCTTGGCACAACTAGCCGAGGAATTGAACCGTTCTGTATCCATTTTCAAAATCAAATAACGATCATTATGAGGAGGAGCCTGCATGTTCAGAAAGAAATTAGCATTAACCATTAAAACACGGTTGATCGTTGCCTTTCTAGTTATTCTAATCTTACCTTGTATATCGATCGGGTGGTTCTCTTATCAGAAAGCGGCAGACCAAGTAACCCATCAAATTATGGAGAATGCAACGCAAAGCATTCAATTATCTGATGACCAGATTACAGCACTCATTTCTACTGCCACCTCCGATATGGACTATCTATCCACACGTATTCATTCAGAGCTCATTAAAGGCGCTGAGGAGACTCAAATTCAAACATTACTAGATGAATATATGAACCTCAGCCCAGAATTTCTTTCAGCATATTATGGATCTGAAGACGGAAATATGATTCGTTCCCCCTATCAACCAATGGAGAAGGGCTACGATCCAAGGTCGAGAGAATGGTATAAGAATGCGATGGCCAATAAAGGCGTAGCTGTGGTTAACAATCCATCTGTGTCTGCAGTAACGGGGGATGTCGTGGTTGTTCCCGCTCAGGCGTTAAGTGATGGGGCGGGAGTGGTAGCAGCTAATATTAACCTTACGAAGTTAGCTGAAACCTTGAGTTTAATTAAGATTGGTGATAAGGGATATGTGACGATCCTAGATAAGGATCAGAGCTATCTGGTTCATCCAACGATTGCTCCGGGTACCAAGAATACCGAGGGTTTTATGTCCAAATTCTACGAGTCGGATACAGGTATTGTAGATTATGAGTTTAACGGATTGAGTAAGCGAGCGGTATTTGTAACCAATAAACTGACAGGGTGGAAAATAATTGGTGCCATTGAGATGGCCGAAATCACGAGCGCAACCCGAGGGATTTTGTATACAACACTTATTGTCATAGCAATCGCCTTTGTACTAGGCGCTTTACTCGTCTATTGGATTGTACGTTCCATCAGCAAACCTCTTCAACAATTGCTGAGTGCAACAGCTAAAATCGCTGACGGAGATCTGACTGAAGTAATCGCTATTCGTTCCCAAGATGAATTAGGGGATTTATCCATCTCCGTTAACAACATGACTCATCAATTACGAGATTTAATCGGAGAAGTACTAAGTTCTTCTCAGAATGTTGCAGCAGCATCCCAGCAAATCTCGGCAACAACAGAAGAGGTTGCGAATGGAAGTTCCATGCAGGCCGAGGCATCGCAGACGATGTACGAACAATTCAACGAGCTATCCATAGCGATCAATTCTGTCGCGGAGAGTGCAGAGGAAGCATCTATACTTGCAGGGCGAACGACCCTAATCGCCCGAGATGGCGGAGAAATCGTTAAACAATCTGTTATAAGTATGACTCAGGTAAGCTCTGAAATGGAACGTTTGGAAGAGGACTCTGTCCAAATTGGGGAGATTATTGAAGTGATTGATGATATTGCGGAACAGACAAATCTACTCGCCTTGAACGCTGCAATTGAAGCTGCACGGGCTGGGGAACAAGGGAGAGGTTTCGCAGTTGTCGCCGATGAGGTACGAAAGCTGGCTGAACGGAGTGGGAAGGCTACCACGCAGATCACTTCTATTATTAAGGGGATGCAAGCGAACACCCATAAGAGTGTAGTGGCTGTAGCGAGTGGGGTTAGTCAGTCCCAGCAGACAGGACAAGCATTCAAGGAAATTATGGAGATGATTAGTGAAACAGAACATAAGGTCAATGAAATCGCCGCTGCGAGTGAAGAACAGGCAGCGCAAGCCAATGAAGTGATGCAATCGATTGAAAGTATCTCATCCGCGAGTCAAGAGGCTGCAGCTGCATCAGAAGAAACGGCAGCAACATCCCATTCGCTTGCGCAACTTGCTGTAGGTCTGAATGAGTCCGTCTCTATTTTTAAAGTCAAATAAATAAGGGGAATTCAGGAGGGTTATGCAGACCATGGGGCAGGAACAATATATCGAATTTGCTATTGAGGAAGAATATTATGCGATTCATATTCAGGATATTCACGAAATCATCAAGATTCAGGACATCACTCAAATTCCTAACGTTACATCCTATGTGGAAGGAGTCATTAATCTCAGAGGCAAGATCGTACCTGTCATTAGTCTACGGAAATTTTTCAATCTTGAAGAAAGAGACCACTCGAGAACGACCCGCATCATTGTGGTTCATCATCTAGAGGATACCGTAGGAATTATTGTAGATCGAGTAAATAAAGTCACGATGTTCTCGGATATTCAATCCCCTCCTGAACGTATAGGCGGTATTGACGGGAACTATTTTGTGGGAATTGGATTAACGAACGGTGGTCTGGTTGCCATATTAAAGCTAAATGAAATCTTGCTTCGTGAACAGGAGTGAATGACCGATGTTATCTGAATATAAAGAGGTCTTTCTTGAGGAGCTTGAGGAACAGCTACAACTGATGGATGACGTTATTTTACAACTAGAGCAAGAAGGGGAGACCGAATCGGTCGTTCAAAGCCTGTTTCGAGCTGCTCATACCTTAAAAGGTTCATCAGCGGCTATGGGTTATGAGGAAATGAAGCAATTAACCCATGAAATGGAGCACCTGTTAGACCAAGTAAGAAGTAAGGAGCTCAGCATTACGGGATTGCTTATCGATCTTCTTTTTCAATCGCTAGATTGTCTAAAAGAGTTGAAGAAAGACATTATACGTGACGATGCATCGGTAACGGATATATCCGGATGTGTTCGTGATCTTCAAGCCTTTGCGGAGCCGCCTAAAGAGTGGGTACATCATGAAATAGAGGATTTGACTAAGCCTGAACTGAGCTTGGACACAACGTTAAAAATACGTGAAGCCGAGGAACATGGATTTATAGTTTCGTGGATTACTGTGCTAATTTCTCCCGAGTGTTTCATTAAAGGGGCAAGGCTCTATATGATTTACACTAATTTGTGCGAATGGGGTGATGTTCTCTACTCCGTACCGGATATAGAGGGGATGGAAGAACAAGAGGACAGCATGTTTGAAATTCGATTTCTTTATGCGGGTACTCAAAGTAGCCAGGAGCTACACGACCTCGTAGCAGCGCTATCTGAAGTTATCGGTGTTAAGGTGGAGTCTCTGTCAACCGAAATGGCAGTATCCATCAATAAAGAGAACGAGAAGCAAGAGAGAATTGTAAATGAAGACCATACGCACAAAGCAAAATCTAAAGCACAGAGCATTCGCGTAAGCGTAGAACGGCTGGATCATCTCATGAATCTGGTCGGAGAGCTCGTCATCGACCATACTAGAATCCATCAAGTGGAGCGTTCGCAAAGAGGGCGATTTACAGATGATTCTGTGAATGATCTCAGTCAAATCTCCGATCACCTGTCGCGTATCATAAGTGAGTTGCAGGAAAGCGTAATGAAAGCGAGAATGCTTCCCATTGAGCAGCTGTTTAACCGTTTTCCGCGTATGATCCGAGATCTAACACGTGATTTGGGCAAGGATATTGAACTTATTATTGGGGGCAAAGAAACGGAATTGGATCGTACCTTAATTGAGGAAATCGCAGATCCACTTATTCATCTCATACGAAATGCGGTTGATCACGGTATTGAATTGCCAGAGAAAAGAGAGATGTCTGGTAAACCCCGCAAGGGAACCCTTTCAATAAGAGCAGCCCATGAAGATAATCAGGTCGTTATCTATGTGGAAGACAACGGTGCAGGTATTGACCCCGATAAAATGAGGGATTCTGCGTTGAGCAAGGGGATCATCTCCCCAGAAGAAGCGGTGCTGTTAAACGATAGAGAAGCTATTCATTTGATTTTTCGACCAGGATTCTCGACGGCTAGCAGAGTAAGCGATGTATCTGGACGCGGCGTAGGAATGGATATCGTCAGAAGCCATATTGAGAAGATAAACGGTCTGATCGATATTGAGACAGGATTGGGGCAAGGAACTTGTTTTAAGATTAGGCTTCCGTTGACGCTAGCTATCATCATCGGTTTATTAGTGAAATTAAATGATCAAACCTTTATTATTCCCATGAGTAACATCGCTGAGATTGTAAGAATAACACATGACGATATTGAAACTGTTCGAGGCCAGCAGGTTATTTTATTGCGTAACCAGATCATCCCGATTGTCTGGCTGCATGATCATTTCAATATGCCCAGAAGAGGGCAGAAGAAAAGTCATATTCAGTTAGTTATTGTGGGATCGGCGGAAAAAAGATTGGCCTTAGCCGTAGATGAGCTTATTGGGAATCAGGAGATTGTTATTAAGTCGTTAGGCCCCTATGTTGGCAAAGTGGACAGTGTCGCGGGGTCTACGATATTAGGCGATGGAAAAGTGGCCTTAATTGTAGAGGTGTCAGGGATTATCAACCAGCGATAGGAGAAGAGATGTTGTGCAAAAGATAAAGGTACTCGTAGTAGATGACTCCGTGTTTATGCGAAAGCTAATTTCGCGTCTAATCGCAGAGGATACTGCATTGGAAGTGATTGGAACGGCCCGAAATGGATTGGAAGCCGTTAGCATGGTGAGGGAACTCAAGCCCGATGTTGTAACATTAGATATCGAAATGCCAGAAATGAATGGTTTGGAAGCTTTGACAATAATCATGGAACATCGTCCAACACCCATACTTATGTTAAGCTCGCTGACACAGGATGGGGCGTTAGCAACGATTACAGCACTGCAGAACGGAGCGGTGGATTTTATATCCAAACCATCAGGTTCGGTCTCCTTTGATTTATTTAAGGTGAAGGAAGAGTTAATATTCAAAATCAAGCAAGCTTCTCAGATACCTCTAAGAAACCTTATAGTTAACAATATAACCGTTTCAAAAGTAGATGTAGGACCAAAAGGAAATCCTCAGACTGGATTTTCAAAGAAATTTGATCAGATATTGGCTTTAGGTACTTCAACCGGGGGGCCAAAGGCTCTGGATACTGTCATTACAGCTCTGCCTGCAAATTTTCCGTACCCCCTATTGGTAGTTCAGCATATGCCGCCTAAGTTCACGAAATCATTGGCAGAGCGATTAAACCGATTGTCCCGTGTTCGGGTGGTTGAGGCGGAAGATAATCAACTGGTATTAGGCGGAACGGTATATATTGCACCTGGCGATTATCATATGACAGTTGTTCAGACGAATGGGGAATTCAGAATCAGACTTCATCAGGAGCCTCAGGTTCAGGGGCACCGTCCATCGGTAGATGTGCTATTTGATTCCATTGCTAAATGTAAGAGTTTAAAGCGGCACTTTATCCTTATGACGGGAATGGGGAGTGATGGTGCTAAAGGAATGCTGGCTGCTAAAGCAGCGGGGGCACATTCAACCATTGCTGAATCAAAAGAAACCTGCATTGTATATGGAATGCCAAGATCAGCAGTTGAACTGGGCTGTGTAGATTATACGGTTCCTGTACATCTGATAACTTCTAAGATATTGGAGGTTACAGGAGTCCTAAAACGCTAAGTTTGACCTTAAGATAGGGAGGCATATTCTTGGTAATGGGCAGTAGTACCATAGAGAAAACAATGCTGACAAGTTTTCTGATTGGGGGGTTCTGGGATAGATGGATTGCAAACGGTATCCCAGAAACAACGGTATACGAGCTGCGTCAGCGGGTGAATAGTCTTGAGGACTGGATTCGAATTCTACAAAAGCATGCGGATGTTTACGAGCAACGTGCAGTTTGTAACCTTAATCAACATCTAGTTGAAGAAGCAGAGAATTTTTACCGACTTGCAGGTATGCACTATAACCTCATTCAGTGGATGTTTCCCGAAACAGGCGATCAGAAGCGAGGATGGTATCAACGATGTAAAGATATGCATGAGCAAGCAGATCGGCTTGTGAAAGATGAGATCATGAACGTTACCATTCAAGTAGAAGGCAACAATTGTTATGGAAGAATACGTGTCTCTGAAAGGCTTAAAGGTTGTGTCATTATTATCAATCCTATCGATTCCTCGAAGGAGGAGTTAGTTAAGTATGAAGGTTATTTCGCAGGAATGGGTTTCGTCACGGTGAGTTTTGATGGACCAGGACAAGGTGAGACCTATGCCTTTAATCAATATAAAGCAACGCGTCAAAGATGGGACCTCTTTGTGGACGCAGTGATTGATTTCACTGCATTACAATTTCCGGGGCTCCATCTCTATTTGTTCGGAACATGTTTAGGTGGGGCCTGGACCATCCAAGGAAGTAGTCACCCTAAGGTGTGCAGAACCGTGTCGGTAAGTCCTGTAATAGATGGCGATACCAGAGTGCCTGACTATTTTCAGGAACGGTTGTTGAGTATAATAGACGACTCCAAGAGTGGTCTTCTATTAAGAATGGAAAGCTTTGATTATGTATGTCCGATTCTCTTAGTGCATGGTAGGAAGGACACCATAGTTCAGGGTGATTATATATACGATTTATATACCAAACTCCCCATGGATAAGAGACTTATCCAATATGTAGATGAAGGGCACGGCTGCAATTATAAAATAGATGCAATTCTGAAGGCTGCTGGGGATTGGTATCTTAGTGATACTAGGTAACCCGTAACCCGTAACCC
>NZ_LVJH01000040.1 GCF_001637205.1 Paenibacillus glacialis
CACTTGACAGGGAGCACTTCATTAACTATAATGGTCCTGCTTTTTTTGTATATGAATAGATTGTTAATCAAATCAAATATCGAAGATAGATATATATCGTTGAAATAATAATGGATAGAATCATAAGTGGGAATCCATATTTAAGAAATTGTACAAACGTAATTGGTTGGCCTTCTTTGGCTGATAACCCTGCGACAATAAGATTCGCACTGGCGCCAACTAACGATCCATTTCCTCCTAGACAGGCTCCTAACGCTAGACTCCACCAGACAGGTTCGAGATTGCTAACACCCATTGAACCCATGTCCTGAATTAGAGGAATCATGGTTGCCACGAAGGGGATATTGTCAACAAATGCTGAGGCAATGGCACTAAGCCAAAGAATTAACATGGACGTGGAAGCCACATTCCCACCGGTCAGAGCAATAGCTTGTTTCGCTAATGCGGTTATGACACCCGTCTCAATCAATCCAGATACGAGTACGAATAATCCTACGAAGAAGAATATGGTTGTCCATTCGATTCTAGCAAAAGCTTCTTCAAGAAAATGTTCACCGCTCAGAAGGAGTAATAGGAAAGCTCCGGTCAAAGCAATGGTAGCAGATTCTAAATGTAGGAGTTGATGCACGAAGAAGCCGATAATCGTAAGTCCTAACACGGTTAAACATTTGATGAGCAGCTTACGATTCGTGATGACTGCCTGTTCATCCATGTCCATGAGGCTTTGCATTAATTCAGGCGTTGTCTTCAATTGTTTACGGAATATTAGAATAAGTAACGGAACCATGATTAGCATTATGATGATGATGACGGGTGCTAGATTCTCAATAAAGGCCATAAAAGTTAATTCCTTTACAGCACTTCCGATCATAATGTTCGGTGGATCCCCAATCATCGTCGCTGTCCCCCCGATGTTAGAAGCCAAGATCTGAGCAAATAAATAGGGGAAAGGATTAACTCGTAATTGACGGGTAATGCTGAAGGTAACGGGAACCATTAATAGTACTGTAGTTACATTATCTAAGAATGCAGATGCAAGGGCTGTAATAAGAGTCAGAGAGATAAGGATACGAATGGGGTGTCCTTTGGCCTTCTTGGCTGCCCAGATGGCTATGTACTTGAATAATCCAGTCTCAGCGGTGATATTGACCATAATCATCATGCCAATGAGGAGACCCAGTGTATTGAAATCAATATGATGTAGTGCGGTTTCTTGATCAACAACGCCCAAGATAACCATAAGAATACCGCCAATCATGGCTACAATCGTGCGGTGTATTTTTTCGGATATAATAAATCCATACACAATTAGGAAAATACCAATAGCTAGAATCGTCTGATGTTCCATAAAGCCTCCTATAGTTCTGTGGTAAATAACAACGGCAGAATTGCCCGCATATGGCAGGCTGTCTCTAATTAAATGAATAGTGTCATTATAGAGGATAATGAAATGTACAACAAGGAATTTTGATTAATGCTACTTCATCATATAAGGCACGAAATATGATATTAAGATGGCTAGTGTTATACTTAAATGGAAGGGTTTAAAAAGTGATAAATTTATCTAATATTTTTGTATTCAGTGGGGAAGGAAGATTAATATGAATGCTCAACATCCAATGGAACAACTAAAACAATTTAAACATGATATTACCCGATTTATGATGGTCTATAAATTCGCTTTGGACGAAATGGAGACTAAAGTTGATATATTAAAGGAAGAGTTTCAGTCTTTACATGACTATAGTCCGATTGAACACACGAAATCACGTTTAAAGTCGCCAGAAAGCATTATGAAAAAGATGATTCGTAAAAATTATGAATTATCATTTGAAGGCATAAAAAGTAGTATTAAAGACATTGCTGGTCTCCGGATTACTTGCTCCTTCATTTCAGACATATATCGCATTCGAGAAATGCTTCAGAATCAAAGTGACCTCATCATTTTGGAAGAGAAAGATTATATTAAGAATCCTAAACCGAACGGTTACCAGAGTCTTCATTTATTGATTGAAGTCCCTGTATTTCTGTCGGATGGCGTAGAACATGTATGCGTGGAAGTACAGATTCGTACGATTGCTATGGATTTCTGGGCAAGCCTGGAGCATAAGATATTCTACAAGTATAACCAATCTGTACCTGAACGACTCACACAAGAACTGAAGGCAGCCGCAGATTCGGCCAATGCCCTTGACTTACAGATGGAGCGGCTCAATGATGAGATTCAGGAAATTAAGGAAGCACAACGTGAGGGTTCAATGGATGAATTCAATCGTATTATGATCAACAATCAGCAATTCCACCTTCCAGTAGATCTCTTGAAACTACTAAATGAAGGAGACGAATAAGTAGTATTAGTTATATTAGCAGACATAACATCACATAGGTGTTGGATTTAGTATGTCTATAACTATCAATGGTCATCCATCACGCCCATTGATTTAGCATAGCAATATTGGTAAGATAGTCTTATCCTAACCAAAGGGGAGAAATTTTGATGACGGGGTATGTTCTTAACTAATAAAACTCCATATGGACTGATTGTACGATAAGAAAATTTGGCTCGAGAGATCGGGTTTATTTAAATATAAGATAGTATAAGTTCCATCTTATGCTTAACCTTATATTTCTTGCTGAAATGGATACCGTCCTTATGAGGACGGGCGAAACCGTTTCTACTTGTCTTATGCTGTATAGAGGTCTTGGAATAGTTAAGAACACGCGAAGCATCAAACGGCGCCTTTGGCTGTTTATTTCTTTGTAAATACAGGATGAATGGGAGTTCCTCACTACCTAATAGTGAGGAGACGTCTCAATCTGACTGTACGCGATCGTGCTCTTGGAGCACGATTTTTTGCGTTTACATGAGAAAGAACAACTGGATTTGAGGGCAAAGATTGACGATATTCGTCTATTCTTTGCCCTCTTTTTGTTATTTAAATTGAAGGAGGAACATGGAAATCATGGATAAAGTAACTTTAAGTATGTTGGAGTATGACAAGATGAAGGAAAGTGTGCTGGAATTTACGGTATCCTATGCAGGAAGAAAGAGAGTGATGGAGCTTCATCCCATGGATCAGATCAGGGCGATTCAACGCGCAATGGAGGAAACAGATGAAGCTAAGGCATTGATAGAGAAAGGGGCGAGCATTCCGCTACCTTCATTAGAGGGTGTAGATTATGTCGTTTCATTGCTAAATACAGGGTATATGTACACGGAACAGGATTTCATGGCTGTGTATACCTTTCTCAATAGTTGCAGTCAACTGAGAAGGTATATGGCGAACAAAGGACATATTGCGCCTGTCATTAGTACGTATGCTTCATCACTAAACGAGCTACAGAAAGTGAGAAGCGAAATTGAACGCTGTATTCAGTATGGTAAAGTGACGGATCAAGCGAGTAAGAATCTGGAGAGAGTTCGTAAGAAAATAGTTGTGATTAAAGAACGTGTTCAGAAAAGAATCGCGAGTGTTCTTTCCAAGCACCAAGCGATACTGCAAGAGAACTTAGTTAGTGTTAGGAATGGGCGCTACGTCATTCCTGTGAAGAAGGAGTATCACAAACAGATCAAGGGAGTGGTGTTGGATCAATCGACAAGCGGACAAACGGTTTACATCGAACCGGAAGAGATCTGTCATCTACAAGTGGAGATGACGATGTTAGAAGCAGATGAGGCAAGGGAAGAAGGGATTGTGCTTCATGAATTAACCCTCTTGCTCGAGGCGGAAGTTGCAGCAATACATCTGAACATTGAAATCACAGGGACATATGATTTCATTATTGCGAAAGCTAAGTATGCACGGTCGATTGGCGGCGTAGCTGTTCAACTGAATGATAAGGGTATTATCGATGTCAAAGGTGCCAAGCATCCACTACTTCTACAGAAGATGATTCCGCTATCTGTTAAGATTGGACAGGGATATCGCTCGTTGATCATTACGGGGCCGAATACAGGTGGCAAGACCGTTGCACTCAAAACATTAGGATTACTCACCCTCATGGCACAATCGGGCATGCTGGTACCTGTGGATTCTGGCAGCAATTTCGCTGTCTTCTCCAATGTGATGACCGTCATTGGTGATGGTCAAAGTATAGAGCAATCACTTAGTACCTTCTCAGCACAAATCCAGAGAATCACTCAAATGGTACGTGTTGCGGATCGTTCTACATTCCTGCTGATTGATGAATTGGCGGCGGGAACCGATCCGGGAGAAGGAATGGCGTTGTCCATCGCAATTCTAGAAGAATTGAACGCTCGAGGTGCCTCCATGATGGTTACGACACATTTCAATGAATTAAAGAGCTTCGCATCACGAACTGCTGGATTTCAGAATGCGAGAATGGAGTTCGACGTAGAAACGTTAGAGCCGTTATATCGCTTAACCATTGGAGAGTCAGGGCAAAGTTATGCTATTGAAATTGCTAAGAAACTTGGTATGGTACCGGGCATCGTAAAGCGATCACAGGATATAGTCAGTAAGCAAGGAAGTCATGTTTCTGGAGCTTGGGAGGAGCAGGTATTCATTGAGGATATAGCAAAAGAAGTGGAGCCTTTAATCGTAGATAAAACCCATCGTGACAGTATTAAGAAGAGCACGGTTCCTTCGACTAAATTTGAAGTGGGAGATAGTGTCTACGTGAGCACCTTCGCTAGGACAGGAATTGTCTATAGGCAGGAAGATGCGATGGGAATGGTTGGGGTGATGATTCAGAAGCACAAGCACCAAGTGAATAAGAAAAGACTTCAATTATTTCTGGAGAAAGGCGAATTATATCCAGATGATTATGATTTGGACATTATTTTCGATTCCAAAGAGAACCGGAAGAAGAGACGAATCATGGAACGTAAACATGTAGATGGCCTCCGCATTACGCGAGAACCTGGAGAAGTCTGATACATTAACAAATAGAGGGTGCCCTTCGTGTTCTTGAAAGGGGCACCCTCTATTTGTTCTCCATTTATTTCTATACCTAAAAACTAAGTTGAGCGCTCAGAATTTCTACGAATTTCTCTAGAAACTGCTGATCCTCGCTGTCAAATCGGTTCTTTAGAGGACTATCAATATCTAGGACACCGTACAGTTCTCCGTCTTTAATAATAGGAACTACAATTTCACTGTTTGTGGCTCCATCACAAGCGATGTGACCAGGGAAAGCATGAACGTCATCGACCACTAAAGTACGCGTCTCTGAAGCAGCAGCGCCACAGACCCCACGGTTTAATGGAATACGTATACAGGCAGGCAACCCTTGGAATGGACCCAGCACAAGTTCCTTGCCATCATAAAGGTAGAACCCAACCCAATTAATATCGTTCATAAATAGGTTAAGTAGAGCTGAAGCATTTGCGAGATTAGCGATGGAGTTAGGTTCGTCATGAATAAGTGATTGTAATTGTTCTAACACGGCTGTAAATGAGCTACTTCGGTTACCTTCGTATGGAATCGCTTGAAACATTACACTCCACCTTTCTTTTAACCATTGGTTAATTATAAAAGATAGTACAGCGCTACCCCTCTCGTCAAGTGAAATTCCGACAATCCGTATACGCCTACCTCATGTGACCTCAGGCAAGAAGAGATGATTATTGTCCTAAATTTGATTTCAATCATCTTTTTGGATGGGGGAAGGGGATAGAATCAAATTATTAAAAAGACATTATTTATCAGGAGGTTATTTAAATGAAACCAGGATTCAAGATGGCAAAGGATATATACTGGGTGGGCAAAATTGATAAACGTGAGGTTCCCTTTCACCGTCTTCTCTTAACAAAAGGCACCACATACAACGCTTATCTGCTCAAGACTGGCAAACCAACAATCATTGATACAGTGGATATGGAATTCGGAAGAGAGTTTGTGGAACATCTGGCTGAGCTGATAGATCCGTTGGATATCCAGTACATTGTCATTAACCATACAGAACCTGATCACTCAGGGGGACTAGCTGCACTGGCCTCTAAAGCCACCAATGCCACCATAGCCTGCACGGAGATTGCCGTGCCTGAGATTCAACAAATGTACAAGCTTCAGCACCGTAATTTTTTAGTGGTTAAGGACGGGGATCAGCTTGATATCGGCGGAAAGACACTATTGTTCAAAGAGACACCTTATCTTCATACGGAAGAAACCATGATTACTTATTGTATCGAAGATAAAATATTATTTCCCTGCGATATTTTCAGCACGCATGTGGCTGTGGATAAGCTTTTTGAAGATGAATCTGAATTAGATATCATGGATGACTTCACCGGCTATTATCAAGCGATCATCCACCCTCATAGAAGATATGTGCGGACACTAATTGAAGCAGTTAAGGATCTAGAGATCGATATGATTGCTCCTTCACACGGATATATTCTTCGGAATGATATTTCCAAATATATTACCCTTTATGACACGCTCAGCTCTAAGACGACGGAAGGCAAGAAAGTCGCTATTGTTTATACAACGATCAAGAATAATACCAAGAAGATGGCACATATCTTGCAGGATTCTTTTCTAGAAAACAACATTGAGGTTGAGCTTTGGGATGCGGATAAATCCGCAGAGGACGATATTCTGAACAGTATTGAAGCAGCCGATGCAGTCTTTATCGGAAGTTCAACCAAATATGCCGATATGATCGGAAATTTGGAGAACATCTTACGTAAGCTACAGACACTGAATCTAGAAGGTAAAATTGCGGTAGCTTTCGGATCTTATGGTTGGAGCGGTGAGGCGATTGAAGTAGTACAGGACTATCTGAATGGAACCAATATGGTGGTACAAAGTACCTCGCACGTTATTAAAACAACCGGAATGACCCATGTGGAGTTTCCTATCCGCATTCGCTTCTCCCCCAAGGAGAAGGAGAAAATCATCAAGATCCAAAATGCTGCTGAGTTCGTCTCTGATCTACTTCTCAGCTCAATCTGACAAACGGCATAGGAAGCGAAAGGGAGATATAAATGACAGACAAACATTATGTTATTGTTGGTAGCGGAGTAGCTGCCGTACATGCGGCCAAAGCAATCAGGGACCACGACGAAGAAGCGACAATCTCTATGTATGGGGAAGAAGATTCTCTACCTTACAATAGAATTAAACTTTCCAAAGGGTTGTTTACGGATCTCCATAACGAGAAAGTCTTAATAAAGAAGGACAAATGGTATCGGGCAAACAAAATAGATATCCATAACGGTACTACAATCGCTAGGATTGATCCAGAAGGCAAAGTGGCTGTAACCACTGACGGACAGGTCATTGCATATCACAAGTTACTTCTGTGTACAGGAGCGACGAATCGGAAGTTGGACATTAAAGGTGCGACACTTCGTAATGTTCACAATATTAGAGATTTGAATGATGCAGACCAACTGAAAGCAAGTCTGCAGAACGGAGACCGTATTTGCGTGATTGGTGGTGGTGTGCAAGGTGTGGAGACCGCATGGTCCTTCATGGAGGCCGGCTATCAGGTAACGATTGTGGAAGCTGCGTCGATCCTTATGGGTAGACAGCTTGATAAGCAAGCCTCCGAGTTACTTACTCAGACTATTATCGGGTTCGGGGCTAACGTAGAGCTTGGTCAGGGAGTCAAATACATTGCTGGAACGGACTGTGTGCAGGGAGTTGAACTGGAAGGAGGTAGATTCCTACCCTGTGAGCACGTTGTTTACTCAATAGGAATTGTGCCAAATACAGCTCTTGCAAAACGTGCAGGCATTCTAGTTCAGACAGGCATCGTTGTAAATGAGAACATGCAAACCAGCGTCGACCATGTCTTTGCGGCAGGAGACGCTACCGAATTTCAGGATAAAATAGAAGGCTTGTGGGGAAGCGCGATCGAACAAGGGAAAATTGCCGGGGGTAATATGGCTGGTAATCAAGTTGCTCACCAACGGTCTGTGCCGATCACGCTGTTCAATGCCTTTGAGATGCCTCTGTTCTCCATCGGTCAGGTGGATGAACATCAATGTGATATTAGCTTATTCCCGACAGAAAGCGAGCCTTACACACGTGTTTTCATTAAAGATGGCGCTATTTCCGGCGTGATATCCTTTGAGGGTGTTGCAGCTTCCTTACCTTATAAGGCAGTGATTGAACAGAAAATTAAGCTTGAGGGATTTGATTTCAATCACAATAGCATGGAAGAGATTATGGTAGAATTCATCAATCGGTCATACAAATAACACTTACAATTCAATGATGAGGAGATCACAATATGAACAAATATATATGTCAGCCCTGTGGCTATATCTATGATCCAGCGATAGGTGATCCTGATGAAGACGTTATGCCGGGTACAGCGTTCGAGGATCTTCCCGAGGATTGGGTCTGCCCAGTCTGCGGTGAGGATACTAGTCACTTTGCTCCCATTGAAGACAAACAGTAGCGGACTGCGAAAGAGGAGATCTTATGACAGGGCGTTCTTGCCAATATTCTACGGAGCCATGTGCCCGTAAAGTTCCTATCTTTACATCGTTATCTGACGAGGATCTTGCCAAGGTCAGCGCTATGATTAAGCATAGAAAGTACAGCAAGGGAGAAGCACTGATCGTGGAGGAGCAGCCTTCGGATACGCTTTATATCATTCAGCAAGGTCATGTTAAGCTGTTAAAAATTACTCCACAAGGTAAGGAACAGATTTTGCGTATTCTCTCAACGGGTGATTTCTTCGGTGAGTTAAATATTTTTAATAGTGATGAATTAAGCAATTTCAGTGCTTATGCTCTAACCGATACGGATATCTGCATGCTGACTAAAGGTGCCATGGAGCGGATCATCGATGAAAACTCAGATATTTCGCTGAAACTACTCAAGACGATTACCAAAAGATTGGCACATACAGAGAATTTGGCCCAGAGTCTGGCTACAAAGGACCCCGAAATCCGTATCGCCTATATGATTCTGGAGCTTGGGCACAAATATGGCAAATTGAACAAAGGGCAGATTCAGGTAAAGTTACCCCTCTCACGGGAAGAGATGGCGAACTACGTTGGTGTTACCCGAGAGACGATCAGCCGAAAATTTAGTAAATTTGAGCAATTAGGCATTATCAAGATTAACGGTACCCGTGAAATTACAATCCCCAATATGCAGAAATTGAACGAATATATCGATTAAGATAAGGAAGGGAGCTATAGTGATGATTACAATGGACGTAATCGCCTTTGGCTGAGTGCAGATTGTTTGAGAGTCTCGGTGGGCAACCTGGCTCCGGTAGACGAAAACTGATTAGCAGACTTTTGCCCGATATACCTCAAGGGGCCGTCTTATTCGCTAGATAACACTGCGAATGGATGGTCTCTTTCGATGCCATAACGGTTATTCCACTATTATGTCCTTTATGTTGTTGTAGAGGTGTAGGTGTAGAACGTCTACATGATATAATAAGAGTAATATGGCGTGAGGAATTGGAGTGTGCATATATGAAAAGATGGATAGGTTTAATCATGATTATGAGTTTATTCATGGCAAACGTTGCTTTTGCAGCAGCTGTTCCCGTAAAGGGTGGATTAGTTCAGGATAATGCAGCTATGTTTACATCTAAAGATTTAGAATCTTTGAAAAAGAAGGCTGAAGGAGACACGCTTACTTTTCATATTCTAACGATGAGTAGTCTGGATGGACAAGATGCGAAGAAATTTGCTACCGATGTATATAAAGCATGGTCATTAACCTCCAAGGATATTATTCTGCTTATTTCATTGAATGATCACCATGTGGAAATGAATTTCAATAACCCAAGCCTCCAGCGTGAATTAGACGCCTGGAAGGATCGGCAGTCAGATAACAACGGGAGTTCGGCAATTACTCAATTACTTGATAAACACTTTATTCCCTATGCTAAAGACGGGAGTTTCAGCAAAGCTAGTATGGCGATGATGAATGCAGTGTATACCCTTGCGATTCCCTTGGGGAGTGATTTCGTTGCAATACCGGAGAACGTTGCTCCATCAAACAATGAACCTGTACCAGTTCTAACACCAGATAATACATCTTCAGTAAATACTTCACCATTAGAATCAACATCGCCGATAACACAACCATCAACTAACGAAGGTCACACACCAATTTCGAACGCTACAACGTCACCTGAGACAAGTGGATTCACATTTATGAGTTTGGCGATCATACTAGTGATTGTTTTGTTCATTGTCATTGGGGTCATACTGAGTATCGGGTTATTACGACGTAAACAATTGAAGAAGGTTAGTGAATCCTTGTCTACTGTGATGGTAAGTGCCAATAACGGGTTGGAGTCTATCGGGACTTTCAATGGTATTGCACAGGGGAAAACAGGCGACATGGTTCAGGGAATATTAAAACGTCTTTCAGATATTCTAATTGAGCTCTCGCGGCTGCAATCAGAAATGGGTAACCAACAGATTTCTTTGTTTAAAATTTCGGAACTACATCAATCGGTGAAGCACTATCGTGCTGAATATGACAAGGTGAAAACCTCTGTGGAAGCTGAGGAACAACAAATAGCTATCGTCGTTGAAGCTGACCGTACGGCTAAACAAAAGACAGACATGTTGGAGAAAGAAGCGGTTAATCTGGCAGGTGAGAAGCAGGCCTTAGTGAACGAGACAGGATTGCCACTCGATGTGATACAGGGTGAATTAGATCAACTTGGAATCCATATCACGAAAGCTAGTGAGCTAGAGTTATTTGATCCGATCGCTGCATTGCAAGAAATAGAAGTTGCTGAGAATAAGCTGAATCAGACCCGAAATAATGTCAAGGATGTCTTGGTCTATATTCAACAAAAGAATGAATTTCCAAGTAGACTCCTCTCCTCACGTAATCGGGTGGATGGGATCATTGAAGAAAATCATCTGCGTCGTATCAAAGTAAAGCCGCATGAGACATTAGAGCAATCACGTATTGAAATGCAGAATTTAGCACTACATTTGGACCATGGGGATATGAATAAAGTTCGTGAATTGAGTGAATATGTGGATGCTCTTTTAGATCAAGCGGTAGCTATGACAGAACGTCAGGCAGAGCTTAGGAAGACCAACAAAATGGATTTAGAGGCTCTTGATAAGAAATTGCTTATTTTCCAAAGAGATCAAGAGAAGGTACAGCAACAGTTGGTTTCCATTCGGATGACCTATGTAAGCCATCATTGGGCAGACGGTATTCAGAAGCTGGATGAACTGCGAATAAAGCTGGAACAAGACGCGCAATTAATTCCAGAGATCAATATTTGGACAGATGATGAGCATCAGGAATTTGATAAGGCACGTGAAGCTATTGATCAACTCTTACATGTAATGGAGGATGCTGAGGCTTCGATACAGAGTAATCTGGATATATTTAAATCGCTTGAGAATCGGTTGAGCGTTATCCAACAAGCGTTGATTGAATATGAAGGTCGGTATGTACATGCGACGAGATTATTGAAAAACGAATCAAATTCTCTACAGAATCATCGGTCACTTACGCAGGCTTTGGATGGGATTCCAATTGTACTGCGACATGTGAAGGAAGACATTAAGGTGGCACCCTATGATCTAGACAAGATCGAGGAGACATTAGAACATATTAAATTAGAAATTGTTAAATATGAGAGTGAAGTTCAAGAATTCATCCAACATAAACAACAGATCGAACAAATGATGCAAAAGATAGATCATCGTTATGATTCATTAAGCCATCGTGCTCGAAGTTATCGTAATATTCGAAGTCTGAACAATAATCATTCATCTCAGTTTGGGAAAGCTCAACAAATGCTTATGGCCGGAATGTTTATAGAAGCTGAGCAGATACTCAGTGGGATCACAGATCAATTGGATGACATCGAAAAGGAAATTAGACATGCCCAGATGCTAGAAGAACAAAGACAGCGTGACGAAGAAGCGCGTCAGAGAGCAGCCGCTCAGGCAGCTTCGAACCAATCTAATTCGTCAAGTGGATCATCTTGGAGTTCGAGTGACCAGAGCTCGGGAGGTTCTAGCTTTAACTCCAATGATAATAATTCATCGGGTGGATCGAAATGGTAGATAGGTAGGTCATACAAAAGGAATATTTCACATCACAAAGAACCTGACGATAGGTACCAATCGTCAGGTTCTTTCATGGAGATCCCAGAAATGACTATCTTTTACGTAGTGGGAGCCATTTCAACACATCTTGAATCTTGTTATCCCAATATTCCCAATTATGATCTCCTGGCTCCTCCTCATATGTTAGTTTGAGATCGGTACGGGTGCAGACGTTTCTAAATGTTTGGTTGTGTTCATATAGGAAGTCTTCTGTCCCACAACATTGATAGAGTAGAGGTTTAGGTCCCACGGTTTGATCACACTGCTGAAGTAAATGCAGAATATCATTATCCGTTCCACGAATATCTTCTTCACCAAATATGTGGTTATAGTTCATAGGGAAGTCTTTCCAAAAAACAGGATTGCTCATATCCAAGGCGCCAGACAAGCTTGCAGCAGCAATATACTGATCGGGTCGGCGTAAGGCAAGCTTCATCGCCCCGTAACCACCCATAGATAAGCCTGCAACATAATTATCCTCCCGTGCCTCTGAAAGCGGAAAGAAGGATCGAGCAATTTCTGGTAACTCTTCGTTTAGAAAGGTCCAATATCGATTTCCTTGGGCCATGTCTGTATAGAAACTTTGATGAACTTGTGGCATGACAACTGCAAGTCCAAGATCAGCCACATAACGTTCAATAGAAGTGCGACGTAACCAGGCCGTATCATCATCAGTCAGTCCATGTAATAAATATAAAGTAGGGTGTTTATCACCAGATTTAATATTGTCCATCCCAATTTGTGTTCTCGTGTGCTGTGGAAGAATGACATTCATAGAGGTGTTCATCATGAGAGCCTCAGAGTAAAAGTTGCATTGAAATAATGCCATAACGGATAACCCCTCGTCTATTATTTATTAGTAATACATAGATTATATAGAAATGACTCCTGGTGAGCTATCGGTATATTGTAGAATATGGATCGTAAAGGTTTGACTTGATCAAGGTAGGTTAATATAATTGTTATAATTAAATAGCTTTATATTGGCTTAATGTGAGATATTTGATTGACAATCATTGTGAGTTTAAAAATATCTATAAGGAAGGGGATAACAGAGGTTCATGAAACCAAAGAAGAATGCTAACGCGATCGCTATGCGTAAATTGGAAAAGGAAATGAAAATCAAACGCGTACAAAGAATCATGTGGATTACTGGAGCTTGTATTGTCCTTCTTATTATTCTGGCTCTGGTCTTAAGACCGAGTTCTGATGAGAGTTCTAATGACAACGTTGCGTCATTTGCATATGAGAGTCTACCTATTATCGGGAAGCCTGATGCACCAGTCAAAATAGTAGAGTTCGGCGATTATAAATGTCCATCCTGTCAATTTTTCGCTCAGAATTTCAAGCCGCAACTAGTAAAGGATTTTGTAGATAAAGGCCTCGTATCTTTTCATTATATGAACTATCTCGTTATTAACCCAGAAGGTGACTCTAACACAGCGGCCTTGGCAGCGCAGTCGGTATTCCATCAGAACAATGAAGAGTTCTGGAAGTATTATCATGCACTATATGATAATCAGAAGGATGAGAAGTTAGACTGGGCAACACCTGAATATCTTGTTGAACTAGCTCGTCAAGAGAAGATATCCGTCGATTATGATAAGTTAGCTGAGGATATTAAGAAGAAGACGTATCAGAAAGAAGTAAACGAACATCAGAAGATAGGGAATATGAACGATGTGCGTAGTACGCCTTCAATCTTTATTAATGGAAAACAATTTGTAGCTAAATCAGGAATGAACTACGATGCCCTTGCAAAGGCAATCAATGACGAAATAACATTACAAAATGCAGGGCAAGAGGGGAAATAACCATGAGAGATAGAGGGTTCTTCAGAACGTATTCCCTATACTTAGCTTGGGTTGTATCTATTGTAGCCACTTGCGCTAGCCTATATTTGAGTGAAGTATTGTTATTTGAACCATGTAGGCTTTGTTGGTTTCAGCGGATCTTTATGTATCCCCAAGTGATTCTATTAGGAATCGCTAGTTATAAAGATGATAGAAAGATCATCTCTTACGTACTCCCTATGAGCATCATTGGTGGAAGTATATCCATACTTCATTACTTGGAGCAAATGGTTCCTTCATTTGCAAAAGTAGCGCCTTGTTCCGTAGGGATATCCTGTAGCTCTGATCCTCTGCACTGGTTTGGCTTTATTACTGTTCCTTTACTTGCACTTATTGCTTTCGTAATGATCATTTGTATACTGATTGTAGGAAGAACCAAGGTAGAAGAAGATAATGAAGAAGTGTAGGCAATTAGCCGACGCTTCTTTTTTTTGAACGATAAGGGTGGGGTATTAGTACCATAAAAGGAAGGCGATGCGGTTTCTGCTGAATGGTTGATCGATATTGAGCTATTTCTAGTTTGAAAAAGTGATTTGTAGTGGTAGAGTGTTTGTATTCAAGAAAAGAGTAGGGAAGTGTATAGCATGTACGTATGTGACGGGAACATTCCGAAGCTTGAAAGTGATCGGATTCTGCTTCGCAGGATGGAACCTAATGATGCACCAAAGCTATTTGAATGCTGGTCAAGAAGTGAGGTTCGCGAACACTCAGGTATCCCAGAGCTTGAAAGTTTATCTAGCGCGGTGGAGATGATTCAGTTTCTGAACGCATTGTCAGAGACGGAGGATGGGTTGAGATGGGGGATCGTGAAGAAGGAGAGCAACGAATGGATAGGAAGTTGTGGATTCAATATGTGGCAGTTGGAGGGGGCATACCGTGGAGAAATCGGCTGCGAGTTATCTAGTCTTTATTGGGGACAAGGGTATATGAGCGAAGCTATCCAATTGTTGTTGAATTATGGATTTCAAGTGATGGGACTCCATCGTATTGAGGTTTTAGTAGATCCACGCAATGAACGAGCAAGTAGACTATTCATCGCTCAACAGTTCCAGATGGAAGGCAAGCTTAGAGATTACCGTCATACTACTGAAGGGTTTCATGATGTACATATATATTCAGTACTACATGGTGATTGGCTACAGAAGCAAAAGGAGATGCCGTTATGATCATACCTTATGCTCAAGGTCAATCATGGTTACATCGGATTGATCCACTAAGTAAGTTAGTGCTGATTCTTTGCATCGCGTTACTTGCCACGAGGTTTCAGACGTCAACCGAGCAGGCATGTCTGTTGTTAGTTAGCATAGTGATTGCTCGATTCGCAGGTGGGATAACGTGGATAGGACAGTGGAAGGCCCTTTCTTTCTTAATAGTCTTTGTATTGCCTTTATTTATAATTACTTTGTTTACTGCACCGGGAAGAACGCCGTTGATAGAGGTAGGGGTGATGTCTATTACTATGGAGGGTATGGATATGGCAGGTTCGGTGAGCCTACGGATGTTTACGCTATTTCTGACTTCATATGTGTATATTAAGACAACAGACCCGCAAGACTTAGTGGCTTCGTTAACGCAAGTTTTACGCATTCCTTATCGATTTGCTTTTGGCATTTCAATGGCACTCACTTTTCTCCCACTACTGCAAGAAGAAGGCCGTAATATCTCGGCTGCACATCATATCAGAGGAAGAAGACAAGGAAGAGGTTGGGGTGAGCGCTTCACATGGTGGACAACGTTTACGACTGCTGTTGTGTATAATGCGGTTCGACGCGTGCAACAGACAGCCGCTGCGATGGAATCGAAGGGATTCGGGGCATATCCTGATCGGACTTACCTAAGACCGATCATGTCATGGGAAAAAGGCCGGATACTAGCGATTATAGGGGTTCTGATTACAATTTCATTAGGGTGGTTTATCTAGAACGTTAACCGTTATGAAATTATGAGGTTGACGGTAGGTTCTGATCGTGTAAAATTAACGTGAGAGGTAATCATACTCCTCTTTTTTACACACTTAAGGAGCTGATTAGGATTTGAGCATGTTATCTTTTTTGAAATGGAAACGAGAACCCTTTACGACATTGGAAATTGTGTTAATGGCGATGCTAGCCACGGCTAATGCGGTCATGACCTTTTATTTATCGTTTATCAACAAAATATTGAATAGTGCAGGTGGGCCAATTGCAACCGCGACGATCGTAGGGTTATATATGATTTATGGGCTCTTGGCCTATTATATTATTCGTAAACCGGGTACAGCTATGATTACATATGGTATCGGCGGAACGATTCAATGTTTCGTGGGGACGAGTTATGGGATTGCTTCAGTCATCGTAGCTGCTGTGTGTTATATGGTTGTAGCAGAATTGATGTTTGCAATACTTCGATATAAAAGATGGGGAATAGGTGCTCTTATGCTAGTAGGCGGGGCGATGGTGCCACTCTGGTTCTTCTTTGCTGCTTATATGTTCGGATATACAGCATGGGGCTGGCAGATACTGAGTATTGCATTCGTAGTGCGGGTGTTAAGCGGTATGCTGTTATGTGGTCTTATGACGAAGTTACTAGGGGATAGCTTAGAACGAACAGGCATACTACGTCGCTACAAAATTCGGAAAGAGGAATCATCGTATGTCACCGGAAGCCATTAATCTTGATGAATTAACCTATACTTATGAGGGCGATTCCAAGCCGACAATAAAGGACATGACGCTATCGATTCCTGAAGGACAATGGATAGCTATCATTGGACCTGGAGCTAGTGGTAAGTCGACGTTGTGCCAATTGCTTAACGGCTATTTACCCCGTAGTGGTGGAGGTCGTCGAGAAGGGAGCATCTCAATAGAAGGAATAGATCCCCGGAATGCCTCTATTGCAGACATCGCTGAACGCGTCGGCGTCGTCTTCCAAGACGCCGACGCTCAGCTCGTGCAGGGCAACGTGGAAGCCGACGTTGCCTTCGGTCCTGAGAATCTGCGGGTTCCCCCCGCAGATATAGCCCACCGCATAAGCGCTTCGCTAGCGGCGGTGGGCCTTACCTCGCACCGCTATTCGCGGGTGCGAGAGCTCTCCGGCGGCCAACGCCAACGGGCCGCCACAGCCGCGGTGCTTGCGCTTGAGCCGCGGCTGTTCGTCTTCGACGACTGCACCGCGAGCCTCGATAGCGCGGCGCAAGTGCGGTTCGTGCAAGTATGCGGAAGCTTGCACGAACAGGGCCGGACGGTGCTTAACACGTCCGGCCGTTTCGACGATGTCGCGCGCGCAGCAGAGCGCGTCATCGTCTTGCAGGGCGGGGCCGTCGTCCTCGACGGCCCGCCGCAGGAACTGCTGCGCAAGCATGCTGCGCAGCTGGTACAGCTTGGGCTGCTGCCAACCACGGAGTGGACCGCAGGCACTACCGCGCAGCGCGTCGCAGATGCCGCATCACCCGGCACGGGTGGTACTACTATCGAATCACCTGTGTCAGGTGGCACTATCGCATCACCCGGCGAGGCTGGCTTCACGCAGTGCGTCGCAGACGCTGAGTCCCCAGTTAGAAATGTTATCTCCACAAGCAAGACCGCGCTATTGCAACTTCATAAACTGAGTTATACATACCCAGGGGGCCATCAAGTTCTACGAGACGTTAGTTTCACATTGCAGGCTGGAGATTGGGGCATGATTGTTGGGGAGAATGGTTCGGGTAAGTCCACACTTAGTAAGTTACTAATGGGACTGATCCCGGTTCCCCGTAACAGTGTTTTCTGGGACGGCAAAGATATTGCAGGCAGGTCAGTTGCAAATTTAGCTGAGGAGATCGGATACGTATTCCAGCAGCCTGAACATCAATTCGTTACACACTCCGTCTGGGATGAAGTGACATATGGTTTTAAATCCAAGAGTCACAAGCGTATCACTCTGACCTCACAGGAAGTGGAATTAGCAGAACAAATGTTACTAGCTGCGGGTCTTTTTGAAAGACGCTATGATTCACCTTATATGTTGAGTCAGGGGGAGAAACGAATCTTAAGTGTCATATGCCAATTCGTAATCCCAAAAAGGTTAGTTATTCTAGACGAACCGACTTCTGGTATTGACTATGCTGGTGCAGAACGGATTCTTGCACTTTGCCGTGATAAGGTCCAACAAGGAACTGCGTTACTGATGATTACGCATGATCCTAACTTAGTGGCAAGAGACACATCCGTAGTCCTTCAGCTTCATCAATTACGGGGAATTACAACAAAACAGCACGGCTAAGAAATAGTTGCTATACATTCCTTTCTAATTATTCCCATGCAAATAATTAACAAATAGAGGCATGCATTCATGTTAGATTTGCTGTAGAATACAAGAAGCGAATCGCTAGATCGAACCTTAGAAAGGAATTATATCTGTGAACTCATCAGTAGATATTAAACGTAATTTTATTTTGGTCGGTCTTTTGCTCTCAACATTCATGTCAGCGATTGAGGGAACCGTTACTGGACCAGCTGGACCAGCCATTGTAAGTCATTTCGGGGGCATGCAGCTTATGAGCTGGATATTTACAGCGTACCTTTTGACGATGGCTGTAACCACACCGATTTTTGGTAAAATCAGTGATATTTATGGTCGCAAACCGGTGTTTATCGTGGGATCTATCATATTTATCGTGGGATCATTACTCTGTGGATTATCCCAGACCATGGAGCAGCTTATCATATTTCGCGCGATTCAAGGGATTGGTGCAGGAGCTATCATTCCCGTAGCTTTTACGATTATTGGAGATATCTATCCATTAGAACAACGTGCCAAAGTCCAAGCCATAATTAGCTCGATTTGGGGCATCTCGTCCTTAATTGGACCTTTACTTGGAGGTTATTTTGTTGATTATTGGAGCTGGCGCTGGATATTTGGATTTAATGTACCCTTTGGATTGTTGTCCATTGTGCTTATTGTACGATATCTACCTAAACATACGGTGACAAGGAAAGCTAAAGTAGATATAGCAGGAGCGGTCACATTTACCATTGGAGTGACGGCACTCTTGTTCACGATGGCTACGGGTGGGCAATATTTCGCATGGAATTCGCCCCTACTCATTGGATGTATGGTCATAGCCGTTCTATTCCTAGTGCTGTTTTTTATTGTGGAGAGAAAAGTCGAAGAGCCTATGCTTCCGCTTCAGCTTTTTCGAATTCGTAACATTGCTGTATCCTCTATAGCGAATCTACTTATTAGTGCGCTCTTAATTGGGATTACTACATATATGCCATTATGGATTCAGGGTGTTTTGGGTAAGAATGCGACCTTCTCGGGTCTCGCTTTGGCCCCAATGTCGATAGGATGGGTATTGGGTTCTATTGCAGGTGGAAAGATGTTACTCACTGCCGGTTCACGTAAGACAACGTTAATCGGGGTCGGAGCTATTGTGATCAGCGCCTTTGGAATGGCGATGATGACAGGAGAGACATCGAATATTATCTTATTGCTTATCACATTTATTTATGGAATCGGCTTTGGATACGCCTCGACCGTATTCACTATCATTGCTCAGTCCTCGGTCGGATATGATCTGCGTGGTTCCTCTACGGCACTCAACTCATTTATTCGTTCATTGGGTCAGACGATTGGTGTAGCGGCCTTCGGTTCATGGATAAATATTAAGATAGCTACCTTGTTAAAGGTTACACCGGGTGCAGAGAATGTATCTCAAGACGACATAAATAATCTGCTGTCACCAGAAGCAAGCCAGAATATTCCTGAGTCTCTGTGGCTAAGTATGAGGTCTGTGCTAGAAGGAAGCCTGCATTCGCTCTTTATCATTATGGCTGTCATTGCCATCATCAGTATGCTGGTGGTGACTAGATTTAGAAATAAGGCACCTTCTTCTGACGATGAGGCAATGGTTACCAAGAATTAGGATTAACTGAATGAACATTCCGGTACTAACAAAAAAGCCTCCAACATCACTTTTAAGTGGCGTTGGAGGTTTTTTTGTCCAAAATTAAAAAGGATAAGTTTTACGTTATACCTTCTTATATTGTTAACGACTTACTTCCTCAAGGATGGAGAAAGACGTTCTGCTTGAATACCCATTTTTTTGAGAAGAGAAATCATTTGACATTTCTCCTCCGCATTTAATCCGCTTAGTGCTCTGTGAATTCGTTCTGAGAATTTGGGATACAGGTCGTTCATAAGTTGTTCGCCTTCAGAAGTAAGTTCGGCGAATATAACACGTCGATCGGTAGGGCAAGGTCTGCGACGAAGGAATCCGCGTTCTTCTAATTTATCTATAACATATGTGACATTTCCACTCTGTAGTAACAGCTTGGCACCAATCTGCTGGATAGGTTGAGCTCCCTTGTAGTACAGAACCTCCATAACAGCAAATGCCGTAGGATTGAAGCCCTCGATTTTACTGCCGGTTACGGCATGTTCATTCACGCTTTTGAACGATTTGGCAAAAACACGATATAAGTGTAAAGAGATTTGAGTATCAACTTCTTGGATTTGAATCAAGCTTCTCACCGCCTTTATATTCATAAATGGCTTAATTGGATGATTATGTACTTATTTTAAGCGAAGTAACAACATTATGAACATGTGATTTGTCACAATCACAAGACTTTTAATATTTAAAAATAAAACCTTTATCTTTCCAAAGGTTCCACACAGAATCATTCTTGAGGATAAGAACGAATTCATTCTCGAGACCGATGGATGGTAGACCTTCATTTTGTATCCTTTAGTTATTGAATGAACGAAAGAGGAGTGGAAGGAATGAATCAAGCGAAATTGACGACCAGAATGCCGTTATTACAGAACCGCCCGTTTGTAGTTCTCATCACAGCACAGCTTATTTCTAATCTAGGGGATTGGCTTCATATCCTTGCCCTAATTACTTTGGTAGGGTTCAAATGGCAAGCTACACCTTGGGAGATTATGATTCTTTCAATCTGTATGGCAATTCCTATGATGATTGGGGGACCTATTTCAGGATATATCAGTGATAAAATGAACCGTAAACATCTGATGATTGTATCGGATATCCTACGTGCGGTTTTTGTGATGGCGTTGATTTTTGCGGGGAGTTTATGGCAGGTATATACAATTATTATAATTAAGGGGTTTATTGATTCATTATTTTCGCCAGCTAAAAGTGGAAAAATCAAAGAAATTGTACCCTCTGAACATATGGATTCAGCAGTGGCCTTAAGCTCAGGAATTGAGCAAATCACTAAAATCGTTGGCCCTGCGTTAGGCGGGCTCTTAGTCGCTGCATTTGGTATTCAGGCTTGTTTTCTAATCGATGGAGGCTCATTTCTCTTATCCGCCGTTATTTTATTAGGAATTCCGGGGGTGTCTAGCAAGACAACGGCCAAAGTGGATCAAGATTCGTTGCTTAAGAATGAGAATAACTCATCATTTTGGAAAGAACTAAGCGCTGGAATGACACAAATTATGGCCATGCCACTCGTATGTGCAGGACTTATCGTACTCATTATGGTGTTGGTGGTTCTACAAATTGCAGATTCGCAGACCGTGACCTTATTTAGAAACATTCCTGGAGTATCAGAGGATCTCCTAGGATGGTGTATTGGGGCAAGTGGATTAGGTACGCTTGTATCTGCACTAATCGTAGGTAAATTTCGTGTGAAGCCACTCAGTAAGATGGGAATAGGTGCAGCAATGATGGGGTTGGTGTTTGCTGTGGCACCTCTGATAGCACAGCAGGGTGAGGCAGCAAGTTACTTTTTGTTTATTGCTTTTCTTATTGCGGGATTTGGTGGTGGGATGGCATTCATTCCTTTTCAGACAATGGTGCAATTACGTACGCCATCCAGCTTAACAGGCCGGGTATTTGGAACGGTGAATAGCTTGACTAGCGCTGCAGTGATATTGGGACCGGTCTTAGGCGGAGTATTAGTGAGCACGTATGGTCCAAATTTGGCATTCATTGTGTCAGGTTCATTGATGTTATTGATGGGGGTAGCCGTGATGTTCGTCAGAATTTGGATAGAAAAGAGAGACATTGATCCGTCCCAAACTGAAGGTTTACAAGAGATACCATCTTCATGAAACTCCATTTATTTGAAACCCCTTTACTTCTGCATCGTAATCAATGCTAGCAGAAAGCAGAGTCATATACAGAGCATAGCTTCGATACGGAAAGGGCAACTTTTTGTAATCCGTCTCTAGTAATCACTTTGTATAGTCTGACTAGCTACATATTGGTATTCCTGACCTTATCCAACCATAAATGAACAGTGGTAGTAAAAGGCACTCTGCCTTTATACTACCGCTGTTGTATGTCCCTTTAGCACGATCATTAGTTGTGTAGGATAATCACTAACGCTTTTAGAACAATTCAGCTCTGGAGTCACTACTCGAGTGGGTGTTTCTTAGTTGTTCCCTCACGAATAGTTTTCTGCTGCGTGCATACCTGCGGTATAACCTGTGGAGAATGCTGCAGTGATGTTGTATCCCCCTGTGTAGCCATGAATATCTAGAATCTCTCCGCAAAAGAATAATCCTGGCATTAATTTCGATTCCATGGTTGAGGGATTTATTTCTTTCAGATGGACACCGCCACCTGTAACAAAAGCTTCGTCGAGTGATTTCGTTCCTGTTGCATGGAAACTGAATTTTTTTAATACACTTAAGAAAGCTTGCCATTGCGTTTTTTGCAAATGAGCGTAAGTGGTATCTCCATCTAGGTTAGCAACAGACAAGAGGAGAGGAATCATCCGCTCAGGCAGAGTGCCCTTCAATACGTTCTTGATGGCCTTCTTAGGCTCAGCCTCTAGACGTTCCTTAAGTAAAGCATCTAGTTCTGTTGGTGAGTAGTCTGGAAAGAGATCAACCGACATCTCGACTTTCTGGACGCTAAATTTCATCTTAACTTGGCGGATGAATTGGCTACAACGAAGTGCAATTGGACCGGATATCCCGAAATGAGTGAAGATAAAATCACCTCGATGATGAATGACATTTTTCCCTTTGGGGTTCCATACGGACAGTTCTACATCTCGAAGTGAGAGTCCCTGTAATTCGCGATTTTGGATCCACTTTTCTTGGGAAACAATAGGGACCTCGGTAGGATATAATTCTGTAATGGTATGCCCAGCGGCTTCTGCCCAAGCATATCCGTCTCCTGTAGATCCAGTCTGCGGTACAGATTTACCTCCCGTAGCAACGATTACGCTAGAAGACTTAATTGTCTCCCCTGAGATAAGCCTTACGCCAACGGTCTGCCCATTCTCGTAGAGAACTTCAGCGATCGGACTATGGGTAATGATCTTAACTCCTAACTCTTGTACTTTGCTTAGCAATGTATTGACTACGCTAGAAGCTTTATCCGTTACAGGGAACATTCTTCCATGATCTTCTTCTTTCAAAGCAATGCCTAGGCCTTCGAAGAAAGCCATAATATCACGGTTATTAAAGTGTCCAAATGCACTATAGAGAAAGCGGCCATTCCCAGGAATATGGGCGATCAAATCTTCTGTCTCTTTGGCATTCGTTACGTTGCAACGTCCGCCTCCAGATATCCCTAGTTTACGCCCCAATTTATTACCTTTATCAAGCAGTAGAACGGAAGCGCCTTTACTTCCAGCGGCTACACATGCCATGAGTCCTGACGGACCTCCGCCTACAACGATAACATCGTATTTCATTTATTAATCTCCTTTTTAGCAGTTAACCCTTATGTCAGTTAATCATTCTATTCTATAAGATCATAACAAATAGATATAGGTTACAACAACTCTAGTAAGAGATATAATTAGAATATATTGTAATAATTTGGCGACTGTTATTTAATAGAATTATGTTTCTTTATATGGTACTTAGGTAGGAGAGGAGGGGCGGGTATTTATAATATCCTTAAGAATATCTTATTACAGGTATTGATATCTGGCTCATTTGCAGTTCTTTTCCCTCTCATTCTTGATAAATACATACACTGCAAGGGGAAGTCTAGAAATTTAGATGCTACTGGTTTTACCATGGTTATTGTTATATCAAGTGCCGTCAGTCTGATGTTATGTTCTATGTTTTCATCTGAACTGTACGGGGGAGCTATACCTCTTAATATGGGTATTGTGCCGCTTTTTGTTGCGATCTTGTATGGTGGCTATAAATCAGGAGTGCCACTGGCTATTGTATATATTATTTGTTATTTCATATTTACAGAGAATTATTCATTGTATGGTTTAGTTGTTCATACGGGGTTATTAATGTATCCTGTGTTGTTCTGGACTTCTTCTTTCTTCTTAAAAGCTTCTTTAAAAGGAAAGATTTTTCAGATCGTTATAAGTTTATTTCCGGTGATGTTGTTGGATTTTTCCCCTCTTTTTCATTTGGACAATCTAGGTTTATTTAACATGAGCGCTACACTTATGATTACCTTTTACTTAGTTATTAGTCTCCTTTGGGGAGCCATGGTAATATATTTGATTGAATTCTCCTTAGAGAGGCTGCTGCTTAAGGAACAGATTATGGGAATGTCAGAGAAATATTTGCGTGAAGAGGAGAAATTACAGCAGGTCATGGATGTGGTACCCCTTTGTATGGTTTCTTTAGATCGGAATGGCAGAGTAACAAACATTAATGAAATGATGATGAATCTGTTTAGAATAAAGAACCCTCACCTGACCAAACCAGATGTTCTTGGGCAACCTGTTACGTTGTTTACTGATGACATGATGGAAAAGGAGCATATTGAATTTAGGATTGCTCAAGCACTTCAAGGAATGATTATGGATCATGATCTGACACAAAATGAGTCTAGAATGTACTATACGAATACTTCTCCACTTAAGAACTCTTATACGGGTGAAATACTTGGTGCTGTACTGGTCATTCAAGACATTACAGAAATCGAGAGACTTCGTAGTGAACTGGGAAATATGGAAAGGTTGAGCTTAGTAGGACAGATGGCAGCTAGTATTACACATGAAATTCGTAATCCTATGGCAGTTGTTCGTGGTTTTTTGCAGCTCATGCATGAGAAGAGCCCAAGCACATTAGATCATTATTATCGGATTGTCATGGAAGAATTGGATCGTGCGAACGGTATTATTAATGACTTTTTGTCCCTTGCACAGAATCGAGTAACAGAGAAAACAGAATGTCACCTGCATAAAATTATTTATGATCTGAGTCCTCTTTTATGGGCGGATGCAAATTTGCGTGGTCAGAGTATTGAGTTAGAACTTGATGAGAATGTTCCTGAACTTCGTCTGAACTCGAAAGAGATTAAACAATTAATTCTAAATTTAGCGCGTAACGCAATGGAATCTATGAATGTCAAAGGACAGCTCACAATACAAACCAAAGCGGATGACAATAGTGTGGAGCTGATGATATCAGATACAGGAGCGGGTATTCCGAAGAGTAAGCTAGATGAATTATTCGTTCCCTTCTTCACAACTAAGGATCAAGGAACAGGGCTTGGATTGGTATTATGTCTTAGTATTGTTGAACATCACAAAGGTAAAATTACAGTTAACTCCGTCGAGGGCGTTGGTACAACTTTTGTAGTGAAATTCCCTCGTACTAACATTAGTCCAATAATTTATAGCAAGTAATGACTATTAGCAATCGTTATCAAGGCAAAAAAAGCTGTTAGTCTTGCTCAATTGCTTGCTTTCAAACATTCAGAATAGGTATAATCATGTTATTAATGTTTATCTGGAGGAGTGATTGAGAATGTCTATGTCTTTTGATCGATATATGAGGGATATGATTCAACCGATGCGGGATGAATTAACAAGTTTGGGAATTCAGGAACTTACAACCCCTGAAGAAGTTGAGGCACAAGTAGCGAATGCTAAAGGCACAGCTTTGATCGTTATTAATTCAGTATGTGGTTGTGCTGCTGGGCAGTGTCGTCCGGGTGTAGGTATGGCTCTGAATCATGATGTTGTACCTGAGCAGTTATTTACTGTGTTTGCGGGGCAGGATAAAGAAGCGACAGCTAAGGCAAGAGAGTATTTTGCTCCTTATGCGCCTTCGTCACCTTCTATTGCATTGATGAAAGATGGAGAACTCGTTCATTTCATCGAACGTCATTCGATTGAAGACAGATCAGCGCAAGAGATTGCTGCAGAACTAACGGAAGCTTTTGACCGTTTTTGTAAGTAATACTTAAGCGTTCGCTGCACAATAAACCCCGAAGTTGCGGCATTCCGACAGCTCCGGGGTTTTGTGTACGAACTTTATGGAATATTAACAAGATCACGAATTACATATTACTTAGAAATGAGGTGCATTTAGGAATGAGTTTACAAGAACAGATCATTGCGGAATTAGGGGTTAAACCTGTTATCAATGTGGAATCGGAAGTGAAGGAGAGAGTAGCTTTCCTTAAGAATTATGTGAAGAATGCAGGAGCTACAGGACTTCTAATTGCGATTAGTGGAGGAATTGATAGTGCAGTTGCTGCTGGTTTGTGTAAATTAGCTACAGATGAATTAACGAAAGAAACAGGTCAAGACTACATGACGCTGGGCGTATTTCAACCTTATGGAACACAGGAAGATATTGATCACAGTTATGCGACAGCAAAGGCATTCGATCTTAAACATACGGTGGAGACCAATATTGAAGATGCAGTCACCGAAGTAGCATTGGAAGTAGAACAGGGTCTCAAAGCTATGGGTATCCATCGTCATATCAGTCATAAAGGTAAAGGGAATGTTAAAGCAAGAACACGCATGGTTATGCAGTATGCATTATCTTTTGAGTTGAATCTGATTGTAGTAGGAACCGATCACGCCTCTGAAGCCATTACTGGATTTTATACCAAATGGGGAGATGGCGCGGTAGATATTACACCACTTAGTTCTCTCAACAAACGTCAAGTGCGTCAGCTCGCAGCATATATAGGTGTTCCACAGCCTATTCTAGATAAGGCTCCTACAGCAGGACTATGGGAAGGCCAGACAGATGAAGAGGAACTGGGCCTTACGTATGACGAGAATAGCGACTATCTAGAGGGTAAAGAAATTAATGCTGTTTCGAGGGAACGTCTGGAAGGTTTCTACACAAGAACGGCTCATAAGCGTGATTCAATACCAGGGATATAAACGTTTGTAATCGTGAGTTGAATTAAGATAGATATTGCAGCAAATAGAGTGCACAACTGGGAACAGATGTGGCACTCTATTTATTATTTCATTTCATGTAACGAGCGGTGGCGGTTAATACACATGGTAATAAGAGTTATCCCTTGGAAGGTCGCAACATATTCAATCGCCTGATACAATAAGGATTGTAGCTTTTGACGGAAGGGGTGTGAGTACCATGATTTATGGAATCGGTCACGATATACTTGAGATCATTCGAGTTGAGCAGTTGCTCAGTGGAAGAAATGCTCAGCCATTCATGCAACGAATACTGACATCTAAAGAGTATAAATTAGCTCTAAGTCGAGGACGGAAGACTACGGAATTTACAGCAGGAAGATTTGCTGCTAAGGAGGCCATAGTTAAAGCATTCGGTTGTGGAATCGGTGCTATAATTGGTTTTGGCGATATAGAAATACTTCCGGATGAGTTGGGGAAACCAAAGGTAGAATTAAGCGAACAAGCATGGGAGAAGTTAAACCTTCCGGGACAATCCATGGAGTATGCTATTCATTTGAGTATTACGCATCAGAGAGAGCTTGCTTCTGCGTTTGCGGTTATTGAGAGAGCGAATTAAGCTTTAGCTTCTGCCCATGGAATACAAGATAGATAAGGAGAAGCACATGTTTAATGTTGAACAACAACACTATTTCAGTGAGAATCTACTGAGATGGTATCTTGAGAACCGACGGGATTTACCTTGGCGTCGCCATCGTAACCCTTATTATATTTGGATATCTGAAATCATGCTTCAGCAAACACGTGTAGATACGGTTATTCCATATTTCAATCGATTTATAGAGAGATTTCCTACGGTTGCAGATTTGGCGAATGCTCCTGAGCAAGACGTGTTGAAAAGTTGGGAGGGACTTGGATATTATTCTCGTGCACGCAATCTACAATATGCTGCCCAACAAGTACAAGACTTACACGGAGGTCAGGTACCAAGTGACAAAGAAAGTGTGTTTGCGCTTAAGGGTGTCGGTCCGTATACAGCAGGAGCCATTCTCAGTATTGCATTTAATCAACCTGAGCCAGCTGTAGATGGCAATGTGATGAGGGTATTATCCAGATTCTTTTTAATCGAAGAGGATATCATGAAAGGAAGTACACGCGCATTGATGGAAAGATTAGTGGTGGAGTTAATCCCGCAAGGACAGGCTTCGCACTTTAATCAGGCCCTTATGGAGCTTGGAGCTCTAGTATGTACTCCTAAGTCTCCTTGTTGCTTAACATGTCCCGTCATGGAGCATTGTGAGGCAAGGATAGAAGGGAAGGAGAGTCAACTTCCCATCAAGTCGAAGAGTAAACCACCACGTCCAGAACAAAGATTTGTTGCATTGATTGAAGGACGAGGGAATCATGCTGGGAAGATACTGATAAGGCAACGTCCAGACAGTGGCTTACTTGCTCGGATGTGGGAACTTCCGCATATGATATCTCCGGTTAGTCGCGGAGGAAGAATGGCCGATCAGCGAGCACAAGACCTACTAGGTGCGGAAATGGTTGCCGAAGGTATTCCAGCAATACCTTTGGAGCATTTCATGGATATTGAACATATCTTCAGTCATATTCGTTGGAACCTTCAGGTATATCGTTGCAAGGAGGATCAGATGCTTGTAGCAGAGAATGTTGAATCCGTTACGATGGATGTGACGGATATTGGGGATATGCTCACTGAATATCGATGGATTAGTGAAGAAGACATGGCAACGTACGCCTTCCCTAATGCATTTCTGAAAATGATTAATGCTCATTTTGAAGAGATGAGAATGAAATAAGGAAATAGGCTCTTTATTTATACGCATAAAAAATGATCCGCCTTATTAAGAGGGCGGATCATTTTTATGCATTAATTATTTGAAATATAATAAAGTATAAGTTTCACTTGATACTCTATTTCTTATATTTCCGCTGAAACGGGTGCCGACTTTGAAAAAAGACGGCATAGCCGTTTCTACTTGGCAGCTACGTAACGTGCAGCAACTGCATCCCAGTTAACGACATTCCAGAAAGCAGAAATATAATCAGGACGTTTGTTTTGGAATTTCAAGTAGTAAGCATGCTCCCATACGTCAAGTCCTAGAATAGGAGTCAAGCCTTCGCTAAGTGGGTTGTCTTGGTTAGGAGTGCTTGTTACAGCAAGCTTACCGTCTTTCCCAACAACTAACCATGCCCATCCGCTTCCGAAGCGAGTAGTAGCTGCTTTAGCGAACTCTTCTTTGAATTTATCAAGACCACCAAGCTCACTATCAATAGCTTGTGCTAATTCGCCAGTAGGGTTTCCTCCACCGTTAGGACCAATGATTTCCCAGAAAAGGCTATGGTTTGCATGTCCACCACCGTTATTGCGAACAGCGGTACGAATTTCTTCAGGTACGCTTCCTAGACCTGTAAGTAATTCTTCAATGCTCTTGTTTTGTAGCTCAGGTGCTTTCTCAAGTGCTGCATTTAAGTTTGTTACATAAGTGTTATGGTGACGATCGTGGTGAATTTCCATTGTTAACGCATCGATGTGTGGTTCAAGTGCATCGTTTGAATAAGGTAGTGCTGGTAGTTGAAATGCCATAATAAATTACCTCCTGAGGATTGTATTAGTAAATAATTTATGAATGAATAAAGGGTCTGAGAAAGCATCCTTTATCAACATATGTAGTGAATAAAAAGTACCCCTAATTTAGTGGCTACAATATTATTAAACCGTATTTAACATATTAAATCAACATTTATGTTTGTAAAGTCGGTTTGTAAAAATATTCGTTTACAAAACACTAGTTATGATAACCTCTTGTTAAGAGAAATATGACAATTAGATAGTTCCTCTTCTAATATATAGCAATAAAGCTAGATATAAAGCGCTTTCATAAGAAAACAGGTGTTTTCTCGAGAAAATTGTGGTTTAATGGACTAGCAAGAAGGATTTTCAGGTTATTTGTCGTAATTATTATATTCGGGATGTTTGTAAAGTTGGCTATTTAAGTTAACTTTTGTACAAGCCGGATAAAGCTAACGAAAAGGGAGATTTAATTTATGCATGTTCGTTCCTTTCAGTTAAGTGACTGTAATCCAGTAACTGAACTTCTTCAGGTTGCATTGTCGGAAGAGTGTTTCGAGAATACGATTCAACCGTTCTCTAGGCAACTTTCGTGGGATTCTGACCTGATCATGGTAGCAGAAGAAGATGGAGAAATTGTGGGAGCCTTGATCGGTACGATTGAGAACAACCATGGTTGCTACTTTAGAATTGCTATTCACCCAGACTATCGGCGTAAAGGGATTGGAAAAGCCCTTGTTACAGCGATGGAACAACGGTTTCAACAACGTAAAGTAAGTCGTATTTTGATTGCTGGGGATGAACAAAACCTTGCAGCAATGCCTTTATTTGAGGCGATGGGTTACGGTGCTAACAAAATTATGGAGGCTTTCCAGAAACTTAGTATTGTTGCTCACGGGTAGATTTAGTATAATATATGCATATAAATAGACGACACACCTAATTTTTACAAATATCGAGCATATCTTGCAGCCGTTGCAAAAACGGAGAAGATATGCTTTTCTATTTAGTAGGATAGTTTGAGCAAATGAGTAAAAAAAGAGGTGTATTATGAATCAAGAAGGACTTAAGCCTGGATGGAAAGCGGAACTGTGGGATTGGATTAAAACAATTGTTGTCGTCTTTGTTGTCATGATGTTACTTAATCTATTTGTATTTAATTTGTCTATGGTTAAAGGACAATCGATGCAGCCAACGTTAGTAGAACGAGAACGGCTATTCGTCAACAAAATAATCTATGATTTCTCTGCACCTAAAAAAGGTGAAGTGGTAGTATTGCGGGATCCGAGTCAAGATGATAGTAAAAAGGACTTTCTTGTTAAACGTGTGATTGGTGTTCCCGGAGATGTGGTTGAAGTCAAAGAACACAAGTTATATCTAAATGGTCAATTACAGCAGGAAGATTATATCGATGTGGATATTCAAGATGAGGATTTCGCTGGTATTAAGCTTGCTGAGGATCAATATTTTGTCATGGGTGATAACCGTCATCTAGGGGAGAGCAAGGACAGTCGTTATTTTGGTACGGTAACATCAGATTTGATTGTCGGTAGGGCAGAATTTATATTTTGGCCAATTAATAAAATTAGAGGACTTTAGTCTGTAGTACAACATAAGGAGACGATGTGGAGATGACGTTAGAACATGTGAAGTCACCGTATGCTCCCTCGCCATCTGTATGGGAGCAACTGAAAAGAGACATCCAATTAGCTGCACCTAGTTTAGGTATTGATGAGATTGGTTTTGCTACTGCAGATCCTTTTGTTTCGTTGAAGTCGATTTTACAGAATCACCGTGATAATGGTTATGAGTCAGGCTTCGAAGAACCTGATCTAGATAAAAGGGTGACACCCGCGTTACCGTCATCACAACCCGCATCCTTGATTGCGATTGCAGTGGCTTATCCATCCAAAATGGTAAACCCACCGAAATCGGAACCAGGAGCTTACAGAGGAATATTAGCCCGCTCTGCATGGGGAAGAGATTATCATTATGTGTTACGAGAAGCTATGCAGAAGCTTGAGGATTTCATTCGGGAGCGTGTTCCCGAAGCGGTGATAGAAAGTATGGTGGATACCGGAGCGCTGGTCGACAGAGCTGTGGCTGAACGGGCGGGTATAGGATTCAGTGCTAAGAATTGTATGATTATTTCACCGAAGTGGGGTTCTTGGATCTATCTAGGGGATATGGTAACGAACATTCCCTTTCCACCGGACACGCCTGTAACTGAAGATTGCGGTGAATGTACCAAATGTATTGATGCTTGTCCTACAGGAGCTCTTGTGGGTCCGGGACAGCTCAATGCACAGCGCTGTGTATCATTCTTGACACAAACCAAAGGGCTATTAGAAGAAGAACAGATGCTTAAGATCGGGAATCGTCTTTATGGCTGCGACACATGCCAGATTGTTTGCCCTAAGAATCGTGGAAAAAGTTGGGATCATCACAAGGAGTTACTCCCTGACTATGAGATTGCTAAGCCACTGTTGCTACCTATTCTTGATCTTAGTAACCGAGAATTCAAGGAGAAATTTGGGGAGAGCGCGGCGGCTTGGAGAGGGAAGAAGCCTATGCAGCGCAATGCGATTATTGCATTGGGTAATTTTAAAGATCGCTCTGCCGTACCAAGACTCGAAGAAGTGCTATTAAAGGACCCGCGTTATGAAATGAGGGGTACTGCTGCATGGGCACTAGGACGTATTGGAGGTGAGGAAGCTTTGAATAGCTTGAATAAAGGATTGGCTGTAGAAGAGGATAAATTGGTTCAGGAAATGCTAATGAAAGCGAAAGAAAAGATAGAACCGTCGACTAATGTTGAAGAAAAGCATTCTCAAGAGATTATTTATTACGATGAATTAACAACGCCTATTGGAATATTAACGCTTTGTACATCATCGAAGGGAATCTGTTTAGTCGAAATGGATTCTTTTACTACGAAGGAAGCTATAATACAACAATGGTCACGAAACTGGACCCAAGATGCTGTATTTATACATGACGGAGAACGTCTAACAGAAGCTAAAATTCAGTTAGAGCAATACTTTGCGGGTGAGCGGAAACAATTCGATCTTCCGATTGATATGAGAGGCACTTTATTCCAACTACAAGTATGGACCACACTTGCCGATATTCTTTATGGGGAGACTTGTTCTCATGGACAATTAGCGGAGGCTATTGAGCGCCCGAAAGCGGTAAAATCCGTTGGAGTAGCAACGAATAAAAATCCGATTCCGATTATCGTACCGTGTCACCGTATTATAGGTGCAGACAGTTCGCTTGCGGGCTACGTTTATGGTCACGAAATCAGAAGTCAATTGTTGTCCTTAGAGGGGTCGTTACCCGAAAGATGAAGTATTCAGGATAATAAGTAATTAGGCCATGTGGGGGAACATTTATGAGATATGTAAATATTGCAGATGTAGAAGCAGGGCAGTTTCTCGGTAAGTCCGTATATTCAGGCAATGGAACGGTGCTGTTGGGAGCTGGAATTCAACTAACCGTATATATGGTCAATACGCTCAATCGAATTGGCGTTACGATGCTATACATTCAGGACGCTTTATTTGATGATGTAGAGACTGCTGAAATGCTGACCGAAGCAACGAAACAGAGTCTCATTCATGGGATCAGTGACACATTTGAAGCAGTGCGGTCAGGTAAAGAATGGAATGCGCAATTGATTGGTACAACTGTGGATACCTTGTTATCTGATGTCTTGGGTAACAAAGAATTACTTGTTCAATTAACGGATATTCGTACGGTCGACAATGCACAGTACATTCATGCCATGAATGTCTGTCTACTATCTACAGTTATGGGTATTAATATGGGTCTGAATTATATTCAGGCCAAAGAGTTGGCTATGGGTGCCTTGTTGCATGATATTGGCAAGAACAATATTTTAAAAGATGAAGAAATTGCTCCTGGTGTGAGGAATCATCATACATGGCGAGGATATGAGAAACTCAAGAATAAACGAGAATTCAATCTCCTTATTGCTCATGTTGCTTTGCAGCATCATGAAAGAGTGGATGGGTTAGGTCTACCACGGGGCTTGGCAAATGATGAAATTCATATATATGCCAAGATCGTTGCTGTGGCCAATACCTATGATCATTTAATCAGTCATTTGGAGGGAGATAGGGCACTTCTTCCACATGAGGCTTGCGAGGAATTGATGGCTATGTCCGAGATAGAATTAGACCGGGAAGTGCTAATTCAATTTACGAGAATGGTCTCAATCTATCCGAATGGTGCGGGAGTGAGGTTGTCTACTAAAGAGAACGGGGTTGTCGTACGTCAGCACAAAGGACTACCAGGACGACCTGTTATACGTATTATTCGGAATAGTAACGGGGATAATCTAGAGATTGAAGAAATAGATCTTGCTGTAGAAACGACCGTCTTTATCGACAAAGTACTCGCCTAGAATTATATTTGCTAGCCTCTAACGGACATGCTATGATATGTTCGTATGTAAGCGAGTAAGACAAATTCTTGTAAATTATCGAGGTGGCCGAAATGAATATTGCACTTCCTATTATTACGTTAATTGTAGGATTAGCTGGCGGATTTTTCATTGGCGTATATTATTTGCGCAGACAGATGGAGAAAATGCAGAATAATCCAGAAATGCTACAAAAGATGGCTAAACAGATGGGGTACAATCTGAATGGTAAACAGATGCAAAAAGCACAGCAAATGATGAAAAATCAGCCAGCTGTTCCGAAGAGAGGCCAAAGCCGTAAAAGGTAAATAATCTTTCTATCCGGGAAGTATGGCCGTGAGAGGAGGATGTACTGTGTCTGGAGTTAAAGATTATGTAAACACCGGAGTAGGAAACAACCGTGAAAAGATAGAATATCACATTGAGCAAATTCTAGGCCTAATTGGTGAGGACACTAAGCGTGAAGGTTTGCTTGAGACACCAGCACGTGTCACTCGCATGTACGAAGAAATCTTTGCGGGTTATGAAGTAGATCCTCGAGATGTGCTAGGTGTGACTTTTGATGAAAATCATGAGGAACTTGTCATTGTGAAGGATATTGTGTATTACAGTCAATGTGAACACCACATGGCACCTTTCTTTGGGAAAATTCATATCGGATATATTCCTAGTGGTAAAATTGCTGGACTTAGTAAGTTTGCGCGATTGGTTGAGGCAGTAACTCGTCGCTTGCAGGTGCAGGAACGTATTACATCTCAAATTGCGGATATTCTTAACGAGGTATTGCAGCCGAACGGCGTAATGGTTGTCGTAGAAGGCGAGCATTTATGCATGTGTTCTCGAGGGGTTAAGAAACCTGGAAGCAAGACCGTTACTTCTGCTGTAAGAGGAATTTTCCGTGAAGATTCCGCTAGTCGTGCAGAATTTCTATCCTTGGTTAAAGACTAGGTAATGGATTCAAAGTAAAAGAGGCTCTGTCGATTTATGACAGGGCCTCTTTTTTAAAATGACAGATTGTCAAGTCAAGTGCGACAGGGCTTCCATGAAAGCTTCGTGAGCAGACTTCCAGCCTAGACATTTACGCGGGCGATCGTTAATAAGGCGGATGGCTTCAGCAAGCTGCTTATCTGTGACCTTAGCGAAGTCATGACCTTTGGGGAAGGACGTCAG
>NZ_LVJH01000041.1 GCF_001637205.1 Paenibacillus glacialis
AATCGGGTTGTCCGGCGTGTCTTTTCTTAGGTATGTTATTCTCCCCCAGCTATGTCGAGACGCGTACGATGCGAAAAATCACGTTTGGTGGCGATAGCGGAGGGGTTCCACACGTACCCATCCCGAACACGACCGTTAAGCCCTCCAGCGCCGATGGTACTTGGACCGCAGGGTCCTGGGAGAGTAGGACGTCGCCAAGCAGTTATTCTGAAATACATGTGGACATGCTTTTTGTACTCATGTTTTACAGATCGCTTTGTAACACAAGCACTTATATTCCCTGATAGCTCAGTTGGTAGAGCACTCGACTGTTAATCGAGTTGTCACAGGTTCGAGTCCTGTTCGGGGAGCCATTGCTCTCATAGCTCAGTAGGTAGAGTGCATCCATGGTAAGGATGAGGTCACCGGTTCGAATCCGGTTGAGAGCTCCATAAGTTCTCTGCACATTTTAGTATGGCCCGTTGGTCAAGCGGTTAAGACACCTCCCTTTCACGGAGGTAACAGGGGTTCGATTCCCCTACGGGTCACCATTTACATTCTCTTACACATACGGAGGCTTAGCTCAGCTGGGAGAGCATCTGCCTTACAAGCAGAGGGTCGGGGGTTCGATCCCCTCAGCCTCCACCATTTTATTATTGAAACTTCGTAATTGTAGAGATAATAGTTGTAATTCATTAATGGGAATTAGCCAAGCGGTAAGGCAACGGACTTTGACTCCGTCATGCATAGGTTCAAATCCTATATTCCCAGCCATTATGAGTCATTAGCTCAGTCGGTAGAGCACCTGACTTTTAATCAGGGTGTCGAAGGTTCGAATCCTTCATGACTCACCATTTCTTTATCAGTGTGCGCGTGTGGCGGAATTGGCAGACGCACTAGACTTAGGATCTAGCGTTTCACGACGTGGGGGTTCAAGTCCCTCCACGCGCACCATATGTTTGCGGACGTGGCTCAGCGGTAGAGCATCGCCTTGCCAAGGCGAGGGTCGCGGGTTCGATTCCCGTCGTCCGCTCCATTTTTATTATATTTGCGCCCTTAGCTCAGCTGGATAGAGCGTTTGACTACGAATCAAAAGGCCAGGAGTTCGAATCTCTTAGGGCGCACCATTTGTTATATCATATTATCGGGACGTAGCTCAGCTTGGTAGAGCACCTGGTTTGGGTCCAGGGGGTCGCATGTTCAAATCGTGTCGTCCCGATATCTTATGTACGCGGGTGTAGTTCAATGGTAGAACTTCAGCCTTCCAAGCTGATAGCGTGGGTTCGATTCCCATCACCCGCTCCATATTTATAAATTATAATCCTTGGATTTCAAGGATTTTTTTGTATACATATGAATTGATATATCCGGTTTTAGCAGGCAATGGAGCGTATTAACTTTGAATATTTAAGGGTAGTGTTAGGAACTCTATATCAGAATATAACAATAGAGAATTCCTATTATCCAAATATGGTAATAATTATGATAGTTGTGTATAAATATGTGGATAATGAATTATTCATGTATTACAATATTCCTTGAAAGTGGTTGCCTAAACTCATGAATTGTTGCTCAGACGAAAATATTGAGTGAATTTAAATTCATTTATGTTAAATATTAATACATGAAAAACTTACTCTATTGAAAGAAAAATAAGGATTTTAATCCTGTTTTATTGTATGATGTTATGAAGTCTTAAGAAGGTTGTCATAAATAGATAGCAATTAAAACAAAGAAGACGGGAGGAGTAACATGACTGAGCTTACGGTTACCGCCAGCAAAAGTAACTCCAATAATCTGCTACGTCGTGACGTGCGATTTCTTGGTAACATTCTTGGAGAAGTATTAGTCCATCAGGGAGGCAACGAACTATTAGAGATCGTGGAGAAGATTCGTGAAACAAGCAAATCTTTAAGATCCGTGTTTTTGCCTGAAGTTTACGCTGAATTTAAAGAAACGATTGACACATTAAAGCCGGATACAAGACATCAGGTGATTCGTGCTTTTGCAATCTATTTTCAGCTAGTCAATATCGCTGAACAGAACCATCGTATCCGGAGAAAACGTGATTATGAGCGTTCTGCAGGAGAAACGGTTCAACCAGGTTCTATTGAATGTGCAATTCAAGAATTGAAAGAACGAAATTTCACGTATGAAGAAGTTCAAGATATTGTTGAAGGTCTTTCACTTGAACTTGTCATGACAGCTCACCCAACAGAAGCTATGCGCAGAGCAATATTAGATATTCATAAGCGTATTTCAGAAGATGTTATGCTATTAGATAATCCGACACTTACTTTCCGTGAACGGGAACAATTACGTGAGAAGCTATTAAATGAAGTTATTACTCTATGGCAAACGGATGAATTGAGAGATCGTAAACCAACGGTGTTGGATGAAGTTAGACATGGCATGTACTATTTCCATGAAACACTATTCCATGTCCTTCCGGATGTATATCAAGAAATGGAGCGATGTCTGAGTAAGTATTATCCGGGACAACATTGGCATGTTCCGACTTATCTCCAGTTCGGGTCTTGGATTGGGGGGGACCGTGATGGTAACCCATCCGTTACTTCAGACATTACTTGGCAGACGTTGTGCATGCAACGTAAACTGGCAGTCCGTGAATACTACCGTATTATGAAGGAGTTTATGCAGTACTTGAGTTTCAGTACGTCCATTGTTACAGTCTCAAGTGAACTTGAAGAATCCATCCTTAATGATCAATCGGAAGTATCTTTAAGTAAAAATGTGATATGGCATAATGAAAATGAACCTTATCGCATTAAACTTGTTCACATGATGACAAAGATTAATAATGTGTTAGATGAGAGCAAAAAAGGAACGTCGGAACGCTATGCAACTCCTTTGGAGTTTATTGAAGATCTAAACATCATTGACCGCAGTCTCCGTCATCATTATGCAGATTATGTTGCTGATACTTACATTAAAAAATTAATTCGACAAGTCGAATTATTCGGATTCCATACAGCTTCATTAGATATTCGTCAACATAGCCAAGAGCATGAGAATGCTATGACTGAAGTATTAGCAAAAATGAATATTTCAGAAAACTATGCTACGCTCTCCGAAGATGAGAAAATTAATTTACTTAACGCTTTATTGAATGATCCTAGACCGATTACTTCACCTTACCATGTGTATACCGAGAGTACTAATGAATGCCTAGAGGTGTATCGCACTGTATTTAAAGCGCAAGAGGAGTTTGGTAAGGGTTGTATTTCGAAATATCTCATAAGTATGGCTCAAGGTGCTAGTGATATTCTAGAGGTCATGGTGTTTGCTAAAGAAGTGGGTCTTTTCTGTCGTAATGCAGATCAGAGCGTTACGTGTACGCTTCAAGCAGTACCTTTGTTTGAGACGATCGAAGATCTACTTGCAGCACCGGATATTATGAGACAAGTACTCAATCTACCTATCTATCGTCAAGGCGTTGCTGCTATGAATGACTTGCAGGAAATCATGCTAGGCTATTCGGACAGTAATAAAGATGGCGGAGCAGTTACAGCGAATTGGGAGCTACGTGTTGCCTTGAAGCAAATAACTGCAGCAGCAGATGAATTCAACGTGAAGTTGAAGTTCTTCCATGGACGTGGTGGCGCTTTAGGTCGTGGAGGAATGCCACTGAATCGCAGCATTCTGGCTCAGCCTGCTTCTACCGTTGGTGGAGGAATAAAAATTACGGAGCAGGGAGAAGTTATCTCTTCGCGATATTCCTTGCAAGGAATCGCATATCGTAGCCTAGATCAGGCAACTGCTGCCCTTGTAACAGCCGCAATTAACGCTCGTTCGCCTCATAATGATCTTTATGAACAGCAAGAAGATCAGTGGGATGAGATCGTAAGAGGGATTTCTGAGGTCTCTCTTGAGAAATATCAAGATTTAATATTCCGTGATCCGGATTTCTTGACTTTCTTTAAAGAATCGACACCATTACCAGAGGTTGGAGAACTTAATATAGGCTCACGTCCTGCGAAGCGTAAGAATAGTGATCGTTTTGAAGATCTGAGAGCTATTCCTTGGGTGTTTGCATGGACGCAGAGTCGTTACTTACTTCCTGCTTGGTATGCTGCAGGAACGGGCTTACAAAGCTTTTATCAGAACAACGAAGAGAACCTTAAGGTTCTTCAAGATATGTACTCTAATTTCTCATTCTTCACATCACTTATTGATACGTTACAAATGGCCATTGCCAAAGCAGATCTCTTGATTGCAAAAGAGTATTCTAATATGACGAAGGAAGAGTCATACCGTAACCGTATCTTCCAACAGATTGAAGAAGAGTTCAAATTGACCACGGAGCTCATTCTCCAAATAACAGGGCAAAAGGAAATACTTGATAATGTTCCAGTTATTCAGGAGTCCATTAGACTTCGTAATCCGTATGTTGATCCACTCAGTTATCTTCAGGTTCAACTGATTGGTGAACTTCGTGAATTACGTGAGCAGGGCGAAGATAATAATGAACTATTACGTGAAGTGCTACTAACGATTAATGGAATTGCAGCTGGACTTCGTAATACGGGCTGATTTGAGTAAGTATACAATGGAATAATTAATGTGAAAAATCGAGAGTTCTTTAGGGAACTCTCGATTTTTATTTTATTTTTTTTGCTAAAGTTTTTGCTGCGGTATTGCTTTTTATACAGACATGATTTACGATTCTAATATTGTGCTATGAACCTAGTAATACCCATCAGCAAGTCTGGGGGAATCCAGTTGGACCAAATAGAGAATAGATTAACGAAGCTTGCACTGAATGGTGATCAACAAGCATTCGGGGAAATTGTTGAGTTGTATAAAGATAAAATATATCATTTAGGCTATAGGATGCTGAGCAATCGCCATGAGGCGGAAGATGTCGTTCAGGAGACTTTTTTGCGTGTATTTAAAAGTTTGGATCGTTTTGATCCGAATCAGAAATTCTCCACTTGGATTTATCGTATTGCGACCAATCTCTGTATTGATCGTTTGAGGAAAAGAAAAGCTACCTATTCACTGGACGCTGATATGAATGATCAAGAGGGAATGGATGGTTATTCCTTAATCCCAAGCGATGATCGTACACCGGAAAGTGAGTTAATGATTTCAGAGACAAAGCAACTTATTTATGATGCCATTGAAAGTTTGCCGGCAAAGTATAAGTCTGTGATGATCTTAAGATATCTACAGGATTTGTCTTTACAAGAAATTAGTGATGTATTGGGGATGCCCGTAACAACGATCAAAACCCGTGTTCATCGGGGTCGGGAATTTTTGCGAAAAAAACTAGAGCCTAAATTATAAACTTCGCATTATTTTATGAAACATCTGTAGATCTAATACGTATGTATTTTAACAAGTCTTGTACCTTAAGTATAAGGTGATGGGAAATTAACAGATTTATTGAAAGGAATGGCTCATATGGAATGCAAAACAGCCGTCTCTTTAATGCATGACTATCTAGATGACGACTTGTCCAAGGAGCAAAGATTGCTGCTTAAAGCTCACTTGCTATCCTGCCCTAATTGTCGGATGGATTTTAAAGAACTTGAACAGACCGATATGATGTTGTATTCACTTCCTCACAATATTCCCTCTGCATCGTATGAGCTAACGGATCGTATTATGAATAATATCCCGCAACGTAAGAAACAGAAGGTTTGGGTTAAATGGATGAAAGTTCATCCAGCAGCAACAGCTGCTGCCGTGTTCTTGATAATTATGCTTTTCAGTGCCTTTAATATCTTTAATCAGGACAATCAGTTAGTGATTCAAGGGAATGACTTGGACGAAGTCGTTATTAATGGTAACACGGTAATTATACCTGAAGGAACGACTATTTCAGGTGATCTCACAGTTGAGAATGGGAAGACAGAAGTATTTGGTTATGTACAAGGTAACTTGACTGTCATTGACGGTTCGGTGTATAAAGCATCTACTGCGCATATTTCCGGAGAAGTAAAAAGCGTTGATCGAGCGTTGGATTGGATCTGGTATAAAATTTCTAATGTTTTTTCGGAAGTCGTCTATCGTTAAGGAATCAAAGGTAACAGTGACATTAATGGTGCCTCTTTTAAAATAAGAAGGCATCTTTTTTTGTACAAATTAACCAATTTGTCCAGTTTTTTAGAAGCTTTACTTGCATCATGAGGTTGATCGTTATAACCTATACATTAGGGACATTATATAGAGAGAGTATAATATATTTTGAAGGGAATAAACGGGGGCCTTATTGATGAGTTATTTCACCGACATCACTTGGAGCGATTCCATTAAGGATATTATCGATATCGCGATAGTATCATATATTGTTTACCATGCTATTTTATTGATAAGAGGTACAAGGGCAATCCAATTGTTAAAAGGGATTCTTGTCTTAGTAATCATTTGGGCATTAAGTACGTGGCTAAATTTGTACACGCTCAGGTGGCTTATGAATCAAATGTTTACATTTGGAGTCTTAGCGATCTTTATCATATTCCAACCCGAACTTCGACGAGCATTAGAACAATTAGGTCGAGGTAAATTTTTGGGACGAACTTCTGCTGAAGATGAACAATTCACTAAACTAATTAGTGAAGTCATTAAAGCTGTTAATTATTTATCACGTAGAAAGATAGGGGCATTAATTGTCTTTGAACGTGAGACAGGACTTAATGAGTATACGGAATCGGGTATACCCATGAATTCTATGATTAGTTCTGAACTAATCATTAACGTATTTATACCGAATACGCCATTGCATGATGGTGCAATGATTATACAATCGAACATTATCGCTGCCTCAGCCTGTTACTTACCCCTCTCCGAGAATCCTTTTATTAGTAAAGAATTAGGGACTCGTCATCGCGCTGCGATTGGAATAAGTGAGGTAGGAGATGCGATATCTGTGATTGTATCGGAAGAGACGGGACTGATATCACTGGCTATCAATGGTCAAGTGGTCAGAGATATTAAGGAAGAGTCGTTGATCTCGAAGTTATATGAAGAGTTACGTCCGAATAAAACAACTAAAGAAAAACGTCCTGCTTTCTGGAAACGAAAAGGGGGCGGGACTCATGGATAGATGGATTAAGAATAACACTGTCGTTAAAATTCTTGCGGTAGCCGTCAGTATTCTATTGTGGGGTATGGTACATATAGAGGATGTTTCGCCGACTCCGACTAAATCCTCAATGGATACGACCATTATTGAGAATGTCAAAATAGTACAATCTGGCTTAGATGAATCCTCATATGTGCTAAGTGAGGTGGATACAGATCGAGTTAGGATGGAAGTGAAGGGTAAACGATCGGCAATAACGTCTATATTCAATGATGATTACAAAGTCATACTGGATCTTAGCAATGTAAAAGAAGGAACATACACTGTACCTCTTTCACATCAGCTCCCATCTGGAGTGGAACTTGTGTCAATGGAACCATCTAGGGTTACGATTACTGTTGAAAAGAGAACGAATGCAACGTTTCCTGTAACGATTGTTACGACAGGAGTTCAGTCTGAAGGTTATGTTATAGGGAAACCCATAATTGAACCAGGTACTGTTAAGGTGACACTTCCAAACAGCGAGCTGTTATCTGTCGTTAAGGTGCAAGGAACAATTGAACTTGATGGAGCCAAAGAAGCGATCAGTGAGAAGAAGGTGAAACTGATTGCTTTAGACATTACAGGACAAGAAGTAAAGAACGCGATTATTGAACCTTCGGCAGTGTCCGTTCAAATTCCTATATCAGCTCCCTTTAAGACCGTAGCATTGGATGTTCAGTATACAGGTAATCTTCCTGAGGGACTTGTACTTTCCAGTGCTGATCCTAGTGTAAAAGAAGTTAAGTTGTATGGTTCTAAAGATGCACTGGCAGCTATAGAGGCATATAATGCATCGGTAAATCTGAGCCAAATCGATAAAGCAGGCAAATTCACACTAGATGTGAATCTTGAGTTACCAGCCGGTATAGAGAAAATAGAACCAAACGTGGTTGAGGTCATAGTTGAAGTCGTATCCGTAGGGCAGATAACGATAGATAACATTCCAATTGAGTTTGAAGGTATGACTGATGGTACTCAGGCCACGATTATAAAACCATTGGATAAGATGGTTAGTCTGACGCTAACGGGCGCCTCTTCATTAATTAATAGCCTAGAAGCTAGTGATATTAAAGTAGTTGCTAGACTCGAGAATTTAAAGGTAGGCACGCATGAGGTAACTCTTCAGGTTATCCTTCCACGCTTCACGTCACTTGTTAGCGAGGAGCCATTGAAGGCTACAATAGAGGTGAAGGACACAAAGACTCCATCGGATACAGTAGATAAGGATAAGCCCACTCTAGACAACAATGAAACGGTTCCTCCTTCGGATCCGGTGACAGGGACGCCTGATACAGAGATAGAGGTGCCACCTGATTCAAATACAAATTCAGGTGTAGATCCAACAACTCCTTCTACTGGGGAAACCAATGGAGATTTAAATAACAAGACACCCTAAAATAGATGAATTAAGAATATGAGGAGACAACTCGGAAAAGCAAGAGTTGACAAAAAGGAGAAAATTATGGGTAAATATTTCGGAACAGATGGCGTGCGAGGAATTGCGAATATTGAATTAACAGCTGAAATGGCATATAGCATTGGTCGTTGTGGTGGATATGTGCTCACTGAAAATGTAGATAAACCTACCGTAGTGATTGGAATGGATACTCGAGTGTCGGGTCATATGTTGGAATCAGCGTTAGTTGCCGGTTTATTATCTATCGGAGCTCATGTTATTCGTTTAGGTGTAGTAACAACACCGGCGGTAGCTTATATTACAAGACTATTAAAGGCAGACGCAGGTGTCATGATCTCTGCCTCACATAATCCAGTTGAGGATAACGGAATCAAGTTCTTTGGTGGGGATGGATTTAAACTCTCTGATGAAACAGAGTTAGAAATTGAAAAGTTAATGGATGCAGAGGTAGATACTTTACCACGTCCAGTTGGATCAGATTTAGGAAACGTAATTATAGATAATGACTCTAAGTATAAGTATGTCGAGTTTCTCAAGACGACGATTACACATTCGTTTACTGGACTCAAAATTGTGTTGGATAACGCCAATGGGGCGGCGTATGAACTTGCACCATTGTTATTCCGTGATTTAGGTGCCGAAGTCATTTTAATAGGTTCAGAGCCAAATGGACTAAATATTAATGATCACTGTGGTTCAACACATCCAGAGAAGTTAAAAGAGGAAGTCCTCAAACATAAGGCGGATCTTGGGTTAGCCTTTGATGGTGATGCTGACCGACTTATTGCTATCGACGATACTGGAGAAGAAGTTGACGGTGACTTTATTCTGTGCATTTGCGGAGAATCTATGAATCGAAAAGGAAAATTAAAAGATAATACGATTGTTTCGACAGTCATGAGTAATATCGGTTTCTATAAAGCAACAGAGAAGCTACAATTAAAAACATCCATGACAGCTGTAGGCGATCGTTATGTGATGGAGGAGATGCGTAAAGGTGGCTACAATTTAGGCGGAGAACAGTCTGGTCATGTTATTTTCTTAGATTATAATACGACAGGTGATGGTCTTCTATCCGGTATTCAACTTGTGGATACATTACAAGAGTTAGGTAAAAAGCTCAGTCAGGTTAAAACAATGATGCGGAAATATCCACAGGTGTTGGTGAATGTCCGAGTAGAGGACAAGACAAATTTTGAAGGAAATACAGCGATACAAGAAGTTATTTCATCCGTAGAGGAGCAGTTGGCAGACAATGGCCGAGTACTAGTACGAGCTTCTGGTACGGAATCATTGATCCGCGTAATGGCTGAAGGCCCTGATAAAGAGAGTCTTGATCGTTATGTATCTGAAATTGTCGCAGTCGTGAAGCGGGAATTAGTCTAATCCTAGGAATGAGACGAATCATACAGGTAGTACCAATCAAAGGAACGCCCCCTTCTTCAATCATTTGAGGAAGAGGGTGTTTTTTTGTTTGCACCTTATGCCTAGGTGCATAATACGATGGAGCATAGGCATCAAGATTTTAGCCAAGAAGGGTGTGGCAATGATGAGTGGAACGATTAGAAATTTCTATGTAGGTGGTAATACCGCACATGGATTTACAAGCTTTATGGATTCATCCTTACAAGGTCTAGATCGGATTTTTATTTTACAAGGTGCACCGGGTACAGGGAAGTCAGAATTGATTCGGACCATCGGAGACCATATGGCGTCGACTGGCTATGACATCTGGTTGCTACATTGTGCCTCAGACAATGCAGGTCTGGACGGAATGATCGTACCTCAGCTTAAGGTTGGAATAATCGTTGGAACAGCGCCATATGAGATTGAGTCGTTACGGCTGCCAGAAACAGACTTGAAATATATCAACTTAGACGAAGCGTGTGATACGAATCAACTTATCATTCAAAAGCTTGAGATAGAGAATCTAAATGAGCAAATCGCTAAGGCCTATCAAGATGCGTATGATGGCTATGCAGAAGCGCTTCGTATTCACGATGAATGGGAAACGGTATATATTGCAAACATGGATTTCCAGGCAGCGGATGAGCTGACTAAAGAATACATTGATACGCTATACGGTGAGCGAAAACTTGAGAAGCGAAGTCGCGTGGATCATCGTTTCTTAGGTGCCGCTACGCCAAAGGGTGCGGTAGACTGTGTTCCGAATCTGACAGAAGGCTTGAAAAGGTTTCTCATTAAAGGTCGTCCCGGTTCTGGAAAATCTACCATGCTTAAAAAGTTAGCTGCTGTAGCTATTGAACGAGGCTTCGACGTTGAGATTTACCATTGTGGCTTCGATCCAAACAGTCTGGATATGATCATCGTACGTGATTTGGAATTCGCTATATTTGATAGTACTGCACCCCATGAGTACTTCCCTGAGTTCGCCACAGATGAGATTGTGGATATGTACACTCGTTGTATAAAGCCTGGAACGGATGAAGAACATGCGGAAGCTTTCACTCATATCAAGGAACGATATACAGTACAAATGAAACAATCTACGCAGTACCTTGCAGAAGTTAAATCTTTGCAAGATGAACTCAAGAAAATCTATACCCAGTCGATAGATTTCTCTCGTGTAGATCGACTGAAAGATGGGATACAACAGGAGATAAGCCAGATCGCGGTCATTGGATGACACGTGGCTAATTGGCAACGTGGTTCTTTTAAATATTGATCGTATGTACACAAAGAAGAGGATACCTGACAATGGTGTCCTCTTCTTTGCGATGAAAGGGTATTAGCTAATAGATGTTCAAGAATTTGAATACTGGATTCTATAATATTCATTTACTAATATTTATTGGTAGTGATGTGAATCCAGTATATAATGAAATTGGATAATAGACACATTGACTATTGGGAGAGGTGACTTCATCGTGCACATTTCAATTGGAGCCTATTCGTTTAACAATACGTATATGGATGGGAAAATGGATGTATTCGGATATTTGGAAGCGGTTAAATATCGGTATCGAATGGACGTCGTTGACTTGTGGAACGGCTTCTTTATTGATCGTTCGGGCAAGCCTGTTATGAAGTTAGTTGAAGAAAGCTATATCCGTAAAATTAGAGAAGCACTTGATGAAAAGGAAATGAGGGTCGTTAATTTTGCCATTGATGGAGCACATCTATGGGACCCTGATCCAGATATGCGGAAGCATTTGTACGAGAATGCACTCGTTCATTTGAAGGCATCGGTTATGCTAGGTGCGCAAACCGTACGTATAGATACCGGAGGTTCCTACAAGGAATGTGAAACCATGAGTGATGAGCAATTTGAATATACCGTGAATCGATATCGTGAATTCGCAACATTCGCATCAGATCATGGATTTCGTATAGGTCCAGAAAACCATATGGGAGCCTCGCTTCTACCTCGTGAGATGAAGCGTCTTGCAGAGGGGGTGGATCATCCAGCATTCGGATTTCTTGTCCATCTTAGCCGTTGGAAGGCGGATGAAGAAGAAGGGGATAGGCTGGTTGCACCATGGGCCTACCATACCCATTTTGATGCGCAGACAGCAGTTGCAGATCACGCGGTGGATACCATTCGTCTTTTTAACGAAGCTGGATACCATGGCTATTGGGGAATCGAACATAATGCACCAAGTAATCAATATGTCGAAACAGAGAGATTAATCGGAATGGTGAAAAAGCTACTATTGGATGCAACTACTGAGTGGGGGAGCGAAGAATAATGGAAACCATTAAAATTGGTATTATTGGGGTTGGACAAATCGGGAAGATGCATATTGAAATGTATCAGAGCATCCCCGGTGCGGAAATTATTGCCGTATGTGATGTGTTTGAGGAAGAGGCAGCGCGCGTTGCTAAGCAATATAACATTCCTCATGTATATACTAACTATAGAAGCTTGTTAGAAAGAGATGATCTAGTCGCAGTGGATGTCTGCTTACATAACAACTTCCATGCTCCAGTAACCATTGCAGCGCTACAAGCGGGGAAGCATGTTTATTGCGAGAAGCCGATTGCAGGTACATACTTTGATGGGCAACAAATGGTTGATGCTGCGGAAGCTGCGGGAAAGCAACTTCATATCCAGTTAGGCACCCTATTTACGAAAGAAACGAAAGCAGCCAAGACGCTCATCGATGGTGGGATGTTAGGCAAGCTCTATCATGCTAGATCGACTGGATTCCGAAGAAGAAACCGACCATTTGTAGATGGTTATGGGACACCGTATTTTACACGTAAGGAAACGGCTGGAGGTGGCGCTCTGCTCGATATGGGTGTCTATCATATTGCGCAACTGCTGTATCTATTAGGTAATCCTAATGTGGAACGTATATCGGGTAAGTTATATCAAGAATTGGATATGCTGCAGGAAAGAAAAGATCAGAGCAGATTTGACGTGGAGGAGCTAGCATCGGGGCTTATTCGGTTCTCGGATGGCATGACGCTTGATATTATCGAGTCTTGGGCCGTTCATCTTGGTGGGTTTGAAGGTAGCAGTATTGCAGGGGCAAAGGGTGGCATTCGGATGCCTAATGGTCAGGAAGGTCCGCAGGCACAGTCATTCAGCTTCCACAACACGGTATGCGACATGGATATGGATAGTACGATTGATCTCGACATGATGGATACGCGCTGGCACCGAATTAGGGAGAATGAAGACGCATACGATTCCTCCCAGCATCATTGGATCGCTGCATTGCAAGGAAGAGTGCGACTGCTTCCAACGTCGCAAATTGCACTTAACACGATGCTGATCAGTGAAGGTATGTATTTGTCTGACCAACTGGGACGTGAAGTAACGGCTGAGGAAGTCATTACACTTTCTCATTCGACCGCGGTCCAACTGTAAGCATGGAGGCTAATAGAATGAACAGCAGGATGTTTTCATATATTAAAGCGTTTAATTTCTTCTCCTATGGAGCCATTGCGATATACAGCACCTATTTCGCGATCTATCTTCAATCCATTGGAACGTCTACACTAGAAATCGGGGCGTTAATGGCCGGCGGGCCGATAGTCTCCATTATTGCGAATCCACTTTGGGGCTACTTGAGTGATCGTCTCGGTAATATAAGACGTATTCTTATTATCATGTTAACTGGTAATTTACTAGTCATGCAGCTTGTATTTCTGGTAGAGTCGTATACCCTCATCTATATGTTTATGATCGTATTCTTTTTCTTTCAGATGCCAGTATTCTCACAGTCCAACAGCTTGATCCTGAATAGTATCGAAGGGACCGATCATAAATTTGGTGCTTTCCGACTCTATGGATCACTTGGATGGGCGGTGCTTGCAGTAGGAGCGGGTCCGGTCATTGGCCAGATCGGTATTGATAAGCTATGGGTTATATATACCATAATGATGCTGATCGCGATTGGACTTGCCTTCACGCTTCCACGTGGTGGTGTGGCGAACTCAGGATCTGGAAGAGTTAATTATCGAACGATGTTTAGCAATCGGACGTTCTTGTTGTTCTTGTTAATTGGTTTAGTGATATCTATTCCCAATTCAATGAATTCGACGTTCGTAGGGTTGTATATAGCTGATCTTGGAGGCAATGCGAAATTGATCGGTTGGTCGGCATTTATCGCGTCTATTTTTGAAATTCCGGTATTTCTGTTGCTCGACCGATATTTGAAAAAAAATGTTCGTACGATGGTGTTATGCCTTACATTCGTAAGCCTATTGTACGCGCTTCGTTGGTTGCTCATGTCTGGCGTAGATACTGCCATACAAATCATATTTATTCAAACGATCCATTGTTTGACGTTCGGTGCCTTTTACTATATTGGTACACAGCTCACGGCGATAATTGTACCCGCTGAATTCCGAGCATCTGGGCAAGCAGTCTACGCACTTACTTGGGGCGGACTATCAGGTATAGCAGCTGGATTCATTGGCGGGTGGATGTTCGAAAATACAGGTCCACAGTCCATGTATACGCTAGGCGGGGGAATGGCAGCAGCGGGAGCTATTGGCTTCGCACTGTTGTATGTATATTTACGGGTATCCGCGGTAAAAATAACGATGAAAAATAAAGAAATATCATAGAGACTTGTTGGTTAAGTCTCTTCTTGAATCCCCTTTGTGGGGATTATTTTAAAATATCGAAGAAACGGATATCCGTCCTTAAGAGGCGGTGTAGCCGATTCTTCTTGTATGATCGAGGAGATTCCTTATATGAAAGGGGATAGTCAAGGCACCACGCTATATTGCAAAATAACCTCAACATGCATATAATAAACGAATGTCATTCTAAGATAGAAAGTGAGGGTCGAAAGGTTGTATATTAAAAGCGCCAGAACTTGGCTAGCGCGGGATGTAAGATGGACCGATGATATGGATGATCATGATCTGAATCGGTACCTGAATACAACGGCAGCTCAAGTTGACGAGGTGGGGGTGTTCGAAATGTTCGGCGGGGACCTCCCGGTGATGCACCAGAGCCGTGAATCATATACGGAAAATAAGCGGGCGACTGCTCTTACAACGTTGTGATGGGTGCTATTCAATACAAACATAAGTGTGCGAGAATTTATGCAGCGGCATTGAACGGGAATGCACATTTGTGAATGAGCCTTGTATAATTTATTAATACAATTAATTTGTGCATTCTCGTATTTGCCGCACAGGAATCTCTCGTACACTTTTTCATCTAAATTGAGAAGTGAACGGGAGGATTAATATATGTGTGGTATTGTCGGGTATATTGGAAATAAGAATACACAGTCAGTTTTAGTCGAGGGATTAAAGAAGTTAGAATATCGAGGTTATGATTCAGCAGGAATTGCTGTTTATACGCATAAAGGTCTTGAGGTTGTCAAAGCTCAGGGGCGGATCGTTAATCTGGAAGCTAAACTTGAGCATGACCCACTTGTCGGAAGTTCGGGAATTGGTCATACACGTTGGGCAACTCATGGTAAACCTTCTGATGCTAACTCACATCCACATACGGACGAAAGTCAGAAATTCTCCGTAGTTCATAATGGTATTGTCGAGAATTATTTAGATTTGAAAGATGAATTGATTAGTCAAGGTCATACTTTCACATCCGAGACAGATACCGAAATTATTGCACATCTTATTTCTCGTGAATACGAGGGTGATATTGTTATAGCAGTACAAAAGGCAATCACTCATATGCGTGGTGCATTTGCACTCGGTGTATTAGCTGAGAATGAACCTGAGAAATTAGTTGCTGTTCGTCAAGCTAGCCCACTAATTATTGGAATTGGAGAAGGGGAGAACTTTATCGGTTCGGATATCCCAGCTATTCTCCAATATACGCGTAATGTGTATATTCTTAATGATGGTGAAATGGCAGTATTGACTCAAGATTCCGTCGAATTAATGACTATTGAAGGGAATTTTATTTCTCGGGAAATGATTCATGTCGATTGGGATGCTGTGACAGCAGAAAAAGGCGGCTTTGAACACTTCATGTTGAAGGAAATTCACGAGCAACCTAAAGCATACCGTGACACCATGCGTGGACGGATAGATGCTACAGGTAAGCGAGTTATTCTTCCAGAGTTGAAGCTAACTCACGAACAAATTTTAAATATACGCAATATACAGATCGTTGCCTGCGGAACTGCTTATCATGCAGGTCTTGTCGGACGTAATGTGATTGAACAATTGGTGAGAATTCCTGTTGAGACTGATGTCGCTTCTGAATACCGCTATCGTTCACCAATCGTTACGCCAGAAACGCTAGTTATTGTCGTTAGCCAATCCGGAGAAACGGCAGATACGCTTGCAGCACTACGTGAGGCAAAAGCCAATGGGGCACATGTATTAGCCATTACTAATGTTGTAGGTAGCTCTATTGCTCGTGATGCAGATGATGTTATCGCAACACTTGCCGGTCCAGAGATTGCGGTTGCTTCAACGAAAGCATATACTTCTCAATTAATCGCATTCTATCTATTTGGATTATATTTGGCTGAAGTCCGCGGTACCCAGACTCCTGAGGCAGTTACTGAGATCATCCAAGCAATGCAGGAGCTTCCTGAACAGTTGGAGGGTATGTTAGAGAATTCTGACTCCATTAAAGCCTATGCTGAACAAATTGCTCACCATGAGCATTTATTCTTTATCGGACGGGGAGTAGATTTTGCAGTAGCTCAAGAAGGTTCTCTGAAACTTAAGGAAATCTCTTATATTCACTCTGAGGCCTATCCAGCCGGTGAACTGAAACACGGAACACTAGCCTTGATTGAAGAAGGCATTCCTGTGATTGCCTTGGTAACCCAAGAATCTGTTTATGAAAAAACAGTGAGCAATATTAAAGAAGTTAATGCGCGTGGAGCGGATATCATGGCCATAACGTATGAAGACCATGTATCAACCCTATTGAAATCTGTTGATCAAGTCTTTGCTATTCCGAAGACTTTACCATTATTAACTCCAGCCCTATCTGTAGTACCACTACAGTTGCTTGCGTACTATGCGTCATTAGCACGCGGTAACGATGTGGATAAACCACGGAACTTGGCGAAGAGTGTGACGGTGGAGTAAGGGGATGTGGGGGTAGTATTGACTTTGTTCAGAGACATTAATGTTGGTAACTGAACATTAATGTTAGTAACTAAGACATAAAGTTGGTAACTATGGTTTAATGTTGGTAACTGATGACTCATTACAATTAAGTACTGTTCTTTTCTAAATGTTTCAATAAATTGTTGTTATTATAGGATGCTCCCTCGTGGCACCACATTATTTAAAAAAGCCTCAATGTGATCATACCCTCATACCTCTGTCAAGTAGACAGATGAAAAAAGCTATGCAGCCAGCGCGTGCCGATACTCAATCGGCGCGCGCTGTTTGAGTTTAGCCTGAAACCGTTGATAGTTATAAAAGTAGATATAATCTTCAACGGCTTGATGTATCTCGGCTTCTGAATTACACTGATGAAGATACAACTTCTCTGTTTTGAGATGCGAAAAGAAGGATTCGATGCATGCGTTATCCAGGCAGGTTGCTTTGCGAGAGTGGCTGCCTTTGACGCTGAATGCTTCTAGTCGTTTGTTGTACGCTTGAGACGTATATTGGAAGCCCTGATCCGAATGGAGCACGGCTTCTGAAACGTCTCTTTTTCTTGTCCACTGATCGATCGTATCCAGCACGAGTTTTACATCGTTACGATCGGATAATTGCCAAGCTACGATTTCATTGTTGAATAAGTCCTGAATCACCGACAGGTAATAAAAGCGTGTGCCATCGGAGATATAAGTGATATCTGTAACCATTTTTTGTTGGGGACCTGTAGCATGGAATTGACGTTTTAATCGGTTAGGAAATACGACAGAAGGTGTATAATTGAATCGTTGTCGTTTCTTTCGAATGACAGATTGGATGGATAATTCTTTCATGAGCCGCGCTACTTTTTTGTGGTTGACACGATAGCCTGCTTCCCATAAAGCCGTCATCATACGAGGATATCCAAAATAAGAATGAACGGAATGGATGGCCATCATATGTTCCTTAATTTCATGATCTCGCGCTTGTCTTTCAATATGCTGAGACCGTGTGGTGGCACGCCATTTGTAGTAGCTGGCCCGAGGTATACCTGCAATGGCTAGTAAGCGTGTGATACCGTGTAGACCACGAAGTTCTTCAATTACTTGATAGCGTTCTTGTTTACTGAGGATGCCTCCTTCACCAGATTTGGATAACGCTTTTTTAGGTAGTCCACCTGTGCCTTCAGATAATCTCGTTCTTCCTCTACAGTGTCAAATACTGTACGGGGGCGTCCTTTAAGTGGGTTAGACTGCCCCTTACGCACATCGAATTTCTCCCCATTCATCCATTTTCTTACCCATACCTTTAATTGTGTGCAACTTCTGATTTCTAACTGGTTTGCTACAACTTTATAGCTCAATGATCCTTCTATATAAGCTTTCACTGCCCCTAGCTTGAATTCATCCGTATATTGCTGAAATACTTGTCCTTTTTTAGCCATAAAAATATCCCCTCCAAGTTCACTCTTTTCCACATGATAACATGCGGTTTTTTTTGAGTGTCTACTTAAAGGGGATAATACCAATGAATAATATTCAATGGGGCTTTTTTAATGCACACGGATGATCGATGAAATTAGCTGAGTTCAATAAGTTATTGTTTAAATGAAACAAAGTTGCATACTAATTTGCATTCCATTCAAACTTTCCCCCTAGCCGAACGATGTTCAGGTCCAATGCCTGAACATCGCTCGGCTTTTCTTTTTCCCAGGCTCTCATTCCACGAAGTGTAAAAGTACAAATAAGTTGGTCCTAATGTATTTGACCGAGAACGGCATTAAGCTAACGGGCAGTTATGCG
>NZ_LVJH01000042.1 GCF_001637205.1 Paenibacillus glacialis
AATCTATAACGTCCCATATTTCCCCTGTACCATTAAGTGTATATACTTGAACACCAGCATTTGAAGTTGATTCAACCTCTTTATTGAAATATAAGTAACCCCATATGGCATTCGAAATAATAATTACACCTACTACTAGCACTAAAATTAATCTTTTCATATTCCCTCCTATGGACTAGCAGTCAAATAATTGCAGGAATTTCACATAACGTTCGCGCATTACCGACGTCCAATCGGCTTAAGGACCGTAGGTCCGGGTGGCTCTGCCACTTAGCTGGTTGGATGTGTCACCTGAATTATCTTCTACGACACTTCCTCATGGTGACCAAGGGAGCGTAGCGACCGCTGTGGTAATGCAATGTTAGCTGATGTTGATGACTTCTTTGAATTAACTATCAGAATTTATCTCTTTCTCAAAACGAATGATTGAAAGTCTGTATTCATACCAACCATTGGAACCACTTCAAAATTCATTACATCAAAATATTCTTTAACTTTCACTTCTATATCTTCATTTTTATAAAACGAGAAAAACCGGTTAGGTTTATATGGATCTTCTTCCCAAATCCCTTCGCTATCATAACCCCCATATAGACCTAAGTAAAAAAATCCACCTGGCTTCAATACAGTCTTAATATTATTAAAAACAATATCCAACCTTCTCTTTGGCACATGAAGTAATGCGTTCATTGACCAAATTGCATCAAACGAGGCCTCTTCTAACTTCAACGAGTAAACATCCATCACTTGAGCCATTAACCCTCTGTTGAGACATGATTTGATCATTTCTGGGCTCATATCAATACTAAGCACATCGAAACCATTTGACTTTAAATACTGACTATGTTGACCAGAACCTGCACCAATATCAAGGAGTTTCAAACCAACTATGTTACTAAAATAGGAAATAAATCGGTTTAATTCATTGAGCTTCCAACTTTCAATCTCAAACTTATCTCTTAATTCTGCATTAGCATTATAGCTTCCTATTAATGTATTTTTAATTTCTACATCCATATGGACAACTCCTTGGGATTTTTTTATAATAGTTTTCATCAATTTCAGCTAACGTTGGCATTCCTGACGTTCAAGCAGCTTAAGTGACCATAGGGAACGGGTCGTCAGACTTAGCTGGTTGAATGTGTCGCCTGAATCGGCTTCTCCGAAATCCCCCTTGGCGACCGAGGAGCGTCAGCGACGATGTAGGAATGCTTTGTTATCTGATGCCACCCTCTTCTACGAACTACTATCTAATTATTTCTTCCATCTCATTCCACCCTAGGGCTACCTCATTAACTGTCTCATTTCCTATTTTTATTTCTTTATCTTTTATGATCTGTCCTCCGAGTTTCTGATAAAATAGTATTGATAAATTACCTTCTAATACCCATGTCATCATTGATTTATATTCTTTAGATTTCAAATATCGCACTATACTTTTCAGTAGTAACCTTCCTACCCCTCTGCCTTGGTGTTCCTTCAATATATATATCGCATATAGCTCACCATCGAAATCCAATTCAGATTCCCGACACTTCCCTCCACTTGCAAATCCAATGATTCTGCCATTTTTGTCCTCAGCTACAAACACACACTTATCATTATTAAGAGATTCAAATGTTCTAATCCATTGCCCTCTTCTTCCTTCTGCGGTAATCTTGTCGAGATACTCATCCGCTAATAATCCTCTGTATGTAGTTTTCCAACTCTCCGAATGAACATACGATATGCCATTAATATCAGCAAATTTTGCTCCTCTAATCTTCATTACTTCACCTGTCTTTGAGAATTTATTTTTATATACGTTCTAGGGTGGTTTCAGATAACGTTTGGCATTCCTGACGTTCAAGCAGCTTAAGTGACCGTAGGGAACGGGTCGTCAGACTTAGCTGGTTGAATGTGTCGCCTGATTAATCTTCTCGAAAATCCTTCTAAGCGATCAAGGGCGAATGCCCGCAGTAGGAATGCCGTGTTATCCGATGTTGGACATTCCTCGTATTCTGTTACACTTCAAATTTCCTTCCGTGCTCGAACTTGCTCTTAAAACTTATCTTATGTATTCATTCTCGACTGAATCAAAGAACACCTCAATAACACTTACCATCTCTTCTTGATTACTTCTCTGAAACCCGTTCATGTTCCTGCTTCATTGCCCATCTCGCAGTTTCCTAGACACCGACAATCCTTACCATTCTTAATCTGCATTCAAATCTAATTTGGTTTTAAGCTCTACTGCTAGGTCCCCATACTTTAATAAATACCGTTCTTGATTCTTTACTTTCAGGCACCTCTCGCTTTTATGTCAGAAAAAAATATGTTTTAGACTGAAAAATAGAGTGTTAAGACCGGGAAATAAAGTTGTAGACTAAGAAAATAAAGTACTGGACTGTCGAGGGCATTAAACTAACGGGCAGTTTAACGTAAAAAGAACTTCAATTCTTCGCTTGCAACCTTTCCCTGTAATAAACGTTATATTAAAAACTAGGGAGATTGGGAAGGAAGATCAATTATGAATTTTTTTATCTCCCATGGAAGAACTGAATTACTTCCATCATCTGTGGTGTGTCGCTTGCGCTGCATGCATGGCTAACGGGCAGTTTAACACAGTATTTCATGCTGTAACTCTTCAATAGATCCAGAAGATTAAAAGGGAATGGAGGTTTTCGAAATCGAAAAGAGATTGGTAAAGGGAGCAATATACGGATTTTTAATCGGATTAGCCCTCGCTATTATATTTATTCCAGATACTATTACACGTGTAGAAACTAATGTGATTAATGTGACTACAAGCTATTCAATCTCGATACGGGAGTATTTGCTTAAATTACTTAGATTTGCTGTGAAAACAAGTTTAGCAACCACTGTTGTTCTATGGATCCGAGAGTTTTATCTTGGTCCACGCAAAAAGGGTGAGCCTTCGTTTTTAATTGATTTTGTTAAAAGTTTTACAATTGTCTTTGCACTAATTATTTTGGGTGTATTGGCTTTGTCACTGGTTGCTTATTTTATTGGGCGTTAAAATATTCATTGAACTAACGGAACACGATAGTGGAACAACAAAGGAGAAGTTTGTTATGGCAGCTACTCCCTTTCTTTATTAAGCTAATGGGCAGATTAGTTTAACAAGCTATACATCAGGATACTACATGCACTAATATTGATATAGTAATAACCAATAAACGGAGGTAAAGTCATGAGTGAAATTGCTAAAACGCCACAAACACCTTATTATGCAGTGATTTTTACATCTGAACGAACAGATGGGGATAACCAATATGCGGAAATGGCAGATGAAATGGTGAAACTTGCATCCGTCCAACCTGGATTTCTCGGAGTAGAAAGTGCTAGAGAAGGTGTAGGTATTACTGTATCTTATTGGGATTCTCTCGAAGCTATACAAAAATGGAAACAAAACGAACGACATTTAGTCGCTCAAAGCAAAGGTATATCTGATTGGTATCTCACTTATAAAACAAGAGTTTGTAAGGTTGAAAGGGATTATGGATTTGAAAAGGTCTGAACAAGTCGAGTATGGTGCTATATCCATTTGAGATTAATTAAGCTAACGGAACACGATAGTTCAATGAAACAGCGACAGTCTAGGACTTTATTTTCGCGTCCTTTGCTATAGCTGTTTCAATTTCTAGGGTCAGTCTAAAACTTATTTTATGGATTCTGACGGTATGAAAATTCGAAAATCCGTGTGGATTAAAGGCATTCAGTCTAATACTTTATTTTCTGCTGACATTTCAAAAACATGTTCTTAATCCTCTACTTTCAGTCACCTCTTGTTTCAATTGAAAGGTATTTCATATCTAATTGCATTTCATGTCTTTATTCGCCAAGCACGCTGATCCTAGATCCCTCGAAACCTGAATTTCTTCATGTCTCTTCCCGTTTAAGATGGTAATCTCGACTGTCGGCCAAAAATTTCTTTAACTCGTAGTACACTTCGGTCCAATGTTGGATAACGTTGCGCATTCCTGACGTTCAAGCAGCTTAAGTGACCGTAGGGAACGGGTCGTCAGACTTAGCTGGTTGAATGTGTCGCCTGAATCTACTTCTCAGAAAATCCCCTTGGCGATCAAGGAGCGAATGCGACGATGTAGGAATGTAATGTTATAAGATGTCTCCGCCTTCGAAGCTAATCTATGTTTTATATTTTTCTTTTCTTTAACGTATTTATTAGTGACTCTTCCCAACTTTTACGATTCAAATAATAATATATCAATTTTTCTCTAAGCTCGGAATCTCTTTTGAAACCAAGTCTATTCATCAGTACATTAGACCTTTCATTCTCGGGTTCAACAGTTGCATCAATCACTTCTAGTTTCACCACAGTAAATCCATATTCAATAACAGCTGCCATCACTTCATTCATTAATCCTTTTCCCCAGTAGGGTCTGGATAAATCAAAGCCAACCTCTGCTGTAAGATCTACTTCTCTAATAAAATGAAAACCGCATGTACCAACTAATTCATTATCTTCTTTACTAAACAAACCCCAACGACAACCCGAATCTTCTAGATGATATTTAATAATTTCTTCAGCTTCTTTAATGTTTTTACATGGTTCAATATCCATAAATTTTGTAACATTATCATCTGAAAAATGTCTAAATACTTTTGCAGTATCATCAAGTGTTAAAATTCTAAGGTGTAATCTGTCTGTCTCTATAGCTCTATACTCAAATTTCATTGTGTCACCCTAGCCTCTCAAAATCATTGTTTTACCACTAAAGCAGTTCTAACACTAAGTAGTTTAGTATTTGCTCTAATATTTTTTGTTTTTACGGAGATTTCTTATAACGTTGCGCATTCCTGACGTCCGAACGGCTTAAGTTAACGAAGGGAACGGGTCGTCAGACTTAGCCGGTTGGATGTGTCGCCTGAATCCGCTTCTCCGACATTCCTCTTGGCGACCGAGGAGCATAAGCGACGAAGTAGGAATGTTTTGTTAGGTGAAGTCTTCGACTTCATTGAATTACCCTTTCAAAATCTCTCCATATTACTTTTTTAATCCTACCTTTTGTTATTATATATTTCTTGATTTTATAGCCTTATAAATAATAGTGCCCAATAGCACTACACTGATTATTACACATGATAATACAATATATTGGTTTTGAACATTCGGCAAAAGTATTGTACTAGCAATTACAATTAAGCCGATGTTCCCTTTAATATGCTCATTATCCTTAATAAAGACACGATAAAATATAATTGAATATATAAAAGCAGACCAAACAATCGGAAATATGGCAAGAAAAGTATCCATCATATTCCTCCTTCGATTTTCATTTCCTCAGTTTTTTATTATGGATTTCTAAGGTCTTCTGCAGTATCTCGAAGATTTCACCTAACGTACCCGCATTCCTGACGTTCAAGCGGCTTAAGTGACCAAAGGGAACGGGTCGTTAGACTTAGCCGATTGGATGTGTCGCCTGAATTCACTTCTTCGAAATCCCTCTTGGTGACCGAGGAGCAAACGCGACGATGCAAGAATGCATTGTTATGTGATGTTACTGTCCCCTGTGAATTACTAAGTAATCTCTTTGATTGATTAACCAGGTATATATGTATTTAAGACTTCTTAGTAATTTGATTGTCGTTATTATTTACTGCTCTTTCCTATGATTCTTTTCTTGCCACTTCCACACCCATATACCCCAGAAGTATCCTCCGATTGGAAACAAGATAACCGCGATTAATAAAGTTCTTAAGAAATCATTAAGTAATATTCCAGTTAAGCCATTATTCAAATAAGTAACAAAGATAGAATAAAGAACAGCTGTAGTCAATCCCCATCTTAGAACACCACTATTTACAACAAAATGCCTTTTTCCTTTTGCTCTCATCTTTTCCCATCGTTTTTCTGATCTTTCATTCATCATGTACTCCTCCAAATTAAATCTTTTATTTATCCGCATTACAGTAATTTCACATAACGTTTGGCATTCCTGACGTTCAAGCAGCTTAAGTGCCCGAAGGGAACGGGTCGTCAGACTTAGCTGGTTGAATGTATCGCCTGAGTTATCTTCTCGAGATTCCTCCTGGCGATCAAGGGCGTATGCCCGCAGTAGGAATGCATTGTTAGATGAAGTACCTGTCTTCTTGGAGTTACCTATACCTCTATAATTCCTTGCACTTCATATGGATAATCGATTTGTTTCTTAATCACATCTACTGCTACCTTATTTACAAAAAGCCCAACGATGTATAAAGCAAGATCTATTGATGTAGATACCCCTCCGGCTGTAATTAAGTTACCATCTTTCACAATTCTAGCTTTGATTACTTCCTTACAATAAGGTTCTAATAATTCATATGCATATGGATGGGTTGTCGCCATCTTATTCTCCAAAAACCCTGCAGCACCTAATAAAAGCGATCCTGTACAAACCGACACCACATACTTAACATTAATAGCTTGCCGCAGCCATCCGATAAACTCCTCATCAAATCGAAGTTTTCGTGTTCCCATTCCACCAGGAACAAATACTAAATCGTATTCTGAAAGATCTGGTTTAATCTTATTCACTTTAATTGTTAATCCTAATTCATCAGAAATTTCTTCTGATAGTCCACAAATATCCCATGTTGTTCCTTTAGTTTCTTCAAACAGATTTAATCGATAAATCACATCATAAAAGCCAATAAAGTCTAAGAACGTGAGCCCGTTAAAAACAACAAAACCAATCTTCATTGAAATTGCCCCCATGTATTTATCGATCTTTCAGGTATTTCATCTAACGTAAAATCTGCGACACATGTCGTTTAACCTACCCTATTCCGAGGGATCTGTGTTAAATGTATTGTTGCCTCGGCTCAGAACAATTTGATCTAAAGGACTGATGACCTTTCTTGCATCCTTGACGCTGACATGGGTATAGATTTGTGTGGTTTTGATGCTTTCGTGCCCGAGAAGTTCTTGGATGTATCGTAGATCCGTGCCACCTTCAAGTAAATGTGTAGCGAAAGAATGGCGTAACGTATGAACGGTTGCTGGTTTGCGAATACCTGCTGCATCACGTGCAGATTCAAACACGCGTTGAATAGTTCTTTCCGTAATATGTCGATCACGATCCGCACCAGGAAATAACCAATCCAATGGACGTTCTCTTTTCACATAAATACACACCATCTCATAAGCAGATCTCGACAATAGGGTAACCCGATCCTTCCTGCCTTTTCCTTGACGAACATGGACTAAGAATCGTTCATTATCTAGATCTTGTAATTTAAGACGCACCACTTCCCCAATCCGAAGACCAGAAGAATAGGTTAACATCACAATCGTCTTATGCTTAATGTTATGTAATTCAGCGAAAATACGTAGCACCTCATTTACAGATAAAACAGTTGGAAGCTTTTTTTCTTTCTTAGGTCTAGGAAGCTGTCGCACCAATTCTGGACGATTACAGACCTTCCCAAGAAAAAATTTCAAAGCACTCAAAGCTTGATTGATATACGAATATGAGCATTTCTGATCGAACAAGCCTAATACATACGTGTGCACATGGCTTTCATTTAATTCCAGAATAACTTCAGCATGACTTTGACAGAAACGTCGGATATGACCTTCATAAGCCTTTTTTGTCTTTGGGCTGAATCCTTTAAGTGTCATCAAATTCGTTGATCGCATGTTAGCTTCCCGGATAAACGTAGCAGCAGCTATATCATGAGTGAACCACTTCCGGACAAACTCATTCTGTCTCATCGACGTCTCGAAATGAACATGTTCAGGACCAAACAATTCGTATAGAAGCTGGACCGTCCTTTCATTCATGGGGACTATCCATTCTAGCGTGTCCACCATCCATATACGGCCGGGGATCTTTCGAATGTTCACAACTACATTTGCTTGGTAGCCCTTTGTTTTAATGCTAAGTAACATATCATGACTTCGGGTAACAAAGATCATTTAATTCACACTCCTCTATAAATTCCATATAAAACCTATAATCCCTGCCATCTCGGACGGCTATCTGACCTGCACATACGAGATCCAAAGAGAGTATCACACAAACATGTCGTATTATGGAGGCTCAAATTTCAATAAAGCATCAAAAAAGACAGCACCCGAATTGGCGTGACTGTCCCGATGCTTTCGGGTATTCATTTCATAACAACGCGATACCGCTTCTTGAATAACTTCCATATTACAGCTCATTAATCATATGAATATCTAATGGTTCTTTATTAAATAGCTCTACATCTGTATCTTCTGTAATCTGACTCCCATGACTCTTATAAAAAGATACAGCTGATTTTGTCTCCGTAGAAGATATATATAAATACTTGGCTCCCCTGTTCCTTGCTTCTTCACTTAATCCATTTAATATCTGGGTTCCAATACCTTGTCTTCTATAATTATTAGATACGTACATTAAGTCAATCTGTAATTGATCATGATTAGGACCTCTGAATTGGTGAGCAAGAACTCCGAATCCAACTAATGTGTCCCCGTCGAATGCTCCGATGGACAATCCCCCGTTACGTAATTCAAACAAATATCGTTCTTGTATTTCCTCGATCAACTCTTCATCCCAATTGGGGCATTCATGGTTCGTGGTGATTTCTTCGATTTGTCCATTCTGTATTTCATAGATGAGATCGATGTGTTCTGATCGGTCGATCTCCTTAAGTTTATTAACTAGATCTTGAGTCATTATTTGATATGTAATCATGATTAACCTCCACTATTCATTCATCCCAATATACATAATACGTCCCCAATACCGAACTTAATTCTCCTAGTATCGTATACGACGGTAGGGCATTTACTGGCATTCTTTCATTCGTAATCAATGGCTCCGAGAGATAAAGTTTATTAAGAGTTACTATGTTTGTATTTGAAGAAACCTTGGGTTTTGTACGCGTAACTAGTATTTCATGTGGACTGTAAAATAAACGTCTAGCTTCCCCTTGTGTCAATTCACAACGTAGTAACAAGGATTCAAGACTCGCATCCGTCATTTCACAAATTGACTCGACTGACACCACATTTTGTTCGATCAGCTGTGCAACTAAATACTTCAGAATAGTACTTGGACCCAAGTTATCTCCGGAACAATGAAATTTGGCTTCAGAAATAATAAATTGCAATAATGTTTCAGCAGTTTCAGCATCCGTTGAGATATAATTCCCGTCTAGTTCAAGTCTGGATAATAACACGGTTGAAGACTTAAGGAGCCCTGTAATTTGCGCACTCCTAACCCATGAATCAAGATGATCCAAGTGGATTTTATTATCCTTATTCCGTAAAGGGCTTGTTATATTTCCCTCTATTAAATCTAGGATTACACGAGGATCAAAGCCATATTTAATAAGAATTCCACTTATCTCTGTAGAGTATAATAACTCATAAGTTCTTTTATGATGGTCACAACCTTCAATCTGCTCAAGAACATGGCTGAACGGGCAATGCCCAATGTCATGTAATAGCGCCGCAACCCTTAGTTCATACCAATCAGGACAATAATAAGCAACTAAAGAAAATACGCCAATCGTATGTTGTAGTCGAGTTGTCACATGGTGTGTGTTAATGTAACTAGAACCACTATGATGAATAAATTGCAGCCTCCGGACAGGTGAAGATTTAAGTAAGCAAGATTCTATTTCTGTTAAGCTTGTTGTAAGTCCCCATAATGGCTCCCATAATTCATTACCACCCATTAATTGTGCAATATATCCAGTATTTAATTCACTCAACCTTTTTCCTTCCGATAAAATATTCGTATGTATTACTATTCCAAAGACCACATGGTCCGCCTCGCAAGTAATGTGTTACCCGAAGTTCCTGGCCATCTCAACCTAGTTCGAACTAAAGGGCCTCTTGTTGTCATCCTTCCCAAGAAAACTCCTTAAGTCTATACCAACTAATGGCTCATTTTTAAATCTTGGAATGATATGCAAATGAGAATGAAATAAATGTTGTCCAGCCGCTCCGTCAGTATTCCACTGTAAATTATATCCATCAGGGTTATGTAATTCATCTAAATGTTCCTTCACTTGTTTAACTAATGTAAAAGTATCATGCCATTCTTTATCCGTTAGTTCAAATACATTCACTCTATGAAGTCTTGGAACGATCAACCCCGAACCAATTAATATTTCCTGCGGCATTTGATAAAAAATACAACTTTCATTACTTAAGATTTCCCTTTGCCTAGTTTCTTGCTCAGGACTACAAAATACACAATGATCATGATGAGTCATTGAATTAAGCTCCTTTAGGACGGATTCGTGTTTTCTATTTTCATTTGTATAGTGATTACTTTTCTTCCTCCTAGCAACGTTATCTTCATGTCGAAAGGTATGAACCCATGCTTATAATAGAATGCCAATCCTCTTGAATTTGTGTTATGACATGATAACTGTATCGTATGGGCACCTAATTTCTTATTAGCTTCTTGTCTCATCATTTTGACTAAAAATTCAGCTGCACCTTTGCCCCTATATTCCGGAGATACGATGACGTTACCTAACCAACACGAACAATCACTAGGATCATGTCCATACAAATTAGCATAAGCTACTACTTTATTAACCACAGGATCTATGACAACGGTTGGTTCAAATCTATCCTTCAATAATTCTAAGATTTGTTCAGGTGTTAACGGGTACTTAAATCTTGGACTGACAAAATATAATTCTTCCTCCGTTTGAGGAAACTTACAAATTCTATCCAAATCGTCATGACTAAGTCTTCTATGCGTATACAGCTTAGATCTACTCCTTTCTTATTTAAACTTTTTTCTAATCATCCTAAATATATCTACATTCGTGAAAATTGTCGTATCTCCTCTTAACTCATTCATTTCATTAACAAATAAGAAACCTAACACAAATAAAAAAGCCACTCTCGTGGCCTCTTTCCAAATTAATTAGCAATGATAATGGCATTATTCTTGCTATCCCATGTTACTTGAATTCCGGCTAGCTCTAGAACATTCCGCAGTGGGAGCATAACCGTTGTACCTTGATATCGTGATGGTGTTATGGTAATTTCTTTGCCGTTAACTATTGCTTTGTCAGTGAGTGGCTTATGAATGATCGTACGATCACCTATAATGATGGTTGCTGTCTGAGTCTGATTATTCCACTGTACTATTGCGCCCAACAACTCTAAACTTTCTCTCATTGGAATGAAAATGCGGGAATCTACCATCGCAAATGAACTATTCAATTTCCGTTCCTCACCGTTAATAACTACTTTACCTTCAAATGTCTTGAGCCCGAGCGTATAGCCATTATTCTCTGCAATCTCTTCGAACGATAACTTCGATGACGTGATAACGGCATAAGAATTCACTTTCACTTGTGTGAACAGTTCATGAATCTCATCATTGTACATCCGAATGCATCCAGCACTGACGTACTTTCCTATGGAGCTCTTATTGCTATTTCCGTGAATAGCATACGTCGTTCCTTGTGTACCATTCACTTCAAGCCCGATCCAGCGATCCCCCAACGGATTACGAGGATCCCCTCCAGGGATTTTATCTTTGTAATACGGTCTATTTTTGATTTTGTTCGCAATCCTGAATTTCCCTTCAGGAGTTAGTTCGGGATCCTTCCCAGTTGCAACTGCAAATTGTCTTTCCAGTTTCCCATCTCTAAAAAATGCCATTGTATTTGTTTTCTTGTTCACCACAATTAAATCCGAATTGATTGAACTAGCATTCGCCTTTTCTGCAAATGGCGTCACCCATAGCAAAAGAATTACAATTGTAAACGCAATGATGCGTTTAATATAATGATACAGTGCGCAAAACCTCCTTTTTACTAATATATTATTGTAATGTCCGTCCTACGACAGATATCAGAATCAATATATAAATTTGTGACTTAAGATCAACGGATTAGGGTATAAGAATAGGATGTGCGACAATGAGTCATGATGTAAGTCAGACATAATTCGAAATATCTAGGGGCAGATGATAACTATGATTTCTCACATAACATACATATCTGATGGTTTGAAAGTAAAAGGATATCTTAGCTTACCGCATGGATATGACCTACCTACAACGGAATTAGAGTCCTTAATTAATCAATCGTATGATACTACTGAACTTCCAGTAACAAAATTAGCTAGCTCTTTACAGCCAACACACCAAGATCTTCGAACAGTGCAATGGCCCGTATTGATCTATTGTCGTGGGGGCATTGGTAAAGTCGGACGTGTCAAGACGGACTGGATTGAGCAATTTTCAAACTTTGGGCATATTATCTTTGCTCCTACTTATCGGGGCAATGAGGGTGGAGAAGGTCGTGATGAATTCGGTGGAAGCGATCAAGAAGATGTTCTATCCGCTTATCGTCTTTTGGAGAATCTTCCTTTTGTAGATAAGAAAAGAATTTCTGTGATGGGATTCTCGCGAGGGTCCATAAATGCCACACATACAGCAGCAACAATACCCAATGTCCACAGATTAATCTGTTGGAGTGGTGTATCGGACCTCGCGCAAACCTATGAAGAACGTATAGATCTACGCAAAATGTTAAAACGCGTCATTGGCGGTACCCCTACCAGAACACCTGAATCCTATCAGGTACGCTCTCCTCTTCATATGGTAGAACAGCTCCATTGCCCTGTGCTTATTATGCATGGTACCAAAGATACGCAAGTCGATTTCAGTCATGGGTTACATATGTATAACAAGCTAATTGAAGTAGGGGTACCCGCTGAATTTCATAAATATGAGGATTGTGATCATCACCTCCCACTCGATACTCACCTACTCGCCATTGACCGAATGTTCCAGTGGATCAGTGAATAGTATCGCATGCCATTTACCCATCAGCTTTCACGGTGTACAGCGCGCAACTGCTTAATTATTTAGATACCCATATTTTAACAATATTACCTCATTTGGATCATTACGTAAATCCGAATTTAACAGTTTAATCATCATAAAATATCATATGCTCTTTATCTGCCTTATAATATTCTAATCTATCATTCAAATTCCCTGTGTGGAATTCAAACATATGTCCATCTGGATCTAGGAAATAAATAGACTTCTGATCCCTCTCATCCCTTGTTCTACCAGGTAACACATGTAATTTTAAGTTGTTTAACTTGTCTAGACATTCATCAAATTCTTCACTCTTGATGGTAAAAGCAATATGAGTGTATGACTTGTTAGGTTCTCGGTGAATATCTCTTGGTTCAATGTAATCCAAGTGCCAAATAGATCGAAATAGGCTAGTTTATTTCCCTTTACTAATACATCGCCCCGAATACTTCCGTATAGAAATCAATAGATTTGTCCAAATTGGCAATAGAAAAACATAAGTGGTTAATCCCTTGAATATTCATAATATCTCTCCCTATTTCTTAGTTGTTTAGCATGGCTTATGATGGGACTTCTTCTTACTAAAAATATTTCATCACTTTAGCGGCCATCCTACACTACTCTTTTTCAAGCGCTAGTTCTAGTACAGAAAACTATAGAAGACCCCTCATTAAATTATCTTAATAATTTTACAAATACTGCGATCTTCTTCTGTATAATATAATATTATCAAATATAACCTACATATAGATTGGAGTGAAAAGGATGAAGACCATTTGTGTGTTTGCAGGTTCTAATCTAGGGAACCATCCAGAATATCAAGTGAAGGCTGCTGAGCTTGGGAGTTATATGGCTCAAGAACAATATCGCTTAGTTTATGGTGGGTCCAATATGGGGTTGATGGGTGTGATCGCGAATACCGTTATAGCCAAAGGCGGAGAAGTGACTGGTATCATGCCCAAAGGATTATTTAAAGGTGAAATCGTTCATCAACAATTAACTGAATTCATTGAAGTTGAAGGCATGCACGAACGTAAAGCTACGATGGGTACATTAGCAGACGGATTTATTGCTTTACCAGGTGGATTCGGAACATATGAAGAATTATTCGAGGTTCTGTGCTGGTCACAGATTGGCATACACAACAAGCCGATTGGGATTTTAAATGTCTGTGGTTATTTCGATCCACTATTGAATATGATTAATTACAGTGTGCAAGAGGGTTTCTCTAAACCTTCGAATCTGAGCCTGATCAACGTTTCTAGTGATCCTATGGATCTTATCCAACGTATGGAGAACTATGTTCCACAGATGATGGAGAACAAATGGAACCAGCTTAATTAAGTTACATCAATTTCAATCTCAAGTATCCCTACCGTAACTATTGTGGTTGGGATACTTTTTTTCACAACAACTACTCATCGTATGAACTTCAATCTACGTTGTTTAACGAACTCAATCTATCTTCTATATTTAGCTTGTACCGAAGGTAACAATGTTACCATTTGTATCAATAATCCTAAGCTAATATATAGCATATGTATAGCTGATACCGCATTAATCATATACACCTGTACCGCAATCCAGATAATAATAGCAAATCCGATATACAATGAAAACGTCCAACTCCAATGTCGATCCCTAAATATATTTAATCCTTCTGCCAACCGCCAACGCCATCTTTTAATCAATCCCATTGCAACAATTAGGGGGAATATCCCTAAAACAACGAGAAGAATAATACCTGGAATGAAGAAGTCATGGAATGGTGATCTTTCTAATAGGCTCAATGGCATTTTCACTAGTTCTCCTGTTGGATCAATGATTAAGACCACGCCACCAAATACAGCTCCCACACCTAGAAATAATTGCAGAATAAACAATGTTATTGATCTTTCATATCTACGAAACACGACCTATCTCAACCCCCTCATTCATAGACAAAGCTCATCATTTCCAACACGTAGACAGTAATATTCTGATTATATTTCTTCATAATTCTACTTGAATGTAATAATTGTTACACGGATCAGCACATCCTCGATATGACGTATTGAAATGATATCCACACAACGCTCACTCACGTCAACGCGTTAAATCAAACACTTGCATTCCTTTTCTTACCACGCATATAATGAGAAAAATTCATCTTATTCACAGACCATGATGGAGATAAGTAGTCCACTGCACCCTAACAGGGACGGTACGCCACAGATTGAGAGCGGACCGACAGGAGTTGCACAGATGAAATTCACTCCAGAGTCGACTTCCTGAACGCACCCGGGTTGCAGTAAGGAAGTCCGGCACACGCCGTTATCGTGTTAAGTGAGAAACCAATACTATTGGCTGTCTAACGAGGGTGGTACCGCGGAACTATTTCCGTCCCTTGCGAGACAGCCTTTTTATATTTTAATTCATTATTATAAAACATGGAGGTTATGGAGAAATGAATACACCATTGGATCAATTAAGAAATGAGCTACAAGAGGTAAACAGTAAACTGTTAGAGTTGTTGAATGATCGCGCACGTATTAGCCACGAGATTGGTCTAATTAAAGAGAAACAAGGTGTTCCTAAATTTGATCCCATTCGTGAAAAGGAAATGTTAGATCACCTTATTGCCAATAATCAAGGTCCTTTCGACAATAGTACGATTAAACATTTGTTCAAAGAAATTTTCAAAGCTTCGCTTGGCGTTCAAGAGAAAGAACATAAGCGTACGTTACTCGTTAGCCGTAAACAACACAAATCCAACACGATTATCCCTCTAAAAGGAAATACCGTTGTCGGTAACGGTTCACCGATTATGGTGGCTGGCCCCTGTTCCGTTGAATCGATGGAACAATTGCGCACAGTCGCAGCTGCTCTCAAAGCTGCAGGTGTGACTGTCATGCGTGGTGGTGCGTTCAAGCCTCGTACATCTCCGTATGATTTCCAAGGGTTGGGTATCGATGGTTTAAGAATGCTTAAGGAAGTTGGCGATGAGTTCGGACTGTCTATTATCAGTGAGATTGTTCATCCCGCACATATGGAGATCGCAGCTGAAACCATTGATGTCATCCAGATTGGTGCACGTAATATGCAGAATTTCGAATTATTAAAAGCCGCTGGAGAAGCGAAAATTCCAGTTCTACTGAAACGTGGACTTGCGGCAACTCTTGATGAATTCATTCATGCTGCAGAATATATTCTTTACCATGGTAACTCACAAGTGATGCTTATCGAACGAGGCATTCGTACCTATGAGACATCGACACGCAACACCTTAGATATTTCAGCAGTACCTTTGTTGAAACAGGAGACACACTTACCTGTCTTAGTAGATGTCACCCATTCTACGGGTCGTAAGGATATTTTCCTACCGTGTGCTAAAGCAGCTCTTGCCGCAGGAGCTGACGGAATTATGGTCGAGGTACATCCTGATCCACAAACAGCCCTATCTGACGCAAATCAACAGCTGGATATTCCCCAATTCAACGACTTCTGGAATGGACTTCTGGGATCAGGTTTGTTTACTTCTTCGAAATAATACAAAGAACAACGTTCATGATAACAAAGAGACAATCTACTATAGTCAATAAGCAACTAATATGTTATTGACGCAATAAAAATGGATAGAGTTTTCAGAATATATCTGAATCTCTATCCATTGTTTTGTTTACAATCTCATGATGACTTAGTTATAAATATGCTGAATTGAACTATTGTGTAACGTTAGCTTAGACGTTCATTACTTTACTCTCGGTATCAAAAATGCTCTTTCAGTCTTCTCAAAACCAATACATGGGTAATATTCCATTGCAGTTGGTGCAGAAAGTAATAATAAAGAAACTTCTTCTCCCAAATGTTCCCGTAAACGTTCAACTAGTTCTGTTCCAATACCAGTCTTCTGATATTCCTTACATACCGCTAAATCTGATAAATAACAACAATATGAGAAATCAGTAATACCTCTTGCAATGCCTACAAGTCTATCCCCATCCCAAGCAGAAATGTTAACATCGGCATTATCAATCATTCTTTGAATACGATCAAGGTCATCAGCAGGACGTTTAATTCCAGAACTTTTGAAAACACCCGAAACGTCTGTAGAACGAAGCGGAGTATTAATTTTGTACGCTATTGCCATATGTGCACCTCTTATGTGAATTAGTTTATATAATAATATACATAAATTAGAATCAAAAAAAGGACCAATCAAGAAAATTTTTTGTTAGTCCATTTATTAATTCACTAATTCGCTTTACTCCCGTTAGCGGGGAAAAGGCAGCCAATTAAATTGGCTGCCTTTTCATGTTGGTTATTGCGTTAAAGTGTCCCGTTAGTTTAAACTTTTAGTCCTTCTTATAGATAACCTTAGGAAGGTAATTATAAAAATAATAATTATCGAGGTTATTAAGACTCCTAATCCCATCCAAAATCCTTTTTCAAAAATACTTATAACAAATTTAGGTGAAGTAATAAATTTAACTATGATTAATACAAAAAAGATAACTAAAGAGTAGATAGATGCCAACTTCAAGGTTTTCATCATGTAAGACCCCATTCTTTTATCATAGATACTTGTTCATGTTAATACTTGTGAATACTGCCTGTTAATTGAATGTTCATCGCACAATGGTTCTCTTTCACTTAATATTTGTTTTAGTCCATTCAATATTTGTATCAACTTTCCTTATAATCTCAATATCCAAATTGTCTTTATTTCACATTTTAATTAAAACAGCCTTTTTCAAGAATATACTCTTCATTGGAATTTTTTAAAACTATATCAAATTTTTGATGATAAGGATGCATAAATAAATCATATTGAATTCTACGCTCTTCATGAGATTTTCTTAAATAATTAATATCTGTTCCTCTTTCAGAAACATCACGTATACTCCTTCTCATCAACTCAGTTTCTCTATCCGTATATAAGTAAACTTTCAGATCATACAAATTTGGGTCTGTAAAGGCAACGCTCATGCCTTCTACAATATTTATTTTGGTTTGTGAAGATATTAACGTACTCTCTGTATAATTCGTGCCTATTGTATAAAAATCTAAACCATCTCTCATCATATGAATGTCTCTCTCTAAAGCAAATATATTATGAGCAGCAGGATGACAAGCTGTCATTTTATCATGATGATGTTCATTCTTATATTCATAGTCGATAAAAGTGTACTTCCTAAGATCAGAGCCAATAATATAGGGGTCAGTATTAATATAATTCACATCATCATGTCCCAGAAGATTTAAAAGATTATGGGCAAACGTTGTCTTTCCAGATGCACCATGACCCGAAATCCCAATGGTGACTTTAACCTCACCGCTAATCAAATTGACTATCTTATGTAATACCTTATCCATATTTTCCACCATTCTATTCTATTAATTGATGTTCATTATCTTTCCATATATACATTTTTAGCAATATTATACAACTATTTATTATCATAAATTCTCTATTTCTTGTTTAACTAAACTGCACTTTAGCTGATAAGGCTGCCAATGTTATCGAAAATCTGTTGTCATTACGCTATAAGGTTCCGTTAGTTCAATTATCGCCACTTGACATAGCTCTAGTCCTCCCCTATCTAGTTGATATAAACCTAAAAGAACGTTGATGGTTAAAACCTTCAACGTTCTAGCCATTTTATCGCTTAAAGCTTACAAATATATATATGCCAATAATCAAAATATTTTAACCAAAATAACAATAAGGGCTAGGATTCCAACTAAAATAAGCAAATTTGTAATTTGACGAAAAAGACCAGAAACACCTTGAGAATGGAGTTTCTTTTCATTCATATCAAAGTTAGCTTTAGACCCATAAGGATCCGCTGAATGAGAGAACGGTTTGTTTTCATCTAACATTATATCAACTCCTTCATCGATATAATTATAACAGATTATTACATAAGTAATTTTATATTTCCCTATCGTTACCCGTTAGCCATACATGCAGCGCAAGAACAGAACAGCGGTGCATCACAGAATGTCGCGCCCTATATGGGTTGCACTCATGGGAGATTAATCCTTTTTTGGTTGTTGCACCAGCCCTGCCTTTATGTTTGTTGTCAAAGATATTTTTGCTTTTTTTAAAGATCTTACAAGTTCTATATGGATTACTCACGAGGCTCAGCTTTTTTTATAAAGTGTTATTCTGGGTCTACTTTATTTTGCTCTTTTTCAGGTTTTGAGCTAATTTAATTTTCATGGGAGCTTAACTTTTTATTACTAGATGAAGTAAGGGGAAAGGTCGTCCTGAACTGTCCAATTCCGATCGTCCTATCTGTACAAAACCAAACCGTTTATAGAATGTGTACGCTCCATCGTTTTGCTCATTCACATCAACCTGGAGATTGCTGCCTTTTAATTTTTCGGCATGTTTTATCAATCGACTACCTATACCCCTTCCGTGATATTTGGGATCTACGAATAGCATCTCTATCTTTGTTCCGTCAAGCCCAATAAACCCTGTCGGTACTTTATTTTCGTTCAATTCCAACCAAATCTCAACTTCATTTAGTGCTCCCTTTTGAAGCATCTGATGATAAAATTCAATATCCTCATCAGTCAAAAATGTGTGTGTATGACACACAGCCTTGTACCAAATATCTATTAAATTATCATGATAGTTTTCTTCATATGGGACAATTTTGTTTAGCATTACTCAACCTCCGTATTTCTAATTTATTAAAAGATTAATCCCCTTGATAAATCTTCTTTGTACTATCATACAGAGTCAAACGTGGAAAAGGGAAGCTTTTGCAAAGATAATTAATCGCCACCGTACTATCCTGCCCGTTACTTCAATGAAAAATGGTAGACGATTTCTGGCCGGCTGACGTCTTGTCTTTATTAAACTAACGCGTCCCGTTAGAATTCCTGTAGAGTCATTAATTTGGACTTTGAATAAAATAGAGCGCCTCTGTAATATGGGAGTTGGTAACGGGTTGCAGCCCTAAAATCTCACCACTAGGAGGTCGCTCATCTATGAAGTTTAAATCTCAGGATAAACAAAATCAACTCATTGAAAACATTTCTTCTTTGCATCTTGTTGTCGGTGTAGATATTGCCCAGGAGTCTCACGTCGCTCGTGCGGTTAGCTTTCGAGGAATTGCTTTGGGTTCGCCGCTAGAGTTCGGTAGCTATGACGAGGGCTTTCAACTATTCTGTCGTTGGATTCAAGATCTACTCAAGTCTTACAAGCTGAGCAAAATCATTGTTGGTATGGAACCCACCGGCCATTACTGGCTGAGCCTGGCTCGCTGGCTCTCAGGCCAAGGAATTGAAACTGTTCTCGTGAATCCCCACCTCGTTAAAAAAAACAAAGAAAATCGCGACAATACCCTATCGAAAAGCGACCGCAAAGACGCGCTCGTTATCGCGGATATGGTCAAGAACGGCTACTATTCTCCCGTAAGGTTCAACCCGGAAACATACGAGGAACTGCGGATTCTCATGGCCAATCGGGACACGGTTACCAAACGCCTTAACAGTGCCGTTAACCAGATTCATCGCTGGGTAGATATTGTGTTTCCAGAACTTCGACATGTCTTTAAAATTCTCACCTGCACCAGTGCCATTGCCACCTTAAGGCTTTTTCCTTTTCCAAAGGAAATTAGCCAATTAACTACGGAGCAAGTCATTGCAGGTTGGAAGCAATATGTGAAGCGTCATGCGGGTTTGCGGCGGGCTGAGCAGCTTATTGCACTGGCTAAACGTAGCGTTGGTGCTACAAAGGCGCTACATGCCTACAAGTTGCACTTGGGTCAACTGCTCGAAGAATACGATTTGGCTCAGCGCCAGCTTGAGCAGATTGAACACGAAGTACATCTCGTATTGGAGCGCATTCCCTATGCCCAAAAGTTACTTTCCATTCGAGGTATAAATGTAACCAGTCTAGCCGGTGTGTTAGGAGAAGCTGGTGATCTTAGTGGTTACGCACACGGAAATGCCTTGCTTCGTCATGCGGGTCTAAACCTGGCTGAGGCCAGTTCCGGGAAATGGCGTGGGAAAATGGTGCTTAGCAAGCGCGGCCGCCCCCGTCTCCGACGCTTTCTCTATCTTATGACGATGTGTATGGTCATGACCAATCCGGATGTTAGAGCCCTGCACCACTACAATGTAGACGTGAAAAAGCTCAAGAAAATGAAATCCATTATGAAATTATGTGGTAAAGTGGCCCGAATGCTTGTTGGCCTAGCCAAGAGCAGCGAAGCATATAGCTCAGTTAAAATATTTCCACAAGTCGCTTAAACGCGTTATTTCGCCAGCTGATGCATTCGCAGGATCAACAGAAGCACGGAGTATCGGGAGGCATTAAACAAAAGGGCTCGGACCCGTTCCGTTAGAAAAACCGACCTCCACCCCTTAGTTAGATGTGACGAAGGAATGAAAGGGCTTGGACCCGTCGAGACATGGGAGTGAAAATCACTAGGGGCGACATGGAGACGTGCAGGATATGGATCAAATTGGATGATATTCCCTCATCTTTATTCCTGCATGCCCTTTCAGGTGTTCCAAAACTACCGACTCCTCTGTCTCCTTCTTATCTGACACTTAGCTAAAGGTGAAATCCTGCGAATTCATGAGCCTGAGTGAGAAAACTAAATCATATTGAGGGAGTTTAATCTTTTGTACGCTATTCCATCTATCATCATAAGACAATCTGAGTCAATAAAGTCTGTAGTTGAAGTCATTCTTGCAGGAAACTTATCTGTGTCGAAATATTCGCAAAAAAATCGTTCCATTTCAGGCAAGTCCTTAATGTCCTTGAGATAAACATTTACTTTTACGATATTATGTATTGGAACGTCGACTTCCAGAAGCGTATTCTTTAAGTGAAAAAAAGTATCATGAATCTGTTCTGTAAATTTTTCGCCAAATCCTCGATGTAACCCGAGAAAAACATAATCCCCAGCTACAACAGCAGATGAATAACTAAATGGAGTCGTTACACGCGTGATCACTAACAAATTCCCCCTAGGAATAATAATTTATATCCTAAATATTAGAACATTCGTTCGTGATTGTATATCTTTATTTTCAATGCCTTTTGCGCATAACTTCCCGTTTGTTGAAAAAGGACTACCGATGATGCTGGCAGCCTGTTCTCATTGAACTATCTGTTCCGTTAGCTTAATCACGTGTATAATCACTGCCTAGTTGTTCCTACTACTTCCGTTAATTCTATATTAAAGACACCCTGCAAAGGATTGCCTTTTTTTGAACACCTCTTGTTTCCTTTTCGATCAATTCACGAATCTTGGCGGATTACGGATCGATCTTGCTCTGGCCTCACAATAAAATGCTCTTACAGCACGTCAGTCCCGGCTCGCCTCGTAAAACTTCTGCGCCACCATGTCCGGCCTTGTGCGAGTATCCGTAAAGTGGTCCCCGTCGCCGACGATAAGGCGGAACTGGCCGAGCCGTGAGGACATATGCGGATTCCAGCCGAATCCCTCTCCTTGTGGCAATGCATTGTCTTGGAAAAAATACACATAACTTTTCGGTATAGGCAACTTATAGAACACTTTAAGATCCAGCTTCTCGAAAAGCGGTCTAGCCGGTTCCGGAGTAACGCCTGCATACATCCATCTGGCTTCCTCCAATGTGGCCGTATTGACGAACAAATCCCGAAACAGTGGAAACGGAAGCATGATCGTATCATCCTTCGAGCTGGCTCTGAGTTGCTCGAAACCTTGTCTCGTTTGGGGCGACAACTCGTCTGCAACAGATTCGCCATCTTTCAGTACAAACGCGTCCCAGAAGACGAGGCGCTTGATGCGATCCGGCACCTGTTCTGCAACCTTTTGGATGACAGTTCCGCCGAAGCTGTGCCCGACGAGAACGAAGTTGTGTAGGTTCAGTTTCGTTATAAAATCAACGACGGACTTCGTGATCATCGCATGCGTGACATCTTTGATCGGATCTTTGCCGTGACCTGCGTATTCCGGCGTATAGACGGCATGCCCTTGACTGCGCAGCACCGCCGCTACGCAGTCCCAGAAGTGAGCGTCAGCCCAAGAACCATGCACAAGCACGAAGGTAAGCCGTTGCTGTGCAGGTAAACGGTATCTTTCATCCGATTCGAGGGCACCATTGCTCCAGAACCACCATCTTTCAGAATAAGGGGAGTTATAATAACCGCGGGGCATAAAACTATAATCGGAATAGGGGAATTGATGAATTTCTTGGAGATAAGTAAACATGTACAAGACATCCTCTCAAAATAACATATATTATCAGCTTATGCCCACTGCGTTTGAGAAGTTCCCAGGCTCGATCCGCCGAAAAAAGAGCCGCAAGAGAGAACGGTGGAGGAACTGAAATAACCGTACTTGATTCCAAACTGTAAAAATAACAATTTTGTAGAAAAGGTAATTGTTTTAACCCCAACCACCAATATGGTACGGCTCACCGTAATTGATCTTCAACTATGCTGCCCGTGGGACTTGATCCCGAGCGCTATAATGTTCACCCCTACTTGTCATGACCATGATTGAGGCTGGTTGGGACGTAAGATCCCGCGATGCTATGGAGCGACAAGAGGAAAACGTAGGGGCTGCCAGAGATGAAATGAATCCAGTTATCGGTCTAGATATTTCTAAAGGAGAAAGCCATAGACAAGCCTTTTTAGAGCACGGAAACCCATTCAGAGGGACGTTCCATTTCCAACACACTCGTGATGGTCTAGCGAATCTCCATCAAGTTTTAAAGGACGTTGAGTCTGTATCCAAACAACGTCCTTTACTTATTCTAGAAGCAACCGGACATTACCAAAGCCCCGTTGTTCAGTTCCTAGAGGAGCATCACTATATTTACATTGTCATTAATCCGCTCATCTCAAATCGGCTTAGGAAGTCTCAGCTTCGTAAAGTAAGACGGATGCTGCTGACGCTTATCTGTTGGGTGAGTTGTACTACAAAGAAGAGTTTGAACCTTTTAAAAAAAGGGGTGTGCAACTGCTCAATCTACGCTATCTAACAAGGCAATATGAGTCTCTTTCAAAGATGTGTGTACAGACTAAACTGCAATTCCAAGCTGTTTTAGATCAAGTTTTCCCTGCTTACAAAGGTGTCTTTGGATCTATGTATTCAGGTATTTCGCTACGGTTTTTAAGTGAATTCCCAACCTCATATTCGGTATTGAAGACGGACGAAGATACACTCAAAATTGAAATGAAAGAACTTCTTTCTTCGAAACGAGGACGTTCAGAGGACTGGATTAACCAACGCGTTCAACGGCTGCTAGATGCGGCAAAACAAAACCCATTTCAGCGCAAGCCACTTAATTAATTTAAAAGTCCTTATTACCCTCATTCTTCAGTACCAAGAGCATCTTACAGGATTGGAACAGAACATAGATGCTCTGGCTGAAGAAATTGAAGAATTTGATTTAATTCAGTCAATTCCCGGTATTGGACATAAAATTGCGGCAACAATTTTATCGGAAATTGGAGAAGTCGACCGATTTGATCATCCTAAAAAGCTAGTCGCCTTTGCAGGCATTGACCCAAGTGTCTTTGCTTCAGGTAAGTTTCCAGCAACTCGAAATCGAATCACGAAACGAGGTTCTAGGCAGCTGCGTTACGCGCTGTGATGGCTGTTCAATGTGGACTTATCCGTTCTTGAAACACTCGGCTCAAAGAATTTTACGAACGCAAAAGAACCGAGGGAAAACCACATAAAGTGGCATTGGTCGCATGTGCAAATAAGCTAGTTCATTGGCTATATGCCATCTTGAAAAGTAAGAAGGCATTCCGTCCGGCTTAACCAATTTAATTGGTTTAACCTTCCAAATCGTTGCTTGAACTGGAGGGTTATTTGGCATATTTATTTTAACTATATCACATGATATGGCTTCACTTTAACGGTAATATTGACAAGCTAATAGCTGGTATAGTTGAACAAAGTTTGGGGAATTAATCCTTATTTCGCAGCCCATAAAAATGATTTATTGTAGATTTCACATCATCTTGGAAACATCGGCATTTTTCTATAATTTAATTTCATATTATCATTTTTTAATCATCTAATCGTTAGGATACCTAAGGATTCACTTGATATATTAAACGGGAATCAACCGTTATTCATAAAACATTAGATTTATATTTAAAATTTGGTAAAAATATCTTCTTTTAGAAAGGTTTCTTAAAACATCATAAAGAATTAATACATATCGAGTCTTTTATAATAGAAAGGGTGGTTATATTGAATTCTTTATCAGAAACAAATGATACATCGTCGGGTCTAAAGAAATATTTAGAAGCCCGACCGTTAACGTCATTTTTTTTCATGGCATATCTATTCTCGTGGATTATATTAATCCCTTTTATCTTATCTCAATGGAATATTCTCCCTGATAAGAAATGGTTTTCTATTTTCTTTGTTGCCAATGCATTCATAGGTCCTATGCTTTCATCTTATATTATGATTCGGACTCTTGAAGGCAAGGAAGCATGGCAAAACATAATAAAAAGCATCAGACAGGTAAGAGTCGGATTGAAATGGTATATATTTGCCCTTTTAGTAATTCCTGCTGTCATGTTTTTGGGAATAGTACTATTAAACGGAGGGGTGCCTACTTTCCACGGTCTTACTTTTCAATTTTTTGCGACTTATCCCATTTATTTGGTTGTGGTTTTCTTTACTGGAGGACCTTTCCCTGAAGAAATCGGATGGAGAGGATTTGCTCTGCCACGGATGCAATTCCAATTTGGACCCTTAAAAGCAACGCTGCTCCTTGGTATTTTGTGGGCGTTTTGGCATCTACCGCATTTTTTAACGTCGGCACAAAAAGGCGGACCTGGTTCTGACCTATCACTTCTCTATTTTAATTTGCCTATTTTTATCGTGATATGCTTATCAACTTCGATTATTCTCACGTGGGTGTATAACTGCAATCAGGGTAACCTATTTATCGTCATGCTGGTTCATGCGAGCTTAAATACATTTAGCTTAATACAGCCGTATCTTGCCAATCCAGTTTTGAAAAATTTAGATTTATCTGTCGGTATAGGATTAGGATTATTCGCTTTGATTATTCTGTTCTTAACACGCGGTAACCTTGGATATAAATATCCTTCCGAATTAGAATTCGGTAACAAAGAAAATATAAGTAAATAACACGGCTAACTATATAAATTCTTGTCCCGAGCAAAAGACAAGAACTTATATAGTTAAAATAAAATAACCGCGCTGGGCGCGGATTATTATCTATATATGTTCATGTTCTCCGACATGTTTGGACAATTATTATTAAGGTGTCTTGTTTAAAAATGATCCCAACAAGTGAAAGCGTCGTCAGCGATTCTTGCATGAAAAAACCGGATTCCCTTTACTCTATAAGGGAATCCGGTTTTCGGAAGATCGCAGCTTCCACTAATGTTACCCGTTACTTCAACAAACGCTGCTTATTTCTTTTTAATGGGTATCCATATTTCGCTTTTAAATTGCGGCGATGCTACAACTTTCTGCTCATTCCAGAGTATTTCAGGCCCTTCGCTTAGCTCATATTCTGAAGACGGAAACCATTCGGAATAAATGCGTCCCCAGATCTCTTGAAGCGCACTTGGAAAAGGGCCAATGGCTGTGAATACAGCCCATGTAGAGGCTGACACCTCCAGCTGGGCGAAGCCATCTCGTGCTTCATTCGTTGTGGCCGCCCCGATGTAATGATCAAGCTCTCCTTTCTCCTCCATTCGCCCTTCACTGAAATTCGTGGAAGCACTGATTAGTCCTGAAGGCTGAACATTCGAAAAGCCCTTAATCTTATCAATTGTTTCTGGTGTAAGTCCTTCAAACATCGATGCAATCTCCGGATTCACCCCCTGAAATACTATTGGCACTCTTTTTTTGATCCCCACTATGCGAAAAGCCTCTTTGTCTTCAATTCGGTAGTTCATTTCACTTCCTCCTTTGATAGTTAGTTGAAACGTCATCCGCGGGAAGGCTTTGAGGGACTGTCCATGGATCCGGGCTTCCGAGGGAGTAATCCCATGCATGCTTTGAAAAGCCCTAGTAAAGGAATCCGGCGAGGTATATCCGTATTTCATCGCAGCATCGATGATCTTGATGTCACTGTGGCTTAGCTCGAGTGCTGCCAAAGTTAGGCGTCTTCGGCGGATGTATTCCGACAGAGTAATGCCTGCAAGGAATGAGAACATCCGTGTAAAATGATATTCCGAACAGCAGGCAATTTTCGCTGCCTCCTGATAGTCCACACGATCAGTAAGATTCTCCTCAATATAGCTTAAAGATTTGTTCAGTTGCGCCAGCATATTCATGATTATCGCCTCCCCTCGTTACTCAAAGCATAGCAGAGAAGGTAATTCCCTTCCCGACATTTAGTGCACAATCCTGCAGGGTCTTTTGATGGTCGTAGGACATCCCCTTTAACTTTGCGTCAATATACCCTGTATTAGGCAGTTGTAACATGATTGATTCACAACTTAATCTCATGATTATAGACCTCCAAATATCACAATCCTCAGGAGCAAATTTTACCATTGACGACTCGTGACTTATTAAAGAAAACTGCCCCTTAGCTTAATCACGAACATACAATACGCCGCCGACCAATTAAGGTTAGCGGCGTATTCAGACGATGCTTTCGGATTGCGAAAATTCCTACAGTTTTGAAGCTATAATATCCTAAAGAAGGCTTTTCAAACAGAATGAAGAATAGGATATCTAATAAACGAGCGGAGGGATTAGATGAATGTGAAGGGTGAATTGCGCTTAGCTGTAGCAAGTAATCAGAAAGTCGCTGTAAGGCTCCACAATGGAGAGATAATAACCGGAGTGGCAGAAGTATTCACCACCTCTAATCGTGCCAAAATTAGAACGAAAGAAGGTCCCACGTGGGTGCCTTTTGCAGATGTTGAACATGTTTCGAGGGTTATAAATATGTTTCATTAAATCAAAATAAAGGCCACATTGGCGTTATGCCTCTGTGGTCTTTATATATATGGAAGCTAAATCCTAGGCATATCAAAAGCTAATTTCTAAGGTTTGCATTTAACTATTCCATCCATTAATAAAACCTTTAACAAAATCAGGGACGGCATATGCTAATAGCAAAATACAGCTTAATGAGCCTAGACTAATAATGATTTTGTTTTTCTTTTTAATCCCTATTACTAATAGCACTATAGTAAGAAATAAAAATAAGATTTCAAAAATCCGCATTGCAATACCCCCATTATGTAAAGTTATTGGCCCTCTATAAATTTCTTACAAATCCTGTTTAGTTCTGATGTTTTGTCGCCTTAACCACGCTTTTAACGTATTTCTATGAGTTTCTTTGTCTATACCTTTAAAATCAAATCTTATTATACGTTGAGACCAGCGTTTCTTATTGGTTTCAAATTCTATGCAATATCTATTTATTTTGGTGGATTTTATTTCATTAGCTTCCAGAGGCAAACCATCAATTATCAAATTTTTTTCTTCTATAATTATTATACGTTTCTTCCTAATTTCTTTAATCATGAATATTCCAACTGCAATGATTATTGCTATTACTATAACGAAGTACACTTCTTTCTTTCGTCCTAAATCATTAATCAATATTGAAAGAATCATCATCAAACTAAAAAATGACGAGTATTTGGCACCCAAATACGGTAGGCTAATTTGATATTCATTGTCACTTAAATTTTCTTTCATATTCTTCCTCCCTCAATGATTGCACATAATGTTGCGTATTTCTGACATCCACACGGCTAAGGATCGAAGGTCCGGGTGGCTCTGCCACTTAGCTGGTTGGATGTGTCACCTGAATCAACTTCTACGAAATTCCTCTTGGTGACCAAGGAAGCGTAGTGACCGCTGTGGTAATGCAATGTTATCGGATGTCGGCGGCCCCATCGAATATGCTACATTAATGTTTGGAAAAATTTATTTTTTACTTCTTTTTTGTTATGTTCTGCCCATTCATTTAATTTCTCTAATCCTTTCATTTCCTGGCTCTTATCAAAATAAAAACACAAATCCATAGGAACCAATCGCTTACCCTGCACTTTAGATCCAATCCTCTTGTAGCTCATATAAATACTTTCAATTCGAGATGATTCATACTTCTTACCGTTTGAGGATATTACATAATCTGTTTCCAAAGTAATGCTTAGTTTAGTGAAAAACATCCGTTTAATTATCGCAATAATATAAACTAAGACAATGAGCATCAAAAATGATATAAAGTACGTTAATAGATTATCTTGATTAATAGAAATAGTTAATAGACATCCTTCAAATAACATCATGGTTAATATATTTAGTTTTGCTCTTGGATAGATGGTTTTAAATGTGATTTCCATTTCTTTATTCCTTTCTCGCCGATTTCCTATAACGTTTGGCTTTCACGAAACATCCCCGCCTTAGATTGCTCGTATCTTAGGCCTTTCTTCTTACATTATTTTTGCTATTTGGCGCAATATTGGCAGGATTATACGCAGTTACTGACTTCTCGAAATACTTACAATCGTTTGTTATTTATAAACTTTCTCTTCTTCATTTTTCACTTTATTCTATTCAATGTTTTGTATATTTTCTCTTGATCCCATGTAGTAATCACATATTCCTTATTATTCTTGAGATAAATCTTTAGTTTATCTGGAATAATATAAAATGATTTTTGCTTTTCTATTTTTTGAATTTCATCTAATTTTATTCGAAAGGTTTCCTGATTCATTGTCACTTTATATGACTCAAATAACAGATAATCTTCTGTAATTTGTAATTTACCTGTTGATTGTTCTTTAAAATTTTTCACATAATTAACTTGGCCCTCATAACGAAATACTTGGTTATTGAGATTTATTCCCATCAGTTTTCATCAGTCCTTTAGATCATTTTTATGATTCGATTCAGTCGTTGCATTGAAGTATGTTTATAACTTTTCTTTTTTTGATCTTCAGGAATTGCGTATAACGTTGTTGTATCTACAAACCCGAGAGGCTTAAGGCACATCGCATCGCATCGCGTCGTGTCCGACGGACTTAGCCTCGCAGGGTTATCTTCCTGACCTGGACTTCTCCGAAATACCTCGGGCAGATCAAGGGGGCTTGCCCCCGCAGCGTAGATACGGTGTTATAAGAGGTCAAACTGAGCTACCTTCATTTCTTTATTTCAATTACATTCTCAAACTCATTATTTTCAATATGTGGAGTTTAACCCGTCTTCTGTTACATATACCCATCTTCGGGTTCACCAACATCAAAACATAATACTTTTGACGCTTCCAATTTAAATCTTTCTATCCAAGAAATCCAATCGTTATTATTCATCTGTGTATAAAATGATAATCCACTAGGCTCAACTGATGCCTCAATAAAAACATCATCCTCTTCGTACCCAAACCAATATGGAATTCCATTTTTATAACCTATCCAACCTGGCATACTCTCATATATCTTAGAAACTTTATCCCATACTTCATCAGGTAGATAATACCATATATTTAGGTTGCAATTATGAGAGTTTATTTTGCTCATTTACATTCCCTCCTTATAACCTTAGACTTATACCAAATATATTCTCTAGTTACTACACTATAAAATAAATTACAAACTACACTGCTAATCTAAAAGACTCCCTGAAATTAATTGGGAATTGCGTATTGCCCCCCGTAGTAATAAGTGACTTCTGTTGATGTCGTATAACGTTTCCGCATCTGCGACGCGACCCGGCCTTAGATAGCTCTTATCTTAGGCCGGGTCGTGTGTTGTCTGAGCTAACTCCTAAGATTATACACCTGACAACCAAGGGGCGAACGCCCCGCAGCGCAGATGCTTTGTTAGGTGATGTCAGTTGACCTCTTCGATTAAACCCAATCCCTCTTTGACTATTCTTAAAAAATATTCTTTATGTTCTGGATGACATGCAATTACATATGGCTCTTCATTCATTCCATTAAAGGGGTTGCCTTCAAAATCTATGACAATTCCTCCTGCTTCTTTAACCATTAATATCCCAGAGTATAAATCATCTCCCTCTGAGTTATATAATACAATTCCATCTATATCTCCTTTAGCCAGCATGCACCATTGCAACGTTGGAGCCCATAATCTTATCATTCTTTTAAAATGAAGATCTAAATGCTGGCGTAATCTGACAGCTTTCTCATGGTTCTGTACCTTATGACCCTGAATCCAAGCAATTGTACCTTTTTTTATCTCCTCTTTCTTCTTAACTTGCAATTGTTTATTATTACAAAATGATCCTTCTTCTTTACTTGTCATATAGAGTCGGTTTACTAGCGGTTCATAAATGACTCCTAATACCGGCTCTGATCTATACATCAATGTTATTGATGTTGAAAAAATCGGCAGACCAATGGCAAAGTTATTCGTTCCATCCAATGGGTCAATCATCCAAAGCCAATCACTTGTCTTGCCGTTATTGCCACTCTCTTCACTATCGATTTGATGTTCTGGAAACACATCCATGATTTCATCCAATATTATTTTCTCTGCTTTATGGTCAACATCAGTAACAATATCACCATAGATATCCTTTTCCTGTTGATCAATACCTTTGTCAAAGTAATCACGTGCTACTTGACCAGCTTTTAATATTGCTCTAACTGAGAGCGTTCTTGCAACTCGAATGATATCTTCTTCCATGATTCACCTCAACAATAATTTTTACAACTGATTTCACCTAACGTAATATCTGCGACACCCTTCGCAGATCCCTCTTACCATATCTATATTCACGACCGACTTTATTACATTATGGAAAACTATTCCTTGCCAATCATCATAAATATCTCTATTTAACTTACCACATAATCCATACTATGGATATTTCCATTAGAGAAAACTGCCCGTTAGTTTAGTCAAGATAGCCATCCAAATTGGCTACCTAGACTTGAAGACACTAGAAGAACCGTCGATATAGCTCGCGTCTTCGCTCTCCACGGAGCTGAGCATATATCTGAGTGGTCGATGCTTTTTCATTCCCTAGCATCCCTTGAATGAATTCTAAGGGTGCTCCATTATCCAATAGCTGACATGCATAGGTATGACGAAAACGGTGCGGGTACACATTAGCTTCAATCCCTCCCCGATTTGCTATCCGCTTTAACGCCCATCTGATCGTCGGTATCGACATTCGACGGGTAGGATGTGTTTCCGTTACAAACAGTGCTTTACAGGAATCTTCGCGACACTTTAAGTATTTTTTTAACCACACCTTGCATTCGGTGGTAAAGTAAACTTCTCTTTATTTGGATCCCTTGCCATTTACAATCGCTGAACAATTTTCCCAGTTAAGATCTTCAATATTTATTTTCTGTACCTCTCCAACACGGCAGCCAAAACTATATAGAAATTCCAACAAAGCTCGTTCTCGATGTGATAGACAGGAAATCTTAAGATGAATCACATCCTCTTCTATAAGAAACTTCGGAATGCGTTTATCCATCTTTGGTTCCCTCAATTTAAGAGAGGGATTTTTCGTAAGGTAACCTTCTTCATACGCAAAGCGAAAAAGGGAGCGAACAAATCTGATACGATGTCCTAAGCTGCTTGGCTTTAATCGTCCGGATTGTCTAGCTAAATATTCCTTAAGCTCTAGCAAAGTGATTTCCTCAATCTCAAGATCACCTAATTCGCCAACCAGCATTTTTATTTGCAATGCGTAGGCTTTTAATGTGTACGGACTGAATCCCTGAATCCGTTTATCAACTTCATACAGCTTCCATAATTCACTCAGGTACATAGAGAAACCCTCCCAATTATATAAACCTATTAGATCTAGGTTCTCTTGAAATGGAAGGGTTTAATCAATTTATTGCACTAATGTAAAGTTCTCCGTTAGTTCAAAAGTTGGTTAAAATTACTTTTGATTTTTAATTACTAATTCTAATAGGATTCCAATAGCCATTAGAACTGATCCAATGATTAAAAAAGGTACGACCAGCTGGTTATCTGAAAGTGTTGTCCTTAAGATCCCATGTGTTGGGACAGTACCAGGTTTGCTGGCAAATCCTCCTGCCTCAAGCCCCATCGCAATAAATGCACCAAATCGTTCAACTGCATAAAACACACCACCTGCAAGCACTAAAAGAGTACCACTAATGAATAGTAACTTCCCGTTTCTCAATAAACACACCTCTTTGAAGGATAAATGCTTCTATATAAAAGTCTATATTCTTAGATGATTTTCCTCAAGTTAAGTTTCGTTATCCTGCCCGTTACTTCAATGAAAACTACCCATTAGTTCAAAGAAAGTAACTATTTCTTTCTTAGTTTTTAATCACAAGATACAAAATATAAATAAATCCTACCCCGATGCCGAGTGATAAAAGTTGAATAATTGCGAGACTTAGACTGAAACCCGAATGCGACGATGCAAGAATGCAGTGTTTTGTGATGTTACTGTCCTCTGTGAATTACTAAGGGATTTCTTTGATTGTATTAAACAGGTATATATGTCTTCTTAGTACTTTGATGGCCGTTATTATTTACTGCTCTTTCCTATGATTCTTTTCTTGCCACTTCCACACCCATATACCCCAGAAGTATCCTCCGATTGAAAACACGATAACAGCGATTAATAAAGTTCTTAAAAAATCATTAAGTAATATTCCAGCTAAGCCGTTATTCAAATAAGTAACAAAGATAGAATAAAGAACAGCTGTAATCAATCCCCATCTTAGAACACCACTATTTACAACAAAATGCCTTTTTCCTTTTGCTCTCATCTTTTCCCATCGTTTTTCTGATCTTTCATTCAACATTTACTCCTCCGAATTAAATCTTTTATTTATCAGCATTACATTAATTTCACCTAACGTTTGTGCATTCACGACGTTCAAGTGGCTTAAGGCAACGAAGTTGCCGGGTGGTTTCGCCACTTGGCCGGTTGAATGTGTCCGGTGATTCTACCTCTCCGAAATACCTCCTCCGGACCAAGGGCCGAGCTAGCCTCTGCCCGCTGAAATGCGATGTTACATGAAGTGCTCTCTTCTTCGAAAAAACTTCACTTTCTATTTCTAGTTATCTTTATTCTTGTATGTTATTTCATAAATATATTTTTCGATATTCACTATCAAGAATACTATAAAAGAATTGATTTACCCATTTACCTTGCCACAAAAATTCATCCTTAAACACTCCTTCTTTGAGCATTCCTAATCTTTCAAGAACTTTATATGACGCAATATTAAATTCATTACACATAGCAACTACTTTATGCGCATTCCAATCTTCAAAAGCATATTTCAAAGCTAATTTTGCACCTTCAACACAATATCCTTGTCCTTGATATTCAGGAAAAATACAATAACCGATTTCCCAACTTTCTCTATCTTTTACATACCAATGAATATGAACTTCTCCAATAGGTGTTCTTTCGTGGTCATCAAACCTAATTATGTATTGTTTGTACCAATCGCTATTAATTTTCTCTATTACATTATTACGGACTGCTTCCTTATCAGATGAGACAAAATCTTCGTAGGGCCATAAAGAAACACTCGTTTTTTTATCAACAATGAAATCCACATCATCCATTGATGCTAGAGATAATATAATCCTTTTTTTCACTTTCTTTGCACCGCCCATAAATTATTTTGGAACTTTATACATTTATCGTTGATGTTAAACACATTACTGTTTTTCATTTTAAGAGCATTTCATGTAACGTAATATCTGCGACACCCTTCGTAGATCCCTCTTACCATATCTATATTCACGACAGACTATTGCAATTGGGAAATATCACCTCCTAGTCATCATAAATATCTCTATTTAACTTACCACATAATCCATACTATGGATATTTCCATTAAAGAAAACTGTCCGTTAGTTGAAAAAGGACTGCCGATGATGCTGGCAGCCTCTTGTCATTGCGCTATAGTGTCCCGTTAGTTCAATGATCTGATTAGAACAACTTGGCAAGTTTGATATCTTCTAAAGGTACGTTTGTTTTGATATCAAATAACCGCACGAATGTTACATCGAAGCTTGGAAAAGAAGGTAATACTTCTCTCGCAGCCAATTTCATTTCTATAATTTCTGCTTCATTCATGCCCCATTTTGTTTGACCCAAAGTCAAATGTGGAATGAAGTTATCCAACTCTATATTACTGTCAATAAGTTCGGGCGGTGGGGAAACCGCATCTACCAAATTCTTGTGTAGATTATATATCTCTTTCGATTCAACGCTAAGGAATGTAACCGCTGTTCCAAATGTTCCTGGTTCAGACAAAGTTAACTGGAAGTTTGGAAATGAAGAACAAGTTTCTCTTACCCTTCCAAGCCAATCCATATCCTCCGTAAGTCCATTTGAGAGTTTAACAGTAATATGAGGCTCCACAGGAGCCCTAAATCCGTTATTATCCCATCGAGTTCGAAATGTCTTAGCCCATTTATTACGAAATACCAAAATTTGTTCTTTATAATCTTCAGGTGGAACGATTCCTATGAAAAAAGGCATTTTTACACCCCTTTATAAATAATATATATTTTTCTCGGATCATTCCTATTCATTTCAATCATCAACTTTCCGAACATTTATGCTTTTAGAAAGTATTCCTCAAGTATTTTCCAAATCCTGCTTTAGTGTTAAACTGCCCGTTAGTTGAGAAAAGCCAGTGCGGTAGACCTTTCGGTATTGAATTATCACGTCAATCTTTCGGAGATAGTTTTACTTATTTCTTCAGGGTTTTTAACATCAATGATTAACTTTGATATTTTAAATTTACCAACAAGAAAATTATTCAAGTCAAAATGAAGGGTATCAACCTCATTATAAAAAAAGTAGAGATGATAACCTCCATTGAATCTAAATAATCCATTTCTTGTTCCTCCAAAAGAAGCACCATAAAGCTTGAAAGCATTTGGTATGGGTCTACCTGTTGTTATCCCCTTAATCGAAGAGTATGGAATTTGCAACCCGTTATCTAATTTTAAAAAGGGCGGATTTCCAAGATCGATATTTAAATGGGTTTCCATTAATTGAATTGTACGTTCCATTCGTTTAGTCCACCATTTCATAACGCTTTAGTATTTTTAAAATATATTTACATATTATACCATAGATAATCTTATTTATAGAATTTATTGAGCTAATTTACCCAAGAACTGAACATGCAACCGAATATTTCGCCGGGTGCATGATGGAATATTACATTATCCTGCCAGTTAGTTTAACAGAAGTGGCTTATTTTAAACTTGCCTGCTGCCGATGAGAGCATATCGGGAATGTAACAAAGTTCTTGTCATCCGTCGGGAATGATATCAAGTTCTTGTCATTGTGTTTTGACAAGAACTTGATATCATAAAAATAAAAAGCCGCATAATTAGCGACTTCTAATGTTACTATGTTTTTGTCACCCGACAGATGTGTCACATTTCGTAAATCGTGAAAATTACAAACAAAAGAATCCTTTCAACTATTTATTCTTCTGCTTTGCAACTTGCATACCGCCGATGATAAGCATGATAATCCCAATTACTGCTAGAATAATCCGAACTAAGAATGGACTCAATGAAAACACAGTTTCACCTTGCCAGTGCAATCCGAACAACCTTTCATTCAGCCCCACAATCGCCAATAATGGCTTAAGAAACAAACTCAGCGCTAATAATACTATCCCCCAAATAATATTGCTATTCATTGATTCAAAACCTCTTTTCCAATTAAGATAAATGAAGATTAGTTCACAATAAAACGATCTATCATTGC
>NZ_LVJH01000043.1 GCF_001637205.1 Paenibacillus glacialis
TCACCCGTCCGCCGCTAAGTTGTTTTGGAAGCAAGCTTCCAAAACAACTCCGCTCGACTTGCATGTATTAGGCATGCCGCCAGCGTTCGTCCTGAGCCAGGATCAAACTCTCCATATAGTAGATCGTTTCAAATCAGCTTTGCAGCGATTTGGAACAATCTATGAAAAGAGCGATTATGCTCATTTAAAACAAACTGACGAGAAATTTCTTTCTCTATCAAATGATTTCTCATTTGTTTTGATTTCACTTTCGTGAAATCTACTCACTCGTTGTTCAGTTTTCAAAGACCAATGATTTCGCTTTGTCGTTACCAGTCTGTCTCGGTGACAACTTTTATATTATATCATGTCCGGTTCGTTTACGCAAGCTTTTTTTCGATTTAAGTTTCATTCGATATTGGCTTGCCGATTCAACAAAACACTTATTTGTTGGCCGGACTAATAATATATCACGGCGGTAAAATGAATGCAAGTCTTTTTTAATAAAATGTTTATAGAAATTAGAATCTCCTCATTCAGTATAAATTTATACACGATTTTATCTTCTATAGAAGATTCTCATAGCTCTATACCCCCAATACATATTTGAACAAAAAGATAGCATGGCCACATGGCCATGCTATCTTTGTAATTTCCCGAAAAGTAATTTCTTATCCTGCGCTACCGAGGAATACATAACGTAGAATGATCAGAAATGCCAACACCCACATCATCCAGTGAATGTTATATTTCTTCTTCTCTACAAGGTTACCGAAAGTAGCCAGAATAACATAAGTAACAATACCGAACGAAATCCCGTTAGCAATATTGTAAGTGAAAGGCATCATTGTAATAGTCAAGAAAGCCGGAATCGCCACGACCATATCCTGAAAGTCGATTTCTTTAATGGATTGTACCATAAGAACACCAACGATAATCAGCGCCGCCGCAGTAGCCGATCCTGGAATCAATGCTACAACTGGAGCAAGGAACAAGGCTAACAAGAAACATACACCTGTTGTTACAGCGGTAAGACCTGTACGCCCGCCTTCAGCTACTCCTGCTGCACTTTCAACAAATGCTGTTGTTGTGGAAGTACCAAGCATAGCTCCACCTGTTACAGCAACTGCATCTACAAACATTGCTTTACCTACACGTTTCTTACCTTCTACCGGATCTTTCATAATACCAGCACGTTGAGCCGTACCAACCAATGTACCGAACGTATCAAACAATTCTACAAAGGTAAACGTCACGATCGCAGAGATAAGACCTGTGTGCATAATGCCTTCCCAATCAAAGGACATAAAGTTCAACTGGGTGAAGTCAGGAACCCAATGAATATCATTGCTCTGCAAGGAACTGAAATTTACTGCACCCATCATGATGGCTACAAGCGTTGTCCCGAGGATACCAAACAAAATTGCACCTTTAACACGAAGCACCATCAAAATAGCGATTAGAATCACACCAACAAGTGCTAATTGAACATCTGTATTCGTAAGGCTACCAAGATGAATCACTGTTTCGAATCCTAGCACATCTGTAAATGTATGTGCTGGAATATCCTTACCAGCTTCAACACCGATTGTCATCAGTCCACTGTTCTTCAAACCTAGTACGGTGATGAACAAACCAATACCGACTGTAATTGCATGTTTTAAGCTATCTGGAATAGCTTCAAGTAACATTTGTCGTATATGAGTAATCGTCAATAGAATAAAGATCAAACCAGAGACAAATACCGCGGTTAAGCCCATTTGCCAAGTGAACGGATGATCTGTCGATGCTGAAGACAATACAACAGAAGCGAAATAAGCATTCAAACCCATACCAGGCGCCAAAGCAACTGGGAAATTAATAAACAAGCCCATTGCAATTGTAAAAATCCCTGCCGCTAGTGCAGTAGCCAAAAATACAGAATACCATCCCATGTCTATTTGGCCAAAAGCCGTTAGCGTGTTCGGATTGACAGACAAGATATAAGCCATTGCCATAAATGTAGTCAAACCAGCCATAATCTCTGTGCGTACTGTAGTACCATTCTGTTTCAGTTTAAAAAACCGATTCATTAGAATACTTCCCCCTTAAATATGTTTGACAGCAACAAAAAGCTGGAGTCATAGTGACTCCAGCCCGAAAAAATAAGAGAACAACCCGTATGTTAATAGCCCAAAAGCTATTGCAAACGTGGGTTTCTTTTATAATCGTAGCCAGGTCATTATGGTGACCTCGTAGAGACTTCCAAGCCAATCCTCGGAATTATACGAAATATGTGTTGTTGTGCTTTATCATTTTATGTCGAAGAAACATACCTTGTCAATGATATATCCGTACATTATACATTCTTTTTTTATCATTGTTCGTGAATTAATTGTTTAATGTGTTTTTTTCTATTATTCTCATATGACGGATATCCTATTTACTAACCATCGTACTTTTGGGACAAAATATTCGCTTTCATTCGTGAAAAGGAGAAACTCTACACCGTCATGTTACTCATCACTTTGGAGTACCCTTCACTAGAGAGCGAACCGAAACGGTTTGAATCGATCATTCATCTTCATCCAAACCCAACAAGGATTATCGAATCATCCTTCCTCACAAAAAAAAGAGCAAATCCCATTAACATAACGGGTTGCTCTTCTTTGTCTTGTTCTTATTCTATAATTACTCCCACTCAATCGTTGCAGGTGGCTTAGAGGTAACGTCATAGACGATACGGTTAACATTATCCACTTCATTTACGATACGAACGGAGATTTTCTCCAGCACATCCCAAGGGATACGTGCCCAGTCCGCAGTCATTCCATCGATGGAAGTTACCGCACGGATACCGACAGTGTAAGAATACGTACGAGCATCGCCCATTACTCCTACACTCTTCATATTAGGAAGAGCGGTAAAGTACTGCCAAATTTCACGATCTAATCCCGCTTTCGCGATTTCTTCACGTAGAATATAATCCGAATCCCGTACAATCGTTAGCTTCTCTTCCGTCACTTCACCCAATACACGAATCGCAAGACCCGGTCCTGGGAACGGTTGACGCCATACGATTTCAGGAGGCAATCCACATTCTTCACCGACTTTACGAACTTCATCTTTAAATAATGTATTCAAAGGTTCAATCAATTTGAACTTCATGTCTTCAGGAAGTCCACCCACATTATGATGTGATTTGATCGTTTGAGCTGTAGCTGTTCCACTCTCTACGATGTCCGTATAAAGCGTTCCTTGAGCCAAATATTTAAACTCATCGAATTGACCTGATTCTTCTTCAAATACATAGATGAATTCATTCCCGATAATTTTACGTTTCTGTTCAGGATCATCTACACCAGCAAGCTTGGACATAAATCGATCGCGGGCATCGATTTTAACAACTTTCATATCGAATTTACCTACGAAAGTCTCCATTACGCTCTCAGCTTCACCCTTACGTAATAGTCCATGATCAATGAACATACACGTTAACTGGTCACCAATAGCTCTATGGATCAATCTAGCCACAACGGAAGAATCTACACCTCCGCTGAGTGCACACAATACGTTATCTGTTCCAACAAGCTCACGAATTTCGCGAACTTTATCCTCAACAAATGATTCCATCGTCCAATTGCCTTCACATTGGCAGATTTCATAAAGGAAGTTACGAATCATCTCGTTACCGTTCACTGAGTGCTGAACTTCTGGATGGAACTGTACTGCGTACAGTTGCTTCTCAACATTACTCATCGCAGCAATCGGTGCAGATTCCGTACCTGCATTCAGAACGAATCCAGTCGGAAGCTCCACCACGTGGTCTCCATGGCTCATCCATACTGTCTGATTCAACTCTAGACCTTTGAGAAGTGTAGTCTGATTGTTAAATTGTAAATCAGCCTTACCGTATTCTCGTTTAGAAGAACGCTCTACTTTTCCGTTCAGTTGATGCGCCATAAGCTGCATCCCGTAGCAAATACCTAATATTGGAAGGTTCAGATCATAAATCGCAGGATCTACATGTGGTGCATTTTCTGCATAAACACTGGATGGTCCTCCAGAGAACACAATTCCTTTAGGGGAAAGTTCCTTAATTTTCTCGGCTGGTGTGTTGTATGGCAACAATTCGCTATATACACCCAAGTCGCGAATGCGGCGTGCTATCAATTGATTATATTGTCCTCCAAAGTCAAGGACTACGATGATTTCGTTAGGTTTACTCATTGTGTTGTCGTGCCTCCCTTAATTGTTATTGCTAATTATACGCAAACGTAAATCATACCGTCAAGAAAGTTAGAACTAGTTATATAGATTGAACTAAAGTTTGCGCTCTCCATTTCAATCATTTCTAAAGAAGTTCATGAATATGGGGTTTCGTCTTTAGTTCAATCTATATAGTTATGACAGTGAATGAGCTAGCGCTTCGCATCGTTGCAAAAAAGATATACTTTGGACACGATTTAGGAGTGTTTTATCGTAAGCGATGCTTTCCCATTGTTCCACAAATCGAACTAATTCCTGATGTAGATTCTCATCCGTAATCGTGAGTGAATGGACATATTCTCTTAAGGTAAATCCCTTCGGAATCGAGCCAAAACGCCTATCCACCTCGTCCCATATGACAAGAGCGGCCTGCAACAATTGTTCCTTTTGAGGAAAGGCGCTCCTTGTTATATGACGTAATCTCCACAGACGAAAGTACCGACGACTTTTCCAAATGCTCGTAATCGCAGCTATGATAAGTATCGTCACAAATATCATTCCTGGGATAAAATACCCCGCTTCACCTGCCGCTATTCGTATCTTCGAAACAGTCCCTACGATCTTATCCATACGGTCGGTAATAAAATTCTCAAGAGAGCCCTTATTATCCCCTATTGGTGTGGCTACCGGAACAGACTCTGATTTCTCTTGAAGGCTCGAGAACCCTGGTGTTGGATCAAAAGGAATCCATCCCATTTCAGGAAAAAACACCTCTACCCAAGAATGCGCATTACTGGATTTGACAACATATGTCGTAGTGCTACCATTTTCTAGTGTTCCTGGTGCGTATCCTTTTACCAAGCGAGATGGAATTCCTTGAGTTCGAAGAAGAACCACCATAGATGTAGAGAAATGGTTACAGTATCCCAGTTTCGTCTGGAATAAAAAGTTGTCAACGAAGTCCTGATTGGCTGGAGGAACGCTTGTGTTAAGAGAATATTTATAGTTGTTCTGCAAAAAGGTCTGCACTGCCCGTACCGCATCATAGCGATTAATGGTATTAGATGTCATTTGGACACCTAGTTCCTTAATACGTAAAGGAAGTTGTTCAGGCAACTGCAAATATCGTTTTGAAATAGACTCAGGATCAGTACCTGAAGCCTTACGCAATAAATCAGCGTTTATCGATGGAATAGCAACTTCAACTTGATAACTTTTTACAGGACTAGAGCTTACGGTGCCTGGATATTTAAGCGTATCCGCTATTTCATCGTGTAACAGATACACCGAGCTTTCTCCGTTCATTGTGGAAATATTCGTAACTTGCTTCGCACCCCCTCCACTAAAGAGAGGGATTTCACCAGGCATAGGTTGATTAAATTTTATAGTCTGAATAGCGAGCTTCACCTCACTATCCTCTTTCACGGATGAATCATTCTGCAAGCTAGCTTTCATATCAACGGCATTGAAATAAGCCTGTGGTTCCGCCCAACGTCGACCATCATAATACCCAAAGGTTTCCCCACGCCAATAAGACGAAACTGGTGATTCCGCTACGAATTCTATCTTACTCGTGAGTTGAAGAGGTATGCCCAACTCCTCCGCTCCTGCACCATACCCAGTGACCGCTGACCGAGAGTCCTGCTGATTAAGCTCTAATCCCGACCAATCCTTGAACTTCTCCACTGCTGCTTGAACACTGATCTGCTGCGCAGGCTTAACAGAGATTACTTTGCCACCCATCCAAGCTATACCAACAGCTGTTGTACCTATCACACAAACGATCACAAACCAAAAACTATAGTGGCGATTACTTAGTCCATAAGAAGATGAAGATCGTTCAAGGAGTCTAGATAACGAGATGCCCCCTTGAAGAATAACAAGCAATAGAGCAGTACGAACTATATCTGGATATACGTCTAATCCAAGTAGCGTTTCTAGGCAGAGTAAATAGACTAAAGTTGCCGCTGCGAAGAGCCCTATACTCCCACGATAAAGAGCCAAAGATTGTACCGTTGACACAAGTAGACTCCATCCCATCATAAGGATCAGCGTACGTGTCTCTGGTCCAACTACCGAAAGGCTCCATTCCTGCATAACCATTGTGATATCATGCTGAATAATCGCCCGATATGCAACAAACCAATCTAACCCTCTATCTCTTCCCGTTAAGAATGCCCATGCCCCCATGGTTAGAAATAGATGCAAGGGGATGGATATCCACATCTTTGATCGAAACATCCCTACGAGTAACAGTAATGCCGTTAGTCCATACAACACTTCTATTAATGAACTACTTAAACTTAAATATCCGCTAGAGAGTGGATACAACCATTCCACAAACAATCCCATAATAGGGCAGGACAATAAACACCGATACAGGAGTGTATCTGCTCGTCTAGATTTAGGAAGAGCGTCTTCTGTTCTAGGAGAAGCAAGTCCGATTGGACTATACATAGCGATTTCTGCGTTCTGTATAGGAACCGTCATAACTCTTCACCTCCTTACCTGAGACGCTATCTATTGCTCTCTTTGCACTTGAAGAATCTATGTTTAATCTGAACAATCTTGCTCCTATAGATTGAAGAGAGTTGGCAATCGCATCTTGTCTTGTTCGTAGTTCTACGTCCTCACCATTTTTATTAGATTTATTAGATAATGAACTACTTGAGAAGACAGAGTATATATCCACCATCAGCCCTTTACGTTGAAGACTTGCTACCGCTTTGGTAAGTTCACCATGTAACCCACCTGTAATGACAGCAACTCTTGTTCCTGGCAGTAACTGATCCATATCCTCCATCACTTCGGAGATTCTCTTTGTTCCATTCGGCTCAATGATGGCAAGGGTAGTAAGGGGCGAGGGAGAACCAATGGGCGTCTTTAGGTCACCCTCTCCGCTCATCAACTCCACATGTACACCCTCATCTAATGCATTCTGAAGTAAACCCGCTGCGGCGGAAACAGCCCCTTCGAATAACTCTCGCGTAGCGTTCTTGAGGCTCCCTACTTCAGAATCTATTATTGTATAGCTCTGCGGATTATGATCCAGAATAATACATAACTCATGATCTTCTAATTCCTCTAAGAGGCGAGTCTGTAATCTCCCCCGCCGAGCCGAGCTTTTCCAATGAACTCGGCTCAATGGATCACCCGCGTAATAGTCGCGAACCTCTAACCCCCAGATACCGGTAGGTCGTTGCTGCTGCTCCACTTGCTCCCCTTCTCTAACATCCTGACTTGTCCATCCATGTTCTAAGGAGATGGTTGCAGGTATCGGGAGCACGATGATGTCTTCTTCACAAGGCAGTAAATAACTATTCTTGAAACAATGAAACAGCCCACCCCACTCCACATGGCAGACTTGATAAGTCGTGATCCCCCGAGGGAGGTTCTGTAAATAATACTTATAGGTATATGAACGACGCCACCCAGGAAACCACAATTTATTGTAGCTTCCTTCTGTGAAATAATCCGTGATACTCATCCAAGGAAGGGGAAGTACAGACCGAAATTCAATATACACCTCTACTTCAACTTCTTTACCAGCTGTAAGCTGGAGGGGATTAGCTGTCCTCTTAATCTCAATATGATGAGCACCAAACCATTGCAGAGCAAGGCCACCTAACATAAAGATTGCAGTAAGCATCATTAGAAACCATACAGAGGTCCCTCCATTCCACATATACAATGAAATGAGTGCACCTAGCCATGCGGCTGCAATCAACCATTCCCGTATCCTGGCCCTCATGATCTGCTCCCTTTCCGGCTTCGATACGGAGGCACGTTGATTCTAGACATTAGTTCCAGCACAAGTTCTTCACCAGAGATACCTTCCATTAGGCTCCGCGCATGAACTACAATGCGATGGGAAAGCACAGCAGCTGCGGTTTCTTTAACATCATCTGGTGTGACGTACATTCTTCCATTCATATAAGCTGCCGCTTGCGAGGCTACCATCCAAGCTAACGTTCCACGCGGACTGATGCCAAGCCTTAGTCTAGGATGACGTCGTGATTCATCAGCAACAGATACAAGTAATTGTTTAATGGAATCATCCACAAACACATTCTTCACTTCTCGCTGCATAACTTCCATTTCTTCAGCCATCATTACAGGTCTCACTCGATCCAATGGGTGGTTCATTTGCATACGTGATAATAAATCAATTTCCTGCTCTGGGCTTGGATAACCTAGACTAAGTCGTATCAGGAAACGATCAAGTTGTGCTTCGGGCAACTTATAAGTACCTTCGAATTGAAGCGGATTCTGAGTCGCCAACAAAAGAAATGGACGTGGTAATGGATACGTCTTACCATCAACAGTCACCTTCTGCTCTTCCATCGCTTCCAACAGCGCTGATTGCGTGCGTGGAGAGGCACGATTAATCTCATCCGCCAATACGACATTGGACATAATGGGTCCTGCTCTGAATTCAAAATGCCCAGTATGTGGATGGTATACGGAAATACCCGTAATATCAGAAGGCATAAGATCGTAAGTGAATTGAATACGACCAAACGATCCTCCCATACAGGCAGCAATAGCTCGAACGAGCATCGTTTTACCTACACCCGGTACATCTTCAAGAAGGACATGCCCACCACTTAACATAGACATCAGTACAAGACGAATCTCAGATTCTTTGCCAACCATAACTGTACTCACGCGTGAGATCATTCTATCTAGTAATTCGGGTGCTAATTCTTTGTGATTCATCGATGGAGTAGACAACATGATTACCTCTCTTCTCCTCATGGATTGATTCTGTTTAAATCTATCAACTATTATTTCCATGAAAGAAGAGAAGTAGACATCTGATATTATATTTTCATAGAATGACACTAATTATTCGCTAGATCGATTGAACTAACGTTTGCGTTTTCAAAAAGTTCAATCCTTTCTACAGAAAATCATGATTATGAGTTGTTCAGTCTATATAGATGATTTCATAAAGCTCTGATTCTCCATTCTTCCTCGTTCACGTTGATCGAAATAGGATCATGTCCTGTTGCACTTAGAATTTCACGAAGTGGGACCCAGAGCGTATTCCCTTTCATCTGGACAGGCACGTTCTTTGTCTGTGAAGCTGTTTCTTTCTTATTGCTGGTCCAATCTCCTGTAGCTACACTAATCTGAAGGGAGTTTAATCCCATATCTATAACAGCTAGCTTATTCTTGACATCCCACTTCACACTGACGTCCATTTTATCCATCATTGTCCGTAGAGGAACCATTATCCTTCCTTCGAAGATACGATATTCACCATGTTTAAAGTCTGTCTCCAGCCTACCTATTTCCATTACTAATCGTTTACCATGAGTGAAAAGCGCAGCATTAGGAAGCACATTTGTAGCAATCCATTCTTCATTAGGTTGCGGGCGTTGTAGGGCTCTCGCACTCTTAGTCACTTTGAACTGGAAGGATTCAAGCTTAGGTAGCTCCGGAGTTAGAACATCGAATTTGTACCCTTTATCTTTATAATAAGAAATAATCTCGGGAAGTGCCTTTACAGTCTCTTCATGTCCATTGCCATCATGCATTAGCACTACAACCTGATCGTTATTGATATTCGTAGTCGCATCTTTGATAATATCTCTTGCCGGCACACCTCGACGCTTGGAGTCACCACTATCTACATTCCAATCGACAACCTGATACCCACCTTCTTTCAATAAAGTGAAATAAGTATCGTCAAAATGTCCTGCTGTTCCTCCCGGAGCCCTTACTAAGGAAGTATGTAAGCCCGTAACGGAACGAATCGTTTCCTCAGTCTGTTTGATCTGACTCCAGAATGGGGAGAATCCTTTATATAGTTCTTCATAATTATGATTATACGAGTGATTACCTAGAGCATGTCCCTCTTCCACAGCTCTAGTCACTAATTCAGGAAAACGTTTTACTTGCTCACCTAATACGAAGAAGGTAGCATGTATATTGAACCCTTTTAATATATCGAGGACTTCGTCTGTCAGTTTACTTGGTCCATCGTCAAAAGTAAGATACACTGTCTTCTGTGGGAGTAAGGTTTCAGCTTGAGATTTTGTTGAAGACAATAACTCTAATGTAGGTGAACTCGTCGCTTGATAGTTTAGAAGATTCATATCTCGCATAGGTGTAGATACGCCCTTTGAGATTGTCGATATCGATTGGGTAGACTTAATATCAAATAGTTGGTTAACATTGTGCTTTCCCTGTTCAGGGAACATCAATACAGCAAGTAACAACATCATAAGTACGAGTACAAATTTTTGTGTATTGATGATAAAAAATGATTTAATCATAAAATTTACCTCCACCGTTTCTATGAATTCAACTTTTCTGATAGATTATATGGTGGGGGTTACGAAAAAAGACTAGAGTTTGAATTGTTTTTTACGATAGCTATATCTGGAGAGTGATCAAAATGGAAGTACTACGTTGGATTCAACTTCTATTCGAGGAATACGGTTATTTAGTATTGTTTGTAGGTCTGTTATTGGAGTTCATTGCTCTCCCCTTTCCTGGAGAAACCACAATGGCCTATGCTGGTTATCTTTCTTATTTAGGTTCACTACATTTCGGATGGCTTATCATTATGGGCTTTCTCGGTACAACGATTGGTATGACGATTACTTATTTCATTGGGCTCAAGGCTGGTCTCCCCTTCGTGAATCGATTTGGCAAATGGATATTTCTATCTCCACGCAAACTTACCAAAACACGTAAATGGTTCGGTAAGTATGGACAAAATCTTATTTTCATTGGCTACTTTATTCCGGGTGTTCGACATTTCACGGGTTACTTCTCTGGTATAAACGCTCTCCCCTTTCGTAGGTTTGCCTTGTATGCCTATAGCGGGGCGCTGTTCTGGGTTATTCTCTTTATCAGTCTCGGCAAAATATTCGGCCCACAATGGCAAGTTGTATTCCACTTGGCAGAAATGTATTCTCTATGGATCGTTGCGGGAATCACTATTATCGCACTTATATTCATAGCCTATCGTTTCCGTAAAAGAGTGTTGTCTATGTTTACTAAATCAAGCAAGAAAAAAGTTAAACGATCATCATGAAATTTACATATCCTAAAGAGGGCGTCCCAAAAGTCATTGATGAAATGGCTAGGGGCACCCTCTTTCTGTAGGAGCAAAATAGATGGTGTGAGCGGACGCTCCGAGAACGGACCGTTCCTTCAATCGCTGAGGTCTCCAAATTTCTGGATTGAAACCGCGCGGTGGTTGAAATTCGAAAGACCAAGCATCTGCCTTCGAAGTAGCTTTCCTACGGAAAGCTTATAGGCGACCGCTTACGCTTTTTCGAAATCGTTCCGTCCTTTGCACTACTTTAAGCAAAAATTATCAACTCTTCTCACCCACTACACAACAACACAAAGAAATCACTCTTTTTCTCTGCAAGATCTATTATTTTCTGTAGATACTGATTATGGAAATATCCATAAAGTATCATCGGGTGATAATTTTAATTAAATCGAGGGCGTATCTTTCAACCCTCTTCATACGTTATATAACCATAGGCCTTGAAGGAGTGATTAACATGTTAATCCACACAAAAACGGAAACACAAACTGAACTAAAGAAACAATGTGAAGATCTATATTCAATATTGCAACAACACTGTCTCTCTATCACCAATAATCGTTGGGACGCCGACGATTTAACACAGGAGACATTCGCTAAGACCTTATCCTACTATGCGTCTAAAAGCGAACCGAATATCACCATGCCCTTACTTCGTACCATTGCGCGTAATTCTTGGATTGACGAAGTGCGCAAAAAGTCTAAGTTACAGCTTGGTCCCGTGGATGAATGTGGTCATGAAGACAAGAAATCAGAGGATCTTCAAGAAGCGTTGGATCAGCTAATTGAGAAATTAACGCCCAAGCAGCTGTTAGCGTTCGTTATGAAGGAAGCTTTCCTATATTCATTGTCTGAGATCGCAAATACATTACAGATCAAGGAAACAGCAGTTAAAGCACTCTTGTATCGTGCTCGCCAGAAATCCCAAGACCATACCGGAGACTTTAGTCATCACTGGCTCAATATTCCCCAGGATTGGTTTAAAAGTCGGCTACTTCAAGCGGTTAAATATGAGAACCCCGCATTTCTCGAAGAGCTCATTATTGCAATTGGTAAAACAACTTCACAAAAACATGTTCACAAAGAATCCCGTTTACCAGTCTGCATGATGCTTCAAACCTTACCGAAAATCAATATGGCTGCATAAATTTTTGTTTCGTAAAAAATTAAGCTTATGCTTTCGAAGTTAGTTTTTCTTCGAAAAACTTTAATACCAATGCTTACGAAGTATTTTTGCTACGCAAAAATTTTAGGAGGATCCAAAAATGAGTATTATACCTTATGTTGTTGAACAAACCTCTCAAGGAGAGAGGTCTTATGATATTTATTCCCGTTTGCTGAAAGATCGCATCGTATTTCTAGGATCGGAGATTAACGATGCTACGGCTAACAACATAGTCGCACAGCTTCTTTTTCTAGCAGCAGATGATCCGGACAAAGATATTTCTCTGTATATTAATAGCCCTGGAGGATCTGTTACTGCTGCTTTTGCAGTGTATGATACGATGCAATTTATCAAACCGAATGTCAGAACCATTTGCACAGGGCTTGCTGCTTCAGCCGCTTCACTACTACTGTTGGCTGGTCATAAAGGTAAACGTCTTGCACTACAACACAGTGAAATTATGATTCATCAACCTTTGGGTGGAGCACAAGGCCAAGCGACAGACATTGAAATATCCGCACGTCGTATTCTGAAAATAAAGGACCAACTAAATCGTTTATTTGCTGAAAAAACCGGTCAGTCCTTAGAGAAGGTCACCATGGACATGGAAAGAGACTACTTCTTATCAGCTGAAGAAGCCAAGTCCTATGGGATTGTGGATGAAGTCGTGTGTTCACCCCTGTAATGTAAATGATCAACAATCCAACTTCTTATATTTCTAAGATGTTGGATTTTTTTCGCAAAAAAACCCGAAAGATAGGCACCTTTTCAAAAAAATAAAAGTGTTCATCTTTCGGGTTCCTATTCATTTAGCTATTTCTGGCTTCACTCTTCACCATTTAGTGAGCTTGCTTAAGCTCACCCTTCATTTGTTTCACTTCATCCGGTGAAACTTCTAATGCTGGTTTCGTTTTTTTGATGAAAAACGCTAATACTAGAGCAACAACTGCTAAAGCTGTAGCAATGACAAATGCTTGATTAATACCATGAATGGTGGACTCTGCAACGATATGAGCCATCGCTTCTTTATCTGTTGGAGAAACACCACCCGCGACAGCTAATTCTGCTGCACGGCTCTTTGTTTGTGTTGTCATCACAGTAACAAGAACCGCCGTTCCAATCGATCCAGCAATGGTACGAAGGGTATTCGACATCGCTGTACCATGAGCATTCATACTTTGTGGTAATTGGTTAAGCCCTGCCGTCTGTATAGGCATCATCATCAAGGACATACCAAACATACGTACTGTATAGATAAGGATCATATGAGTATACGTCGTTGCATCCGATAAACGGGTAAACTCAAAAGTTGTAATAACGGTAATTAGCAAACCAATCACCGATAACCATCTCGCTCCTACCTTATCGAATATTCTTCCGGTAATCGGAGACATAATCCCCATGACAATCGCACCTGGAAGCATCATCAACCCTGATTCCATTGGTGTAAACTGTCTGATATTTTGAAGGAAGATCGGAAGTAATATCATCCCTGCAAACATGGAAATCGTAATCAGCACATTAATAATTGTTGTCAAAGTGAACATATTATATTTAAAGATTCTGAACTCAAGCATCGGACTTCTCGAAGTCATTTGGCGCCATACGAAAATGATCAATGATAGTGTACCCAACACTAGGCAAGAAAGAACCGTTGCACTTCCCCAACCGTCTGTACCCGCATCACTAAATCCGTATAGAAGTCCACCAAATCCAACGGTAGATAACACAACAGATAACATATCAAATGCAGGTTTCGTTACTTTTGTAACATTCTTCAAGAAGAATACACCGATTAAAGTAGAGATGGCAGAGAACGGAAGAATAATATAGAAAAGGACGCGCCAATCATAATTCTCTACAACCCAACCTGAAAGCGTCGGTCCAATCGCTGGAGCTAAAATCATAGCCATTCCCATCAAACCCATGGCTGCGCCACGCTTCTCAATCGGGAAGATATTCAAGAACACGACTGTCATCAAAGGCATAATAATACCTGCGCCAGCTGCTTGAACTACTCTACCTACCATTAAGATTCCAAAGTTAGGTGACAATCCACAAATTAATGTTCCTATCGTAAATAAACCCATCGCTGAAATAAATAACTGTCTCGTTGTAAATCGAGATATAAGATACGCGGTGATCGGAATCAGAACACCGTTCACCAACATGTATCCTGTCGTTAACCATTGTCCTATAGAAGGATCAATCTTCAAATCACCCATGATGCTCGGTAAAGCAACATTCAATAACGTTTGATTTAGAAACGCTACAAATGCCCCGATCATGAGTGCAGCTATAATAGGACCTCTTTTTATATGATCTAAATTCATAATTTACGATATCTCTCCTTGTTGTTGTAGTATCTCATTCACCTGCTGCTGAATCCGCAATAAATCTTGTCTATCCTTATCAGATAACTGATTCAGAGGAGACAACGACTGCATATACGCTCGTTCCATTCGATCTTGTAATGCATCTCCTTCATCTGTTATTCGAAGTGTGACTGATCTCCGATCACTCTCTAGCCGCTTACGAATCACTAAACCTGACTTCACCAAACGATCTACTACTCCGCTTGTCGTACTATTCCCAAGAAGGATTAAATCAGCCAGTTCGGATAACCTAATATCAGGATGATTATGAAGTGTTCGTAATACATGATATTGCATAAATGTGGTACCCAAAGCATCTGCATTCTTCCGTAACAAATTAAAAAGCGAATATTTCACTTGATTAAAGGATTGCAACAATTCCCGAATCTGTTCCTTAGAATCAATATCTATATCTTCAACGCTTTTCTCCGTATGATGATCCATATTAGTTCGCATACGAATCATTGTAATCCTTACTATATTATCATGTCAATATAAACATAAGATATAATTTACATATGCTATTTTCAAAACGTTTTCATAAATGGACGTCATAAAGCAGCACATCAACTGACCCTTATAGGCATGTCAGTCGATATACCATCATACATTTGTATAAGTTATTGTCCTGCTAATTGTAACGTCGTCAACACATCTTCTGCGTGTCCAGCAACTTTAATTTTACGCCATTCTTTCACTAGTACTCCCGCTTCATCAATAAGAAACGTAGATCTTACAATACCTAAGTATTCTCTTCCATACATTTTTTTAAGCTGCCACACACCGTACATTTCACTTACCAGGTGATCAGCATCTGATAAAAGAAGAAACGGAAGATCATTACGCTCAATAAATTTACCGTGCGATTTCACCTCATCTGGACTAATCCCGAGAATAACTGCACCTAGATTCTCAATATCTGAATTAGCATCTCGGAAATTACAAGCTTCCGTTGTACAGCCTGGGGTCATATTCTTTGGATAGAAATACAGTACAACCTTACGACCAAGATAATCACTTAGTGATACCATTTCTCCATTTGAAGCCATAAGTGTGAATGCTGGCGCACTCTGACCTATTTGTGATGATTCCATGATCAATCTTCTCCTTTATATGTCAATATTCTACTTATTAAATTGATTGTATCTGCAAAAAAAATTATAATGTAATGTATCCTCATCCTTCAATGTCGAAAAATGTACCTATTTCCGGAGTTGTGAAAGGAAGAAGCTTGAATGACGAGAAAGACGAAAAGAACCATCTGGTGGGTTCTTGCTGTACTCATACTTGCAGTGATTGGTTACGCAGTATATTATTTCACATCTATTTATAATGGTCTAGAAGGATTGCACAAAGAAGGTGACGCATCTCCATTCAGTCATTTAGAACAGGTTGAAGCAGCCGTACCTGAACCTCCCAAATGGGAAGGAACTGAGCTAGTCAGTATTGTCATCATGGGTGTAGATGGTCGTGGTTTAACCAAAGGGGAGATTCCTCGCTCTGACAGTATGATGGTAGTAACATTAGATCCCATTCAGAAGAAAATTCATCTTTTCTCCATTCTAAGAGATACTTATGTCAGCATTCCTGAATTCAGGAAGGACCGTATCAATTCAGCTATCACACATGGACCTAATACAGCTATGAAAGCTATTGGCGATCTTCTGGGAATCCCCGTTCAATATTATGTATACACAGACTTTCAAGGATTCATTAAACTTGTAGACGCCTTGGGTGGTGTTGATTTCTATGTTGAAAAAGACATGAAGTATAGCAGTAAAGCAGACAAGCACGAATATGATATTGATCTTAAAAAGGGACAACAACATCTCGATGGCGATAAGGCATTACAATATGTTCGATTTCGACATGATGCTCTATCTGACTTCACTCGAACCGAGAGGCAAAGAGCCTTTCTAAAAACAGTTGCAGATAAAATGAAGTCTACAACCAGTATTATGAAGCTTCCTTCCATCTTAGAAAGCGTTAGTGAGTTTGTTGATACTAATCTCACTACAAATGATATGTGGAAACTCGCTAATATCGGGTATCAAAGTACGATGGCAGGTAGTGAGCAGGTTCCTCCAATGAGTCTTCTCGGAGAGGAAAACGTCGGTGGAGCATCCGTTATCACAGTGAAGGACTTAGATAAATTACACGAGTATGTGCAGAATGTATTTAAGACACCTACAGTTGACCAAGGAAACGTCGGTCCAGCGAAAGAGTAATAATGCGTATCATCTTACTTGTAGGCGGCGGTAGTGGTCAATTCATACTTGTGTACTCCTGCTCCCTACGAAATAGCGAAAGGAAGTTTAAACAGATCATGAAACGTACTCAATCCGAACTTTTATACCAAGAAGCATTGCAACATATTGTTGGTGGCGTCAACAGCCCTTCCCGCTCATTCAAAGCGGTAGGTGGCGGGGCGCCCGTCTTTATGAAGCGGGCCAAAGGCGCGCACTTCTTCGATGCCGATGATAACCAATATATTGACTATCTTGCGGCATACGGTCCTATCATTACAGGACATGCCCATCCCCATATTACAGCGGCTATAACTAAAGCAGCTGAGAATGGTGTGTTGTATGGAGCACCAACCGAATGGGAAATTCGATTAGCTAAAATGCTAAAAGATGCTATCCCTTCCATGGATAAGGTCAGATTTGTAAATTCGGGAACTGAAGCTGTCATGACAACCATTCGGGTTGCTCGAGCATATACAAAACGCAGCAAAATTATTAAATTTGCGGGCTGTTACCATGGGCATTCAGATTTAGTCCTTGTAGCCGCTGGATCAGGCCCTTCAACACTAGGTATTCCTGATAGTGCCGGTGTCCCAGCAAGTATCGCTCAAGAAGTCATTACAGTACCTTTTAATAATTTAGAAGCACTTAAAGCTGCACTCGAACGTTGGGGTGATGATGTTGCAGCAGTTATGGTCGAACCTATCGTTGGTAACTTTGGAATGGTTATGCCCGAAGATGGATTTCTAGAGGGTCTATGCAAGATGACACATGATAATGGCTCTCTTGTTATCTATGACGAAGTGATCACGGCTTTCCGTTTCCATTATGGATCAGCTCAAACGTTTGCTGGTTTACAGAATCATGATGCTATCGTACCTGACCTTACAGCTCTAGGTAAAATCATTGGTGGAGGATTACCCATTGGTGCCTATGGGGGTAGAAAGCATGTTATGGAACAAGTAGCCCCTTTAGGACCAGCTTATCAAGCTGGAACGATGGCTGGTAACCCAGCCTCTATTCTTTCAGGTATTGCATGTTTGGAAGTATTACAAGGCGAAGGTGTATATGAAGAGATGAATCGCCTTGCCGTGAAACTTACAGATGGTCTTCAAGCGTCCTCAGATCGTCATGGAATTCCACTAACGATTAATCAAATTCGGGGTTCGTTCTCTACCCATTTCTGTGATCATCCTGTTACGAACTATGAAGAAGCGCAGGACACCGATGGTGAAGCATTTGCTTCATTCTTCCGCCATATGTTGAATCGCGGAATTAATCTTGCTCCGTCCAAATATGAAGCTTGGTTCCTCACAACAGCTCATACAGACGAAGATATCGATCAGACTCTTCAAGCGGCTGATGAATCACTTCGAGAAATGGCTCTTTAGTATCATCTTCTGAGAAGAGGCTCTCTCTTTTGTAAAAGAGACTGAGTTACCAAAATGGCAGGCCAAGGTGTTTATCCTTGACCTGCTATTTCGTATATATGGGATTCAATACCCCTTGATCAGCGTGAGATGTTCAACCGATCGATCTCCTGACGGATGATTTCAATTCCTGTAGCTATACTGGTATTTGGAACATTAGATACGTTCAATCGTAGCATTTTCTCAGTATATTCTCCAGGTAGATAATACGATTCGGTACTATCCACGATAACGTTCCGCTTCTTTAATGCATGTCTCAGCGTTTCAAACGGGAGATTTCTAGGAAGGGGCATAACGGTATGGACACACCGATTTTGAGGCGCAGCTGCGAATAACTCATGATCAGAATTCATAGTTAGAGCTTCGTTCAGCTGCTCAATTTTTTTATTATATGACGCCTTAATTCGTTCACGGTGGCGTTCGAACATGCCGCTTTTCATATATATTTCAAGTGCTGCTTGAGATAACGTTGAAGTATCGATGTCCAAAATCACTTTGAATCGGCTGAATGTGTCGATCAATAACGGGGGTAGTACAGCAACACCTACCCGCAGGCCTGGAAAGAGAATTTTAGAGTAACTTTTGAGATAAATCACATGAGGTGAAGAAGCGTAAGCGTAAATAGGATCTGCCTTTGAATCGCTCTCTAAATCTGCTAGATAATCATCTTCAACAATATATACGTCATATTTATGAGCCAGTCTTGCGACTTCCTGCTTCTGCTTCATCGTCAAGGATGTTCCAAGAGGGTTATGAAAACGAGGCATGGTATAGAAAAACTTTATCTTTCCTGAAGCAAATATCCCCTCCAACTTCTCCAGATCTATCCCCTCTTCATTTCTAGGTATCCCTATTACCGGGATTTTCATGGTTGTTAACATTTCAATGAGCAAAAAATAACCCGGTTGTTCAATTAAAATCGTGTCCCGACCACTCGGAAAAGGCATCGAGACAAGAATAGCTAGCGCTTGCTGAACACCCGATGTCACTACAATTTGATCCCTTTTGGCAAACACCTGATATCCGTCCAAGTGTTTCTGTAGAACTTGGATCAGAGAGGGGAGCCCCTTAAGTGTCCCATAGGTGAACAAATCATCCTGATAAGCATCGATAGCTTTATTAATGCAATGTTGAAAATCCACATACGGGAACACATGTTTATCTGGTGCAGATGATGCAAAATCCAATATCATTTTTTGACTATCTTCAACCGAGCTAACTTTGTACTCACTCTGCTTTTGTACTACATAATATCCACTCTGGGGGATAGAATATATGAGATGACGCTTCTCCATCTCCTCATATGCACGAATAACAGTGCTTTTGTTACAGCCATATCTCTCTGCCAGATTTCTAATCGAAGGCAATTTGTTTCCTTGAGAGAATTCGCCCTCTTGAATCCGTTCTTCAAGCGCTAGAATCAATTGTGAGTATTTCTTCATTGTTACCCCCCACCCCCATTCTGTACCGGTACACTTAGGTATAGTTGTTATTGTAGCGCATTCCAGTGTTCCTGTATATTGAATACACTAGTTACTCACTTATACAACACACTGGAGGAATACGAATGAATACCACACGTGAGAATGGCCTAGCCTATCTGGCTGCATTTCTATATGCCATCATTATTGGACTCTCTTTTTTGTTTGTTAAAATGACGATCTCAGCAGCCCATCCTTTAGATGTGCTTGCGCATCGATTCGCACTTTCATTCTTTGCTGCCAGTATTCCTGTAATCTTCGGCTGGTTGCCTGTACGAATTAAACTGAAAGACCTATGGCCTATTTTACGACTTGCTTTGTTGTCTCCAGTCTTATTCTTCGCCTTCCAAGCTTTCGGGCTTATGAATGCCTCCTCATCTGAGGCTGGCATTATTCAGGCGTCCGTGCCTGTCTTCACATTATTACTTGCTTCATACTTCCTAAAAGAACGGAGCAGTGGTCTACAAAAAGTTTCTTTACTCGTCTCCGTAGCTGGTGTCATCTTCATCTTCGCCATGAAAGGCGGTTCTCTGTTAGGTTCGGGTAACTTCCAAGGTGTGTCCTTGCTACTCCTCTCAGCACTATCGTTCGCTGGATACAGTGTACTTGCAAAACCATTAACTCGTACTTTTAAACCGATGGAACTGACCTACATCACGCTCGGAGTTGGCTTCATCATATTTAATATTATAGCTGTAGGAAGACATAGCTTTGATGGAACTTTGAATGAATTCTTTCAGCCACTAACAGACATCAGTTATATTGGTGCATTACTTTATCTCAGTATTCTCTCAACGATGGTTACCACATTACTCTCAAGCTTCGCACTATCGCGAATTGAAGCTTCCAAAATGAGCGTGTTCAGTAATTTCTCTACACTTGTCTCAATGGCAGCAGGTGCAATATTCCTGAACGAGCAATTACGGTACTATCATATTATCGGAGCGATTATGATTATTCTAGGTGTGCTCGGCACTAACTTCCTGGGGAACAAGCGTAGCTCTTTGGATACTGCAAAACAGACGGTGAGTACTGAAGCAGTCCTGCAGAAAAAATAAGCTTGCGCTTATTATCCGCTAAAAAAGGAATCAGCAAATAAAAAAACAGTAGACCAAGGATAATTTCACCTTGATATCTACTGTTTTTTTAAAAATTCATCCTTATGGATTAATAAAAGCTGTTCTTAATTTAGGACTAAATTCCACATCTAATCCTAGTCCTGTTGCTAATACAGCCAAAGGAACATACGTTTTATCCTCTTTGCCTACCTTGTTTAAAAATGCTGGCGTATCTACAGTCACGGATTGACCATTAACCATTACGCTTGTGGAACCTATCTTAATGATGACCGTTTGTGTGCCATAGCTAATTGTAGCGCTGGAAGTTCGACTATCCCATTTAGAAGTGGCACCCACAGCGTTAACAATATCCTGGATCGCAACGTAATTCTGGCCATTTCGCAGAACAGGCTGATACGGTGTCTTCAACTCTTGTCCTTTCACGACAATCGTCATAGGTAGCGTATTATCAACAGTGGTTGGCTTACGATATTCCTCCCAGATCGTCCCTGCGAACACTTTAGCTATTGTCTCATAACCATATTGATTAGGATGAATATCCCTGTCTGCAATGATATGGGTCATGGTTCCCTCCCCACCAACAAATTCTTTGGCTATATGAGCGACCTTTACATTGACCCCTTGAGTCTGATAGCCTGCTGCCATTTTATCTACAACGCCTGAGAATGTTTCGGAAGCTGCAATCAACTTGGGATATGTAGCCTGATTAGCAATGGCTGGTATCGGTTGGTATTGATCTGCAACTACAATAAGAGCATCAGAGTTCAATTCATGCAAATTACCAATAATAGAAGTCATCGAAGTGATATATGAAGTGAATAAGTTCTCCATGCTAGAATTGAAATCGCCACTTCCCGGGGTTAGCGCACCTTCAATAATAGGTCTGAAATCATTGCCCCCAATCGTAATCGTAATGAGGTCAGCTGAGGCAATATCGGCATTCAGTTGAACTGCGGAAGCTCCAATCTCTCCAGCTCTAGGATCAGGAAGCCCTACCTGAATTGCATCTGCCGAAATAGGTTGCCCCTTCTCCGCTGCTTCAACGAAATGCTCTAGCCCCGCTCCCTTCAAACCTAATATGCCATAATTGGATATGGTTGTTCTTCCATGAAATAGCCCTTGTTCATATAATCGTTCCACGAAACCATAAGGCTTGCTGTTCACATCCATTTTAGGTTCATATCCAACCGTAAGAGAGTCACCCAGTGCCACAATCCGATAGGATTTCGCCTGAGCCTCCTGCCCCTGTACAACTGTAGACGCACTTACAGAACCGATCAATAAGGCAGATAGCAATACTATTCCGGTCGCGGCCGAAATACACTTTTTCAATTGAGACATTTCTTCAACTCCTTTTGTATAACTCGGCACCTTTATTATCCAATAGGTCTCGGTTCATTCATCTTATCATTGCTATCACACACAAAAAAGAGCATTCCCCAAATTTACGAGAATTGCTCTTTATCCTATTCGAAATATCGTTATCTATATAGATTGAACTAAAGTTTTCATTCACAAATTCATGATTCTACTCTACAATCCGGTAGCTCCCGCTTCCTTCAGAGATCCAACCAACTCATCATGAATATGTCCATTACTAGCCACAACATGTCTTACACTTAAGTCATATGGACGACCAAGCGTATCCGTCACTGTTCCTCCAGACTCCTTAACCAATAGAACACCTGCTGCTAAATCCCATGAATTCAGTCCAATTTCCCAAAATCCACTGATTCTGCCTGTTGCTACATAAGCCATGTGTAAAGCCGCTGAACCATTCGAACGGATATTACGAACTTTCGGAGCAATATGCTGAAGACCTACCATATTGATGGGTAATGCAAAATTCTGATCCGCAGGAAACCCTGTTGCTAGAAGACTTGTTGCGAGTGTGTCTTCTGTTGATACACTTGTGGTTTTACCATGTACATAAGCTCCCTTACCTTTCTCAGCCACAAACAATTCATCCTTGGTAGGATCATAAATGACGCCAACAATGACTTCTCCTTTATGAGCAAGAGCAATCGAAACTGCATAGAAGGGATAACCATGCACATAGTTCGTTGTGCCATCTAAAGGATCTACAATCCATAAGTATTCTTCATTTAAAGACTCCTTCAACGCTTGAGCAGAGGCTTCCGGTCCTGGTTCTACTCCCTCTTCGCCAAGAATGGCATGATCCGGGAAATGAGTAAGAATTAGCTTACGAATCATTTGTTCTGCACCTTTATCTACTTCTGTCACTAAATCTTGAGGAGTAAATTTGATGTCCAACTCTTTCACCGTACCCAATCTACTCTTGATCCATTCCCCAACTTTTGCTGCTGCATTAATAGCAACTGCAGTATAGCCCTTGCTTGTCACGACATAAGGTACTTTATCCTCTTGGTTCAAAGCAATCATCTACTTTCTATATTAAATCTAGCAATTCATATCTTCTTTTTACAAGTATACTCCATTCCTTGTTCAAAGTTTCGCCTAAATGATGTCATTATAGCCCTTTTCTAAATCAGTTCTAGCATTCAAATAAAAAGTTCGTCCTTAGCCGCGCCTTATCTTGGGCTTGGATCAAGAACGAACTTTGATATTGTCACACTTAAGCACTTACGTAATCATCATCGATTTAGTTGAAGGTCTATACCCCAGTAATGTGGAATCCACTATCAACATATATAACCTCACCCGTTATACCACGGGATAAATGACTCATTAAGAACATCGCTGTATCTCCTACTTCTGCCGTATCTGTTCCACGACGCAGAGGTGCTTTCTCCTCAACAACCTTCAGAATGGCGTTAAAGTCTCCAATACCCTTAGCTGCTAAAGTACGGATAGGACCTGCTGAAATCGCATTGACACGGATATTACGTTCTCCAAGATCATTCGCCAAATACATAACGGAAGATTCTAAAGCTGCCTTAGCCACGCCCATTACGTTGTAATTACGCATCACACGTACAGAGCCCATGTAAGTAAGTGTCACAACACTACCTCCCTCTGTCATAAGAGGTTGTAGCCGTTGTACTACAGCCACGAGCGAATACACGCTAACGTCCTGAGCCAGAGCAAAACCATCACGAGAAGTATCATAGAATTGACCTGCCAAGTCTTCACCTTTGGCAAAAGCAATACAATGCGCAATACCATGAATAACACCAAATTCCCCTTTAAGCGTCTCAGCAAGTTGATCGATATCCGAATCGTTTGTGACGTCACAAGGAAGAACTAGCGAATTCGGTATCGTATCCGCTAATTTACGTACACGTCCTTCTACCCGTTCACTTTCATATGTAAATGCAAGCCGCGCCCCTTCGGCTGCTAAGCTCTGAGCAATTCCCCAAGCGATGCTTCGATCATTAGCAACACCCATCACAACCACATTTTTTCCTTCTAATAATTTACTCATCCATCGTTATCTCCCTTCAAGAACCCCAAAGTAATCATAATTTCCAATATTTGTATTTATAATCATATTTAAAAATACTCTATTTCACTTATTGTTTCAAGTGTTAATTTATTATTCATGTTAAGGAAGTATCTCGATGCTTGCCCCATCCCGAATAGTTACTCCTTCAGAAGCGAACTGCCCCATATCCTTCATCAACTCAAACAACGCAACATCTTTATTTTTCGCCTCAATCATAACATCCAAATGCCCCGTATCTCGTGAGATATGTCGCAAGAAATCAAGCAGAGAACCAATCTCTATACCGTCAGCATGGCTCCTAATATCCGTAGTACTTCTTGGACTGGATACATGAATTTTGGGCGCAAGTGGTACACCTGGTAACGCATCTGCTTGTGCTAGTGTACTCTGCCAAGTCTTAAGAATATCTGGCCATAGCTCCCAAGGTGTCTCTCCTTCATTGTTTACCCATTGATGATGAATGTCTATAACCATAGGTAACCCTGTCTTCTGACATACCCTCAACGTCTCAAGCGCATTGAAGGTCTTATCATCATTCTCCAACGTTAAGCGTTCCTTAACACCTACATCCAATTGTGAGAAGTGTTCTTCAAATCGTGCTGCCGCGGAGAGCTTGTCCCCATACGCCCCACCAATATGAATATTATTCTTAGCGGTTGCAGTAAGTCCCATAGCTGTAAGCATGGTTACATGATGATGCAGATCACGAACAGAGTTAATCAATACCTCTGAACGAGGCGTGCTTAGAACGGTGAAATGATCCGGATGAAATGAAACCCTCATGCCATGTTTGTTGACATAGTCTCCTATTTCAGCAAATGAATCTTGTAATACAGCCATAGGATTCCAATCCGTAAGGTCTGGATGAGTTGCTAATGGAACTAACTTGGATGAGAATCGATATACCTTAATCTCGTGTGCAATACAGTGTTTAAGAATCCGTAACGTATTGTGTAAGTTCTCAAGACCAATTCGTTCCAGCTTCCGAAGCGCTGCGTCTCGATCAGCTATCTTATTAAAACTCGCCATTGTCATCGTCTTAGAAGGAGATGAATTCTGCACAATCATAGACATAGCTACAAATCCGAAACGGACAATCATGCTTTTTGTTCGCTGAAGAACATCTCATACGCCAGATCAGTCTGAATGCGGGATTCTTCCGGATTCAATTTACGAATGAATTCCATCTCCACTTCCGTGACTTCTTCCCCCTGAAAGTTAATTTCAGCGATACATCCGACAATCTTAACGATTGCTATTGCTACATTTTCTGGCGTATAAGCAATCACTTTCTGTCCAGTCGGATAGACGCGAAAGCCCTTCTTTACCATTTTACCGCGTCCATATTCCAATAATTCATAGAGTTCTTGCTCACTCTTAAACTTACATACTGAATTGAATTCCGTCTGAAAACCCATACCAGATTCCTCTTTTCTATTCTCAAGATAAAGGGTCTGGACTACAGATTAGTTATTGTAATCCAGTGCCTGCTTGCTGGCGTAACGTTCTAATGCTAATTCAATCATTCGATCTAGCAAAGCAGCATAACTCAATCCTGTCTCCCGCCACAATAGAGGATACATGCTGTAAGGTGTAAATCCAGGCATCGTATTCAATTCGTTGATGAAGATAGCGTCATCCGATTTACGAACGAAAAAGTCTGCTCGGCTAATACCACTGCCTTCGATTGCTTGAAAAGCCACAATAGCAGCTTCTCTAATACGATCGGCCATTTCAGAATCTACTGGTGCTGGAATCAGCATTTGAGATTGACCATCCGTATATTTAGCAGCATAGTCATAATACTCACTAGTCGATACGATCTCTCCAGGAACCGAAGCCATAGGTTCATCATTCCCTAGAACACTAACCTCAACTTCTCTAGCATCCACAAATTCTTCAACAATAACCTTGATGTCGTAACGGAATGCGAATTCCACAGCTTTGGTAAGCTCTTCACGATCCTTCGCCTTAGAAATCCCAACGCTAGATCCTAAATTGGCAGGCTTAACAAAACAAGGATATCCTAAATGATCTTCCACACCTATGATTAGTTCAAAGCTATCGCGCTTCCATTGGCTACGTGTGAAATAACGATACTCACATTGTGGCAATCCCACTTGCGCAAATAACTTCTTCATAACTACCTTATCCATCCCTGCAGCTGAAGCCAATACTCCCGCACCAACATAAGGCATATTAGCCATTTCGAATAATCCTTGAATCGTACCATCTTCACCAAAGGTTCCGTGAAGGAGTGGGAACATAAGATCTACTTTAGTGGAGGATTCACCGCCACCATATAAGCGACTGAATAATACACTTAATGCAGCCTGTGTTCCCTCTGAATTATTCTCAAGCTTAAGCTCTTCAATTCGCTCAAAAGGAGATTGTCGTAGCTCCCCTTTGCGCCAATCTCCTTGCTTCGTAATATAGAATGGAACAATCTCATATTTATTGTAATCAAAGGCGTTCATCACCGCGAAAGCTGTTTGTAATGAAACCTCATGTTCTCCCGATTTACCGCCATATACAAGACCTACTGTAGATTTACTCATGCCTAACCTCTTTCTTCTATATATAATTTAATTCGTCTCATCTATATAGATTGAACTAATGACGAACCCCCATATTCATGATTCCCTTTAGAAATGATTGAACATGTGAGCGCACACTTTCGTTCAATCTATATACTTAGAACACATCTGGAATATGCAAGAACTGATACCTCGTATTCTCCTGCCACGCATAAGAATCTTTATAATCCCAGTAGCGGTGCCGACTACTTACGGTATTAGCATTTACTAGAGGCATTCCACCCGCGTCATAGGCCGTCACAATGGTGCTATGCTCATAATTGCCATTGCCATCCCAATCATAGACAATCACATCACCAAGCATGAGTTGTTCCGCCCGATCAACGACTTCTGCCCTCAAGCCCCAAGTACTCGTTCTTAACATCTGTTCTAAGCCATTTGATACGGCCCAGCTATAACTCCACCATTCCTTGCCACTAAGATATCCTTTGTACCACCATCCTGTAGCTCTGTTACCAGTATAGTGGATTGGAGCCCCCCCTGCAAAGAGACATTGCGAGATATAATTCGTACAATTGACTGCAAAAGCTGTGAATTCGGGATTCTCAGAATCCCACCAGCGATCAGCATAAGCTACAGCATCTTCTCGACGATACTTCGTCGAACGGCGTCCTGCTCCGCCTCCCAATATATTTGCATTTAAATAAGGTCCTGAGGCTCCACCATACATGTCTCCAGTACCATTAGAAGATAATACGTTCTGTAAGAGGGGATGACGTTCAGTAGTCAATTGTTCTACCGAAACAATAACCCATTCCTCTCCATCCCTTATGAATTTAAGCCGTTGCTGTTGTATCGTATCTTCTCGATGAGTCATCCCGCCCTTAGAATAAAAAAGATGCGCATGAAGTTGTATGTCCACGACCACTTCTTGTGGGGTTTCATTCATCGTTCGCAACAGCGTAGCCCTTGTCTCACTTCGTAACGGCTTAGCATCTCGGAATTTATACCAATCGCCAAGCCTTTTCGATCTTTCTGATCTTTCCATTAAATAATTTAGATCCGTTACTACTTGGTACCTCGTCTCAGCCCGTTCATCGATCTGAAATTGATTATATTGATTAACGAAAGTAAAAAGGACTTGCTTCCATTCCTGCTCCATAAGATCATTTCTCCCCTTACTTAGAAATTGTACACACCCATTTATATTTCAATATATGAGCGAAATCCTTACACTATCCATTTATTCTCATGGAACAGAAACACTTTGCACTCTATTGGAATTCCGATCTCATTTCATTAATAACATAATAGAAAGGTAGTGAAACTTGGAACTCACTCCTCTTATATTTTTGAGAATAGAACTCGGAATAGAGTCAAAAACCTCTTTACTAGCTTCTATGTAAACGGTATACTTAAATCAAATATAAATTATGAAATTGCGTTTCATCTAGTGAAACAAGAGGTATTTTATACAAACAAGGAGGAACATGTGTATGTCAGGAAAAGATCATTTCTCTACCGCAAGTAATCTTACGGTTGGTGGCAAGGACTATCGTTACTACAGCCTACAATCTTTAGAAAAGCAAGGAATAGGTAGCATTTCAACACTTCCTTACTCCATTAAAGTATTACTAGAGGCTGCTGTTCGCCAATTCGATGGACGAGCAATTACTGAAGAACATATCAAGCAACTTGCAGAGTGGAATAAGGGCCGTGACGAGAACAAAGAGATTCCGTTTATTCCAGCACGGATTGTACTTCAGGATTTCACAGGGGTACCTGTCGTAGTCGATCTTGCTGCAATGCGGGACACCGTGAAGAAAGCTGGCGGTGATCCTAAGAAGATTAACCCACTTGTACCTGTAGACCTCGTCATTGACCACTCCGTTATGGTTGATGCATTCGGAACACCGGACGCACTAGAATATAATATGGAAGTGGAATTTGAACGCAATGAGGAACGTTATCGTTTCCTACGTTGGGCTCAGACTGCGTTCAATAACTTCCGCGCTGTACCTCCAGCAACTGGAATTGTTCATCAAGTCAATCTAGAATACCTAGCCTCTGTAGCTGCAACGAAGACGATTGATGGTGAGACTGTTGTCTATCCTGATTCCCTTGTAGGAACGGATTCCCACACAACGATGATTAATGGCCTCGGCGTTGTTGGATGGGGCGTAGGTGGAATTGAAGCGGAAGCAGGAATGCTTGGACAACCACTATATTTCATCATGCCTGAGGTTGTCGGATTCAAGCTCACAGGTAGCCTAACCGAAGGTGCTACAGCGACAGATCTAGCTCTTACTGTAACTCAAATTTTACGTAAAAAAGGCGTTGTTGGTAAATTCGTTGAGTTCTTTGGCCCAGGCTTAGTTAACATTAGCCTAGCTGACCGTGCCACAGTTGCTAATATGGCACCAGAATATGGCGCTACCATTGGATACTTCCCCGTAGACGATGAAACGTTGGCATACCTAAGAAATACAGGACGTTCTGATGAACAAGTTGAGCTCGTTGAAGCTTATTATAAAGCACAAGATATGTTCCGCACGGTAGATACCGTAGATCCTGAGTTCACAGAAATTATTGAACTAGATTTGGCATCTATCGTACCTAGCTTAGCTGGACCGAAACGTCCTCAGGACCGTATTGAATTGACGCACATGAAGGATTCCTTTAATGACATCATGCGGACACCTGTTGATAAAGGTGGATATGGCCTAAGTGATAGTAAAATTGAGCAGTCCGTAAGTATTCAACATACAGATGGTTCAGTTAGCCAACTTGGAACGGGTGCAGTCGTTATTGCTGCAATTACAAGCTGTACGAACACTTCTAATCCAAGCGTTATGTTAGGTGCCGGTCTACTGGCTAAGAAAGCTGTAGAACGAGGTTTGAAGAAACCAGGTTATGTGAAGAGCAGCTTAACGCCGGGTTCACTCGTTGTAACCGAGTACTTGAAGAAAGCAGGACTACTTGAATCACTCGAAGCTCTTGGTTTCTATCTTGCGGGATACGGATGTGCAACATGTATCGGTAACTCAGGTCCACTACCGGATGAAGTAAGCCAAGCTATTTCAGATAACGATCTGACTGTGGCTGCTGTATTATCAGGTAACCGTAACTTTGAGGGTCGTGTTCATGCTCAAGTTAAAGCGAATTACCTAGCATCTCCACCATTGGTTGTGGCTTATGCTCTTGCAGGTACAGTTAACATTGACCTACAAAATGATCCTATTGGTTACGATCAGAATAATGAGCCTGTCTATTTGAAAGATATCTGGCCAACTTCTGCTGAGATTAAGGAAGCTATCGCAATGGCTGTTACTCCAGAGATGTTCCGCCAGAAATACGCGAATGTATTTACAGCGAATGAGCGTTGGAACAACATTCCTGTACCTGAGGGTGAACTGTATGAATGGGATGATAACTCCACGTACATTCAGAATCCACCATTCTTTGAGAATCTTGGTACTGATCTAACGGATATCCAAGATATTCGCTCCGCTCGCGTGTTAGCACTTCTAGGTGATTCGGTCACAACAGATCACATCTCACCAGCGGGTAATATTTCACCATCCAGTCCTGCCGGTCTTTATTTGAAAGAACATGGCGTGGATCGCAAAGATTTCAACTCATACGGTTCTCGTCGTGGTAACCATGAAGTGATGATGAGAGGAACATTCGCTAACATTCGTATTCGTAACCAAGTCGCTCCAGGAACAGAAGGCGGCGTAACAACGAATCTATTGAATGACGAAGTTATGTCTATCTATGATGCCTCCATGGATTATCAGGACCATAAACAAAATCTGATCGTCATCGCTGGTAAAGAGTATGGAACAGGAAGCTCACGTGACTGGGCTGCTAAAGGAACTACTCTACTTGGCGTCAAAGCTGTCATCGCTGAGAGCTATGAACGTATTCACCGCAGTAACCTTGTGGGCATGGGCGTTCTACCATTGCAATTCCAAGAAGGTTCCAGTTGGATTAGCCTTGGTCTAAATGGTCGTGAAACCTTCGATATTCTTGGCGTTAATAATGATATTAAACCTAACCAAGATGTCACTGTCACTGCAACTCGCGAAGATGGTACGAAGTTTGACTTCACAGCTACAGCCCGCCTCGATAGTACGGTAGATGTAGACTACTACCATAACGGTGGAATTCTACAAACGGTTCTTCGTCAAATGATTAAGAACGGGTAATTTTGAATGGACCCATTCGTGTTTCTACTGGTCAAGAATATAACCTACCTTCTAACGTAGCTCCGATTATTATTGACGACATCGCAGCTTGGATTAAGAAGAGCAAATAATCGATACAGCAATTTTTAAGACACAAAAAGAGAAAGGCAGAACCTATGCCCTTCTCTTTTTGTGTTTACTTATTACTTCCATCTATTTCCAAGTAACAACTACTTTCAAGTCCCCTGTCTCTTCGAAAGGGCTATGGTTATAGGATATCCCCTTGATATTTAACGTATATAACTGTTGGAGAGCCTCCATCAATGAAGCTTCATTTCCATGAAAACGAAATACAATCGACTTGTCACCTTGCTGAATGCTCGCCTTCGCTTTTGCTTTCAATTGGGTAGACGAAGATACAATCTCACTCTTCTCATAAAGGTTATATTGAAGGTCCTTCACCAACTTCTTAAAGAAGGATGTTTTATTCCCTCCCTGTTGAACAAGTGTCGATAGCGTGTTACGATACAATGTCGTAGCTTTTGGATACGGCTTAGTCCACGTATGGTCTTTGCGCATCTGTTTATCATTCCGCAGATAATATTCGATACTCACAACATTCTTCTGATCAGGAACCGGATCATCCCATGTTGTATCTAAGTGATACCAACTACCCGATATAAGAACCAAATTCCATGCGTGAAGCTGACTTATTCCACTACCCTTCGGCGTGGCAGTACCCTCTACGATTTTATTTTGTATGCCTGATTCTTTCAGCATTTTGTATGTCAAAAGGGAATATCCTTGACAAACGGCGCTTCCCGTACTGAGCCCCTCATAAGCTGTATATTTCTGCAACGTCTTATCATATTGCAAATGGATAACGATCCAGTCATGAATCGCTTTGACCTTCTCGTGATCATTCATACCTGGAACAATGATTTCCTTCAGTACACTCTTTACTCGCTTCTCTACATATGCCGTTTCTTGGGCAGTCTCACGATAACTGAGTTTGACCGTTACATCTGCCGCGCTAGGACTACCCCGATATGAATAGCCATAACTTGCAATGGTATAATTAATATATGGATCGCTCTCCATCGCTTGGTCCAATGCTTGTTTCAATTGCGTTTTGAGCGATTTAGTCTTGCCTTTATATTCAAAAGTAACATTCACTTGGGTGTTATTCATAGCTGACAGTAGTAGTTCTTGAATGTCACTAACAGATCTCACTACAGTAGATTTGGATGCAGCATAAACCTGCTCAAAGTCCACAGTCGGTGGAACTGCAACCGCCATAAGCATTCCGATTAGCAGTACTTTTACAAGTCGATCGCGGCCTTTTGTCATGAATACCCTGCCTTTCTCTACTTAATTCACATAAATATTGTAACACATCCTTATTGTGCAAGTGCAATATGTAAGATGCCATTCGTTGTAGTCTCTCCTTCCACGCCAGAATTCACTATCTCCAATATTCAAATATATGCTTAGAATATATGAAAATGCCCTTTACAGCTTTACCCAACGTTTCCTATTCCTCGATCACTTCCGATTTACAGGAATGATATAACATTAATTCGCATTTTCGCCTTCTTTTATAGCGTCACTACGAAAAAATTTCGTTATAATAGGATTAACGATTGTGATTTTAGTCATATCATTTATGAAATGGAGAGAGGTTCCTTGACCTACGTTGATACTTCTAATATCTCGGCACAAATGTTCATCACTGTATTATTATTTTTGGTCGTGATTGCTCCATTGTTCAGCCTCGCCATCTTGCGATTCTTCCAGGCCAAGCGGAAATCTGGATTTATGCTCATCCTTGCAGGCGTACTTGCTTATGTAGTGTTCCAGCTCAGCATGTTGATATTTTTTTGACGCGACACTACAAGTGGAACTCGATTGTCTGTATTCTTAAAATTCAAGCTTTCTCAACTCGTGATATCATCGTCTAACTTTAACTTTGTGCACTGCACCTATTTGTGCCATAAGTATAAGTAACATATGGCGTCTGAATCTGAACATTCTAATTTTTGTACACCAAAAAGGCTTCGCCCTCCTCTTACTTGGAAGGTGAAGCCTTTCGCATGATACAGATTTAAGCTTCTGGATTCAACGCTCTGTTGAACTGTGTTGTATTCATTCCCACGATCTTGTGTTCACCAATGACAGTGACAGGTACCGCTCTGAGTCCCATATCCCATACTTGTTGAGCAAAATCATCATTTGTCTCAATATTACGTTCTTCATATTGAATCCCTTTGTCAGCCAAATATCCTTTCACCTGACGGCAATGAGGGCAATTCGAACTTGTATACACGATAACATTTTCCATGTTAATTCCTCCTTTATTTATGCTGTTCTTAATGCATTCTTAGTAATCTCATTCGCTATATTAAATCTTAACCTCACTATATTCAAGGCTTTCAATATACTTCTCACAGTCCATCGCCGCCATACAGCCACTACCAGCAGCCGTAATCGCTTGTCTGTATTTGGTATCCTGAACATCGCCACAAGCAAATACACCAGGGATATTCGTCTCAGATGTTCCTGGTGTCACAACAATATATCCATTCGCATCTGTTGTGATTTTCCCACCTAGAAATGCAGTGTTCGGATGGTGACCTATCGCTACAAACACACCACTTGCCTCAATCAATTCTTCCTGGCCTGTCTGATTGTTTAACACTTTAAGGCCATTAACGCCTTTCTCATTAGCAGATACCTCAATAGGAGTACGATTAAGGGACCACTGTACTTTATCGTTGGCGCGAACACGATCCTGCATAATCTTCGAGGCACGTAATTCTTCACGGCGGTTAACAAGTGTTACTTTTGAAGCGAATCTAGTTAGGAAGTTAGCTTCCTCAAGCGCGGAATCACCGCCACCTATAACTACAATCTCTTTACCTCGGAAAAAGAATCCGTCGCAAGTAGCACATGTACTTACACCACGTCCGATATTATCCTGCTCACCAGGAATTCCTAAATATTTAGCTGTCGCTCCAGTCGAAAGAATTAGCGTTTCAGTAACCAATTCTCCGATACCTTCCACATTCAACTTAAATGGGCGGCTTTCTAGTTCTACGCTATTGACCCATCCCGTTCTGAACTCTGCACCGAAGCGTTCAGCTTGTTTACGCATGTTATCCATCAATTCAGGACCCATAATGCCATCAGGGAATCCTGGGAAATTCTCAATTTCAGTCGTTGTAGTTAATTGTCCACCCGGTTGTGGTCCTTCGATAACGAGTGGCTTCATATTGGCACGAGCCAAATAAATAGCAGCTGTTAATCCTGCAGGACCAGTTCCAACAATAATAGATTTGTACATATAGGTTCCCCCTAATAAAATGATAGTGTATAAAGATATATTTCAAATTGTTAATTATAATAATTATTATCTAGTAACTATTATGTTTCAAAATCACCAATATGTCAACATATTTGTTACAGATCACCTGAGCAGCCGTAACCCATTCAGAATAACTAATATGGTGCTTCCCTCATGTCCAATTACGCCTAATGGAAGAGCAATATCTCCTATGAAGTTGCTAAGAATTAGAATTAGAATGATGCTGATTGAGAAGGTCATATTTTGTTTAATCACTCTTTGGGCTCGTTGTGAAAGCTTGATGGTACTAGCAATCTCCTCAATATTGTCATTCATGAGAACCACATCTGCCACTTCTAAAGCTGTTCCACTTCCGTTCATTCCCATGCCGATACCAACTGTTGCTGTTGCCAGTGCAGGAGCATCATTAACTCCGTCACCTACCATAACCACATGGCCATACTTCTCCCTTAATTCTTTAACATGAGCAACCTTTTCTTCTGGACGGAGATCTGCATAGATCCAATCGACACCAATCTGTTCACCAATGACCTGTGCCGTATCTCGATGATCTCCTGTAAGCATTGCAACGCGGATCCCTAAAGCTTGTAACGACCGCACAGCACGTACTGCCTGTGGTCGGATCGTATCCTGTAATGCGATAAGCCCCGCCACTTCTTCCCCCTCCATTATAATGGATACGGTCTTTCCCTGTGAAATTAAGCGTCTTCTGCGTTCCATCCAGACCGCCTTAGATCCATCTGTCGAGCCATCGAGAATATCACTCTTGCCTATTCTCCATAGGGTACCTTCGACCTCAGCAGTCATTCCCCAACCCGTTAAAGACTCTGCATGATCAACAGATTTCAATGGAAGTTCCTCTTCCTCTGCTTTTCGCAAAATTGCCTTAGCTAGTGGATGTTCAGATAACTGCTCTATAGAGGCACATATAGTAAGTAATTCATCACGTTCATAACGCTCATCTACAATAAAATCTGTCACCTGTGGCGTTCCCAACGTAAGTGTTCCAGTCTTGTCAAAAGCTACTACAGATGTCAGCGCCATGTTCTCCACATGAGCACCACCTTTAAAGAGAATCCCTTTACGTGCACGATTCGAGATCGCCGACAGCATAACTGGCATAATCGATGAGACTAATGCGCATGGAGAGGCAACGACAAGGAACACCATCGCTTTATAGAACGCCGTTCCCCAAGTCCATCCAAGGAGAAGAGGTAATAGAAGCATGACTGCTATCGTTATCGTAACTACAATACGCGCATAGACCGATTCAAATCGTTTAATGAAACGCTGAGATTGAGGCAATTCACTTTCCGCTTCCTCGACAAGTCTTATGATTTTGGCAAATACAGTAGATTCAGCCGATTGAGTTACTTCGACATATAATACACCTTCCCCATTAATCGTACCGGCAAAGACGATATCCCCTGTTGTTCGATCTACAGGAATAGCTTCACCTGTTATCGATGCTTGATTAACCGATGAGTAACCACGCTCCACACGACCATCAGCTGGGATCAATTCACCTGGCTTAACTAGAAACAGATCTCCTATTTGGAGTTGGTCAATATTGATCTTTACCATCTCGCCATTCTCAATCCGCAGAGCAGTCTCTGGTTTCAGAGCCATTAACGAAGAGATATCTTTCTTGCTCCGTTCCATGGTGTAACTCTCTAATGCACCACTTAAAGCAAATATAAAAATTAGCAGAGCACCCTCATTCCAGTAACCGATTGTAGCTGCACCCATAGCTGCGGCAATCATAAGCAGATTAACATCGAGTTCTCGTTCTTTAACCAGCGTATATACAGCTTCTCGTGCTGTAGCCCATCCCCCTATTGTATAGGCTGTGATATACAACAGAATCGATAGGTAAGGCGCCCAATGTCCGACTGACCATGCTATTAATGTAAGCAATCCGCTTCCTAATGCAGCAAGCATCTCCTTATTGCGAAGCATACTACGTAGATCAAATCTTCCCCTTTTATGAGGGTTAGGCTGATTAGCCTGTTTTCGGACGGAAGACCATCCTATCCTTGATAAAGCTTTTTGAGTATTTTCCATTGTTAATCACCTTCCACTTGAGAATGAATTGCATTATTATCTTCCTAAAAATGACACATGCTGCTCCGGGTATCCGGAGCAGCATGTAAGGCAAATGAGAATGAAAATCATTTCTTGTACTTATACAATTATTTTTCCCTAAGGAAACTTTATAATTGTATTATATTCCTTTGTAGATGCCAAGTAAATAGGAAGATTCCATACACACAAGAAGAAACGGCTACACCCGCCCTTAAGGATGGATATCCAACGTGTCATCAGACGACACACTTACTTTCAGGTTCCTTGTTTATAAGAGCTATAAATGAAATCCGATCACTTTCTCCATCAATTCCAATTGTGCCGCAGCTATACGAATAACCGTTGCCTCCCGAGGATCACAACTCATTTCATCGATCCCGAATGCAAAGATGGCAGGAAGATCTGCACTCGTTAAATGCCCTACGGCTCTAATATGAATACGCGGATGGATCTGCCGAATATGATGAAAGATTCCCATGTTCATTGAATCATCCGGGGACATCACATTTCTTTCTTCCCATTCCACCACCAGTAAGTTCGTAGCGCGGGCAAGATCTGCCGCAACGGATGATCGGATATTCCAAGGAATTAAGGCTCCCACTCGATATTTAATAGAACGGCGTATATGTCCAAGTGTCTGTTCTGCAACCTGGTCGACGAAATGAATTCCATCTGCAAATTGTTCAGCACTCGCTGGATGAGTGACTAATATATCCACCATACAATCTATTCCCTGTTGTTCACACGTTCGCATTGCCCGAAATAAAGCTTCAATCTGAATATCTTGAATTCCAAGCATGGAATAAGAAGAGGTTCCGAAATTCGATGCTTGTATCAAGCTAATTGTCGCAGGCACACCCTGAAGCGCATAAAATAACGATTCCCACTGTTCTTGAAGCAGACATAATAATCGTCGTTGCAGGGGTACAGCAATCTCCTCATCCATCATCCATCCAGTGGGAACAATACTATTTAAGGGTTCTAGCTTTAACAATTCTTCACAACGTACTAATCCAACATTAGCTACTCCCATGGACTTTCCTATCCACAGTTCCTCAGGAGTTAATCCCCCCGTCATTACCTTCAAAGTTCTTACCTGATCACTCCATAAGAGTAACTTCTGAAGGATTTCATGATGACCCCGATGAGTATATACGATATCTCCTTCAATCTTACGAATACACTCAACATCTATGCACATTAATGCTTCTTCACGTGATAACGTTCCTAGCTCAACGAGCTCAACAAGTGAGAGCAATTCCGATAATGAACTTGCTTTGACAGGTAGATGATCAGCCTGTGTACTGTAAAGGTTCCCTTCACTTCGGAACAAATAATCGTCTTGCACCCAACCCTGTTCATTCTCAGCTACAGCTTGCTCCTGAGCACTCAAGGAGTATAACGCTTTCATATTGCCGATATTTGAACATCCTGTTGTTCCACTGCTGCAAGAATAGTGACCCTCTTTACGGTTCATTGTCGCTGTCCACCCTCTTTCCTCATCGAAATAACGAACATACATAAAGCGTATTAAATCATTATAAAAAATATACAGCCATTACCTATTTATACATAAAAAAAGGTGCTCCCCTCCTTTCGGAAAGAAAAAGCACCTACTGTATAAATAATCCTAGCTATATTAAATGAATGATCTTAAGAGTACGTGCCACAATACTATCACTTATTTCTGACTAGCTTGAATGGCTTGTTCCAAATCATTGATAATATCCTTAACATTTTCCGTCCCAACGGATAATCGAATCATTTCCGGTTTAACACCCGCTGCGACTTGCTGTTGTTCCGACAATTGTTGGTGTGTTGTGCTAGCAGGGTGAATGATCAATGACTTCGAATCTCCGACATTCGCCAGATGTGAGAATAGTTGTACATTCTCGATCAATTTCCGACCTGCTTCCGTACCACCCTTAATACCAAATGTTAGGATTGCTCCTTGTCCACTAGGCAAGTATTTCTTGGAAAGTTCATACGAAGGATGACTTGGGAGTCCTGAATAACTTACCCACTCTATATCCGCATGATTCTCCAAATATTGTGCTACTTTAAGCGCATTCTCACTATGGCGCTCCATACGTAAATGAAGCGTCTCCAGACCCTGTACAAGCATCCAAGAGTTGAATGGGGATATCGAAGAACCCATGTCTCTTAATAATTGAACGCGAGCTTTGATAATATACGCTATTGGACCCACAGCATCAGTATAGACTACGCCATTGTAGCTTGGGTCTGGTTCAGTAAGACCAGGGAATTTACCACTAGCTTTCCAATCGAATTTGCCAGCGTCAACAATGACACCACCGATAGATGTTCCATGACCGCCAATAAACTTCGTTGCCGAATGAACGACAACATCAGCGCCATGTTCGATCGGGCGGAGCAAGTACGGACTTGGGAATGTATTATCTACAATAAGAGGAAGACCATGCTCATGAGCTATATTCGCTACCGCTTCTACATCAAGGATATTTCCTTGAGGATTACCAACCGTTTCCGCATAAAGAGCCTTCGTCTTATCCGTAATCGCTGCACGGAAATTCTCTGGATCATTAGAATCTACGAAATGAACTTTGATCCCCAGTTTCGCCAATGTATTAGCGAACAGGTTATAAGTACCACCATATAGACTGGATGAAGAAACAATCTCATCTCCAGCACCTGCAATATTAAGAATCGAGAATGTAATAGCCGCTTGACCTGACGCCGTTGCCAAAGCACCTGCGCCGCCTTCTAGAGCAGCAATACGTTGCTCGAACACGTCCGTAGTAGGGTTCATTATCCGAGTATAGATATTACCGAACTCCTTAAGTGCGAACAAATTTGCAGCATGCTCACTATCATGAAATCCATAAGATGTCGTCTGGTACAAAGGAACTGCACGAGATAACGTAGTTGGGTCAATCTGCTGACCTGCATGAACAGCCAAGGTTTCTAACGATAAACGGTTTTCTTCGGACATGGTGAATCCTCCCTTTTCAATGAAAGATTTGATGTTATAATACACATTTAATCACTTCCACATTTTCTCATAAATAAATGGATTTGAAAAGCATATTCCATACTAAACACATCAGAAAAGTACAAAACAATCCCTCTTAATCTTGATAAACATCCCTAAACCCTTTATATAAAAAAACTGGCATCCTTCCCCTAAGAGATTGGAATACCAGTTCACCTTTAACATTACTTATCTAGATAGATGGATTGAACTAAAGTTAGCGCTCACAAGTTCAATCATTTCTAAAGAGAATCATGAATATGAGGGTTCGTCTTTAGTTCAATCTAGATAGATTGAGTGATCTATTAATAACTTCCTTGAGATTGTTCTCCATTCGCAATAGCGACGCCTCCGCTTGTCCCAATTCGGGTTGCACCTGCAAGGATCATGATTTGTGCATCTTCAGCACTCCGCACTCCACCTGAAGCCTTAACACCGATATCTGGGCCTACCGTAGCACGCATTAATGCGATATCTTCTTTCGTGGCTCCACCAGTAGAAAATCCTGTAGATGTTTTGACAAAATCAGCACCCGCTTTTACAGCTAACTCACAGGCACGTACTTTCTCTTCATCAGAAAGCAAACATGTCTCAATAATGACCTTTGTCAGTGCTTTTCCATTTGCCGCTTGAACAACAGCAGCAATATCTCGAGCTACTAATGCATCATCGTGACTTTTTAAAGCTCCGATATTAATGACCATATCCACTTCACCTGCGCCATTTGCAATCGCATTTGACGTTTCAAACGCCTTAACCTCTGGTGTTGAAGCCCCTAGCGGAAAACCAATGACGGTACACACTTTGACTTCAGGAGTGTCTTTCAATATCGCATGAGCTACAGCAACCCACGTCGGGTTCACACACACCGAAGCAAATCCATGAATTTTGGCCTCTTCAGCTAACTTTTGAATATCTTCCTTCTTCGCATCAGGCTTTAATAACGTATGGTCGATCATTCTTGTAATTGATTGTTCATTCATAAATAATTCCTCCTATCGTTATACATTCATTCTTGCCCTTAAATACTCCTTATATTAGGTATCAATCTTTACAAAACACAAAAATTACACAAATACCCTCTATCCATAGGATAGGGGTATTGTTTATTTACGTTGTTTACTTGATTGAATCTAAATATTCAGTAATCTGAGTCGGGGTTTTAGCAAATTTACTATGTAGGTGCGCTTTCTTTTCTCCATTACGGTACACTAGCAGACTTGGAATTCCACGAACATCATTCTCCTCAGAAATATTAGGGAATTGTTCAACATCCAATGCATAGAACCTTTTATCGGGATTGTTATCAATAATTCCGCCCATAAATTTGTCTAACGTTTTACAATCTGGGCACCAAGTTGCATCGTATTTAATGACAGTCCATTCATCGCCCTGCGTCAATTGACGGTACTGTTCCTCTGTTTGGATTCTTTCCATCTTGTTGCTCCCCCTATGTACGATCCCATTTCTCTAGGATCATCATTTTAAATTGCAATGACAAATTTCACATTCGTCAACACTTATTTCTATAATAACGATTATTTTTCCTTTTGCAAACTCAGTATGCTCCATAAGGATCAATCCAAACCCCACTTCTTTAGATCTTTACTCATTTCACAGCACAAAAAAAGCGTAATCACGCCGAATATCGGCAATGACTTACGCTTTTTCTTCTAAACCTTACAGTTTATTTAATGTCTCTGTTAATACAGGCACAATTTGCAATTTACGTGATACTACACCTTTAAGTAGCGCTTTGTTATCAACCAATTGGACATCATATGCCTGTTCAACCGCATGTGTTACATTTCCGATTGCTAATGCTACAGAATCGTTATTTAGGATATCGGTAACGACGAATACGAATAGATCCAAGCCTTTCTCAGACACTACACTAGATAGTGCAGCTTCTAATTCAGCTTGACGAACCAATACATCATTGGTATCTACCGCATTCACTTGAGCAATCTCCACTTTGTAGTTGCCCATTTGAAATTCTTTAGCATCAAGTGAGATTAATTGTTGGATCGTCTTATCACTAAGATCAGCACCCGCTTTAAGCATTTCCAGACCATAACTTTCTAAGTTCACACCAGCAATTTCAGCTAATTCCTTCGCTGCAGCCACATCTTCGTCGGTACAAGTTGGGGATTTCAAGAGAAGGGAATCTGAAATAATAGCAGATAACATTAACCCTGCGATTTCCTTACGGATAGCTACTCCCTTTTCCTTGTACATTTTATTTAAAATAGTTGCTGTACAACCCACTGGCTCTGCGCGGTAATACAAAGGATGACTCGTCTCAAAGTTCGCAATACGATGATGATCGATAACCTCGATCACACGAACCTGATCAATATCACTAACACTTTGCTGACGTTCATTATGATCTACTAGAATAACTTCTTCTACTTCATTTGATACCGTCTCAACAAGGCGGGGTTCTTTCACATTGAAATGATTCAATGCATATTGTGTTTCCCCACTAATTGTACCCAATCGTACAGGTTCTGCATCTACACCTAGTGCATTCTTTAGTTCAGCATAGGCAATAGCAGAGCAGATCGTATCTGTGTCTGGATTTTTGTGTCCAAAAATAAGAACCTTCGTCATAATAATTATTCTCTCCTTCTCGTGGTCAATATAAGAAAAATGCAAGAATGATTGTCCTGTTATTAAGTATAACTTCAAATCCTTCTTAATCCAATTCCTTTACAGTGAATAATTAAAAATAGTTAAAAAGTCTTTGTTGGTAGCCCATTGTTTGGCACATTCAAAGATTCTTTTTGATGTCTAACCATAAGTATAAATCCTAACGCCACCAGCATACTTGCCGATGCACAATAGAATAGTATGGAGTACCCGAAACTATCGATCATCATACCTAGCAACGGTGGAGATGATATAGCAGCTAAAGAGGATACCAAGTAATACAACCCCGTTCGCGTACCAATACTCTCTTCTTTTCCAGTTGAAATGATGAAAGGATACGAATTGATATTAATGCATGCCCAGAACATACCTCCAAGAACTAATAGAAGACGAAGTATCAGTAAATCTTTCACCAAGATCACAAGAGCAAAGACAACAAATAGGCCACATATCCCCGTAATTATCATTTTTATTTTACCAAATCGATTACCCAAAAAGCCACTCGGTATAGCGAATATTACAAATGCTAATGAGAAAAAGGTCAGGGAAAAAGACGAGGCTTTCTCACTTAGTCCTAAATAATTTTTGCCGTAGAGTGTAAATAACGTCTCAACGCCTTGATAGGCGACGAACCAGAAGAATATAGCCGCTAGTAAAAATACCGTAGTACGGTCGAGCTGTCCTTTCAAAGAGATACGTGGTTTCTTTCCCGGCACGAGTGTAACCGAAGGTGTGTTCACAGAATCTCTGGATTCCCGTATCGTACGTGAGACAACTAAGAGACAAATAAGAGTCAATAATCCGGCTGCAATAAAAGGTAACGACTTATGGTAGTCATACAACATGGACCCCACACCAAACGCAATAACAGAACCAACCCCACCCATGAAATTGATAATTCCATTAGCTTTCGTACGTTTATTCTCTAAAGTAGTATCTGGCATCAGTGCCACCGTTGGTGAACGATACAAACTCATAGCAAGATTCATTAGTATCATAAATAGCAAGAGGGTGAAAAGTCCCGTGTGAAAGGGAATAATAGCCGTAAAGATGGCAGCTAAGGGCATTCCTATTAGCAAATAAGGTATTCTTCTACCGTATCGGGTTGTCGTATGATCACTTCTGTTGCCTATCCATGGCTGTAGAAATAGAGCAAAATAATTATCAATGGTCATTAAGAATCCGACGACTGCTACACTTTGTACATAGTTTTCAAGAAAAAAAGGAACAAAGGCGTTATACAATGCCCATGTAATACTAATACTAAAGAACCCAAAACCCAGCAGCCATGTTCTCTTCACACGTCACTCTCCTCTATTGGATAATAATTCAGCTAGTCGCTCTGGATAGTCTGTTATGATACCAGCAACACCCGCTTCAATCAGAGATCTCATCCGCTCGGGTTCATTGACAGTAAAAGGACAATACTCCTTACCATGTTGAGTAGCTCCCACAATAAACTCAGGCAGCACAGCATAATGATAGGCATGAAGGGCATCTGCACCTAATGTTGAAGCATATTCCCACGGACGATATAAACCTTCCATATACAGAATTCCGGTCCGAATTTCTGGTGCAATACTTTTGCAAAATGCTAAAGAGTAATGATTAAAGCTTGAGAATACAACCCTATCGGACATTTCATATTGCCGCACAAGGTTGATTACCTTCTCCTCCATACCTGGGTACATGAATATACCGTTTTTCAATTCAATATTTAATATTGTGTCACGTTGATGAAGAAGCTTTAGTAAATCTTCTAGTGTGGGAATATGTTCACCCTCGAAAGACTCTCCGAACCAAGAGCCCGCATCTAACACGGATAGCTGTTCAAGTGTCATGTCTTTTACATAACCCGACCCATTTGTAGTGCGATTGATAGTTTCATCATGGATCAGCACCAAATGTCCGTCTTTGGTCATTTGAACGTCCGTTTCGATTCCCGTTGCTCCAAGTTCAAGACCCTTAATAAATGCCGCCATCGTATTCTCAGGGCACACTGCTGACGCGCCTCGATGCGCATAGTTGATTACCTTCTTCTTCATCCTCCGTACCCCCATATCGTAAATTACCTTCGTTAATATTATAGTTTCTATTGTGGTGAAATACATCATTAGAATGTAAAAATTGACATGATGATAGGGTTGGGATTTAAAGAATCAACAACAACAAAAAAGATCCTCCATTCTTTATCAGATGGAGAATCTTTATGGAAATTTTGAAGAGCTATGGGATGTTTACTTTCCCTTTACGCTTACCGGTTCACGAAACATATATTTCAATAAAGGAGGTGTAACCAACGTGGTGAGAATAACCATAATAATAACTGAAGTGAAATATTCCGGTTGAAGTAAACCGGCTTCCAAACCTGTTGCCGCTATGATTAAAGCTACTTCACCTCTTGATATCATTCCCGCTCCGATGGCAATCGACGACTGTCTACTAAAACCAGTGAAACGTGCTCCAAGTCCTCCACCTACCCATTTGGTCATAATAGCAACCAATGAGAGAAGAATTAGAAATCCAATTTGTTGTCCAACACCTACAAAGGATACATTAAGTCCAACACTGACAAAAAAGACAGGGACAAATATGGCATACGCAATAGGTTCTATTTTATGTTCCACAGTATGTTTAAATGATGTTTGTGAAATCGCTATACCTGCTGCAAAGGAACCAATGATTCCAGCCATACCCATGATATCTGCGAAATAAGCAAAACCAAAGCAAATAACCAAGGCAGCTGTAACGGTTGCTTCCGTTACTTTCAGTTTGGAGAGCAACTTCATTAGTTTAGGTACAATGAATGCTCCTACGACAATAATAACGACAAAGAACAATACTTTCTTACCGATAAGCAAACCGAGGTTCACGTCCGTACCTGTGCCCAGTAAACTCATCATTACAGCTAATAAAATAACGACAAGAACATCATCTACCACTGCAGCTCCCAGAATGGTCGTGCCTTCACGCGAATTCAGTTTGTTCATGTCTTTGAGTACTTGAGCAGAAATACTTACGGAAGTAGCACTGAATATCACTCCCATAAAAAGAGCATAGCTGTTGGGGAATCCGAAAATTTGCGCGACTGCAAACCCTCCAACAAAGGGAAGGAATATCCCCCCTACGGCAACAGCAAGCGCTGACTTCCAATCCCGTTGAAGCTGATCCACATCTGTTTCTAGGCCCGCTATGAACATAAGCAACAACACACCGATTTCCGACATGTAATGAATAAAGCTGCTATCGTTTGGAATCCAACCTAATACCGCCGGCCCCAAGACAACACCAATGATTAATTTACCCAATACAGCAGGCTGACCTAATCGAACAGATAGATCTCCCGCCACTTTCGTAAACAATAAAATAAGTACAAGATAAAAAACAAACTCCATACTCCATCTCCCTCTCTGTATCTAAAATGCCCTCAATGATTAGTTCTTATAAGGAAGCCTACAACAAAAAAAGAGGAGCCCTAAAATTCAGGCTCCCCAAAAATAAACAGGAGGAGCCCTTGGTGACAGGCTCCTCCATAAATAAACACAAACATATAATTAAAACTTATAATTTAATTATAAAGAAATCTTATAATTTTGTAAACCTTTTTACATTTACACTTGTCTTAGAAATTACTTTATTTTAAAGCGAGATGCTGCTTCCATCAATTCTTTGCTCAAGTTATCAATGGTTTCGACCATGTCAGATAAACTGTTTACCATGGCTGATTGATCCTTGATGGTCGCTGTTACTTCTTCAACGGATGCAGATACTTCTTCTCCCGAAGCTGATAGACTTTGTGCAGATTCTAACACCGTGTTCTTATTATTCTCAATATCACTCATTTCATCAGCCATCGGTCTTATCTGATCCGTAATCTCAATAACGTTGTGCCATATCGTATCAAATGCCGTTTCCGTTTGACTAACAAATTCATTCTGCTTAGTTGAGATATCTCTAATTTCTATCACACTCTGGTTATTCTCTACAACGTACTGAAGTGTTTGTTCAATAATAGCATTAATTTCACCCGACTGCTTCGAGCTTTGTTCCGCCAGCTTACGAATTTCTGTAGCAACTACTGCAAACCCTCTTCCGTACTCCCCTGCTCTTGCCGCTTCAATCGAAGCATTTAGTGCGAGTAAATTGGTCTGTGCTGCGATATTCTTTATCGCTCCTGTGATGTCATTGATGTTCCTTGAACTTTCTTCAAGTTTGGAAGTGATGGAAGAAATCTTACGTACTTCTTCATCATTCTTCTGATTGTTCTGAATCAAATGACCGATAACCTCTTTATTACGGTCGAAGACCTCAATAATATCCTCTGCGCTGTCTTTAACAGACTGCGATCTCGTATTGATATTGTTAATTTTGTCACCTATTTCATTAAATCTATCTACGATTTGCTCTGTGTCATTGGATTGAGATTCCGTAGCTTTGGCAATCTCCATCGTAGTTGTAGCTGTCTCTTCAATGGAATTCGCAGTTTGCTTAGACGCTCTCTCCAACTCTTGCGTGCTCATATTTAGAACATCAATGGTACTGTTCATGTTAGAAATGAGCTGTCTATTCATATTCACCATCACATTAAAACTATCAGCTAACTCCTTGAACTCACTGTTGTACCTTCCCTCTGCTGAAACCGTTAAATCTCCAGAAGCTAATTTTTTGAATAAGTTCGTAAGTCTCGCGATCGGTTTTGTAATGATCCTAGATATGAGAACTCCAACTATACAAGCAAGTATAAGGGCAAATATAGTGACTACCGTAATCTGTCGGAACAATTGTTGCAGTGGATTTTCAATATCCTTATAACTATCCTCGACGACAACAGTCCAATCCGCAATCGGAATCTTAGAGTAACGCATATATTTATCTGGGTACTCAATATTATCTCGTAGAATGGTATCTGTTGCCTTTTCTTTCATTAACGCTACTATTTCAGTCGCTTCCACTTTCTTACTTACAGCTGCTTCATCTTTGGAATGATATACCACAGTTCCTTCGCGACTTAAGATATATATAATTCCTTCTTCGTTGATACTAATGCCTTCGAGCTCACTAACGAAAAGGGATGCGTCTATATTACTAATTAATATCCCTAATGTTGAACCATCATCATCTTTAATAGGTTGCGCAAACACAACGATTAAACTATTAGTCGACTTAGATATAAGTGCATCACTAACAAAGGATTCCCCCTTGATCGCTTTCTGAAAGTACTCCCGGTCTGAGTTGTTAATCCCAATCGGCTTCGGACTATTACTTGCAACGACTATACCTTCTTTATCCAACACCATAAAAGCTTGAATACCCTGAGTTCCTTTTATACTTTCCGTTAGAATTTTATTAGATTTCGTAAATAGTTCGTTTTGAGCAGATAGGAATTCCTTGTCAGGTAGTTTACTTTCAGCTCTATCTTTCAATAAATCTTTAAAAGAATTATGAATAGATAGTAAGTATGTTGACTGTTTCTCTAATTTAACCGTTGAAAATAAACTCTCCCCAATACGATCCGCATTCGCATTCATTTCATCTTTACTTTTATTAAGAAGTAAATTTGACCCCGCCAAATATAACAGAGAACTAGTTCCAACTAGTACAATAAGAACAAGCATAATAACATACAAAGGAAGCTTTATTCTTAACGATACATTCTTCATTCTCTGATTCCATTCACTAAATTTCTTCATCTGACATTACCCCTCTGCTGTGATTTGATAAATAATAGATATGATAACTATCACGCTTTAATAGATATCGGAAGAATTATGTCATTATATAAGCACCAAAATAAAATAATAAGTCACCCTATCCATTACTGAAGATGCAGTTAGTCCGTTATATTGGTCTGGTTTTATATAAAAGGTAACTATTGACAATCGCGTTATTTACTTATATGGTTAATTACATAAGTAACTAACCTGTTATCAGGAGTGATCAAAATGGAGGTTGTGATGCAATGGGATTCTCAATAGATGACAGCAGACCTATTTATATGCAGATTGCCGAACGAATTGAAAATGACATCATTCAAGGGCAATTACCTGAAGAATCACAAGTCCCCTCAACCAATCAATTCGCGTCTTTCTATCTCATCAATCCCGCGACAGCTGCAAAAGGTGTAAATCTGTTAGTAGACCAAGAAATTCTGTATAAGAAACGGGGAATTGGCATGTTTGTAGCGTCCGGATCACGTATGAAATTAATGGAGAAACGTAGAGAACAATTTTTCGAACAGTATATCGTGACCATGGTTCGAGAGGCTGAGAAGTTGGGAATTACAGCAGAGGAATTGACGGATATGATTCGGAGAGGGGATAAATCATAATGAGTACCGTAATTGAAGTCAAAGGGCTTACGAAAACCTATGGGAAAGTAGCTGCAGTTCAGGATGTCAGCTTCTCCATAGAATCGAACAAAATATACGGGCTTCTCGGTAGAAACGGGGCCGGTAAAACAACCCTTATGCATTTAATCACAGCACAACAATTTGCTTCGAGTGGAGATTTACAGGTTTTTGGAGAGCATCCCTATGAGAATAACCGGGTTCTCAGCCAATGTTGCTTCATCAAAGAGAGCCAGAAGTATCCAGACAGCTATCGTATTATCGATCTACTTGAAATCTCTTCATCCTTTTTCCCGAATTGGGATCGTGACTATGCCTACTCCTTAATCGAGCTATTCAGACTTCCTCTAACACAGAAGATAAAGAAATTATCTAGAGGGATGCTGTCATCCGTCGGTATTGTTGTCGGTCTAGCAAGTCGTGCCCCACTCACCATGTTTGACGAACCCTATTTAGGACTTGATGCCGTTTCTAGAGGCTTGTTCTACGAACAATTGTTAGAGGATTACGGTAAATACCCAAGAACCATTATCTTGTCCACCCATCTGATTGATGAGGTAAGCCAAATGTTAGAACACGTGATGGTTATTGACAATGGCAAGTTGATTATTGACGAGGATGCCGACGAACTTCGCGGATTGGCGTTTACAGTTGTTGGTTCTACAACATCTGTAGAATCCTTTGTAGTTGGAAGAAATGTCATTGATCGCAAACCCCTTGGTGGGTTAATGTCGGCTACCATCATGACAAGACTCAGTGTCAGAGATCAACAACAAGCGAATACTCTTGGGCTAGAACTGAGCTCTATCTCTTTGCAACAGCTCATCATTCATATGACAAACGGTAGGATAGAAGGAAAGGTGGCGATCCACGAATGAATAGAACGATGAGTGTATTAAAAATGCATGCCCGAGATAAGGTGACGTGGTTTTACATCCCTCTATCCATCTTATTATTCAACTTCGTTATTAATCTAATCGTAAGCTTCATTCCAAGCAATTCAACTCAGATTTATACTGGTGGGGTTATACCGATTTACATTTATATATTTGTTATGGGTACGATCACCTTGTCACAGACCTTTCCTTTCGCACTTGGATTAAGTATTACTAGAAAGAATTACTTCTTAGGTACTACGACAATGATCACTCTCGTAAGTGCTATAATGGCTTGCCTTTTGTGTATAGCTTCGCTAATTGAACGACTGACAAATCATTGGGGTGGATTCTTGCATTTCTTTAACATTCCATACTTAAACGACGGGACGTTAGTTGAACAATTATGCATCTACTTCATTATCATGATGTTTATGTATTTCGTGGGCTTATCAATATCTAGTGTGCATCGCCGATACGGTGGATTGGGCATGTTAATCTTAGTCGTATTGGTAGCATTATTATTCGGTACAGGCGGATTTTCGTTCTATCAGTATCAATGGGTGGATACTCTCATTCGTTGGTTGAACCATGTCTCTGCCTTTGATATAGCCCTCTGGATGATTCCCCTCACCATCTGTTGTGCTATTCTATCGTATTTGTTACTGCGCAAATCAACTATATAATTCCGAAACAAAAAAAAGTTGTCCAGAACAAATATTCTGAACAACTTTTTTCAATTCACTTCAAGAAAAGACTCACCCACATAGTTATGCACAATTTGGAATATATTATCAACAATTATATCTACTTATTAACATTATATACCTGGTTTATCCACATAATTATCCTAGTTATTAACAATCATATTAACAACTACACACTTTTATCGTATATTGAGCCTTATGAGGACACAATAACACTCCATCGATGTTCATATTCCGCAAGTTTCGGATGGATATCACGGGGCTCCGTCGTTAACAGAAGTCGAATCTTAACAATCCATTCCTCAAAGGACGCAAATGTTGCGAATAGATTCGCTGTCTCTGGTGTTATGTATAGAAAATATGGTGCCTTATATTTCTCTGTTAGAAGCCGAAGAGCAGAATCCATAGGTGTATATTTCTTCCGCTTTCCTTCCCAACCATCAATCACTACTTTCGAGTAGTCTCGACCTTTTTTCCATTCGTGTAACCTTTTCTCTCGCTTGTGAAAAGCACTTACCGGTTCTTTTCGCATCCGCCTTACCGTTTCCTCATGTAGAGGATATAGCACAAGCTTATCAAATGAATATCGCTCTATACTATCAACTGCAAGATCTAATTCAATATCCGTCGTGTCTTCAAAAGTATCATAGTAAATTAATGTGCCCTTTTGCTTCTCCTGCGGCGGTTCATAACCAAATGGTACGGATTGAACGTTCCGATTCATGCCTTTCCCTCCTATAGCGAGATTGTTAGCGGAGTGTGACTTTTAAGATAAGTGCTCTTTGCAAAAAGTATCAACCAATTCAAGCTCATCGTCTTCCAAATCGAACTCAACATATTTCTCTGAAGTTCTTTCTAAGAGTTCATATTTCACGATGCCTGTCCGAGTCTCTTCTACCGTGTAGATCACTCTTACATTCAATCCGTTCTCAAAATATAGTTCATCATCCTCAGGAACATCAAGCTCGAGAATGAATTCGTAGCGTTCACCGGTCAAAATCTTGAACGGGTCCTTAATCAATTTCACAGTATGATTCGTAATCGTTAACATATCTTCATCCTTTCAGATCCCTAAAGAGGGGAACAATACCTCATCATACCATAATATGATCTAAATTGAACGACCGAAACACACATTGGAGTCTATACGTATAGTATTTGTCATTTCTTTCAAAATAAATCACTAATTATAATCCATACTTAAGTTTTCTTCATCCGCAATGCTTTGAATATCCTCCGAACTGATATTCATATATTGATATCCCTCATTGTCTTGCTTCTTTAAGGCCTTCTCTTTAAAAAATTTTGGACTTCCTTCACCTGCGTCTTCATCATATAGAAGCAAAATTCCGTCTGTTTTTCTAAACAATAAATCATCCCTCGCTGTGAACTGCCAAATTCCGTCGTAAGGTTGCTTACTCACCGCAGCATAATAATCTACACGATGTAAGATTCCATTATAATAATCTTTTTTGGTGTCCTTCCATTTCTCTTCTTGATTCAAGAATGCAGTGATTATGGATAATTTCAACTGAGGATATTGTTGTTTAAGTTCTATAACTGCCTCACATGCCCATAAATCCACTCCGTATTGACCCGGCGTAATTACCCATTCAAGACCCTCCTCAATGAGAGGAATCAGTTTTCGAATGATGGCTTTCTTTATATAAGGAATGCCTTTGTGTTTTTGATCATGAATATTCAGTTCATGTGCCCGATAACCTGTAACGAGGAGATTTTTCATTTCTAAGCTCCCTTTGAATATCTTTGATTTCTTTACAACCAACTTCTGTTCAATCTGTTTAGTATAGATTCCCGCTTCATCACTGTCCATGTTTACTATCTAAAATCAAATACGCTTATAGTTAGGAAAAGAACCTAGCCCATTGTTGAGTTAGGTTCTTTTCCGTTTCTTGCTTCTAGCCCGTAGTACCTTCAATGATGCAAGTTCTCTTGCTGTAAGTTGACGGGCATAAGAACGTGGTGACTTATCCTTCTTCACTCTTTTGACGTATCCTGCTCCATCGGGACGTGCTATTCGAGTCTTGAATATCTTCATCGCCCAATTGACCGGGAAGGCTACAGATACACGCCCATCGTTACTACCTGCAAAGTTCACAGCCGCAGCATAATTATCACGCTCTCTTAGCCACACAGATCCTGAGTCTCCTGGCAAGGATACCGGGTTCCTCCCTCTAACTACCGTCTGACTCTTAAAGTTAAGAGTCCCTAGACTGTCACCATAATCAATTTGAAAATCTGTATTTATAGAATCCACAACACCGCTTACCAACCCCGTTGTACGACCTACTTTCTTAAACCTCTCGCCTACTCGATATGTCGTTACATACCCGGGGAGAACACCAACCGTTGCATATCGGGGACTTAACAAACGGTTGGTTCGTGGGATAGATAAGGCTATATCCACCCAGTTACTTTTGTTTTTCTGTAACTTTACATATCGATATAATCTACCGACAGTATCTCTTCCTAATTGTCCATTATCGGCCCCCCCAGGCTGTAATGTTTCTGTCATCGCACTGGAATTACTGGGATTCAAGACATGATTATTGCTAAATATAAAACGTTGACTAGCATTGGGTACATTGGTGACGATCAGACCTACGCTACCAGAACCACCAATAGTTCCAATACTATAACCAGCTGGAATGGGGCGTATTCTCTTTTTATAATCAACATAAGCTTGTATCTTTCCTGATTTCACGAACCTAACAGGCACAGTTACCACTTTTCCTTTTGTCGTCATGGTCAGAGTGGATGAAAGTCTGAGCATTGTGGGAGACAGCGTATTGGTATAGATAATGACAGCTGCGCCTTTCTTAGGATTTCTGGGATCATGATAACCAACACCAATACCATGTACTTCAGATCTTGCTAACATCGCACGAGACATACGTTCTTTCATCGCATGTGCCGCAAAAAAAGTTGCCAATATTCATCACCTTTTCCATTTTGATACGTTATTGTATTCCAGATGAGGCAATTGTTTATAGGCGTTTCAAACATTTAAAATTGGACAATTTTATATAGATAAAAAAGTAGCTTCCCCCGTACGAGGAAACTACTTTACGTGTCATGAGATATAATAGACAGTTCTATGTTTTAGCTATAAACGTAAATGCGATTTGTCTTGAAATGTTAGTTGGGTTATAGACGACTACGACCCATTGATTGTCATTTAATGAGTAGTTAGCCGTAGCATAGGCAGGTAATGAGTTATTTCTTTCAATCCACCATCCACCACTCACAGGCTTCAGAGTACCTCCATTAAAAGTAAATGTGAAATACGTGTTAGGCCCAATCGTTCTAGAATATACGAACCGGAAAAAACCATCCCCAAGATTCTGTGTTGGCTTAGCTCTATTCGCGATGACTCTAACTTTTTTAATCCTTGCATTTGTTTTCTTCAGTACTAATACTTTTTTCATCATCTCACCTCCTGCTTATAAGTAATGCTAAGCAAGGGAGAATCGCGTGGGTCATTTCACCCTATCCATTTTCATCATTTTTTAGATTTATTATAAATGAACAGCACACACACAAAGGGAAATCACACGCCAACTAATTCTCTAAAAATTGTAATCACATCATACTCAAGCTGTCGAGATCATAGGCTAATACCTCGGCTACTCTTGTCATATATTGAATGCGCTTTCTATTCATCTAAAATGCGTATTTGTTTTCTGTCACAGAATGTTCAATAATTAACAAAAGACACAAAACTTTCACAATTGTCTTATAAACAATTAAGGAGCTGATGTGGTATGGTATCCCCTAAAAGTAAACGAGATAGTCAAATATTTCTTATCTTCGTAGGTATCGGTGTATTTTATGCTGTATTTTATAGTGTATTTATTCTCTATTCCATCCATGGGCAATAACTTGTTTTCAGATACGTCTTTTTTTGAATTTGTTATTCATGATGTGTCATGAACGACCTCCATTAATGAGTTTAATGAATATACGAAATATTCATTAAACTCATTATAGGAAATCGTTCTTTTTTGCATTCAAATTTATCTAACACTTACTTTGTGAGAGTCAGTATAATGAATTTATCTTATTCGATTAAAGGGGTACTACATGTCTGAGTCACAGCGTATTGATTGTACGAAATGTTCCTATTATTATGTCACCTGGGATCCACAACTACCTAAAGGATGTAAAGCTTTCGGTTTCAAAACAAAAACCATGCCAAGCACCGCTGTTCTCTCTTCTTCTGGGAGACCTTGCATGAGCTTCGAACTCAAAGAACGATTGCGTTGATCATACTATTTGCAAAGATCGTATGAAACAATAATGATATCTCAAACGAACAAGGAATAGAGCCGAGGATCTCAGGCGTGACGTGAATACCTGGATTGCTCGGCTCTCTCTTTTGCACTCATGTGCAATTAGTATGTCTCTGCATTCTTTAATGCATGATCCCAACTCGGGAAATAAAACAATGCGTTCCGCATTAACTCAGGATCACTTTGCTTCACTTGTTTCTTACCTACTGTTTCTCCATTGGATTGAAGCTTCCTGATGCGCTCAATAACCTCATCGGCCCCCAGCGTAACATCCATTAGGTTTCACTCCTTTCCTATTTCAGACACTCATCCATAACTTTCCCATCTATTTCCTCTTCTATACAATCATCCTGAGAAGTACTAGCTATGTTATAAAGAGTATAGAAATGCCCTTTAATCGTTAAAAATTCTAAACTATCGGAGTATTTCTTTTTCAATACACTTAAAGATTGACCGAATAATTTCGGTATTAACATAGCTAATGAGCTGAGCCCATAATAATTAGAAAAACAACAATAAAGAAGCCTCATTACCACGTTTACATTGGTATTGAAGGCTTTTTCACTTGGTTAGGACTGATTAATTTACCTTTTCCATTGATTAATAATTGTACGGATATATTGCAGACGCTCCGCATCAAAAGGTTTCATCGGGTCGCCACCTTGTCTTACGGCTGAACCGAAATGCACACGGCTTACACCCGATTGCTGAAGAAATGATTCTAGGCCTTGTCCAGTTAAACCTGCACCCGCCATAATCGAAATGGACTTACCTTCCGTTAGACTTGTAAGCTTTGCAAGCTGATCAGCACCTTCCGGTGCAGCATCAAATCCTCCAGATGTTAGTATATCTGTAATCTCAGGATAATGTAGAAGAACATCTAATGCCTCTGATTGATCCCGAACCTCATCAAATGCTCTGTGGAAGGTAACCTCCATACCGTTTGCAGCATCCAAAAGAATCTTTAGATTCTCTTCATCTACCGTTCCATCTGGTCGAAGCATCCCTATGACAATGCCTAGCCCTCCGACCGCACCAATCCGTTCTATATCACGTCTCATCGTTTCGATATCTTCTTTATCATAATAAAATGAACGAGCATGCGGTCGCACCATAACCCGTACGGGGATAGACACTGCCTCCCTAACGCACTCTATTAGGCCAATACTCGGTGTCAAGCCACCTTCACGTATAGCCGTAATTAGTTCAATCCGATCAGCACCTCCGCGTTCCGCCATAATGGCATCCCCGACTGTGGTAGCAATAACCTCTAACAGCATCTAATTGACCCCCTTAATCCTAATCATAATCATATGCGCCGCTCTGCTGATACTGTTGCTCTTGCTGTACATACATTGGTAAAAGGTAACCTCATAACCACGGCTTGGTTAATCACTTCAACAAATTGTTGTCGTACGGTTTCATTAAACTTATGAAAAGGAGCACGCATAAATCAATCATCCTTGCTATCACTTACACGTCGTAGCTGACAAGGTAATGCTGCAATTCCGTATTATAATGTCCAATGCTGTATTCAATGACTCTTCCTTCGGAATCGTAAGAGTAACGGAGCCTCTTTAGTAGAGGCGTTCCTGCCGGAATTCCGAGCAGGTTCTCCGATTCAACCGATGCAACCGCAACAGTAAAGCGGTCCCGAAAGTTCTCGAGTTCAATATTGTGTTCTTCGATGAGATCGTACAAAGACTGGATATCTAACCCTTCCAACTCTACATTTGGGATGTCAGAAGTGAGAAAGTGCACATAATGGATGTACGGCTTCCCGTCCAAAATATAAAGACGTTCAACTCGTACACATTGCTCTCCGAACATTTCGAATAACTCCGTATCTTCATCATTGCGAACGATCTCTGATCCCAAAAGTCTTTTCTCAATTTTATGGCCTTCGCCGACCAAAATTTCTGTAAAGTTCTTTCCTTTTGACCATTTAGTAAACGATGTGTTGCTAATGACCTTTGTGCCTATCCCGCTACGCTTGTCCACATATCCCTCTTGAACAAGCTTTTGAATCGCATTGCGAACCGTCATCTTACTAACATTGAATTCGTTCTCTAATTGTGGTTCTGAAGGTATAATCGTGCCGAGTGGATATACACCTTGTAAAATCCGATCTTTAATAATCTTCTTTATTTGGAGATATAAAGGCCCTTTTTTGCGTGTAATGGACATGCGTCGTCACTACCTTTCTACATCAAACGCTTTGTCCGTCATCGCCTGGAGTACCTCGGCTTCGGTCGAAGTCGGCGTATCACCAACTACTGTATGAGCCAGCATGGCTGCCGCTGATGCATAAGCAATCGTACGCTCTGTCGTAAACCCGCTCAATTCTCCGTGAATGATGCCACTTGCGTAAGCATCCCCCGCTCCAATGCGGTCATATACAGAAAACGTTAGCATTTCAGAAAATTCAAATGCGCCTTCTTTATATATATAACCTCTGAGTGAATGCGTATTATCACGGTTAACTAAGCGGTGCGTACCCGCTATCACGGAAATACCATACTTCTCTGCCACCTTCGGTATAAGATCCTTCAGTTGCGCCAATGACTCCACTTCCTGCGTCTCCATTCCGAGGGTGAATATCGCATCTTTCTCATTCATCATCACAATGTCGGCAAAACCTAGCATTTCCTCGTAGTGCGGCTTTGCTAAGGTGTACCCATCCGTACCCCAGAGGGATGGACGGAAGTTGCAATCAAACACGACCGTTCCGCTACTCTTCTTTACTTCACTAGCAAACTCCTTCATCTGATCGCGCACCGAATCGTTCATAGCCAATGTAATACCACAGAAATGGACAATATCAATTTCCTGGGCAATCTTGCTGAAATCATAGGTGTCCGGTGCTGAGGTGTTGAAGCTACTTCCAAGTCTATCCGAATAAGTCACTCTACTCGGACGAATGCCGAACCCATTCTCTAGAAAATACATGCCCACGTATTTACCAGCTCTGCTGAGAAATGATGTCTGGATGCCAAGCTTACGCAAGTAAGCTGTGGCAGCTTCGCCTATAGAATTGTTGGGCAACGTAGAGACGAGATAACTGGAATGACCGAACCGAGATAGAGCAGAAGCAATATTTACTCCAGTTCCGGAGAAGGAATATTGTAACGAGCTTGCTTGAGCAAGTGATTCATAACCTGGCACTTGCATCCGCATCATAACCTCTCCGAATGCCGCAATCCGCTTAGCCATGGCGTTCGACCAGTTTCTTCAATATGTCGAATAATACGCGTACGTCTTCTGGATTCGTGTTACCTGTTTCTTTATCAATTATAGAGGAATACACGTGTGGAATCACCTGTTGAACACCTGCTATTAGAGCGATTTCCACGATTTCCTCGAAATTCTCCATATCGATGCTACCCGTCGGTTCCAGCGCGAATCCTTCTTCTGCGCAAGCCTCTGCCACTGCACGATACTCGTCTATAAATTTCAGACCTTCCATCGGATAATATTTCAGCGCGTTGCCACCCATGTCGCGTACGAGTGCAATCGCTGCTTTGATAGGAACAATAGCTTGCTCCGTGTTCCCTGCGCTGATAGGTCCCGTAGAGATATTCACATAACCTACACGGCCACATGGGGAGACAAGACTGTTAATCCAACTATCTCGACCTTCGAGATTAGCGCGCGTCGCACCTACAGCAGGGAACACTTGATTAATATGCGTTCCCCCATAACTCTTAGCAATTTCAGCAACGGCTCCAGCTTGACGATTGTCACCTGCTCCGAGTCCGATCGAAACGGCATCATCAATAACTGCTCCATGCGCTTTCATTGCTACTACGGCTTCTTGTACATTTGGGTAACTCTTAGATAATACCCCAACGAGAACATGCCCTTCAGCTGCCTCGAATATCTCTTTTGCATTCTCAATGTTGTTAGCCAGTACGTTTAGTGCCACCCGATTTTTATAAAGACGCTTTTCCATTTGAGACATATTAATTACCTCCTACGATTTCTTGGATTGTTGTTGCAATAACCTGAATATCATCACCTTGCAAAGGACGGGGATCAATGTCAAAGTATCCTTGCCGAACACCGTAATCACGGGTATATATTGCAATACCACCTTCACGAAGCTGATCGTTCACTTCTTTAGCTGATTTGAAAGCGACTTGCTGATCGATATGAACGCGGCCACGGTAGATGGCTCTGCCTGCTTCATCTTGCACGACCGATACCTTAATACCAGGAAGTTTAGACAATGGCATCAATACTTCTAATGATGCTTTTTCCTGTTCACTCTTATCTTCTTTGTTCATATATTCATCCAAGGCCTGAAGCAGTCCGAAAGTAGTCTCTTTACCTACTTTCATACTGCGACCGATCGCATGGAGTTGTACCTTTAGCCAGTCGATAAAGCAGCGTTTGCCGCCAACTATACCCGATGTTGGTCCTTCTATCGCTTTGGATCCGCTGTAAATTACCAGATCGGATACCTTCACATACTTACGGATATCTTCTTCTGCTGCAGCATCCACAATAAGCGGAATGCCACGGCGTTGAGCAATTTCCCATGCTTCTTCCACAGAAATCATGTTCTTCTGCACGCAATGATGTGACTTCACATACAGAATAGCTGCCGTTTGATCGGAAATAGCATCTTCAATATGTTCCTTACGCCCTTCGTTGGCATAACCTACTTCAGTGATTCTCCCACCACCCAAATAAACCATGGTCTCCACAGGAGCGCCGTACTGCACATTATGTCCTTTCAGCATAATGATCTCATTCTTCACGATCGGCTCTTGATGGAGCCGTTCACTTCTGCGGCGGTCTCCCTGCGTCACGATTGCTGCGACGGAAAGTGCGATTCCACTGGATGCCGAATTGACTACAACGGCTGCTTCCGATCCGAGAATATTAGCAATATAGTCTCCCGCTTTATCAACCAAATCGGCAATCTCCACATACTGCTGTCCGCCTTGCTTCATGGCTTCCATAACCGTATCTGTCGGGGCGGATACACCTAGAATACTCATTCGCCCGCTTGCATTGATAACCCGCTTCAATCCATATTTAGCATTTAATGAATGTGCCATTCACAACCGCTCCTTTTGCTTCAATATAGGTGTTCGCGATTCGTTGTTCTCCCTCGGAATCCGTTAGGGTAACGTCTCCTTGATTGACAGCGAACAGCGTGAGATTGGCTACATCTCCAGGATGAATTCGTCCAAGCTCTGGCTTATTCAGCCATTGCGCGGCATGGACGGTCACTGCAGCGATAACCTCTTCCAAGCTGTAACCCAAGTAAAGGAACTTCGTCAACACGCTCGACAAGCTGTACACCGGACCATTCAATCGATTACCACGGTAAATATCGGTACTGATCGTGTTCGGTCTGATGCCCGCACGCTTCGCAGCTTCCGCAACTTTGAACGAGAAACTGGCCGTTCCATGTCCGACATCAAGATGTACACCTCGGTCAACCGCATCCAGCAATTCCTTAAGTGGTTGACCTTCCACATCAAACAAATTATTCGGCTTGCCGTTCAAATAATGAGTTATGATATCCCGCTCTGTAAGTAAAGCCAGTACTTCCTCAATTCTTGGCGGTCCCGACCCGATATGAACCATGATCGGAAGAGACAACCTCTCTGATAGTGTTCTCGCTAGTCGAAGTGGCTCAATACCGCTGTCCTTGACGACACTCTTGCTAATACGTGCCTTCAAGCCAACTATAATATCTTGATTATCGCGGACCGCTTGTTCCGCCTTCTCAAGATCGATCCACTCCAAGCGTGATAATTCATCCACTTGTAGGAGTCCGATGTGAGAAATATTCAACATAGCAAACAAATTCGTCTTTGCCTTGATTCCACTAGCTCGCAGATCAGCTATGCGATCTGCGCCGCAACTTCCTGCATCAACGATCGTTGTTACCCCTTGCTTAACGCCAATCTCATCGATCTCATCACCGTAAGGATCGAATTCTGGAAACGCATGTACATGCATATCAATCCATCCGCTAGAGACATATAATCCTGAACAATCAAAACCATCTTGTCCGGCTACTTCACCTGCATCCGTCACTTCAACAATCTTGTTATTCTCGATGACGATATCCACGGATTGTTCATTAACAAGCTTCGCATTTCGCAACACTAATCTGTCAGTCACTTACTCTCACCCCCCAATGGCTAACCACTACTCTACGTGTTCCTCTATCCAATCTATCTACTTCAAATATACGAAGTATCCATTGACTAATGAATTCAGAATACCACAGAAGATGGGTTAAGTAAATATAACGTTATAATGTTTGTAAGCGCATTTACTTAATACATATAAATAAACGTCAGGTCCTGATTCCTTCCGTTAACAATATCAGAAGAGCATATCGTATCCTTGTCTGGATACTAATTTCATTTAACGGGAAAACATCCAGTTAATTTAACCGATACTCCATTATTATGACTTCAAACCGTAAATTAGGTGGAGAATTTCCAGGTAATAGAATTCAAATGAGTCCCTAAGGTGATCACCTTAGGGACTCATTTGAATTCTATAGAGTATCTAACTACAAGACCCTAATGAGACACGGTTGTAAGTCTATCCTCTTTGCGCTCTCAGATTATCTCACTTTACCTCTATAAGATCTCCTGACATTCGCTCGAACAGAAACCCTGCATCTCCTCTTCGCAATCCTCGCAACAAATATACTTCGCATCACATTCGTTATTCGTGCAGTTAATATAATGGGCGGAAGGTTTGTGACAATGTTTACACGCAGTTATCAGCGTATCTTCATCCGTATGGTTTATGGTTACGGACATCCGCTCGTCAAACACATAACATTTACCATCGAACAATTTCCCTTTTACTTCTGGGTCTTTACCATAGGTTACAATTCCACCATCTAGCTGATAGACATCTGTGAAACCTTGATCATAGAGTACACCCGTTAATTTCTCACAACGGATACCACCGGTACAATAAGTCAGAATCGGTCTATTCTTAAATTCGCTTAGATTCTCATTGATCCACTCAGGAAATTCCTTGAACGTTTCGACCTCTGGTTTAATCGCATTGCGGAAATGTCCAAGATCATATTCGTAATCATTTCTTCCGTCAACAACGATGACATCCTCCCTTTGCAAATACGCAAGAAATTGTTTGGGGTCTAATCGCTTTCCACTTTTGACAGCAGGATTTATAGGATTCTTATACTCCAAAGTAACTAATTCTTTTCTATGTCTTACAAATATTTTTCTGAATGCATGATCATCTGCCGGATCTATTTTAAAAACCATATCACAATACAGTGGGTTACTAAGCATTTCTCTCATATATTCCTCTGTTTGCTCTATGGTTCCTGATATCGTGCCGTTTATGCCTTCATCTGCGATTAATATCCTTCCCTTTACACCTAGACTCTTGCAATAGGCCAAATGATTCGCGGCTTCCTGCTCGGAATTAGTTATTTCTACGAACTTATAAAACAACAAGATTTGATACTTATCCACGATATTTCCACCTTTCAATCTTAAAGTTATTTATTGCACATGTAGTTCATTTTCTTCGATTACATAAAAACAGTGATATGTCATAGACATCTCACTGTTATCTTTCTTTTTTCTTTTTAATTAAATAAGTGCATCGTTGTCCGCCCTTGGCAAGACATTCGGTTCTCTCTACTTCTGCGTCGCCCAGCAACGATTCAAACAACTTCAATTCGCATCGGCAAGCATGTTGATACTTCGTTGCTACTTGCTCGATGGGGCAATTGTGTTCTTTTAACAGAAATTCTTCATCATTGATCTTTTCCCACTCGACCATATAACCATTGTCATTCTGAATTTCCGCAAGTGCCGAGACTCGATGTTCAAGATTTTTGCCTTCCATACTTGCATCATATTTCTTAACCATTTTATTTTTACGCCCTTCAAAGAGCTGTTCAATAGCCGGTTCTCCACAACTATCAGTAAGTTCATCTAATAAATCAAGTGTTAATGTATGATATTTACGGGGGAAGAAGCCATCTGCATGTTCGGTCAAACAATACACAGCTGTAGGTCTGCCCATCGATTGTCTTATCGTCTTTGAGGAAATGAGATTATCCCTTTCTAACGATTGAATGTGACGTCTGACGGCCATAACCGTTATTCCTAATTCCTCAGTAAGATCCTTGGTACTTAAATCACCCTTCGTCTTAAGTAGCTGAAGAATGTACTCCCTCGTCGAAAGCTGTCCTTGCTCTATCGTTGTCATTCATAATCACCATCCGATAAACGTCTTATTAGCATCTTTATATCCATAATGAATATTCCAATAGTACCATTTCCCCAAAAAAATGTCTCCATACTCACTCGAAACCATCCTTCTACTCGGATATCGAATCTTCCAATAAACAACAATACAAACCCGCTTCTCATACATATCGTGAGAACCGGGTTTAATCTTTATCGATTGCTATGAGATTTCATTCATTTTCAAAAAATATGAATGCATTACGTTCGTCAAGCTTCATTTGTTCTACCAACTTATCCAAGTTAGAGAATTTAATCTCCTCATGTAGATACTCTAGAAAAGATAGCGAAACTTTTCTAGAGTACAAATCACCAGAGAAATTTAATAAATAGGCTTCTATTAAATACGTTTCACCTTTGACCGTAGGACGGTAACCCGCACTTATGAGTGCATTGTGACGTTCGATCCCATGATCGCTATCCGTTATCTCAGCAACGCCTACATAAACACCTGGTTTAGGAAGAACATATCGGTCTACTTTCCCTGCTAGATTAATTGTTGGGAACCCTAATGTTCTGCCTAACGCTTCACCGTGAACGACATGTCCTGTTACCACATAAGGTCGACCCAATAGGCCCTTAGCCGCTACCACCTCGCCATTCCTAATAAGCGAACGGATCGTGGTGCTACTGATATTGTTACCTTCTTCTTGCAAAAGGGGAATTACCGTAACAGGAATACCTATTTGTGCACAAAGTTTAATTAAATCGTTCGTATCTGATTCTCTTGCCTTTCCTAAGTGGAAACCTTCACCAACCACGATTCGCTTAATGTTCAATTTGCTTAAATGATCTAATACAAATTCTTTCGCCGAAATCCGGGCATATTCTTTCGTGAATTGAATGTTGTAAAACCGCTCTACACCGTGATCCTGCAATAATGACATTTTATGATGTATTGGTGTAAGTGACTTATCATACTCTCGATCGCCCTTCAAAATCCAAGAAGGGTGATCTGAAAAACTCATTACGGCTACAATTCCCTCATTATATTCGCTTGCAGTGTTCAGAAGCTTGGAATGACCTCTATGCACACCATCAAACTTGCCTATGACTAATACTAAAGGCGTTAAGTCATTTGGGGGTGTTGATGTAACATCAATATACTCCACTTTATATCCCTTCTTCTGCTGAATTAACGAAAAAGTATGCGGATACCTTCAATCGTTCAATGACGGCTTCTCGAAGCAGTTCAGAATCAACCGTTTCCTCGAGGGCTTGGCTCATACAAGACAACCATGCATCAGCATGGATTGGTGTGATCTTAAAAGGCATGTGACGCGCTCTCATTCTAGGGTGTCCAAATTCTGCTGTATATAGATCCGGTCCTCCAAAAAACTGACTCAAAAACATTTCTTGTTTATCCATAACAGGCGATATTTCCTTTGGAAATAGTGGCGATATTATAGGATCATTAAGCACCTTTGGATAAAAGGATTCAACTAGTTTGCGTACCCCTTGCTGTCCACCAAGTTCATTAAATAAGTTCACGGATATACCCTCCAAATTTATTGAAATACGATAATATTATCGTTCATATAATCAATTACATTTGAGATGCTCTTCATAACTATATATATTCTATACATCAATGTTGAAAATGTATAGTGTTTTCCCTAAACACATTTAGTTAGCAGAACAAAGGACTGCCTATTGGCAGCCCTTTTAGGTATTAATATTAATAGAGAACTTTACGTCTATCTGACATTCCTATCTTGGTTCTAACTTTCTCTGCCACCTATAACAATTAGATTTTTGTTAAATTACACGTTCTACGATAATTTCACTTTTAGTAACTTTATACCCGAGCGTCTTATACATATGAAGTGCATGCTCATTATTGGCCCGGAGTTCAAGATGCGCCTCGTTCATCTCTTTCCCTGCCAAATACTCCAATCCTCTGCTGATCAAATGCTTAGCTAATCCCTTTCTACGCCAATCAGGCAACACAAATATTTGTTCTGTAAAAGCACTTTTTCCCTCTGCATCTTTATTCTTTTCTTCATTCCAATAAAGCATAATACTACCTACCAATTGACCATGATTAAAAGCAGATAACGTTGTACCCACTGTCCACAGATCAGATAACATGAAGTGTCGCAACCCCTCTGTGTTCCATGGCTTCTTAGAAAAAGATATATTATACGCTTGGATGTACTCTTCTATTTCCTTATCCTCTTTCATTTTCCACTCAATAACTTCAATATGATCAGGCAAAGGATAGGTCTCTATGGGTTGGTCCAGACTTCTTGCCATATGATAAATTCCTTCACTAACGATAAAACCTTGATCAAGCACATATTCTGAACTTTTTTTCTCTGAAGGGAAGAACGTAAAGCAAATTTTTGTGTTTTTATGAAGTGCTTTCTTCTTAATTTCACTCGCCCTTTTCATTACATGTTGAAACAATATTGCTCTTATTTCATTACTAACCGCAGTTAACGGATTATATTTGATTTCCACCCACAATACATTTTCCGCGCTAGTATTGTTGTTATCCGCAGTAAACACAGGATAAATAGACCCGTGTCCATCCAATACCCCATTATTATTTATAGCGCATACCACGTTATTTCCGTTATCGTATTCTGGAGAAAGGTACGCTTCACCCGGAATTACTGACGTTTCTTGAAAGACTCTATTGTAAGCTACTTGAACATTATAGATGCTTGGGACATCTTCTGGCATAAAGTTTCGAATCGCATAATTATTCATACTATTACTTCCTCTTTCCTCAAATGAATTCCTTATTGAACGTTCATAACAACCTTCATCATAAGTAAGGCATCCATTCATGAAAAGATAAAGAATAAATATAGTCATATTCTATACAAAAAAACTCACATGATTACACGCGAGTCTTCGATACTATGATGTTCAGGAAAAATACTAACAAACCGATGCCGATTCTTCTTTTTCTACATTTAGAATTCGATACAACTCATCAAGGTTCTGAATTTCATAGGTTGGTACAATGCCAGTGTTATTAGGTTTCAGTTCAGGGTTGAACCAACATGTATCTAGACCCGCTAGCTGTCCGCCCTTAATATCCGCGCTTAAGGAATCTCCGATAATCAATCCTTTTTCCAGAGAGAAATTAGGAATTCGCGCAAAGACATAATCGAAATATTCTTTCATCGGTTTTTGAAACCCAGTGTCCTCTGACACAAAAATATCCTTAAATAGTGGATGTAATCCTGAATCACGTAACCGTCTATCTTGCGTCTTGGAAACACCATTCGTAACAATATATAAGTCATATTGATGTTGTAGGTCTGTTATTAATTCAAAGGCCCCATCAAGAAGCTCATGCCCCTCTTCTAAGTAGCTGCGATACTTCTTTTCCAGTAAGACACCATCGACCTCATGAGCGTATTCCTTAAATAATATTGAAAAACGTGTATTTACTACCTCATCACGATCCATTGTCCCTTCTTCAAAAGACCGCCATAGAGCATGATTTATTCTTTTATAATGTGCTTCCATTTCAGTGGTTAAGGGCATTTCTTGATCCTCAAAAAGCAAGCGCAATGCCAATTTCTCTGCTGCCCCAAAATTGAGCAGCGTATCATCTACATCAAATAATAACGTTTGGTATTTCCGCAAAATTATCACTCCATTTCCCTGAACTACTCACAACTATTTCTAAGTCATCTTAGGCACCTTTTCTGTCTCACGTCCACCGCCTAATTTAAATGCACAAATGCCACCAACGATAACTAGCACACCTATCAACTTCGTGAAAGAAAAAGGTACCTTTTCCAGACCCAACCACCCTAATGAGTCCCACAATAAAGCAAATCCAAGCTGTGCTGTTAGGACGATTGAGATGGCATACGTAGGACCTAGCAGCTTCATCCCCTGCACCATACAGATGACCACACCTACGCCAATCAGACCGCTGAACCAGTACCATGGCTGCATATTGTCCAGGCTGAACATATGTTTACCCTCAAAGATAAGACCGATCAATAGTGAAGCCAGAAATCCCATACCTAAGACTAACGTCGTTGTCGCCCAAGAACCCGCGCGTTCATTCACCTTACTATTGAAAATATTTTGCACACCTACTAGCGCACCTGCGATAACTGCCAAAATCAGTCCTAGAATCATGACCTTTACTCTCCCATATGCTAATTTTATTCGTAGATATATCTTGGTTTATTTAAATAATCGACTCACTACAAATCAATACAAGTCCAATCCTTTCTTCATAAATTCTTTCCGTATAGGGATCGAAACATAAAGATGACACAGTAGCAATCTATTAAACATCGTTGGTTTAATGCGATGAGATAAGCGGCAATATTGAAGTGCAACTTTCTTATCTCGTCTGTTTAAATAACTTAGAGTATAGTATTTTGTCCCTATGCCGCTATTTATGTTTAGAATACAATTCTTCTTATCTCTTACATGATCCGATTCCTCAACCTTACCTTTTAACAAGGTTTTAAATTTTATCGATTTCAGTCCTGTATCCTCTATTTTCTTGAGTAACTTCTCATCCTGGTATAAAGAATCAGGGTCTAGTTCATATCTATTACAAAAGAAATAGAGACTATCTGGCGATTCATAATAAATAAAATGAGGCTTAGTAATTAATGCAACTTTACACTTATCAAAAAAATTAATCATAAACTCCGAATCTTCCCCAACATTATGCACTTCATTGAACAGTCCATAGATATGAATGAGTTCTTTCTTTACGACCATCGTATTGATGTGATACAAACAGATCTGATCATTTAAATATTGTTCAAACAGTCCTTTATCAAAAATAATCGTCTCGCCATAGGCACCAAATTTATTTCTTAAGTCTTCCAAGTATTTCACTATTAAAGGGTGTTCATAATAATAAAAAGGTTCGTTATTTTGTTGTTTAATCCACCATAATGCAAAACTAATATCGACTTGCGCTTCGTTAATCGTCCGAACGCTATCCTTTAAATGGTAATTAAACCACTCATCATCGGAATCCAGGAAGGCAATGAACTCACCTTGCGCTTTTAAAATGCCACAATTTCGTGCTCCACCCGGTCCTTGGGTTCTATCATTAACAAAATACTGAATTCTTGAATCCTGCTTCACGTAATTTGCCACGACTTGTTTCGTATTGTCCGTACTTCGATCATCAATAACGATCAATTCCCAATGACTATATGTCTGGTTTAAAACCGATTGAATAGCTGTAGAAATTAGTGATTCTCTGTTGAATACTGGCATAACAATACTGACTACCGAATTATCATTAATATCATTCACCAACCTAGAATTTATTTTCTAAGCAATTATCTTTGCGGTAATATTAAGCCATTAATAGAGGAAAATGAAACGAGTATTAGCTTTATCACAAATGAATAATTATATTTTTTTGTTATTGTTGTATATATTTGCAAAATATCATCGAAAATATGTTATGTCAATCATATTATGAATCTTTATTTTGTCTTCTTAACCAATCACTAATTTTATTCATAGATATTAGGTCCAGAAATTCTACTTAATCCTTCTCTATCCTTAACAAGGATGAACCCTTTATTACGCTCAATCAGACCGTCTGTACAGAACTGAAGGATGACCCGGTTTAGATGTCTATAACTCGTTCCAATGAAGTTCGCCACATCTTTTATACTGACTGTGCTTTGTTGTCCTTTCAATTGAGAATCAGAATCCTCAAAGGAGACAGACATTAGATAACTTGCCAATCTCATTTCCACAGGATGCATTAAATTGAAACTCAAAGAGTTATTTTTGAGGAGAAACTTCCGTGTAATGATCTTTAGTAAAAATTGCAGTAGAGGTGCATGATCACTTCCGTATTTGTTCAACCAACGATGATGAATACCAATCATACAGACTGACGATACTGCCTCAACCGTATTCATAATATTAATCCCCTGTACGTATTCAATATCCCCGATCACCTCAAGCGGTTTCTTAAAAGAGAGAATAAGTGTTTTTCCTCCCGCCGAGGTCGTATAAATTTTAACCCTCCCCTTAACAAGTACATACAGAATCTCTGCATGTTCTCCTTGGGAACAGATACGTTCTCCTTGTTCAAAGTTATACAAAGATAAATACGGTATTAGTTGTTCATTAAATACGGATTCGATTTGATGAGCATGTAAATAATCAGTTAGTTGCTCACGATCTTTGATTTCTTTCATTACTCAGAATTCACCACCCGTCTTTAACCTTTGACACTGTACGATATGGATGTTTTTAAAGTCCTAGTATTATTACACCAGCTATCATCATCCCAATCCCAATGAACTGTGGCATCCTCATCTTCTGCTTCACCACGCCGAACAAACCATTAATATCAATGATGAAGGTGATACCTAGCTGGGCAATCATTACTGCAGATACCGTAAAAGTAACACCAATCTGCTGAATAGCCGTGACATTCGTGAAAATAATAACCGCTGCAAAGGCGCCGCCTAACAAATATAAAGGTTTAACTTGCTTAAACCCCTGCCATTTACCATCTCGGACGAACAACAGGATAGCCAAGGCCGCAATAAATCCAGTGAATTGAGTTATCGTCGCTGCTTGCCATGTACCAATGTCTTGACTAATCCGAGCATTCGCTACACCTTGCAAGGTAATAAAGGCTCCGCCTAAAAACGCAAATATTATTCCTCTCATGGTCTCTCTCCCCAAATTGATTTCTTTATTTAATTAAATGATATTTCTAGGTATTTTGGGAAGGACATATGTCCTCAAATGTTCAAAGGAGGAATGTTTCTTATCGGATCCTATATTATAGTATAATTTTAGGTAATTCAAAAAAAGAGGTGTCTGATATGTGGAAGCATTTTGTAGCACTAGGAGATAGCTTTACAGAGGGAATCGGAGATGAGGTTGAGGGAGCAGAATTAAAAAGCTGGGTAGCTTACTTCGCGCAAAAGTATACACCCGAGTTAAAATACTCCAACTTAGCTAAACGGGGTTTGGTAACTAAAGAGATTCGCTTGAAGCAATTAGAAAAGGCTATTGCATTGCAGCCTGACTTGGTCAGTCTTATCGCAGGTGCAAACGATATTTTAAAAGGTCGTTGGAATCGCAATGAATATAAGAACGAGATGGAACTTATGGTCGATAGTTTAAGTAAGTCGGGTGCTTCAATTATTATAGCTAATCTTCCGGACTTTACAGTTAGATTACCCTTGCCTATGGAGCAAAAACAATTATTAAAGGAACAGCTATTAGAAGCAAATGAAGTCATACAATCGCTTAGTAACGAGTACAAGTTATATCATATTGATTGTTGGAATCACCCCATGGCTAACGATCATACGCTTTGGTCTAAGGATTTGATTCACCCAAATTCAAGAGGATATCGAGAAATTGCTGAGATGATCTTTAATCGTTTAACTGTAAACATCAAATAACACCTTCTATCGAATTTAATTCTGGAATCAAGAAGACTGCATTACATAGTTACTCTATGAACAAAATATAAAAGGACAAGCCCGCTATATGAATAACAGGCTTGTCCTTTTTTCGATATGTATTATTCAATCATTTTAAGATAACTGTCCTCATTTACCACTCGTCGAGCGGTAACATAACGATCTTTATAGTAAGAATCCGACAACTTGCTTATTCTTACTCCCTTACTGCTGGAAGAGTGCGCGAATTGATTGTCACCTAGATAGATTCCTGCATGGGAGATCCCATTACCGGATGTATTAAAAAATACTAAATCGCCTAATTGCAGATCCTCTTGAGCAACTACTGTCCCCACTTTTGCTTGTGACTCTGATGTGCGTGGAAGATTATCAACGTTAAACTTACCCATTATGTACAAGATGAATCCGGAGCAATCAAATCCTGAAACTGTGGTTCCACCCCATGAGTACGGCGTTCCCACGACCTGATTCACTTCACTTTCAATTCTAGCCTCACTTGCAAATGTACTGGGTGCAGCGGTGGTGAATAATACTGCAGCTCCTAGTAGTGATATGATGATTTTCTTCAGAAACTCGTCTTCCTTTCGATGCCTACGGAGTTAGCTGAGGGTTCGGTTAAAGGTTCCCTATACTCTCTTGCTTTCAAGAATAATTCACCCAGATTGGTTCCCCCGTTTTCAAAAACGAAATTCGGCAATTGGTTAATATTTTGTAACTATTTACACTTTATTATATTTTGAATCACCTTGTCAACCCTTTCTTAAAGTTAGTAGTTTTATTTTCTAACCACATCATTACTACATACTTTTATATTATAATGCGCTATCAAAAATTATTGACTAAGAGAAATTTAGAAAAAGAGTATATCCCCGCATCCTCAATATGGCCGGGTTAGGAATAGAAAGAGCCTATTGAAATGCAGTAATGGATACCTATACCCGGCCAGCTCAACGTTATATCTTAAACACCACTCTAGCTGATAGTATATGTGCACCTCCACTTTAGGAAATTATTAATAATTTGTCGGTTATCCTGCATACAGTCGCTTACCTCTAGTTTGAATGTGATTGACCATATTTCTCAATAACTTGATAAATGGCTCTCGCTCCAAAATGAATAGCATTTACAGGGACACGCTCATCAGCAGCATGGATCAATTCAGAAAATTTCATATCATCTGGTAGCGGCATGGGCAAGAAACCGTACGTTTGAATGCCTAATCTTGCGAAATGTCTCGCATCCGTCCCTCCCGGTAGAAGCATAGGAACGGGTACAGCATCGGGATCTGCTTCTCTGAGTACATCCGACAACAGTCCAAACATCCCCATATCCGGGCTTGTTGGACAAGCATCATGCCGAATCAGCTCAAACATTACATTACGATGTACGGATTGTTCGTGAAGCTCTTCTATAAGTTGTGCAGGGGTAAATCCAGGTAGTAGGCGCCCATCCAACTCCACTATAATCTCACTTGGATGTACATTAATTTTCTCACCGCCACGCACAATTGTAGCACTCACCGTATTGCGAAGGAGCGGCTGAAATAATCTACCTTTATCACCCATCAGTTTCAAAATGATATTGCTCATTCGTGGTCGAAGCAGACCTCTCAGCAATAATCTCTGCACCATAGGTAATGCTGCCGCCATGGATTCAATCATATAAGCCGCTGCTGGTGTTGCGTGGACCGGTAGCTTAATCTCATTTAGCGCTTGAAGAAGATCTCCAAGCTGTGCCATACAACCCTCGGTATGTCCAAGTGAACCATGCCCACCTTCGCTTCTCAATGTAGCTCTGAGCCAACAGATTTGTTTCTCAGCAACCATAATGGGATAGAATTTCCGATTACTTACCTGCAATGAGAATCCTCCGAACTCGCCAATGGCATATCGCACCCCTTCAAAGTGATGCGCATGATGATCTGCCAAATAGGAAGCTCCCCGATCACCACCAGCTTCTTCATCGCACACGATGGCTAGTATAATGTCACCCTGCAGCTCAACTCTCTGCGCATGAGCGCGGAGAAAGGCAGCGAGCATCATCGCCACGCCGCCCTTCATATCCAGACTTCCTCTGCCCCATACGCAACCGTCATGGATTTCACCACCGAAAGGATCGTGGCTCCATACTTGCTTCTCTACGCCAACAACATCGACATGACCATACATGAGAAGAGGGGGCGCTTCACCACTCCCCTTTAGACGAGCGATCAGATTAGGTCTGTCTTCCACTTCAGCAACAATCGTCGTCTCGATTCCTGCCTGATGCAACATCTCCTGAATAAATTGCACACAAGCCGCTTCGTTACCCGGTGGATTCGTTGTGTTGAACCGAATTAATTGCTGTAGTATTGTTTCGGGTGATTCGTATATAAGACTATCATGGCTTACATCATTCAACCGTTCGTCCCCCCTTTTGCAACACTGGTGCATATTACATAACCATTAGGAATTCAGTACGCCTATAGGTGATCTCTGACCAAAGTTCTCCTGTAACCCATACTCCGCCAGCAAACGCTCCAACCGACTGAGCTGTTCAACTTCCGGGACCTGCTTCGTCTTTAGCACGGAAAGAAGCATGGCATACGCTTGCTCCATATGCGCCCATGTCACTTGATCTCCTGATTGCTGAAGTTGATATAACATCTTCTGAACGTTACGATAAGGCGTAATAACACCTTTTGCATAAGCTTCTGAGTCCCAATTCCTGTTACGTGTACATGTCGCGATCGACACGCATTGGATTATGAAATCAAGCGGATATTCTTCTTTGGCAACCTTACTTTCACTTAGCAACTGCTCTGCATCCGGACCATGGTCGAAGGCAAATACTTTCATGCCCGCGGTATGATGAGCTAGCTTTTTCAAGACCGTCCTCGGTCCCAGCTCTGCGGCTTCCGACACTCCGTTCTCTCGTAAATATTGGAGTACTGCCACCCATTGCACAGGCGCAGTCAACTGCTCAGTCAGAACCTTGGCAATTTCATCGGAGCTTGCGTACAACTTGGCTGTCACACTAGATATAACGGGATATTGAAGTGGTGAAAATGTATACTTGCTAAGTTCTTCAGCGAATTGTACCGCTGCAGGCGCCATAAGTGGACTATGGAATGGGGCGCTTACTTGAAGCGGGATAACGATCGCTCCCCGCTTCGTTAACCGCTCCGCTGCCTCACTCAATGCCCCCTTATGCCCAGAAATGACAACTTGATCCTCCGAATTTATGTTGGATACAACAACAATCTCAGCCCCACCTTTATGAATCGAGCTTACCGATGCACAGATGGCTTCAACCTCGCTTACACCAAGCTCATTAACAGCGGCCATCGCTCCACCCCCGATTGCAGCAGCTTCCCGCATCAGCTCACCACGACGATGAACAATACGAATGGCACTTGCGAATGGGATACTTCCTGCGCAGGTCAATGCAGTAATTTCACCAAGACTATGACCGGTCATATAATTAATATCTGTACCCACTACTTCCTTATATACTCTGAACATAGCCATCCCGACGGCTAGTATAGCTGGTTGTGCATATTCCGTTCTCGTTAGCTCCGTTATGCCTCCCTCAAACATCAGCTTCGTGAGATCGACATTCATCGCGTCATTCGCCTCTTGGAACGTCTCTTTGGCGATTGGATACTTAATGAATAAGTCCTTGCCCATACCGACATACTGTGAACCTTGTCCAGGGAACAATAACGCCCGTTTAACCATCATCCTTCACGCCCTTCTCCAAGATCGTTCATCATGATTTCCAGAGATTCTCCATATAGGGATAGCAAACCATCTACACCCGACTTGTCCCATGCAGCAGTGTCATAAATACACGAAACCACCAACTCAGACTCAGTCATCGTAAGCTGAAGCGCGAGACCGATCATCGACATATATTCTTTCACTGATCCCATGTCGGTTGCTGAGAACCAAGGTATAATGCCATTGTCCGGAGCTCGGAATCCTGCAGCGGTCGCGAGCGAAGAGAAAGTATAATAAATACTACCATTTCGTTGCCGCTTCACTTCTGATATCATTTCGTCAAATTCCATGTAATGGGACATGTTCAACGTCACAGGCACGATACGATCACCTGCGCCCCCTTTCACGAATACAGCGACTTCATCCGTCATTGCAATATCGGACAGTACATATAAATAGACGGTTAACAATATATCCACAAATTCTACGTCAAGCATTTCTGCAATACGTGTTAGTTCCTGATTTGTCGATTCCTCCAGTTGCATCTCATTGATGTCGAATGTACTTCCCGTACTTGCTTCAACATCCCTTACTTTGGTTACGAATTTCATACCCTTCATCATCGTTAATTCGCCCATCTCCCCCTCTTCACCGACTGGGGTATCCAATATCCCCGCCATGCCTCGAAGAGTTGCATTCTCGAACAGATCTGCAACCGTTAGACGATCAGGATAACGTTCTTCTAATCTATGATGTAGAGCAACTAGCAGAATGGAATTCCCTCCAATATCAAAGAAGTTGTCATCCGCACGCAAGTCTTCTCTATGGAGTACTTCTTGCCAGAAGCACGCTACTTCACGCTCCGTTTCTGATTTCAGGTGATTGAACGATAACCTAGATTTAGAGTTATCCGTTAGATCAACGTCATCACTTAGTCGAGGCAATGCGTTCCTATCGATCTTTCCATTAGCGTTCAGTGGCATACTGGCTAGCCATACAAATCTCTGAGGCACCATGTATTCTGGTAATCGACTTGCCATGAAGCTCCGAAGTTCCGTTGACGACAACTCATACTCCGCGGCATAATACGCGCATAGCCACTTCTCTTCCCGCTGATCCTCTTGCAGAAGTGCTACTGATTCGGATATTTGTTCATGACGTGAGAGCATCAGCTGAATTTCCTCCAACTCGACGCGGTAACCACGTATCTTCACCTGAAAATCGCTCCGCCCTAGAAATTCGATGCTTCCGTCCGCAAGGAAACGTGCAAGATCACCCGTCTTATACATCCGCTCACCTGGAAAGAAAGGGTCCATAACGAATTGTTTAGCCGTAAGTTCCGACTTCCCCCAATAACCCTGGGCAAGTCTCGTACCTGAGATACAGAGTTCACCTGCAACGCCAGGAGGTTGAAGACTTCCGCTCTTATCCAGAATATAAGTCCGCACACCATGAAGAGCTTTACCAATACCAGGATGGTCATCCACAATTCGCTGTACTGTCGACCATACTGTCGTTTCAGTCGGGCCATATACGTTATACACACGAAGCTGATCATATGGCTTCAATCGATCCCATAGCGTTGGAATGAACGGTTCTCCACCAATCATCAGATCTGTCAAATGTCGCATACAGGAACGTTCTTCTCTGCCTGACAGCAACATTTGTAATCTCATAGGAGTCGATACCATCATCTGAACGCCATGCTTGACAATTAGCCGATCTAGCAGCTCCGGATCTCTGCGCTCGGCTTGCGTCGCCAATACGACCTTCATGCCATATAGCAAGGGCATAATCAAATCATGGATTGACACATCAAAGGCTACGCTCGCTAACGCAACAATAGCTTTACCTGGAACACATTCTACTTCTTCTACCATTCCTTCTATGAAGCGTATTGCACTTTCATGCTCAATTACTACGCCCTTCGGCTTGCCTGTCGAGCCGGAAGTATAAATGATATAAGCTAGATCTTCAGGAGAACTAATCTCTTCCAAATGAGTTAATGCCGATTTATCCACTGTTGTTCCCTGTTCATCCTCAACGTCAATACATATAATAGAACCCGTATAAGAGGACATTCGATGCAGTAGATGCTGCTGCGTTAGCATCACCGGGGCTCCTGTATCCTCCAGCATATAATCGATACGTGACGACGGGTATTCCAAATCAATGGGTACATAAGCACCTCCCGCTTTCCAGATACCGATAATACCAACTACAAGATCCAACGTCCTCTCCAACATCAAGCCAACTAGCACACCCGTGTGTACACCATTCCTCCTTAGCCTTGAGGCGAGTAAATTCGCTCGTTCGTCTAGCTCGCGATACGTGAAGGACTCCTGTCCGCATAAAAGAGCCGTCTCATCAGCATGTTGTCTGACCTGCGTCTCGAACCTGCCATCCAAAGTCCATCTTGATCTTTCCTTTGTCGGGCCCATCTCTATGCTCATTATGGGATTCGGCATCACCGATGATGTGTCCCCGTTGTTTGACGAAATCAACAAGTCGTCTTGCGGGGAGTCGTATACAACTCCACAATGCGATAAGAGCAATGCTTTAACTTCATTCGCATCCAGAAGTGCAATATCTTGCAGTCGTAAGTCCGATTCTCCGACTAGTAATCTCGCCATCTTCTGAACCTGCAACCCTAAATTTTCTACCATATTAGCGCTGTATGCATCCTCATTATATTGAATGGTAAGCTCAATAGCAGAGCCCGATTGCTCCACGATTCGGAATGAAAAGAGTAATCCAAAATGTTGATCATATGATTTCCCATGTATATTTTCTAGTACAACCGCTGTAGCCTGCCTCAAGTGAAATTCGCTTGTTGCATGTGGAACGGAAGAGTCAGATTCAAGTGCAACACGCTCATCGAAATGTTCACTACTGTACGCACCACCATACAGCTTCGCTTCATTCGGTGTGTCCTCCAATTGCCCCAACAGAGATGTAAGTGAATCGTCTTCACTAACATCAATACGCAGCGGAACCCATCCCTGACCGTTAGAACCGTTAGAACTGCCCACATCTATACTTGGAATACCCACAATTAACCTATCATCTTGCGTATATTTATACAGTAGTATATATACAGCAGTAAGCAGTGTCGTATACATTCGATGATTCGAACCGATAGCGTTCCGTAGCAAATGACCGGTAAGCTCATCGTCCAACCTTATCTGTTGCTCCAATATACAAAAATCATCATTCCCACCTCTTCGATCAGAAGGAAAGCCTCGCACTTCATTCCATAAGCCTTGTATACTCCGAATTGTTTCCTCGGTAGGCTGAATAACCATATCCATTCCCTTCGAACCTCCCTGCTATTTATGCGTGATTCTACGGTCATCCGACATCCTCAGAAGTCTATCGTTGATCAGAGATACAACCTCATGTTCCTGCTCGTGAATGAAGAAATGACTTCCCTCGAAATGTATAATGTCGCAGGTCTGAGTGGTATGCGATTTCCATTCCTCAACGTCACCCCGTAAACTTGTATCCTCGATGCCGTTTAAGATGATTAGCTTCAATGGAAGAGGTTCTTTCGGTATATGTTCGTACGTACCAACCAACTTGAAATCTGCACGCAAAATCGGCATAAATAAATTCCGCAGATCTTTGTCTTGAAATAGTTCTAGTGGCGTTCCACCTAGACTCTGCACTTCATCTATGAAGGCTTCATCTGGGAGTTGGTATGTCGTTCGGTCAACATCTGCACAATGAGGTGCATCCCTACCAGACATGAAAGTAACCATCGGGAGTGGAAGGCCTTCTGCGTGGATAAGATGAATAAGCTCGTAGGCAAGCATGCTTCCCATACTATGACCAAATATGGCGTACTGATCACATGTATATTCACGAACAAGACGAAGTAAATCTTTAGCCGCTTCATGTATATCCTCGTAGAGCTGCTCCCGCATTCTACTCCCTCTCCCGGCCATTTCAACTGGGATTAACGAAATGGAGGGATCAATTCCCTTTGACCATTTTTTGTAGATTTGAGCTGAACCACCCGCATAGGGTAGACAGAGCAACGGTATGCGATTTATGGTTGGCGCCTTTCGTAGGTAGCTGTTCATCATGTTTATGCTCCATCAACGAGCATTCTCCAGAATTCTCGCTCCTTGGACAAGAGCCCTTCAGCACGTTCGATTTCTCTTATACGATCGAATTTATGAGTCACAAACGCTTGTTTTACCTCGTCCCATCCGTCACGGATAACTTCTATTCGTTCTGAAAGAGCTTCGCAGAGATTCTCATCTAGAAGCTCTTGCTCTTGTAAAGTGCGAATAAGCGCTACGTTTGCGATATGCCGATTGCAAATAATATTGATACCAATTAGCGCATACGTAATATGAGAACTGTATTTCTCCTGCCTTGTATCCACGTTCCACATGCCTTCCATCGAGAAGTCCTCTAGCTCTCGAGCCAACCTTTCTGCATTCTCCACAACCTCAGATATCTTCAGCTCATATGGCTCTATACTTGGGTGTAAATTATATATGTAGTAAGCAGGACCTGTATAATTTGTATTGATGTTATATTCAGCGTTATTGAATGCTTTCTTAAGCCTTTCTTCCGGCACCTCATACTCGAAATAGCCGGCAAGCGTATCATCTATAACATAGAAAGACGAACGCTCATCATCGTAACCATTGAACAATGAATAATGATACCAATGAAATTTCTTCCATGCCAAGCTATCAGGCAGCCAGTAGTACAAATCGACATTCAGACTCAGATTACGCCCACCGCGCAGTACCTCTTTTATCTCTTCCGTAAATGTTTCTTTATTGCTAAAATGACCTGGCTCTATCAACTTAATGACCCCGGTTAATGGGAACTTCGTCCAATCATCCAAATAATATAAGCTATCAATAGTGGGATAACGGAACTCACTATCCGTGGCCGCTGCCCAAGGAAAGTAGCTATAAATATTCAAATAAGCAGCAAATCGGTAGCTAGAATGTGCAGATTCAGCAATCGAGAATGCTTGGTTCAGCATACAGTTCATCCAAAACTCATTAAATGGCTTTCTCTCTAGTGTTAATTTCATCTGATTACATCCTCCTTCATATTAGGGCATGTCTTCCAAGCGAAATATTTCCCGATGGACGACACATACGTCGTCCTATCGGGGAAAATTCTAACCTCTTAATCCATTCCATCTACCTGTATAAGTTCACCAATCGTACGTTCTATACCCTCGGCGGCTGTCATCTCCCGAACAATTGCACAGTAATGATGTGCCATTGCCACAATCGTTTCTTCATGGAACAAATCGGTCGCGTACTCTAGGCTGAACACAATTTCCGCTCCGCTCTCTACAGCCTCAAGTGTCAGGTCAAACTTGCTGACACCTGACTCAAACGGCTGCGACTCGAAGGTCAACCCACCCGTTTGAATTGCAGTTCGCTCCATATTTTGCAAAATAAACATCGTGTCGAACAGCGGGTTGCGGCTCCGATCTTGCTCAATCCCCAAACGCTCCACCAAATCCTCGAATGGATACTCCTGATGTTCCAGCGCAAGCAACACATCACCATGCAGCTCCTTAACATAGCTGCCGATCGTTCTTGCTGCTTGTGGACGGCTGCGAATCACCACCGTATTGATGAACATGCCGATCAAACCTTCCGCATCGACATGACCTCGTCCTGCCACTGGCGTGCCGATCACAATGTCCTCTTGCCCACTGTATTTACCGAGTAGCACCGCATAAGCACTTAGCAGCACAGTAAAGAGCGTTGTGCCTTGCTTTCTGGCTAGGCGATGCGCTTGCTGTGCAAGATCCGCGTCCAACTTAAACGCATATCTTTGCCCGTTATAGCTCTGTATCACTTGACGCGGCTTATCATTTGGCAGTTCTAGCACCGGTAACTCACCCGAGAATGTCTCTAGCCAGTATCGCTCATGCGCCTCATACGTTTCCCCACTCAGTCGTTCCTCCTGCCAGGCGCTGTAATCTCGATATTGCACGCGCAGCTCTGGTAGCTCTTGACCGCTATATAATTCAGTTAACTCCTTTAGAAGCACGCTCACGGATATACCATCTGTCACGATATGATGCATATCCAGCAATAGCAGGTGACGCTCTTCCTCCAGTGGAACAAGTCCCACCCGTAGCATCGGACCTTTTCCGAGATCAAATGGCCGTATAAATCTTGCCATTAATCGGGTGATAACCTCATCCATTCCTGATTCAGGCAGCAATCGTTTAGCTGTCATTCGCGCCCAAGCATTTCCTTCCAGATTAAATGCCACCGCGGGGTGAACACGTTGCCTGAACTCACCTTCTACATAGTGGAATGTCGTCCGTAGGCTCTCATGTCTAGCAATTAAAGTAGCGAATGCTCCCTCAAGCCTTACGGCATCAAGCTTGCCTCGAATCTGTAGGGCAAACGGTACATGATACATCGTAGCTTCACCAGATATGAGCTGAAGCACATATTGCCTTCTCTGCGCCCGTGACATCGGATAGTACTCTTGATCCTCTTGTCGCTGTATCGCATGATGCTCCTGTACACTCTCTCCATCTATAACACCCGCCAATGATTCCAACGTTGGATTCAAGAACAATGCCCTCAGTGGCACATGTACTCCGAATTGCTCCTGTACACGACTGACTAATGCCGCTGCCTTAAGCGAGTGACCCCCGAGATCGAAGAAGCTGTCTGTCACTCCAATATTGTCTGTTTGCAGTAGCTCCTGCCATAGAACAACCAACTTGCGCTCCATCTCATTTCTTGGCGCCGTATACTCGCGCTCACTCAACTCCGTTGGTGCAGGCTTCGGTAGCGCCTTGCGATCTACCTTACCTGTTGGTGTTAGCGGGATCGCCTTCAGAGGAACTACGTAAGCTGGAATCATATACGCTGGTAACCTGCTGCTAAGATGCTGTCGTAGTTCCGACGTTATGTCAGAGAGGGAATGGCTATCATTTTCGATTCCTGAATACTCATCCATGACAACATACGCACATAACGCATGCTCTCCGTCTCCCTCTTTAAACGCCACAACGACAACTTCCTTCACTTGCTCATGACTCAGTAACTGCTGCTCCGCTTCACCAATCTCAATACGGTGTCCGCGTATCTTCACCTGATGATCCCGACGACCTGCATATACAAATTCACCGTTCACCAGTCTCTTGCCCAGATCACCAGTCCGGTACATTCGTTCACCCTCGCGGAACGGATTCTGGATGAACACGCCTTCGTTCCATTCTGGATGACTTAGATAGCCGCGTCCTACGCCTGCACCACCGATGTATAGCTCTCCAACAACACCTATTGGTTGCGGCTGTAACTTCGCATTCAATACGACCATTCCTGCACCCGCAATCGGCGTACCAATTGTAATTACTTCCCCATCCGTCACTTCGCACACCGATGTCCATACCGTCGTCTCTGTTGGTCCATACAGATTAAAGATTCGCGCCTTCGTTACTGCACGCAATCGTTCTAGCAACTCCAATGTTAACGGCTCAGCTCCAATCATGACTACGCTTAGTGCTTTCCAACTCTCGGTCTGTCCTACCTGTGCCATCCACCACTTAAACCGTGATGGTGTGATTTGAAGGACATCTACCTCGTACTTAGTCATAAGGTCCTGTAACAAATACGCGTCGTTACGTTCCTCCTCGTTCGCAAGCACAATCCGCATACCCAGTGTCAGTGGTAGTAGGCTCTCCACAATAAAGATGTCGAACGATACTGTAGCCATCGCTAGTATGCCT
>NZ_LVJH01000044.1 GCF_001637205.1 Paenibacillus glacialis
GGGCTTCTTGGGCTTCTTGGGATGCTCTCTTATTACATATTAAATTACAATAATCATCTTATTTATAAGATCAGTCATGGCGTCACCAATCTCTTTGGCAATGATAGCTGCAAAAGCTTGATTTGCAAATATCTTTTTAAAGTTTTCTTGCATCTCTCGCATGGTCTGGTCATAGCTGATAGGCTTTTGATAAACCTGTTGATTCTTGTCAAATTCTTGAACCAAATGTTCCACTTCTATATCTGTAAGATTATCCACAACCGTACCAATAACCTGTGACTCATAGAGTATAGAAAATCAGGGATTTCGTTACATAGAACTTTGTTCAACATAGCTTTCATATTGATGCTAAAGTTACCGCAGACATTAGCTCTAGTCGTATGACCTTGACCCCCTTTGCAACTTGTTATAATATGCAACTACACTTCTTCCACTAAGAGTATACTTTGTTGTTATCGTATAACCATTCACGATGGCTTTATCCTCAGTAAGGATAATCTGTATTGATTTAAAAATACTAGAAATCAATTCTCCTTCAATCTTCATTTCTACAGCTGGAGCATCCGCATCAATAGCAGTAACAAAGAGTGGGGTTTTAATACCATTAGGTAGAACTCGCATTTGCGTGAGCCACGTCACCTGAAGACATAAACAATACATTTGAGCAACAATGTCACATCTCAATCATTAATTTCGAACCATCAATATCATCCACTTCACATGTCTGGTGTGCTACAACACAATCAAAGCAATACAAAAAAAACGACATCTCTGCCGTTTCTAATTTAAAGCGTGGTGGAGCTAGGCGGAATCGAACCGCCGACTGATCGCTGCCAGCGAGCTGTTTTCCCCCTAAACTATAGCCCCTTATTTAGTTGTGACCAAAGTCAACAACTTGAGCTAAGCTCCCTAGTTAAATCTTATTGCTCGTTTTTCATTCCTTGGGTTGTGTGAACACTACAGGGCGCGCTCCCAGCTGAGCTAAGCCCCCATCCTTTATAACTTTCCTCATATTCATTTCTTTGGGTAGTGTAACCAACCAGCACATACTACTATCTATAGGTGCTTCACAATCATAATTATGGATCAGTCCAATTAACTCCGACCATAAACACCGTTCTTCGTTAGATCTATTTTTCAGTTATCATGTTCCACCGTGATAACTACATTCCCCTTTTTGTGTCCTTTTTCAACATATCGATGTGCTTCGGGAATTTGTGCCAGCGGATAACGTCTATCTATGACTGACTGTATCTTCCCCATCTCCAGAAGCTCTTTGAAGAATTACTGGATAATCAGCAAGCCTATTAACTTATAATCTTATCTTAAAACAAAAAACGCCTAGTTTCCCAGACGTTATATAGTTAATATTTGGTGGAGCTAAATTGTCCTTTCGTACCACCAGTGTGCAGTACTCTACATGTCAGAGGAACTGCAACAAAATCAAAGCAAAAAAATGGCATCTCTTATAAAGGCGATCTTTCTCTCAATATGAACGAAAAGTCGCCTTTATAATTGGGAATAAACGATATGAAATTAAACGCAAATTTTTCAGTACCGTCGTTTTGAACAGGAGTCATCTTTTTTAATTCACACTGATACCTGTAGTTATTGCGATAGCGTACGACCTTGCGCTACCATTGAAATATTAGTGTAATCGTGAAGAAAACTTAATAACTGGTATAACATGATAAACGGCCATCTGTAAAAGCAACGACTAGATAAGGACCTCGTTATTTTAGTGGAGTCAACGAACGTATAAGTCTTGTTAGCCCTTTGTTTTCTGTGAATTCACGGAAATGACATCCTTCCAATCACCATTTGTAAGAATTTCCGCATCATCGCCTACAAAAGCACGCATTGCCTGTGAATCCCCCATTAACTGATATCTCATCCAGGCTGTCAGATACCCTCTATGCTTACCACCGTCCTGTTCAATCGCTGTATGCCCTGCCCCTTTTGCCAACGCCATCATAACCTGAATATCCAGATTTGCGTGACTCACCGCCAGCTTATTTGAAGATGCAGGTGAGACGATAAAATCACGGGTTCCACCCATAACAAAAAATGGAACCTTCAGGGCTGACGTATCATAGACATCCTCTGGATCGCACCATTTTAAGTCCGGAAGAGCAATCGATACAACGGTTTTGATGACAACTCCGCGATCAAAATTTGTGTGGGCGTTAATTACGCCTGTGGAGCCCTGAGAATGACCTGCAGCTGCTATTTGATCTGATTGAACCTTCTGATAGAACAGGCTGGTAGGAGCATCATTTTCAGCCAACATATATTCAATGGCATCCAGAATTTCTTTCCCTGTTCCGGTCGTTGTGCTGTACGTATCGATGACAACAAATCCCCAACTGGCTAGGTGGAGGAACAGTTCATCATATTGTTCGGGCAGTGCTCCCGTTCCGTTGCCCCAAGCAATTAGCGGATGCTTGGAATTCGGTAATTGAGGGTAGTAGATTTTATACAACTTCTCTCCTACTTCGTCCGAGATATCCACAGCTTCCACTTTGTACTCGCCTGGCGACGCATATTTTTCTTCGATGCTACCCAGTTCAAAAGTAGCAGGGACCGAGTGAACTTGTAGAAAGGATACGATGGAGAATGATACTAAAATAATTGAAATAATGCCAGTCGTCCCTAAAAACCATTTGTTTCTGAGCACCCTTTTGATTTGTAACATACGATCTCCTCTCACTATGAAGTCAGCCATAAACGTTATCCAAATTGTACGATTGTGCCGGGTGAGCGTAGTGGTACTCCTTATTAGTTTTCATAGTTGTTTAGTTGGCTTATTATACCACACGTTCGTTGATACAATATAGAAAAGCATAGGACAAAGAAATAGAGGGTAATGGAATGCCCCAGGGCAGAACGTACCAGCACTCATCACTGATGGTGCAGAGAAGCGGATCGGTCAACTCAGATGGGGTTAGTACCGAGCTCGGCAAACGACGAGAAGATTGGATACAAAATGATAAATGCTCGGTCAGTAACAATTATGGAAAAACCGGCATTCAAGAAATTGCTGATTCTGAAGAAAAGAACTTAATACCTGCAGATGGCTTTTATGAATAGCTACAACTTGGAGAGAAGTCGAAGCCCATACGAATTATGCTTAAGAATAAAGAGATATTCTCATTGCAGCCCTCTTTAATACTTGGGTGTTACCTGTATCCAGCAGAAGAAATGCTGGCGTATCCAGTTTCTCCAAAGGTGGGGAATGTCAAGAACGACAGTGTAGACTGTATAGAAAAATTCGTAGCATAACCAATTTCTCTAATCAGGCAAAGCTATCACAAAAATTGTGGAGCCTTGCCTTTTCGAATTTTCTGCATGTATTCTTCTCAGATGGAATATTTGATCTTTGAATTTATTTGGTTATATCCAGTCCAAAATCCAACCTGAAAATTGATCAATCTAAACTAAGCAAGGGAATGTTTCGCTTATTGAAATTTTGCTTTTCACTTGATTTCATTCAAGTTAAAGTATTAAAAATGACAATCGTATCAAGGGGAAAATATTAAAGTTCGATCCATCGCTACAATATGTATTTATAAGTAATTACGAACCGTTAATTTTGAACTAGCTCAAAATCTTTCCGCAAGCAACAGAATTGCGGAGCAGTGAAGGAGCGGGCCGCGATTCGCCGACGCAGCTCGTCGAGACGGTTATGCTACCAATTGGAGCGATAGCTACAACTTTATTTTCATTTAACACCAAGACCACCATGATTCGTTCCAAGTCATCTGTCACGATCATCTCCTCAATCCCAACCCTATCTCCCAAGAAAACAAATAACGCGTTGGCAAGAGAAGGATTATCTTCTGTAGCAACGCGTTAAATTGTTCAAGGATACACTGTTTATTACTTAGGTACGACCCGTATCCATACCTCGGAATAGCAATGAGCATTCTCTCCATAATACAATTCTAGCTCGTATTCATCGACATGATTATATGATGCTGTCGGCAACCACTCTGTATAGATTCTCTTAATTAATTCTTGAATGACAACACTTGTGTCTTCCTGTGAGTGTTCTCTTGTTCTGAAGATAGCCCATGTGGATGCAGGAACTTCCAACATCGTATAACCTTCCGCGTTACAATGATCTGCCATATAGGTGAACAGCATATATCGAAAGGAACTATCTTCCTTGCCATCATTACTCCAACACACGGCGTTAATCGGACTAAGTTCGTCTTCTGGCTCCTTTTGAGTTGAAAGAGAAAGCTTCTCGAGGCTTCCATCCTGCACGCTGTCGATCCAGAATTGTGGTATGTCTATAAGATGTTCCCCTTGATCCGCTGTGAACACACGATCGATGCCATACACTACAAATGCTTCTTTTTTAATAATTCGATAATCCATTGCTACATCTCCTCGAATTGATATATGAAAAGAGATCCGGGGATACGCTTTCAGCATGACCCCTTCCCCGCGGGCCGAGGTCGGAGTCAATCCATGTAGCGCTTGAAAGGCACGCGCGGATCCCCCTCCTTTCATAAATATCATAAGGTGTATAGCTTGTCGTTGCCGTGCATTTCTTGCTTGTTGCTGCTAGGTATTATGAATGGAGACCGTATGCTCGAATTCGATCAGTGCAGATCAAAGGAATTGCTCTTACGAATCGGTTGCGTAGCATTCACGGAGATTTCAATCTCACATATCCCACTTTCTCAACCAGCTCTTGCCCTTGGGGTCCTTGCATCCATGCTAGAAAAGAAGCAAGCATCGGCTTAGGCTTATCCTTCTTCAATGTGATTACATATAAATTGGCGGTAAATGGGTAACTGCCATCTGAAATATGAATAGAATTGGGCTCTACGTCAATTGATGGCAAGCAGTTTAATACCTGTGCTTTGATTCATCCCTGTTGCGAAGAAACGAAATGAAAACCCAATCGAATCTTCATAATTCCGATAATCAGCCACTTGCTCTAGTATTCCGCCCATACCACGTGGCACTTCTTCTTTCAGGGGTTTGATTATAGGTGTGTCAGCCATAATCTTTTCCAAAAGGGTCTGACTTCCCGAATTTGCAGGACGTTGAAAAGCAATAATCTTCTTGTTATTTCCACCAACTTCCTTCCAGAATCGGGTCTTACCAGAGTATATGTCCTTAATCTCTTGTACCGACAAACCCTTGATTGCATTATTGTTGTTCACAAAGAACACGAATGCTTCCTTCCCAATGGGTGTCATGAGGAGTTCGTGTCCACTGGCCTTTGCCATTTGCAGCTGATTGGCAGACGGCTCTGCTCCAAAGTAAATATCAACCTCTCCTTTTAACAACCGTTCGTAAGCATTAATGGTGTTAGTAAAGCTGACGAATTCCCCCATAGAGTTATCCCCTAAACCTTCTTGCGGGTATGTTGCCTGAGCAAAAGCAGAGTAGACGGGAAAAGCCGCTTCCGCTCCGTCCAATACAAGCATGTCTTTGGGATCTTCAATGCTGAATGTCGCTTTTTCTGCAAGCTTGGGTAATCGGTTGCTTGGATTTAATACATCATACGGCCATAAGTCAGTACTAGAGTAACCTCCTCCATAATTAAATCCATAGGAAGGGAGAACGGTTTGGCTACGCTGCCACTGTACGGCACTCCCGACTCCAAATGCTAGTAATACAATGACAGCTACCGAGATCAGCTGTTTACGCTGAATTACAATTCTTGGTTGCCGTGTTCTCTCTTTAATGAAATAACCTAGTAAAAAGGCCGAGTAATAAGAGAAAGGTGCAATTGCATACAAGATTCCTACCCCTAGTAATGAAGTCATAAAACTAATCGGGAGAAATGGGATTTGCAAGAAAGAATGCCCCCCCATATGTAACTTCCATAAAATCCACCACTGACTAACATACATACAGCCCATAGCATAACGGTATATCCGAATGGAAAAACAACTGGCAAATATCGTTTCCCAAAACTCTCCGGAAGATGTCTATCCCATGCGGCTAATACACCGGCCGCTATGCCACTTATGCTCATCGCCACGACAACAAGGATAGTCAAATTCAAATTTCCACTCATCAACATCAAGGTCATTATTGAAAATCCAAACGGAATCACACCACAGTATAATAACAATATGCGTAAGATATATCCCATCAAAATCACTCCTTCGAAGTTTAGCGACGCGACAAAACAACTGACAGCACTTCACATGTGTGGACTTGGTGAAAGGATATACAAATAGGAATAGATTCAATTTCGACTTCACCTCAAAGGAATCATCAGGGTCACCCATATCTTAATTTCCTCATTTAGATGTTTCATCTTCAAGTAATTTGGTGATCTTCTCTTGATTAACATCAGGAATGAAATTTCTTTAATAGTTATCTATTGATTTCCAGTGAAACCAAATGATTCGACCTTTCCAATCTAGTTACGTATGTGTGAATCGTTAATGAGGAAAATTCATTTGAAAACCCTTTTTTTGGGATTCAATCATATAGTAACATTAATATAGTATTTAAATCTGATTTTAATGAAACTAAATAGACTCATAGTTTTAGATAGCCATTGCATGGAAAAAAACCACTTTAGAAGAAGTGGTCACCCCGCTATTAAAGTAAACTTGGACATGAATTGATTAACATTGCACCTAAAAAAGGTACAGCCCTTCAGTAGTTATCTACTAAAGGGCTATACCTTTTTCAAATTTAGAAATTCAATTGTGGATTAAGGCTTTTGAACCCACTGTTCTCCGCCATCCGTTTTTTTCTCAAAAATGTGGTCTACAGAAGCTTCTTCAATATCGCTTAGCGCCCAGTGCGTATTTGCAACATCTTTAAATGGCGACTGTTCGACCCCGCTCTGAGGACCTCTACCAAGCGCCTTATTCATCATTGTAACGGCTTCGGCACGTGTCAGTGTTTTCTCAGGTTGGAATGATCCGTCTTGATAACCGCTAACAATTCCTGCGCCTTGCGCTTTCTCAATGTACGCTTGTGCCCAGTGGCCCGCAATAACTGTGAACCCAGCGGTACTTGTGTGCTGTTCACCACTTGTTAAGGATGACAATATGCTTGCCATCTCTGCGCGGGTGATAGATTGATCCACTTTAAACGTTCCGTCTGCATAACCTTTCATGAGCCCCATTGCTGTTACCTTGGTAATTGCGTCTTTTGCCCAATGCGTGGAGGGAACGTCACTATAAGTCAGATTAGCGATCTTTTCATCCCGCGAGACGACTCTGGCCAATAGAGTTGCTATTTCAGCACGAGTCATTTGATTCTCTGGCTTGAACATACCGTTTTCATAGCCGTTCATGTAAGCAGCATGCTGATTGTTAGTCGTTAAACCTGGCACATGCATTAGTGTAAACGTACTAAACTTATTGACAGAAACTTGAAAGCCCATATCTCCTTTATTGTTGTAAGGAACAAGTGTGCCTTTAAGCAATTGCTTCGTTCCGTCGCTATGCTCAATGTAGACGGCCAAGTGCTTCATTTCAGCTGGACTTAAAGCTATTCCTCTCAAAGGCATCACTAAAGTAACGTTTCGGTTCTGCACATTGGTTTCAATCGTCATCGGACGACCGACAACTGTTGCTTTGGTATTACCTATCGCTGCCTTTACGATCGCTTCATTATTGGCGCGGTTATTGATTTCTTTTTTCTTCGCTTCATCCTTAATCGGGAACAAACGGAAATACCATCCGTCAGTTAAACTTTGTAAAGAATCGCTTGGAATCTTAACCGTTGCATTATCGGTAGTAATCCCAAAATCAATTTTGGCATCGGAGATCATTTTATTGGCTTCCTTCGAAATGGTGACAAGAACTTCCGACACTTGATCTTTCACGTCTGGAATAACGATGCTCGCAGAGCTGGAACCCGCTGCAATGATGTTCTGTACCATTTTCTTTGCATGTTCTTCAGAAAAAACCACTTGGTCTTTCTTGCTACCGTCCGATTTCGTAGTGGTGTTAATCACAGCAGAGGATACTACGCGATTCGTCTTCGAATCTAATACGTTAAGCGTATTTTGCTGTAGCATCACAGGTTCATAGTTACTTGAAGAACCAGAAGAACTTGGCGTCTCTGTTACTACGCTATTGATCGTCAAATACACGGTACCTGAGATGGAATCCACTTTCCCATCGTTAGCCTTGTATGTGAAAGTGTCTGCCCCTAACGCGTCCGTATTAGGTTTATAAGTAAAAGCCCCGTCTGCAGCCAAATCTACTGATCCTTTGGTCGGCGATGTGACGAGACTGAATGTCAATGCATCTCCATCCGTATCCAAACCGTACACAACTCCAGTTACTGAAGTCCCTATTGTCGTCGAATATGTAGCGTCTGTTACTGTTGGGGGATGATTCGTAGGCGTGGCATTATTTAAAGAATCCAATGCCTTTTTCAAGTCAGGATCAAGACTTTCGAAGATATCAAATGTCGCTGACGCATTCGGTGCTAAATTACCGAGCGCTCCTGTTACACCGACATTTTGATCTCCCTGCACTTCGGCTGATTTCAATTTATTTCCGTCAGCTTGATAAGCTGCATCACTATAAGGGTCATAAGCGTTAATCGCAGCTCTCGCCCGCTTGTCCGCAGACATCAGAATGAAAGCATTGCCTGTAACCGGCCCTTTGGAGATAACAATGGCCTGCGCATCGGACGGAGGATTGTTGGGGACAGAGTTCAAGGTATCAAATTGGTTATTTAAGTCTGCATCAATGTCCGGATCTACAATACGCATATAGCGAACGTCGTAGAGTGTTTCAGAACTCAAATTCGTTAGCTTAACCCCTAGTTTAAAATATTTGTCATTCACGCCGAATGAGATTGTTTGTTCTACTTTGATTGTCCCATCTTTTGTTGTTCCGGTCGTCTTTGCACTAAGAATATCCCCGTTGGATAAATCTTCATTTGCCGTACTCAGAATATCGATATTTCCTGTTCGTTCTGCATTCATAAAGCTAGTGATAGCTCCTGTCTCTGATCCAGTTCGACTTCCAACCACAAATCCTTCAAAGGGATTCCCTGGTAGAAAAAAATCGCCACTCGTCATTGGGTCACCGTTATCAAAGCCATCCCCATCTACACTAAACCCGATATTCGATCTGCCGTTCGTAGGATGGAAATTGATCGGGGCTGCGCTATTCGAACCAAACGAGCCACTTTTCGAGATCCCCATTTCAATATAATTCCCGCCCAAAAATATATCATCGTTCACTTTTTGATGTCTTGCGCCAGGTAAAGCCGCGTGAGCATCATTCGGCAATATGACCGAAGGCCCTAGCAATGTCACGATGAACATGAAAGCTAACATTTTTCTTTTTTTCATAAAGATCCTCTCCGTCTCTGTAATACATTTTGTTGCTCTTTGAGCTATCCTACAATCCAAAACCAAATATTCTTGTTAACTCAACGTTCCCCTTCCTATACCTTCTACTTGAACCTTCAAGCGTTCTCGGAATAATTATACTTATCCAGACTCACAAGATTCTCACAAATCGTCATTGTTTGTCGGAAAAACGAATATGCTGATAGTGAATGTGGCAGAGAGCCAACGTTCAGATCCGGAGCTCCCTCTGGTGCAGCAGCTAGTCTTGTAGAAGCGTAAGGTCCTGCCCATGCGGGCGTCTGAACGCCTAGCCAACTAGCTCCCAACCCCGCGACCAGTAACAACAGTACCATCATTTTGCAACCTATCCTTTTTATCGACGATGACATAATCAGCCTCCAACATTCGGCATTTTGGGATAACGCTCAATTTTCAATGGAGAACATATCACAAACATTTGAACGGAGAGTGAAACAAGGGGAGTTTTCCCCTACCATGTGTCATTGTCGATTTCTTATAGCGGGCCTTATATCAATAAAACACGATTTTTCTATTTACCTGGCAGAGGGCATAGTGTATACTTCTTGAATAATATCTTTATTGATAATGATTATCATTATCTAAATAATTTTTTCATCTTTGAAAGGGGCCATACTTCAACATGTTTAGAAACACGCGCACGCTTGCATTCCTTTGTATGCTGCTTATTTTAATAATGTTGTCTGCCTGTGGTACGGTAGCAACGCCTCCTGCCCAGACATCAGAATCCAGTCAACCGGCAAACAAAACGGAGACCGATAAAGCGGTAACACGAATCTTCAAAGACGTTCAAGGCCGAGAAGTTAAAATTCCAGTCACCCCGCAAAAAGTCGTGTATGTCGGCAGTAACCCGGGTGATCTGCTGGCAATTGGCATCAAACCGGTTGGAGCAACACTTAGCGTCATCGCCAGCCAGATTGCTTATCCCGAGATGATTGAAGGGATTACGGATGTTGGTTATCCCTACTCGCAAGAAAAGATATTGGCCTTAGAGCCAGACCTTATCATTTTTGATGACTGGGATGTGAAGGGACTTGCACCACTGGAGAAGATCGCGCCCACCATCGTTACCGGATTGGATGACGCCACGCCTACCAAGGAACGAGTAATGCTTACAGCAGACGTGCTTGGACGTACTGAAGCAGCCGAAGCATGGTTCAAAACATATGAAGAAAAAGCGGCCGCTACCAAGAAAAAGCTGCAGCTTAAAGGGAATGAAACTGCCGTATCGCTGCTCCTAATGGGTAAGAATATGTTCATCATGGGCAACCAAGGCTTAAATACGACGCTGTACGGACAGCTTGGATTCAAGCCTTCAGCAGGAACACAGCAACTTGTCGATAAGAATGAGCGCTTTGTTGACATTTCTAGCGAAGTACTCCCCGACTATATGGGTTCCGATATTTTTATCCTGAACGACTCCGTTTCTGAGACAGTGACCGCTCAGAACACATTAATGGACAGCGCCATTTGGAAGACGATTCCCGCTGTCAAGCAAGGGCATGTGTATACCTTGAACAGCAAGTTTAACTATGATGATCCGATTACACTGGATCTGCTGTTGGACGAGATCGTCCAGGTGATGTCCGGAGCCGGAAAGAAATAACAACATGTTGGTCAAGCAACATAAAGCCGCTTGCGTTAACTGCGCAAGCGGCTTTATTTCTGCATATAATATCTAGGTCTCGTTGCTTAAATCGTAATTCAAGCCTCCCTCCGTATCCCCTAGCAGACCTGCCCATTCCTGACAGCCATCAGGCAGATTACTGGAGCGATTTAAAATGTTGTTCCGCCCACGGCGTCATTGAGATATTTCTCAAGCTAAAGGCCCTACTTATTTCTAAGGATCTCTTTTTTAGAGGAATACTCTAATTGGATTGTAATATATTCTAACTGTCTGGTTAGATACGGCGAAACGTCACCAATTTCAGCTATTGCTTCTAGCAACGCAAAGGTGTGCCCACCCCACGATCCTAGTGGATCAAACACTTGCCTGCCAATCCGCAAGTTCTGATGTGATTAAGCTGCTCAGTCGCTGAACTCCCTCATGAAGCAGTTCAGTCGGCAGCGGTTTGTTCATGCGTCGAGACCATTCTGCCAAGAAGGACATCCCCCTCAAGATGTCATACTCAAAAAACCTAGGAAAGCACGGCTTCAGCCATTCCATATCGATGATATGTCGATCTTGTCTGGAGCATACAAGACGATGTTCTATCAAATAACGTGCGCCTTGATCCAAGAAATGTTCTTCCTTCTCGGTAAAAGCACGGTCTGTATATCGCAGAATGGCCTCAAGCGGAGGAAGTGTTGAAACCATAGAGCTCTTATGAGAATGAATATAGGCAGCAGGATCGCAGTTTAATCCACCATCAGGCAGCTGATGCGTTAAGAACCACTCGCGAATCCAAGGTAGCTCCTTATCCAAATCACAGCCATATGCCATTAATATCATATAGTACACGGCAAGCTCACAGTGGCAGCAATCCATCTTCATTTTGTCAGCTTCACTCGTTGGATGGTCATTGTCAGATATAACGAAAACAGGCCACGTTTGAGCTTCGAGCCAATATTTTGCTCTGGCAATTGCGAATTCGGGAATTTGTTTCACTTCACCCATTTCATAAAGAGCGGCCATATGCCACCAGGTCCCATGCCACCAGGTCCCATCCCACTTTCTACGACTGTCCTCACACCGATCAATCTCTACATCTGGAGTAGATTCAAGAAATCGTATCGATTCTTCGATTGCAGAGCGAAGTATTTGATGTGTTTCCATCTCAATATCCCCCATCTTGTTTATCTCTTTCGATTTATAGCAAATAGCATCCCCTATGTCCGATTCATAACAATCCATGAATAGAATGTACATGCTTATCTGACGTGCCTGAACATTCTTTAATATTAGTTTAATGCAAAATAAGATTTACTTCTCGTTAAATTTATACTGTATTTTAATTTTAATTTATATTTTGCTTTCATCTATCTTTCTGTTACCCATGAATCGATATATGGTTGGGTACCAGTCATCTCTATCCGCGGAGAACTCAAAACAGTTTATATTTTTATTGCTTAAGAAAGGAATCATTTCATTGTCGATGAACGCTTCGATTGATTAATCAAAGTAAGTGTTGCTAGCACTTCCCATAAAATTGAAACCTTCCAATCCGCTAGACCAAACTGCTGCAGATGAAAAGATGCAGGTACAATCTAATTAATTGTCCTATATCTTTAGGTTCTCTCCCAAAATTCTTGAAAACGTTGTTCAATCACAGGTTCAATCAAGTCATAATTTTCCCATGTATTAGCAACATGATAAAATGTAAGTCCAACTCCTTGAAAGGTATGGACATAGTCTTCCGCTGTATAAAAATCCTTTTGAATATTCAAATATTCATTCACGAATGGTTTAATCTCATCAGAAAGTTCTTGGGTTGAAAACACGCCATCCAGACATTTCTGATAAAATTCAGCACCCGTAAGCTTCTTCTTCTTTACTTTCTCTATTTCAGTAGCGAAATTTTGCCCTATTTCCTCAGTAAACCAATTATTTTTAATTAACCAAGTGATGAACATGCCCGTAGCTGTGTACGCAGCATCTTTTGTTAAATCCTTCGGGAAATCCCCTTCATAATGCCACTTCGCTTTATCTAATACATTATCCTCAGGGATCATAATCGTATCTATAATCGATTCAGGCTCTTCGATATATCCTTTCGCTTGGTATTCCATAGTCAACTGCTCAAGCTGATGAACCGCTTCTTCTTTTGGATATTGTTTATACACCGCATTAGTGGTTTTCTTATGTAATGTTAAGCGGCCTTTCACGATATTTAAAATATCTTGACCTGACGAAGTCTCCGTGATCATGAGATGGATATAATTTTTATAATTTTTGCTCGGTTTTGTAAGCAATATTCTCTTTATTCTCTTCAGATTCAATTCTCTTTCCTCCTTATAAATTTCTTAAATGTGATCGGAAAGTTACAAATTCTCTTCAATCGCAATTTCATCCACATGCTCTAGCGTTCCTATCACCCACCGACTTACATAATCTATAAATTCAGCGCTAGATGGGTTATTCAGTGCAAGTCGCGTCCAATGCTTCAGGATCATTTTCCATTCTAGCTTACTAATAAAATTCATGCCAGTGTCATCAAAATCCTCAAAATCTGTCCCCTTACGCGAATATACCGCCTTGATTCCATCATATAAAAGATGAAAATCCTCACGATATATCCATAAGCCAATACCCAAATTTTCACGCCAACGTCCCTGCTCATCTTCTGCATAAGGAAGCAAATGATAGACAATTTCTCCATCCGCACGATGATGAAATTACTGTACATCGATGGATTTTCCCGTTTGCTTGATATGAAGTGTTACGACGGGCCGGGCCATATGTTCATTCATTTGCACAATTATTTTCTCGAATTTCTTCCATCTGCTGTTATCTTCCAGACGATTAAAAAAGCTGCATTTCAATAGAAAATGTCCTCTCCATCTCTCTTGCTCCGCCCATTCAAAAAGAAATAATTCTTTAGTCATTCGATCCGGTCTGCCTGTATTTATCCACTCCAAATAAACGGTTTCCTCTGGGTGATCTTTCATATATATAGAAGGGAAAATAGACACGGAGGAACAAATCCGTGCCTTCCATTAATAAATTACCCGCTTCACCAAACTTGATATCGATAATCAAGAGGTCATGAAATAGGTGCGAACAACAAGGGGCTTAGGTTTATTCCTTCCCCTTCCTTGTTAGTAACACTGTACACTCCACATGTGTCGAGTGTACAGTGAGAAAACTCATTTCCAAAAAAAAGACCCGTCAGCGACCGGGGAAGACCTTTCAGGTTCGTACGATTCCTCATCATTAACCTAAGAAGGCAATCGAACGTTTTACTTTTCTTGCAAATGCAACGGGATTATCGATCGACTCCCAGTGAATATACATAAGACGTGGATTCTCAAACAGCCAGTGATTATGGACTGCTGTTACTTTGATCCCGTTCCTGCGAAGGTTTGACAGCAATCGATTGACTTGGTTCTGGAAGAGGGCCGTTTCCCCTAAACACAGTGCGCGGCCTGAACTGTCCAGTGATTCAAACGAGAACAGTTGATAACGGACCAATGGAGATGTGGTACGTCTTCCTAAAATTGAGGCGTTTACTATCCTGTTTCTGGTGACAAAACAAACCGGACCCTTTGTAATTTCATGCTCAGTTCCACCTAAAATGGTTGAAAATTGGTTACATAGTCTTCTAAAACGGGGACTTGCTTTCACGTGTTCCTCCATACGAAATCATCCTTTCGGAATAAGTTAAGAATACAACTTCACCGTTCCACTGCATTAACCCAAGAACGCAATGGATTCTTTGGTTTTTCTAGCAAACGCAACAGGATTGTCAATGGCTTCCCAGTGCATATACATTAAACGAGGGTTTTCATTTAGCCAGTGATTATGAAGCGCAGTCACTTTTATCCCACGTTTACGGAGATTCGAAATCAATCGATTCACTTGATTTTGATGTACGGCAGTCTCGCCCAAACAAAGCGCGCGGCCCGACTTATCTAGAGATTCAAACGAAAACATTTGCATTTGCACCAAAGGCGAGCGCGTTCTTCTTCCCAGAATCGTCTCCCTTAAGTTCGTCATGCGCATGACAAAACAAACCGGACCTGCATCAACTTCCGATTCACCACCTAGAATTTTTCCGAATTGCATACAAAGTCTTTTGAATTGCGGGCTAACCTTCACTTTTGCTGCCATATAAGTCCTCCTTTACTCATTTTCGAAGTATCTTATGATCAAAGAAGAAAAGTGTGTGGACGAAACACTGAGGATAAACGAATACAAATAGGGTGTAGCGTTGATCATTCACGCACTTACCCCGAAAATCCAAAACTCTTGTCAAAAGAAAAAGCCGAGCGAAAATCAGGATAAATACCTGAATCTCGTCGGCTTAGTGGGAAATGTATTTTTTTCAGAGGCAGTGGGACGATAGAGACTACAACTACTACTTTTTACAATGGGGTACATGCATTTTTAGACTATAATTATTCAATTCTCTCTACTGAGCCTCTTCCTCTTATAGACCTTTCCAGCTTAGCATCTCCAGCCCATTTTTCAAATGTTATAACAAAATGCGCCGGTGACTTCTCCACCGGCGCATTAAATATGTCATCGTCAAATTTCCAAAGGATATACGATGAGGTAAGATACAGCCTTAATCGAAACAGATTGCCCTGCGATTATCAGTTGTTTTCTGCAATGGCTTTGTAAGCAGCTAAATCTGTATATACTTCCACTTGGAGCGGATTACGTTTATGCTTAGATATTTTGTAGAAGTGATATACAAACACAGCAATATTAGCTGCCAAGGATAAACTGCCCACAACCCATAAGGCTGTTTCGCTGTGAGATGATTGCACGGCAAACTTGGACTCCCCGACAAACATTGGGAAAGACATGGTAAACATCATCCAAATAGCCAAAGTCTGTGCACGATGTTGTAACCAAGCACCTTTTCTGAAGAAAAATGCAGGAATTGTACATGAAATTAACAATGCTGCGCCTGCATAGAAAGCGTGATCGGATACAGCATTATATACATAGGCAAAGTTCCAAATATCATAGGCAATAATCCAGAACCAAAGTTGGTCAGGCCACAACATATCTTTATACTTGTCTTTACTAATGATAATACCCATCCAACCAGAAATCGTAATAATGTTCAGAATACCTGCAACCCCATTCATGATGTTCCAAGGTCCTCCAACCATCATAACGCCATCTACCATACCATTCAAACTATACACTTGGAAATCACGAATAACAGCTTCCAGAATGTTGACTGCCAATATAATTGCTGGGAACATCAAAAGATACTTGTTAGTACTCCAACCTTTAACAAATCTGATAGCTAGGAAACCTAAACATCCTGCCAATGCAGAATAAACTTTTACCCAGTGAAACCACGTTCCAACGCTGGAGCCTTCACCTGCTGTATTTGGCCAAACCGCCAAGGTAAGAATAATCGGTAATACTAAAAACAAAAAGATCGAAATCCATTTACTCCTACGAGCTATTTCATTTACAAACATTAAGCCAGCAAGTACTGCTAACCACATTAGAGCAGAGTACCAAGGTATGGATTCAAATAGAAACATGACTAACCCCTCCTTAATTTATGTTGAAATCATTTGACTTAACTTGAATATAGCCTATTGGTTATTCCTCCATCAAATCGTTAAGAACATTGATTTATCAATGATTTACAAGTTTCCTTTCGAGTTACATTTACATATTAATTCACTCTTTTTTTATTTAACAACATTTTTGAAGGCCGACAAAACATCGATATATTGGATAAAATCAAAGGATCTAAACCAAAGAAGGAGAATTTGTTATGCGAGGGTTTAGTTAATGGTGCTTTTAGGATATCTAGTTGTAAATATGACTTGAAAGTAAAAAAAACAGATGTATCGACAAAACTTCTTTGTCAACACATCTATTAATTGAATTTCCATCATTTTTTACCACTGTAAATCTATCAAAAAAATCGTTCTACCAAGTATTTCGCATAAACGATACAATTCTCAAGGGTGGGAAAATTCATAATTTCTCCAGCATAGTAAATATTGTTTCTTCCCTGCATTTGATCAAGTCGCTCATAAAAACCTTCACGCAGGGCAACAGAATCTACATGTGGAAATTGCCTCCACCTCTTCATCATGTACAGACGAATGTTCTCTCCTCCAAGCTCCCGAAGTTTTTTCTCTACCGTCTCTCGCATCTGAGAATCTGTCATCGCTTCATTCTCCACCACATAAACGGTAACCAGATCTGTAGCTCCCAGATCTGCCCACCGATAATACCAAGCCATCATATGTCCCTTTCGGTCAGGATACATGTTATCGGGAATATATCCAGAAAGCTCTGGAATACCTTCCACCCTGTAGGCGTAGACCCGAAATCGCTCATAGATGATCCTCTCAAATAATGTCTTGTCCGTCGGAGACAATTGAACCATGTGACTGATATGGTGCAAGGAAGCCGTATAAATAACTTTATCAAAATATAGGATATCTTGGCTTGTTTCCACCCTTATCTCACCATTTTCTTCTTGCTCCATATGGAGCACCTCACAAGTCAGTCGTAGATCCTCTACTTGGTCTGCCATGCGTTTTATTAGTTCACTGACTCCCTTGGGCCATGTAATCATGTGGGTGATTTCGATAAAGGACATTAGATTATCGTAACTCAGAAATTTCAAAACGTACGCAGCAGGCACATCATGAATACTTCCAAATCCAAAAGTACTAAAGTAGTGCATATATACCTGATTAATGACAGACAATTCATTTTCTTCGCACCATGATGAAAAAGGCTGACACAATTCCTTTGGCAAATGTAGAAAACCCGGCTCTTTTAGAGTCTCGTATTGGCTCAAAATATCCGGCAGCCGTTTGAATTCCTCAATAAAAACCTGCATCTGATCCATGGGAATCTGCGAAGTTTTCCTCCCATGAATATCGAAGAATCCTCGTTCTAATAGAGGTCCCTCGTCCATGAGGTCAAATTCCTTCATGAGTTCCATCGTATTTTTATAGGATGGTAGACCGATAAGAGTACCCATCTCATATGTTTTTCCTTTGTACTCGATCGAATGACACTTTCCACCTACTCGATCATCTTTCTCTAGGATGGTGATGTTAGTATATCCCTTTTTCGCCAACTGATAGGCAGTAGTAACACCAGAAATTCCGGCACCGATGATACCAATCTTCTCTTCACACTTCACATTGGCCATCTTTCATTATCTCCTTGTAAACAACCAGAGCGGCAAGGTCTCTTGTTGACCCGTATATTCAAGTACGACATCCGATGGTATTTGCCCTTGATTAGGTCCGTCTGTAATTACCCTGCTGAAGTTGTAGTGTCTTAAAAACTCATGTAACCGCTTTTCTAGTAACTCAAAAGAATCTATGGTATCATCTGCCCAAGCTGGTTGATAAAATTCCTTCGTCAACACGGCCACAAATGCTTCCAAAGGCTGAAATATCTCTTTGTTTTTTGCTGTAAAGGCCACTTGATTAATACTATTTTTATGTAAAAATTCAGTGTATTTATGGCTTCCTCTATCCCAGTTTGTTGTAAATTCCCGACTTTTATTGGTCACCAGGTTGTCGATTTCAAAGTGCAATGTCTTCATCAACGGTATGATTTTAAAATTCATAAAGTCGATAAAGTGAATGGTGGCCTTACGATTATAAAGCTTGACTAGCCCTAATCTGGAGTAGACATCATATATCACATATTGATATACCCTTCCGATTTTAGGGAAAACTCCCATATAATGAATACTCTGTTGACACATATAACCGGGGTAGGCATTTTTCGGATTTTTCATCTTATAGTCTAGGTGCTTCTGCCTCTCCTTACCCCCATGAGATTTACAAATTTCTCTGTTTTGCCCCTTCTTTTCTTTCATCTCTTTGGCGTAACTCTCTCGCTGCTCCCTCTTGCTTAGCCCGTTTCTCCTTAGCACATTATAAATACCAGACTCCCCTACCTTTACTCCCTCATCCTGAAATTCATAGTAAATTCGCTTAGGCCCATCCTCAGGGAACTTTGCGACGTACTTTAAAATCAGATTCTCTGTTCGTTTATCTACCTTATTTGGCATTACGGGCGTTCTTTCTTTCTCCGCAAGCCCTTCCATGCCATGTTTGTTATATGCATTATACCACTGGTAATAAATTGTTCTGGAAATCCCAAACTCCTTACAGGTTTTGGTCACATTTTTGCTGGTGGTTCCTTGCATGATGATTTGATATTTAATTTTCTCATTCAACCCATTCAACCCCTTGTACAAATCCTACTAAGTTTATGTAGACTAGTGAATAGAGAACGGACCGCAACATCTGCTATTTTATTCAAAAATGGATACCGAATATTCCACGATTCCTCTCTTTTACTTAGCCATTCCATTTATGCAAAGTAAAAGTAAGATACATACGTTCCCTTCTATTTTATCACAACATTTAGTATATAAGCTCGGGTGACACTCACCTTTATGACAGTACCTGTACTAAAAGTGCGTACTTACATATTTACAGTGCAATCTTTATAATCAAAAAAGGAAATAAATAAGAATTAAGGAGGACAGATCTTTGAAAACTCTTGTTATCGTAACACACCCAAGCATAGAAACATCCGTCATGAATAAGCAATGGGTAAAAGAACTCAAAAAATATCCAGAAAAGTATACTGTTCACGAATTGCATAAGGTTTACCCTGATGGAAACATAGACGTGGAAAAAGAACAAAAATTGGTTGAATCGCATGGCAATCTTGTTTTGCAGTTCCCTATATATTGGTTTAATTGTCCGCCTCTCCTTAAAAAATGGCTTGACGATGTTTTAACTTATGGGTGGGCTTATGGTTCAAATGGAGGCGATAAATTAAAGAATCGCAAAGCTGCTTTAGCAGTATCTGCCGGAATTAAAAAAGAAGATTATAGTGAAGAGGGAAGATACGGCTACACACTTGAACATTTATTATCTCCTTTTGAAACTACTTTCCTATACTGCAATGCAAATTATCGTTCGTTCTTTGCGTTTTATGGTACGGAAAATGAGCCTGGTGAAAATGTGCCTGGTACAGAAGATGAGCCTTCTGCAAGCCAATTGGAAAAAAGCGCACTAAATTATTTGAATTTTATTGACAACCTTTAAAGATGGCTTTATTAAAGCTGCTATAAAAAAGAAGTATTTCCTTGTTCAGGAGATACTTCTTTTGATTTAAAAAAATAGCTATGGCTACCGCTGTACAGCCTCCAGAGCTGGCGAACTGTTTTTCTCTCCCCACTCGCACATCATATTTAACAATGGAATGAGAGAAAGACCGCGTTCAGATAATGAATATTCAACTTTTGGAGGTACTTGTGGAAATTCCTTACGTATGATAAGGCCATCTGCTTCCAGCTCTTTTAACATGATGCTTAGCGTTTTAAAGGAAATGGTACCGATACATCGCTTCAGCTCATTAAACCGCACAACTTTATTTTCAGACAGCCAATACATAATGATCATTTTATATTTACCGCCTATTAAGGACAACGCGTATCCAAAGCCAGTGTCTTTTAGTTTCACGCCAGTCGGAACACAGGTTTCGCGCACAAGTAACACTCTCCTTTTGGTAAGTATATGATATAAATATTCATACTTTACAATAGATCATTATGCAATCTTATTGAAAGGATGTAAATGGCTATAAAATTTGCTATATCCTAAATTTGAATAAACTTTAGAAACGGAATTGGACCAGAACGATGGCAGACACTTTACGTTCTGGCCGCGTACGTGAACGCGGAGGGTGAGTGTTGGCCGAAACAGTCAACGGCTGCCCAAGTGCTCGGTGTCTCGTAAGGCGGAGAAGGTTTTAGTTGAAAAGAACTGCCGATGATGCTGGAATCCTCTTCTCATTGCGTTATAGTCTCCCGTTAGAATTCCTGTAGAGTCATTAATTTAGACTTTGAATAAAATAAAGCGCCTCTGTAACATGGGAGTTGGATATGGGTCTACAGCCCTTTTAATCTCACCATTTAGGAGGTCGCTCTACTATGAAGTTTAAAGCTCAGGACAAGCAAAATCAACTCATTGAAAACATTTCCTCTTTGCATCTGGTTGTCGGTGTAGATATTGCCCAGCAGACGCATGTCGCTCGCGCAGTGAGCTATCGGGGAATTGCTTTGGGATCGCCGCTCGAGTTCGACAGCCATGACGAGGGCTTTCGCCTGTTCGGACGCTGGATTCAAGATCTGCTCAAGTCTTATAAGCTGAGCAAAATCATTGTGGGTATGGAACCCACCGGCCATTACTGGCTGAGTCTGGCTCGCTGGCTCTCAGGCAAAGGAATTCAAGCTGTTCTCGTGAATCCCCACCTCGTTAAAAAGAACAAAGAAAATCGCGACAATACCCCATCAAAAAGCGACCGCAAAGACGCACTCGTCATCGCGGATATGGTTAAGAACGGCTACTATTCCCCTGTACGATTTAACCCGGAGGCCTACGAGGAGCTACGGATTCTCATGGCCAATCGGGACACGGTTACTAAACGGCTTAACAGTGCTGTTAACCAGATCCATCGCTGGGTAGATATTGTGTTCCCTGAACTTCGGCATGTCTTTAAAATTCTCACCTGCACTAGTGCCATTGCCACTTTAAGGCTGTTTCCTCTCCCGAAGGAAATTAGCCGATTAACAACAGATCAAGTCATTGCTGGTTGGAAAACATATGTCAACCGTCATGCAGGGTTGACGGCGGGCCGAGCAGCTGATTGTAGT
>NZ_LVJH01000045.1 GCF_001637205.1 Paenibacillus glacialis
AACATGGAACCCCAAGTACTACTCCGCAATCTTATGGAGAACGGGCATATGCCTCCTTGGCTCGCGAACCACGTTGTGGAAATTCAAACCATGTCTACGGTGGTGCCAGAAAGTCCAAATGACACTGTGAAGCGCTTGCTCGGCAGAGAGCCACGCACGCTAGACGCCTTTCTGCATGAGTGTATAGAAAATTTCAGGTAGAGGCGGAGTCCACCTATTTTGAAATTTGTGTCGTTGGCAGCATTTTGTTCCGATCTCAGACAAGTTATTGAGCTAACGGGACACAGATAGTTAAACATAAAGGGTTCCACATATTAGTCATGCATAATATGTAGAACCCTTTATTTTATTTGATTTCCTTAAGTTTAGGTCTTGATAATTTTCAGTCTAATACTTTATTTTCTTTTAACATCAAGAGCGCCGAAATCGATCTACTCCTCATAGATCTCCTGATATCAGATCTGCTCAGACTAGGGCTAGCTTTAATCTCAAAGAAAACAAGGGGATTGGATACTTCAAAATCCTATGATTTAATAGATGTAGTTGCAATATATAATCGTTCCCTGAAACCCTATATTCCTCCTACTTTTCCACCGTTTTTTATTCACAAGAAACAAAAAAACACGAAGGTATTTGGATGATTAATCCAAATACCTTCGTGTTAGAGGATGACTATTTTACTCAGGGAACATTAAGTTTTCGATACCATCAGTACACAACTTTAATACCAGACTCCATTAGTTACTAACATTAATGTTCAGTTACCAACATTAATGTCTCTAAACAAAGTCATGTAGGTTTTGAATAAAGTTTGAGTAAAAGCATCTCCCAAGCCCATATTTTATGATAAATAAAAAGAATCCGTTTTGAAAAAATGATTGATCAAAATGGATTCTTTCTTTGTAAAGTATTGTATAATTTTTATAAAAAAGTTTGATTATTTTCTACTGTTGATCTTCAACAAACGCGCTCTTAAAAAAAATAAAATTTCAGTTAAGTGATAAGATAAGATTCTATAGAGTTTTTCATATGATTAACGAGTGACTTCGGTATCCAGTCCTTCCCACTTATCGATATGCTTTTCTGGCTAAGTTGAGTAATGTCGAATATTCTTTGGAAAGACGAGATAAAGCCCATTCTGCAGCCACATCTTTTAGAGAAATTTCATCGATAGACACTGTTTGCCACATTCGAGCCAAGGTTAAAATCACATTACGCTCATCACCTTTGATACCCTCAATCAACCCAGGTAAAGACTCCTTAATCACTCTGGGGTCAAGAATATCTGAAGCATCAGGACCAAATAGAGAAATGCTATTCTTTCTCGCTTGTGCTAAAACAATAGCTAAATCAGGGTCATAGGTTGGTTCCTAGATTTGTCCTTTCTCAAAATCACTCCTGAGCCACTCACCATAGGTAAATTTATTTCTTGGTAGTTATCGCCAAGGTACAATATCGCTATGGTTTATAATCGTGACTTCAAGTGGTCTCACAGAATCTGCTTTTCCTATCTTTCCAGATATAAGCATTAGTCTATCTGTTAGTTTTTTTCGAGTTACTTCAGGTAAACTATGATTCGCGAGCGATCACTAGGACATCTACATCACTATTAATGTGTAAGCCACCATTTACTGCAGAACCAAATAGATATACCCCGACTATCGAACTTCCAAGCAACTCCTCTACGATTTTTAATGCTTACATCGCTTGTTTTTTGGTGTTTTTTCGTTACTCAAATCGCTCATCTCACTAACCTATTTGTTTGTATTCTCAAGTTTAGCGGTTACAGATGTTTTTTGCACACACTTTTAACAAGAACATACGTTTGTATTTTTCCTTTCTATTTTGTATAATAAAATAGAAGTGAATGATAGAGGAGGAGTTTGGATGTATCGACAAGTGGATGATTTTTTAAAGGAATGGGCAGTGGCTGTGGAAGGGACATTGCAAGTATTACAAGCCGTAACAGATGACAAATTAGGACAAAGTATTTTGGAAGGGCATAGTACACTTGGTTGGTTAAGCTGGCATTTAGTAGAAACAACAGGTTATTTTAGTCATTTAGCAGGTTTAACTGTACCAATGATTGGTCAAGATGAACCAGTTCCAGCGACAGCAAGAGAAATTATAGCAGCTTACGAAAAAGCAGCAGAGGCGGTCAAGGAAGAGGTAGCTAAGTTATCAGATGTGGACTTGCTAACAGAAACAGGCATTGCGAGTGTTGCAACAAAAGGTGCATTATTACGTTTCTTAATTGACCACCAAACACATCACCGCGGCCAAATGATGGTGCTATTACGTCAAGCAGGCTTACCAGTACCACCTGTGATGGGCCCAACAAAAGAAATGCAATAACGAAAAGATGCCCTCCTGGGTAGTATTACTTAAAGTTAGAGTTTTTATTATGCGGCTGATTGATTGTTTTGAGTTCGGTATTGCACTGGACTCGAGCCGGCCAATAAAAAGTCCACGAAACACCCCAGCGAGGACGTGAACAAATTTCCCTTCACGCCTTCGCTTTTCTTTTCCCCTCCATCCCCCTCTGTAATATAATAAGAAAACTAAACTAGAGGTAGGTGCGCACATGATCCAATTAACAAACCGCCAGGCACGGCAATTTCTGTTGTTGAAACACGGACTTTTGGACGAATATAAATTTAGCGGGAAGCAGGGCGTATTGGACTTTGCTCGGCAGGTTGGCTGTATTCAATACGACCCCATCGATGTTTGCGGAAAAAACGCCGAATTGGTGTTACAGTCGCGAATCAAAGGATTTACTAAGGGAATGCTCGCCGATTTGCTGTATGAGGATAGAAGCCTTGTCGATTATCCCGACAAGAACCTGGCCATTATCCCTGTCGAGGACTGGCCGTATTTTGAGCGATACAGGCAGGCCGCCCGACAACATGCCGAACGCTATCCCGAAATGGAAGCGTTGACAGCGCAAGTACGGGCTCATATCCAAAATCACGGTGCACTAAGTTCGGATGATTTAAAGTTGGATGGAGATTTCTCTTGGCAATCGGCAATCCACTGGAGCAGTGGAAACAATTCATCTCGATCAGTGCTAGAACAGATGTATTCGACGGGTGAGTTGATTATCCATCATAAAAAAGGAACACGTAAATATTACGATATAGCCAAGAAGTACATACAGCCAAATCTGCTGAGTGCATCAGAGCCGCTGGAAGATGAGCTTGAGCATCATAAGTGGCGGGTACTACGGCGAATCGGCTCGGTTGGTCTCTTATGGAATCGTGCGTCAGATGCATGGTTGAATATATGGGGGCTGAAAGCTGCACAGCGCAAAGAGGTTTTCCGCCAGCTATTACACGAAGCTCGCATTGTTGCTGTTGCCGTGGAGCAAATGAAGGATATGCTGTACTGCCTCGCGGAGGATTTACCGCTTATTGAAGCCGTTCTGCAAAATCAGGAGTCGAAATTGCGTTGCGAGCTTATTGCCCCGCTAGATAATTTCATATGGGACAGAAAACTTATCAACGAATTGTTTGACTTTGATTACACCTGGGAGATTTACACGCCTGCAATCAAACGAAAATTCAGCTATTATGTGCTGCCTCTATTATATGGAGAGAGCTTCATTGGACGAGCCGAGATTATCGCGGAGAGAAAAACTGGAACACTCGTTGTTAAAAACATCTGGTACGAGAACGGTGTGAAGCAAACAACACAATTGCGAACAGCTTTGAACAGTTGTTTCCAAAAGTTTGCGATATTCAACGGGTGTGAGACAATTTCGGCAGAGTCTATGAACTGATATTTCCTGTATTCTGCTCTTGCCTGAATGAGAGATTTCTGCACGCCCAGTTAGCCCGCGGTGACACTCTTCAATGAATTGAAACTCACCTTGCTTTTCAATATCTGCAAGGGTTTGCTCATCCACACCAGCTGCTCATCCGTTTGCACGGACTCGTCGCCACGCTTCCCATAAAATATCCCTTCTGTATACCTTGTCATACAAAGCATGGAATCTTCGCTTCTTGTTTTCCTTGGCCGCATGACCTAGCTTCTCTTGGAGTTGTTGAACGTTTTCCTTTGGTGTTGTTAGCCCTTGGGCATTCACTGACTCGTACCTCCTTAAGAAACATGAACAAAGCAGGGCTCCTTCCCTCCTGCAGGTTGTGTTGTCCTGCAGTTCCTCAGTACTATGAGCCCCTCGGACTCCCTTCCTGCAAGTAGATCATTTCATCTTTTGGACTTATAGATCACTTCGTTACGGTTTCAAAAAAAATTTCCGTGCAGGGGAGGGTCTCCCCAGTTCACTGCATCCTCTTTCATACCATGCCGATCCCTTTACGCCGGAGGATTCTTCACTGCCGCTCCAAGTTCTTAGCAGTTTCCGTGGCCTTCACCCATTAAGCCGAGGTTCGGCTTCCCCTTGTCCCTCTTGCGAGGCCATTTTAACGACGCGGCAAGATTCACTTGATGTTACGGCCTGGCATGTTGCTTGCCCTGTCTCAGACAGGACTTTTGTCGATGCGCTTCTACGCAAAACTTTCGCCGTACGCAGGCATCCTAGCTACATGGGGGCTTGGCCCCTCCCATGGCCGGACTTTCACCGGCTAGAAGATGCGTGCTTCTGGGCACGCGCTTAATAAAAAGAGCAGTATACCGGAGCACCTGCTCATTTATGTGTGTCATTCAACTATCGTTTCCCGTTAGTTGAATCCTAAACTGTCCAAAATTGAATTTATAAACTCAGTTTTTTCATCCGTATACAGTAGTTTATCTTTTTCGTGTTTCTGGGAGAGTTTCACTTTCAACTCTTGATATTCGTTTAGTGCTGCGTCATTTTTCAATAAATAGTCTCTAAATGCAAGTATCTTTTCTAGATACAAACTGCCTGTTTGGAACATGTGAATTTGATGAGTTCTTGGCTCACCCTTACTGAAATAATGTCTGTCGGGAAGTATGTTTGTTCCCCTATAAGCATATCCAAGCCTCTCTAAGCCTTGGACACATTCACTCCCATGTTGATAATCTTTTAATTCAATTCCAATATCAATTATAGGTTTCGCCGATAAGTTTTTCACAGCCGTACTGCCTATATGGTGGACTGCCAAGATAAGTTCGCCAAGTTCATTTTCTATCTGTGTTTTCTCGATATCGGCATCATTTCTACAGGCTCCTTCCATAAGGATCCGTTAAGAGCCTATGCTCTGTGCATGGACGAGCTAGTGTTGGCCTGCTCCCCTACCCATCCTTTCGCCGAATCTGAGGAATGGACGCCAGAGCTGATCGCCGCCTCTTCATTTGTGCTGCATGGCAGGGCGTCAAGTACTCGGCGGATTACGGATCAATGGCTGGAGCAGCATGGGATCAGCCCTTTCTCTAGATTGGAGCTCGATTCTCTGGAGGCGATTAAGCAGGCAGTTATGCTCGGCGAGCATATCTCCTTCATATCCAGGATGGCCGTTCAATCCGAAGCAGACCGTGGCTTGCTGCGAATATGGCCGATCCCCGGCCTCCCCGCCGAACGCCAGGTGTATGCCATCACCAATCAAGACGGCTATATGTCTTCCACGAGCAGTCGGTTTATTGAGATTCTCAATGAATGGAGTCGTTCTATCCAAGAGCCGCTCTTGGAAGACCAAGAGTAAATCTTGCAATTTTTGACCGAAATCCGCCTTTAATTTAATCTGAAATTGACACTTCACCCTTAGAGTAGATACTGAACCACAGATTTCCATATCACAATTCAAAGGAGCTGAAGTGATGCAATTGAAGATGACAAAGATGGGCAGAACCTTCATTACTGCTGCATTGAGCGCTGTATTATTAGTTACCGGGTGGCAATCTCCGGCTAAAGTAGAAGCCGCAGCTAACGCTGTCCCAAGCTATGAAGTAAAGTTTCTGCTAAGCAATAACACTGTGCTGAAGCAGGATTTTACATTAAAGAATGAGGTGAAAGAGGCTTTTCAAATTAATGAGCCTGCCGCACGGATGCTCGTGGAATATTTCGATACAACGGATCTGTCGTTGAATGATTCAGGCTGGAATGTACGCTTCCGCAAAAAAGAAGATAAGAAGAAATACGAATTGACGTATAAGAAACGCTATGCTGTGCAGAACGGGGATATCAACGCTGCTTTGAACCAGGCTAACCTGGACGGCTTCAGTGCGGCAGACACGAATTATGTGGCAGAGGTGGATTGGGGCTACAACAAGCAGACATTGAGCTTCTCGAACGATAAAGAAGAATCGACCTCCAAAGGGCTGAATCTGCCTAATGAAGCTGAAGCACTCAATTTGCTGATAAGCAAGATCCCTGGCAAGCTTGATAAGACGAATGCTCCAGGCTGGGGAACGGCCGAGCTGCAGCAATCTTACGCCCATGGCCCGATCCTGGCAAGCAGATACACCGGCACTTTCGAAGGACTGGAGACGGATATTGAGGTGTGGCCGATTTCCTTGCCGAACGGCAGCGGAACGGAATATATTGTAGAAATCTCCTTCAAGACTGACGACTATCAAACGGCAGCTTCCAAACGCATCAACTTGATGAATCTGCTGAACAACAAAGGCTGGCTCGTACCTGCCGACTCCCTGAAGACGAATCTGGTGTTGGAACGCTATTAAGAAGCTAGTTATCTAATAATATAGTAAGCAAGCCCGCAGCATGGCTCTTGCCGTCAACTGCGGGCTTTTGTATTAGTCTACATTTTCAACAATTCCCGGTTATCTAATGGAGCCTGCTGTATTCGAAAAGAAACCGTAAAGCTCACGATAACGAGCAACAATTGGAGCGCCAAGGCCCATAAAATCCCGGTTAACAGTCCCAAACTCATTGTCTGGCTCACCGCAATCAAAGCGCCGCCGATCCCAATGCTTAATCCTGGACTGAAAGCGTCCGTAAATTGAAGACTGGCTGAGATTTCTCCTTCTTCCCCGGCAGTAGCATGTTGAAGGGCTATCGCCCCTGTCGTTGGGTGCGCCAATCCGATGCCAAACCCCGTGAAGATTTGCGACAGAACCGCATATACAATTCCACCCCCTGGTAGGCCAACCGCTAGTATCACTGCCGCAACTCCGATAATCATAAAGCAAATTCCGAGGGTAACTCGTTTGCTCCTGCCAGCACCATGATCCTTGATATCTAACTTCGACTGCAGCCAAGCCGCTGCTGACCAGCTTAAAGCGCCCGCAGCGACAATGAGTCCTGCTAGATCTGCAGGCAGGTGCTTCACTTCTGTCAAGGCCAGAACCACATAGCTCTCCGTAGCATTATAACAGGCGGCAAACAAGCCTCTACTAGCTATCGTCGCTGGCAATCCTTTTCTTGCGGTAAAGGTTCCCTTAGGCAATAGCCTACGCACGTCGCTGCACCTCGCTGAAACTATAGCCAATTTCCCTGCCAAGAAGTTTGTCCATACTGGTAGATTGGGCTGCTGCATGGATGGAAAGAAACAGGGTGTAGAAACTTTAATGACAGCAAGCTGCAGTCTCCTTGAAACTGAGATGGGGCAGTTCCCTGCCTCGCCTGAATTACTTGCGTTACTTATGGTACTGTTATTAGTATGGTAGAGTCATTGCATGAAATCCATTCGATCGAATCGACCATGAAAAATAAGCCCGCCGCTCTTTGCAAGCGGCGGGCTTCCTGCATATTCTTTTTGTTCTGGATATTCATTTATAGCCTCTTCAAAAATTGCTTTGGATTGTTCATACATACCTAATGTTCGATAAGTACTTCCCAGTCCTAGTAATGCTCCTTGCCTTTCTTCACCTTGGAGTCCCAATTCTAATGCCTTCTGATAATAAGGGATTGCTTCGCGTTCTAATTCCATCACATCATGTACCCAAGCATATTGGTACCAAATAGTCGGATTGGAAGGGTAGAGCTTTAACAAATCAAGTAAAAGAGATTTACATTCTACTAGTTTTCCGGATTGCATAAGTTCTATTGCCTCTTCTAATTCATTCATTTTTCTCATCCTTTTACGATATTTACATTAATTTCAGCTAACGTCTTATTTACGAACTTCGTATATAACTCCATATGTAGGGTATTCGCGAAACTTTTGAACTATCCTGCCCATCGTATTATGAGATCACCCAGTTCTTTCTGGTTGATCCTTTTTTCATTTGGATAGAGGATTAAGGTAGCCTGGTCGAACGTACCTGCCCGTGGGACTTGATCCCGAGCGCTATAATGTTCACCCCTACTTGTCATGACCATGATTGAGGCTGGTTGGGACGTAAGATCCCGTATAACAAGCGATGCTATGGAGCGACAAGAGGAAAACGTAGGGGCTGCCAGTAAATCTACACATACAGGGAGAGATGAAATGAATCCAGTTATCGGTCTAGATATTTCTAAAGAAGAAAGCCATGGACAAGCCTTTTTAGAGCGCGGAAATCCATTCAGAGGGACGTTCCATTTCCAGCACACTCGTGATGGTCTAGCGAATCTCCTTCAAGTTTTAAAGGACGTTGAGTCTGTATCCAAACAACGTCCTTTACTTATTCTAGAAGCAACCGGACATTACCAAAGTCCCGTAGTTCAGTTCCTAGAGGAGCTTCACTATATTTACATTGTCATTAATCCGCTCATCTCAAATCGGCTTAGGAAGTCTCAGCTTCGTAAAGTAAAGACGGATGCTGCTGACGCTTATCTTTTGGGAGAGTTGTACTACAAAGAAGAGTTTGAACCTTTTTAAAAAAGGGGTGTGCAACTGCTCAATCTACGTTATCTAACAAGGCAATATGAGTCTCTTTCAAAGATGTGTGTACAGACTAAACTGCAATTCCAAGCTGTTCTAGATCAGGTCTTCCCTGCTTACAAAGGTGTCTTTGGATCTATGTATTCAGATATTTCGCTACGGTTTTTAAGTGAATTCCCAACCTCATATTCGGTTTTGCAGACGGACGAAGATTCACTCAAGGCTAAATTCTCTCTTCGAAACGAGGACGTTCAGATAACTGGATTAACCAACGCGTTCAACGGTTGCTAGATGCGGAAAAACAAAACCCATTTCAGCCAACCATGTACGCAAGCCACTTAATCAATTTGAAAGTCCTTATTACCCTCATTCTTCAGTACCAAGAGCATCTTACAGGATTGGAACAGAACATAGACGCTCTGGCTGAAGAAATTGAAGAATTTGATTTAATTCAGTCGATTCCCGGTATTGGACATAAAATTGCGGCAACAATTTTATCTGAAATTGGAGAAGTCGACCGATTTGATCATCCTAAAAAGCTAGTCGCCTTCGCAGGCATTGACCCAAGTGTCTTTGCTTCAGGTAAGTTTACAGCAACTCGAAATCGAATCACGAAACGCGGTTCAAGGCAGCTTCGTTACGCACTGGTGATAGCTGTTCAATGTGGACTTATCCGTTCTCGAAACACTCGGCTCAAAGAATTTTACGAACGCAAAAGAACCGAGGGAAAACCACATAAAGTGGCTCTGGTCGCATGTGCTAATAAATTGGTTCATTGGCTATATGCCATCATGAAAAACAAAAAGACATTCCGGTCTGCTTAATATGAAAGCAGTGGTATAACCTTCCAAATGAAATAAAATTGGAGGGTTATTTGGCTTGCTTCCTTTTAATATACCACATGAATAAGCTTCACTTTACTGGTAACCTTGACAAGCTATTAGCTGGTATAGTTGAACAAAGGGCTACCTCTCGGCAACCCTTTCATTATTGAACTATAGTGTCCCGTTAGCGTAACAAACTCTGTCACTTTGTAATACTCCGCCACATCTAAGGTATTCTTGAAATGATATCTACTATCCTGCCCGATACCGTGATAGCTGCCGCTAATCACAGCGACAGCTATCACGAGGACGGATACTCTCTTTGTAGGTTAAAAATCGCTCGTCATTTCTACCCATTCCAAACCAAAACATCCATAACCTTTCGTATCTCTCGACACCTTGTTCTTATAGTCACTCTCATCCTACGCAAAGGAGAAATACTTTGCCGAATACTGATAAATATAGACTTCTAGGTATTGACTTGACATATCCCCACCACGCACTGTACATGTGTCGTATTGGGAATAGGAATATAATCCACACCTATCATTTAGTTGGAACTTTTTTTGATTTAGTCACTAGATAGGAGCGCGCTTAGCATCTATTTTTAATCGCTGTATATCATGCTCCTGCAATCACTTCAGTTAGCATTTCAACCTAAAATTGGAGAACTCTTATCGACTTTCTCTAATATTCATCATTTTCTTTGTTTTGCTTAAACAATTCGGCACCAATTTCCTTTTTCAAACCTGAACGATATAAATATTTTACTATATTTCCGTTCCTGTAGTATTGCTTCTCGAGACTGTAATTCTCATTTATGTCTTCTTCCATTCTAATAAGTGCATCATGATGCGCATTATTTTCATCTGATGCCTTAATGCTTTTCTCTGTTTCAAGTCTCCGATATTCACCGTATCTGTTCCAAATCCTACGCCTGCACTCCTCTTCATTATTTATATTTATCTTAATTGTTTCTAGATCGCTATTTAGATCATATACAAATTCTTTATAGTCAGAATAATTAAAGATTCTTTTAATGATTTTATCTCTTTCCAGAGCTATTAATGTATCAGCATCTCCAGCTACCTCGATGGTTTGCTTAATATAGAAGAAGCTTCTGCTATCCAGTTGCAATTCTTTCTGACCTTCCCATATTAGGTTAAGCTCAACCGCGTTTATTACCCTATTTATATTCATACTTTCAACATCGGCAAACCTCTGAAGCGTTGAAGTATCTCTTACATTAGTACTATACAGATCATAAACAGGAGACTCGTATTGGTTAACAACCCATCCCTCTTTAGGATTTTCTTTTTCAAGCAAGTATAAAAATGCAAAGAAATTGACGAAACTTCTCTCTAGTCTATAATCTCTCTTTCCTAGCTTTGGTATTATCCTCACTTTATTATTTTCAAACGTCATCGGCTGCAACAATAAACATTCAAAATTATTATTATATGCATACTTTAACCAACAATCTTTATAGTTATCAACAGCTAACTCTTTTTCTAACTCTGGCAATTTAGTAACAAATAAATCATATGCCAGTTTTAATTTACTCAACTTCATTTTTCTGAGCTTTTTATTTGTTTCCTGCATCTCATCTTCAATAAAATAAAATGAATCATCCCAATAATGTAAATTAGATCTGACATTTCTATTGATTTCGTCCGAGCAAAGCAAACGTTCATTTTTCACATCATAATATGCCGCTAATGCAAATATTTTTCTTAATTTTAAAGACGCCCCCTTTTTAAACAACTCTCTCGCTGTCTTTAAATACTCTTCTAATTCTATAAAAACCACTTTACATTTTTCATCAGAATAATCACTCCATACACCGACAAAATCCAGGAGAAAGTAAATACTTCTTTTGTCTGGAAATTCCCTCTCCCACTCGCAAAAGTAATTATATGGCAAGTTATTTAACCCACAGAGCTTAGCCTTTACTTTCTGCTCTTTTATTTTAATAGCTACATCTTTTATCTTGATCCGTATATTGTTTACATTAGCCTTGTAATCCCCTAAATACAGATCATCAGCTATTTCAGATTCGGATTTTATTTGGAAATATTCAATTATATTTTTGAAGTCAGAGATTTTTTTTGAGAAATGAATTATAATTTTCAGCCCTTGCCGATCCCCTTGTTGACTCCATAGTTGATTCCATTCCGGGTAGGCCATATTCTCTAAAACGTAATTGAATTTTTGATTTGCTTCTTTATGTACAAACTCTCCCTGCTTTAAATAATATTCACGATAGTAGATTAATTTAGCAATCTCTTTCCTTTTATCAGAAAAAGAGCTGTTGATATCTAGTAGTTGCTCGTAAACTTGAAGCCGCTTTCTTGTATCATTATCAGCTAACTGAATAATATTACTCAGTGTAATATTTACAAATGCCAGATAGCTCTCCAAAAACGCATGTTTATTTTCACTAATCGCACTACATTCCTCTCTTAGAGTTTTATACAGTTTAACCCAGGAATCCACCCCCCCTTGCTTTTTATTATTTAATAATAATTCCATTAGATTATAAGAATTAATCATAAAATTCAAGGTAGCATCATTCATGTCCTTAGTAATTTGCTCTAAAGACTTATCATCTGATTTATATACTTTATAAAAATAATCGCTATATATTTTATCGTATTTATATACAAAACTATCCTTATTGTTAATTTCCAGCTGCTTCTCAATCGTCGATATAATTGCTTTTATATTCTCAAACCATTCTAATTCTTTGCCTCGCGAATTCAATCTTACGTAATCGGTAATAGATGATTTCTTCGCACTTTCATTATCAATTGCATACAAATCAAAGGTTACTTTTTCTTCTTCCAGCTTTAGATAATAATTCTCCGCCTGTTCCTTAGAAATTTTTCTTTCTTTTAATTCCGACATTACATTAATTATAGATAAAACCGTAACATCGCTAAGCCATTCACTTTTAAACCATTTGCTTTGAACCATATTATCAAACAAAAATTTATCAGAATTCAACATTTCCTTATACGCTGACATTCTATCAGGGTTAACCAATTCTCTGAAAAAGCTGCCCGTAGCACTCCTTATCTCATACATAATCGGCTTATCTTGAAAAAAGGGTTTGGCACTTTTATCCGCATTATTCCATAAAAACCAATGTACAATAAATAAAGTTGTTATTCGTTGCTGACCATCCACCGGGTAAAATATGTCGTTTTTTGTATATCCATAAATTATATTCATTTCTAACGTTTTTTCAAAATCATCACTTTCAAGAACTTCAAATATGTCATCAAGAAAACGTTCGCGTACTGCGTTGCTTTTTTCCTCATTAAATCCTTGCACATATTCTCTCTGAATAGCAGGAATACAGATATTGTAGCTCTCATACAAAGAAATTAGGGTATGTTTTTTCATGCAATTATTCTCCATAAAATATAAATTTATGTATATTATTCACGATGTCATCAAAATACTTATCTCTAGAAGACGGTAACCATTGTAATCTCTCACCACTAAATACTGCGTCTATTTCAAAATAACGGTCGGTAAAAACCAGAAGAGTTGAATAAGGAATAGCAGTTCCTCTTGATAAAAACTCATTGACTTTTTCTTTCTTTTCAATAAAATTATTGGCTAGAATCCTATTCTCTTTGCTCCTTAATAAGGACAAATTCCGTAACGAATTATCCTTTAATAGCTCTGTATGCTCATGAAGGAAGTAATTATCCACCTCACTTATATATATGGACTGCAAAATTTCACTATTAAGATCTGAGTGATGTTCTTTAAATTTTCTTATTGCTGCTTTTCGTACAAACTCCTTAACTTTTGCATAACTATTTTCAGATGACTCTGTTTGGCCTGCATAGTTTTCAGTATGAATATCATCGGCAATTTCATTCAGTACGATGTAATCAAAATATAAATGTAATTCTTCTAGCCCAAAAGCCTGTTTGATCCTATATACTGCACGTTGCTTCTCATTCTTATTGCTAAATAACTTATTAATAAAAAAATCGTATGAAAGAGTTTCCTCCGTATTTCTCTTTATCATTTCATTAAGTATTTCATCTTCTCGCGCATCTATAATATCGTTCTCAACAAGCTGTTTCCATTCGAAATCTTTACAACATCCACCTAATTCATCTATATGTTTTGTTAATCCATATACTTTTTTTATTCGTTCTATACCATTTGAATCTGAATCTTTTACTTGTTGTACTGAATCGTAGTACTCACACAAACTTTCTAAAACGATTTTTCTCATTGCAAAGGCTCTTTCGGTTGATATTGTTTTTTTATAATTATTTAATTTTCCTTTTAATTTTTCTTTTTCTTTCTCAATCTTGTTCTTTAAGCTTCTATTTATGTTATCGCTTATAACTTTTTTGTTTGGCTCTAGAGCCTCTTCAAGTTGGGTTTTCTTGCTTTCGACAAATGACTTCAAGTCATCATGATGTTGGAATTTCTGTACATCAAGGTTTTCAATTTCATTATTTTCAAATGTGCGCAGCTCCTGAAGTTTTCTTTCTATTTCCTTCCTTTTCCCATTAAGTTCATCATTACCTGAAATCGGGCTTTCTTTTTGAGAAAAAATATGCTCTATTCCCCAGTACCTATGATTTAAAAAATCATACCTATTACTTAATCCTGAATTTTTGTCCAATAAAATAAAATTAAATAGCATTAAAAGATTTTTAATTTTTTTGTTTTTATCTTTTCTTTCATCATGAGCCTCATCTTCACTCTTTTGATCTATTTCATATTTCATTGAGCTTAGCTTTTCCTTAAAGCTGTCTTTTTTCTTTAATTCTTCCGAACTGAGCCCAGTAATCTCCTCCAATATCGATTGAATAATTCCTCTTATCTTACTTCTTCTTTCCTGTCTGTTGGTTTCGATTATCTTTAATATTTCCTCTCCAACAAAATTCTCTGACTTTTCCAGTGTTATTGAATATGAATATATAATGTAGGCCACCAAATTATAAAGCGAACCTTCCTTATAGGATTTTTTTTGTGTTTCAAAATACTTATGATATAGCGTTTCTCTGCCATCGGCATTATACAAATCGACTATTTCTAAATACAACCGTTCGATAGTTTCCCATATAATAGTTATATTTTGATTTTGCAATTGCTCATTCATCTTTTGAGTCAACTTATTATAAAGAAAATATTTATCACTCTCAGCATACGTATCTGTTTTCGAATTATCCCGTAGACTTGTAATAAACAATTGAAATATTTCATCAATTCTTGGAAGGTAAATATTTCGTTCCTCATAGCTTTTTTCTCTATTACTCCATATTCCGTACTGGTTTTTATGAGGAATAAATGCCCAAAACTCAGGGTTTCGCAGCTCTTTTTCAATGGAATGCCATTTCTCAGCAAGCAACGCAATTCTTTTATCGTGTGCTTCATCTCCAGAAATTCTAGGCTTCATAAATTCAGATTTGATAAGATCAGAATTGGTTAAACTTAACTTGCCCATATTCACTTTATAAAACTGTTCTTCTTCTTTAATACTCGGATCTACAGGATACCATAGAAAAAAGCATTTATTTAATATGTATTTGAATAGTTTTTCATAGGGCATTGTAATTACTTCTAATGTTTTCACCGAGACAATAAAAGCTTCTACCATAAAACGAAAATCAATGTTTTCATCGTGACAGCCCTCACCCAAATGGTTGCAATATTCCCCCCATATAGAGCTCCAGCTCAAATTAGCTAGCTTCTTCGGTATACTGAGCAGAAAATGGAGAAATTTCTCGCTGTCCCCTCTCGTTTCGTACTTTAAACTTAAAGTTAAATTAGCAGTGCTTACTTGATTACCTATTCCCGACAAATAATTCAGCGCCCCTACAATAATCAGTATTGTCGTCAACCTCTGTTGACCATCAATTATATGAAATTCTTTCTCATGCTCAGAGACAATTAACGTTTGCAAGCAATAAAACTCTTCATTATTGTTATAACCTTCAAGTATATCTTCGATAATTTGCACAACATGTACAGCGCTCCATCTATATCCTCTTTGATAAGCCGGAATATTTAAACCCTTTCCTAGCTTAAATATATCACTTACTGTTTTCCTAATTTCACTTATTGTTTTTTCAGTATCAATTGCCTCTATCATTGTGCACCTCCACAATAGCACTTCTCTGTTTTTTGTCCAACCTGCCTCTCATGACGTTCAAAATTTTGAAAGCCGATTCCGGGAGATGATCCCCATATACGGAGTTCAGAGACGCATTGATCGATCTGGAGTAATCCTCATAACGATTAAAATATTGCAGAACATTCTTTAACTCAGCGGACTTGGCCAAGTCATTCTTGGCGTTTGTATATGTAGCTGCCATTTTCAAATTGACTCAATGAAAAGTTTTAAGACACGACCTAATGCAAGCCCAAGGCGGCCAATTTGTCGTAACGAGTAGCCACACGGCGAAAATGTTTGATTTTATTGAAAAAGCATTCCACTAAGTATCGCTCTTTGTACCGATACCAATCGACTTTCCATGGGTTTTGACTATTCGCTTTAGGCGGAATGGTGTAGGTTGCCTGCTTCGTTGTAATCCAATTTCGAATGGCTTCGGAGCCATAGGCTTTGTCGCCAAGAATATGACTTCCTGTAATATCAAGCTTCTGAAGTAAATCGACTGCTGGAACGGAATCGTAGACTTGACCACCTGTCAGAAGAAAAGCGAGCGGATTTCCTAATCCATCGACCGACGGTGTGAAGTTTGGTTGTCTTTCCGCCACGACTGACGCAGATGTACTGATTCACTTCGAGTCCTTCAACGTTTTTTTTAGCACCCGCACTATGTTGATGGACTTTGACCGATGTAGAATCAATGCTCAAGTTTTCAAAGTCAGGTTCGACCTGAAGAGCTTGGAAGATCGTGACAAGCAGTCCGGTATCTCGCCGCTTGCAGAAGCGACTGTAGACCGTTTTCCATGAACCATAGCGTTCCTCCGGTAGATCGCGCCAGGCCGCACCACTTCGAGCGATCCATAGAAAAGCATTAAACATGCTTCTTTCACTTAATTTTGAAGGACGTCCTTTTTTGTAGGGTGGAAACATGTCCTTAATTTGTTCTCACTTTTCATCGCTTATTTCGTACCGTCTTTGAATCATGCTTGACGCCCCACTCGTTTTCTCAAATCTTACCATGTTATTTAGTTTTGAGACACATCCTAGATAAAAGATGGCCTTTTCCTGTAAATATAGCATAAAGTCCGCAGACTGATAGCCGCGATCAAACAAGATTAAATTCGGTACTGGCGCGGTCTCCAAACCAAGCATATGCTCGATATTTTGTTTGGCCAGATCGCGTTTGTTGTCATCGTAACAACTCAGGAGGTACTCCTGGTCTGAATTCAAATTTTCAAACATATTTATACCGCTCCCACAGTTGTTTATTATTATTATATCGCAGTAATTCCATATAACGTGATATTCACGAAATTCGTACATATACCTTCTCAAAAAGGAATTCGAGAAATGATTGAAGTAACCTGCTAGTTAACGTAACGAGAAGCAGTCGGTCCTCAAGGCAGGCTACTTCTATCTGTATTGAGCTATCGTCTCCCGTTAGCGCAACGA
>NZ_LVJH01000046.1 GCF_001637205.1 Paenibacillus glacialis
AAGTAATGTTACTGGGGAAATTTGGATACCGGTAAAGAAAAAATAACCTTTCTTGTTCATTTAAAATACGAATATGTTTTATCATTGGGCACCCGTTGTACTTTGCGCTAACGGGACACGATAGTTCAATCAAACAAGGAGCAGTTTGCCATGGCAGCTGCTCCTTGTTTTCATTAAGCTAACGGGCAGGCTAGCGTAAATAAAATGATCAAAAGTATTAACCATACGTAGTTAATTACATTTCGGGATTAGCGCAATGATTTTCGGCAGCTTCGTTTGGTTAACGGGGGTAGTTTAAGTAAATGTAAATATTTACTTGCGAACTAATGTTCGGTATAATAAACTTGATTCCATTACAAAAAGGAGATGTTGGATATGTATAAACACATTAAAGATTTTGCCGCAACTTGGCAGAATGAAACGGAAGCAACAATGCGGACACTGGAGATGCTGACCGACGAGTCTCTTGGCCAACAGATAACAAGCGATCATAGAACGCTTGGACGTGTTGCATGGCACCTTGTACAGACGTTGCACGAAATGCCATCTCGGACGGGACTGTCTTTCGAAGGACCGGGCGAAGATATGCCGGTGCCAGCTTCGGCAGCAGACATCGCGTCAGTCTATAAGAGGACCTCACAAGCGCTCCTTGATGCTATACAGTCCAGTTGGAAAGATGAGAATCTGCTTATCATGAGCGATATGTATGGTGATCAATGGCCAAACGGCTTAATGCTGGATATTCTCGTAAAGCATGAGATTCATCATCGTGGTCAGATGACAGTCCTGATGCGTCAGGCAGGCCTTCGTGTGCCGGATCTTTACGGCCCGACAAAAGAGCAGTGGGCCGAGTACGGAGCGCTACCTCCAGTAATTTAGAGTAAGATTATATCCGCTTTGGCCGTTTGGCTATAGTGGGATTTATAAGTATTTTATCATAGGATTGAAAGTGGTGGCTTGAATCATAGACAAGAGGATACCATCGGACTGAAACTGTTGATTCTATTGAACTAACGGGTAAGTTGAGCCACGTGGATTGAGGTTAAGATTTATTGAACTAACGGGACACGATAGTTCAGCGGCAGTCTAGGACTTTATTTTCTCGTCATGGCTGCCGTTGTTTCTATTACTGGGGGCAGTCTAATATTTACTTTACTAAGTCTGACGGTTTTTATATTCAATAAA
>NZ_LVJH01000047.1 GCF_001637205.1 Paenibacillus glacialis
CTTCGCTGCCGTTGCACCCCAGCCTACGAACGGAATTGCCGCTGCCGCAGATAGCGCTGCGTTCGCGTAGTCTCCACGTGCCGCATATATTCCCGCATTCAGTAAATCCGCTGCTTCTCCGATACCTGGAATCAGTCCTGCCACATCGAGCACCACTTGCGTGATGTCTAGTGCTTTCTCCCAGAAGCTTTTCTTTTTCTTCGGTGGCTCAGGTACCATATCTTCGACATACACGGCACATTACGTTTGGCCATTACTACACATCACTCGCTGCTGCCGTTTCTCTCGTAGTGTATGGATGCGCCATTAATGGTTCGTCTCTTGTTTCACTCTAGTAAGCTTGATTCCCGTGAAATCTCTTCATAATATACTTTCTGCTACAGCCAAATGATCACAATTTCCGTTTCTAACCTGTACTTGTCTTACCACTCATATTATTTCACATACAAAAAAAAGGGTTTACTCCTACTCATAGTTCAAGAGAATAAACCTTTATATTTTTTCAAATTGTTTATAAGTGTATGGTTGGATTAGTCTGTGATTAGATCTTTAGATTCACAGGTATTTACTCTACATACGTCAACTATATCATTTACATCATACTCATCAAATTTTTCAAGAAGTGCCTCCAACCCATGTGTCAGATTATATTCTAATTCTTCCTGATATATTGGAGAGACTACTACAAAGCGAATTGTTTTCTCCTCACTGACCCTCACAGAATAAAAGTCTTCATTTTCCCGGATTGGAGGTAACAGTAACATACTCGTAAACTTATTGTTTGGTGCAACTGGTTCCGGGGGATCACCGTTAGGAATGGTATCTCCATAACAAAACCAAGTTTCTTTTTCCAGTGGGAACTTTCCAAGCTTTCTAAGCCAACCAAATGGCCAATACTCATTAAATTTTTCTATACCTTCTTTATTAACAGGCCAAGATGAAGGAAGATACATCATTAACTCTGTATATTTCCACTCGTTATCATCTTCTGGAACATCAGCAGGTAATAGACTCATTCCTGAAGTAATGATGGTATGATAGTTTCTATTATCATTTGCTTTAAAAATGATTAAATTTATATTAATACTATCTGAAATAGTTTCCACATTTATTAAGCTCTGATCCCCAATATACTTCTTATAGTGTTCTAGTAATTTCTCGTTTTCTTCCAAGGGATTTTCCACTCCTATTAATCATTTTTAATATTTAGTGCCTATCAGTAAACAAGGTTATCTAATGGGGCATTTAGAATTAAAATATCAATAGACTTCCTTGAGGCCACTTTCCTTTCCAACCACAGGGAATATGTCCTGACTCATAAACTTTAAATAACTCAGTATGAAAACCTAGTTTTACATACGGACTATATGCATATTCCATCATAGCAGTAAGCAAGTCCCATTCAACACTTTCGTATACAGAATTTTTTAATTTATTTTCTTGTATAAATGTTGAAAGCTCATTTAGCACTCCGTTTTTCAATAATGATTTCGCCTCTAAAGTAATATTATTCCATTCCCTGTACTCTTCACGCCAATTCTCATGGAGGGATGATGTTAAACTATTTCTTATATGAAGTTTAAGATTGTCCCAATTTGAATTGATATTTTTTTCTACATCCCGCCATTTATTCACATGTATAAAATCAAGATTAGTGATAATGTTAATTTCATTTCCACAATTGCTGAACCAATCTATTTTAGCAATCTTTTCATCATAGAATTCTTTGACTGATTTCATAACTCACTACTCCTTATTTTAGTTTTATTGGCTGAAAAAGATATTTATAGATGGAATTTATCTGTCCTGGTATTTTAGGTATGGGATCATCATCTTTCAAACCATATTTTAATCTTTGCTCTCTTCCCTTTTCAACCACATCTAATGCTTGCTTCTCAGTCAGTCCTGCTTTTCTTAACGATTTATACAATGCTACATTATATTCTGCATTTGTGGGTATTGAACCTTTTTTATCTCCTATTCGATATCTGTGAAAGAACTCTTCCATTGTTTTATGTGCCATAAAGTGTGGTGAACCAATATCTTTAAATGCATTCCCTTCTAATTCAATGGTATAACCCTCTTCTGATGGAATTACCTCTTTACCGTTTCCGTCTTTTTTAAACGCAGCATCTTGGTTTAGATGATGCTTTTGTTTTCCTGATTTATCATTCTTCCACTCACCATATTTCTTGACAGTGATTGTTCCATCATCTTTATTCTTGCTCTTACCTGACGAATCCTTCTTATCCCCCTCCTTCTTCGATGTCGTTGAATCTTTATCCTTCTTACTCGGCTCGGGACCCTTCGTCTTATCTGGCTTATTCGTCTCTTCCTTCTTCGACTTAGGTTTATCTTTATCTTTCTTACTCGTATCTTCTTTCTTGGTCTTATCTGTATCTTCCTTCTTAGTCTTCTCCGTATCTTTCTTCGTCTTATCCTTCTTCCCAGATCCACTACCTGAGGAGCTGCCTCCACCATCTGTAATACCAGAAGAATTATTTTTTCCGCCGCTGCGCTTGGAACCATTCATAATGGATACCCATGTTAATGCAGCACGCATCTTATCTCCGCCTAATTTCTCGACCAAATCTCCAACCAATTCATACCGCATTCCCTCTTGCATCGCTTGTTCCATTACTAGACTCTTACCGTACTGTGTCGCCACATGGCCTGATGTCGACAAGACTGATGCCATTTTAGGACTCTTCATCGCTAGGGATTGCATCACGTTCTTCAGCTTCATCACTTGCTCGCCCAGACCTAGGTTGTTTGCCATCTTCCTCGCATTGGTAAATACTTTCCCCAGACCTCCGCTGGCGAACCCGGATGCCATATCTGCGGTTTTACGCAATGCTTGGACCGCATCTACGGCTCATGTTGTTGCCTGCACCAACTTCTTACCTGCATTAACTTTACTAATCCCTTTGCCTACGACCTTCGCTGCCGTTGCACCCCAGCCTACGAACGGAATTGCCGCTGCCGCAGATAGGGCTGCGTTCGCGTAGTCTCCACGTGCTAGGTATATTCCCGCATTCGCTAAATCCGCTACTTCTCCGATACCTGGAATCAGCCCTGCCACATCGAGCACTACTTGCGTGATGTCTAGGGCTTTCTCCCAGAAGCTTTTCTTTTTCTTCGGTTCCGGTTCTGGTTCCATATCTTCGACATACACGGCACATTTCGTTTGTCCTGAAAGTTTGACTTCCGTCGCCTGGATGTCACTTATTCCATCGATGACGATACTACTCTCACCGCAGGATGCAAAAAAAAGCTTACTCCTACTCATATATCAAGTAGAATAAGCCTTTAAAAATATTAAGCTTGTGGATTACCTCTATTGTAGGAACTTGTAAATAAAATGTACACCAAATTAAAATATCATGTATCTTTTTCTTGAATACTGTTCAAATAATTTTCTGTAAATTTCATATCCTTTTTATGGACTATTACTCAATTAAATCCATGTAGTATTCATTGTCATTAAGAAACTTCTCAAAAAAATCCTCTAATGAGTCAGCTATCTGAGTGTCAAAATAAAAAACCGGAGTATTTTTCAATTGCATGTCTAAAGTTAAATATACACCTTCGTTCACTTCAAAAAAAATAAGTTTATCCTCATCATCATAAATATCATCTAAATCTGGATCAAACTCAAAAATACCTTCTCTTAATCTAATATCTACTACCGTTCCCGGTCCCAGTATCCGATTTATCGCATTAGCACTTTGACCCTTAATAAAACCATAGCCAATTTCTGAGTATAATTGTCTGAGGTCATTTGGGAAACTAATCCCTAATCTGTTCTCAGCCTTTAAAATATCCTCTTCGAGTAACTTATAAGTTTTGTTTTCCACATTATTTACAAACTCAAAATTCGCCATTATTATTACCTCCTAGGAAATAATTTTCCTGATGGTGATCCCTCCAACTACCTTTCCATACTGTTTCATCAGTTGACTCTTTTTATCGTACACTCGGCTATACCCTGCTATTTGCCGTTGATGTTTCTTGTTGGAGTAGCGAGTTCCTTTCCAAGTGTGCATTTTCCACCCTGTAAGTAAAGTGAACAATTCCGATATAGGTAACGGAATGTCACACGCCACATCACATCGTACAAATATAATATGATTTCTCAGACGTAATCCTTTATTGGCTTTAGCCATGAATAGAAATGAACTTTTAGCGTATTCTTTCTCGACTTAGGAATAAAAGTAAGTTGATAGGAGATGTGTAGGTTGCCCAATATCTCTTACATGTAAATGATACTTAAATCCCTTCTCTTTCACTAAAAAGGTGTACTTCCCCAGTATAGTTATTTATCATTAGTGGATCGGAAATGATTTTTCCAATACAGATCCAGTCCTTTTGAGGACTTTGTATTTCTTCCACATAATATTGAAATTCGTGTAGATTTCTTAGGTTAAATAAAACAATATTACCAAAGCATGACTCTGCACTTTCTTCAAGAAAATCAATATAAGCTTTAAGTACAGGTTTATTAAAATTTAATAAGAATTCTTCATTTTTTAGTTCATCAAAGGATATACCACTGCTAACACACCCGAAAATGAATGTTTCTGGATATTCCTCTAATGTTTTTTAAACAGATTGATAAACTGCGTTATTTTCTGATTCAATGATACTCCTCCTATATTCACTTCCCCACTTGATCCCAGATTTGTTTTGTTATTATCCTGCTTGTCTTTGAGTCAATAAGCTGAAGATTACTTCTCGTCTCAGCTCCCCCTAAAATCAAGGAGTGAATAAAACCAACTTCCTTATAATTCCTTATTTGATTTATAAGAATCCGCGCTCCTTCGGGATCCTTTCGTCCGTATAATCTATATACACTTTTAATTACATCTTCTTTATACGTGCTTATTTGATAATTGCTTCCCAGTGTCCTTTTTAAAATAGCTTTTATCTTTTTATCATTCATTGTCATTATTTTCACCTTCGAAGATAAGACCATGCTTAATTATAAACTGATACCAATCATCTTCATCTACCCATGGGATAATTTCGGAATATTTATTACCAAATACATACTCTTCAAGAAATTCATTAAATGTGCCAAGGCATAATCCTTCATCACTATAAGGTATTTCCGAAAACCAATATACATTTCCATCCATCTTATTTATGCCTAGTGGTTCAGACATAATCTTGCCCACACATAACCAGTTAGTTTCCCAATCAGGCTGAAAGTCTAATAAATTCTGGTAATCTTTAATCACCGGATATTCGAATAATACTATACTTCCTAATGAAAAACCTGAGACTACTTGTACAAATTCAACATATTGTTGAAATTTTTGATTGGAACCATTAATTAACTCTTGATTAACACTAAGTGCATCTACTGTTATACCATCCTCAATAATCCCAAAGGTCATATTTGTTGTATTTGATCTTAAAACGTTCTTGGCAGTATTTATAATTTTCCTTAGCTGATTATTCATAAATTTACCTCTTCACAATAATTTTTATAATCGTTCCAACAGGTACTTTTTTAACATCTCTAGGGTCTGTCAAATCTTTTGTGTAAACTCTCTTAACAGACTTCCACCCAAGGGGAGAAAAGTTATCTGAGTTTCATTAAATATTTTAAATCAAAGTTTTTTCCAGCGCCCTCATCTAGAAGTAGGGAATTAGCCTCCTTCCATCATACTTTTAAAAATGAGATATAAAAAAGAAGCTATCTCTCGGTCGTTAAACCTTGTGAGAAGCTCCTTTAAGATACGCTGAATAACGAGACCATTTAAACCTAATTAGTCACCTTTATATAATAATTTTTATTCAGGTATATATAACGAACCTGTAAATTCTGTGAAGCTATTAGATATTAAGCTAATGAATTCTTTCTTTAGTTCATTATCCTCTTCAAAATAATCCATATCGCAAAAGTATACCTTTCCTATGTCATTCCCTGATACCGACAAGCAGATTAAGCTATCAGCAGGATCTATACCTATAGGAAGAAAATTAGAAGGAACTATTTTACCAATTGAATATATTTTATACTTCTCATCTAAGCTTATTTCAACACTTTCCGATATAGGAAAATACATCATTAATGATGAAGTGATTTTACCATCTTTACTTTGGAATCTTCTTTTAATTGGCTTTCCACCATTGTTTAGCAATAAAAATTGTTTATAGTCATAAGGAAGTGTTACATTTCTTATTTTCTCAAAATTTTCAACATCTTTACAACTGATTTTTTCAAATGAATATTCAAAATTCATCTCCAATATTACCCCTCCTCATCTTCTATAGAGTACATTCTTCCTAACAATTCCGTAAACGAATTACAAATTAAGACAAAATCGCTTTCTTCGTGATTATAAAATATTATTTGTGGTTCTTTCTTAGATTCACGATAATCAAAACAAAGTAAGTTTCCAAATGGATCTCTCGCAAAAGGAACTATCCCTCTAGTAAAAGTATCCAGATTAAAGTTATAGAACATTTGAATGTTTAAATCTTCATTAGTAAAACTAATCAAATCATTGAATACTCCTTGAATTCCGTTGTCGAAATCAAATTTATTGGGTTCAGGGTAACCACCATTGAACTTAATAACACACTCTTTATAGTCAGATAGAAAACTAACTCCGAACGATTTCTCAACAGTATTCATGATATTTTCTTCAACAGGCCCATCTACAAATAACCATCTACTTACTCCCATGATAACATCTCCAAAATACTTTTTTAGTTCACCTTTTCTACCGGACTCTCCTCCACCCCAAATAGCTCTTCCACTAGTATGACCAGCAACTTGGTGTTCAAAATAATCGACAATCTGCATCTTCCCACTATCTTGGTGATGGTGCCATGTCAATGTTTATGGCACTTTACCAGATTTTAAGAGTTCTATTTCCACTTCAGTAATTTTTTTAACTAGATCTGGATTCTTTGTAATTTCCTTATAAAGATTTTTTGATAAGTAATCAAATTGTACTCCATCTGATTCCAAGTACAACTTTTCAGGTAAGGAGATTTCATATTTTGAGTTAAACTCTGGAAATACGTTTTTATCATAACATACCTTGTTTTACTTACCATTTTTAGTTGAAATGAACGTATTCGTTGTCGTGCCATCTTCATTTCTCAATTTACTTTTATATTTGTTCGGTTGATTAGGCGCTCTGTTATATGGTGGTTGATTTCTTTCCACATCTTCCATAGCTTTGTCAATTTCTTCTTTTGATGGGTTTCTCGTTTCGTCAGTGCCAGAATCCTTCCCTTTATCAGACTCTTAACCACTGCTTCCCTGATTATTCTTGCTCTTATCTACCTTCTCTTCCGTACCTCCAGCCTTCTTCGGTGTCGTTGTCTCTTTATCCTTCTTACTCTTATCGGTATCCTTCTTCCAAATCCTCCGTCTGAACTGCCCCCGCTATCAGCAATACTAGATTCGTTACATTGTTACGATATATTTATAATAACTGCGAGAAAACCAACATAACAAAAAACAGGTCAATCATGGTGGTATCTGACCATAATCGACCTATTTAACTTAATGTTATTGGTTAGCATTTTGTGTGAATACACTTACTAGATAAGATGTTTAAATACGGTATTAAAAGGTCATTAATAAACCACATTTCGCTTCTTTTGCTTCCTTATACAGTATTATGAGTTCGTCATAAGCCTCGATTAATTCAGGAAACGTTATCTGATAGACTAAATCATTTGATGATGGCATACCATTATCAATAAACTTTTGTTTTAAATCAATCAGTTCATTATACATACTAGGAATATCATCAGCGTAAACAAACCCTAATCCCATCCCACCTGGATTAAGTGTAAACCCTCCCGATTCTAGTTGACGACCAAGAATATAATAATCTGGATGAAATTTAGGAGACACCATACTTAATGCTTCTAATAACGCATCCCATGTATAAGAAAATCCTAATTCCTCTTCGGGTGAATAATAACATGTCATTGCAAAATCAGTGAGTTCTTGAACACTGCCGTTCTCTATTTCCTTTTCCCACTCATTATTCAACAACTCACCTGTGTATACAGATCGTACTTTACCCATATTTTTTGTAATAAACGCCTTTAATGAATCTATATCATTTGTTGCACCAGAAGCAATTATGATTTCACCTAGTTCTTCACTAAAAGCATCCGTATCAAATAAATACGCCTTATGTTCCATTGCCATAATATCACTCCTGTTCCTTTTCTTGAAGGATCAGAAGTGATTTTTCTAATTCTTTTCGAACATCTCCCTTTGCTCGTCCATTCATGATAGGTTCTAGCATCGCATAGGCATATTGAGGTGAAAGAGCTTTTGCAAAAATTGAAATCACTTCCTTTGCATAAGAATCGATTTTCATTTTCAAAATTTGCGACCCTAACTCAACTAATTTCTCATAAAATTTCTTATTTAACATACTAAAGAAGTTACTTTCTTCAGATGCGCTCCAAAGTGCCTCTAAGCCTTTAATAATAACATCCTCATAATCGTCTTTTTTCATTTTCTGCATCCATGCTTCACTTTTATGGACATATGCTTCAAGAGCATTAATAATAAATTGCACATCCTCTGATGTAAAAACCATGTGACTAGAATAATTATATAATAGGTTGGTCTTAACAATAGGATGGATTTCCCCCTTGAAAAATGCCTCTTCAGCACCACTAGGACCGTGTTCAAGACGAATAATAACAGACTGGAGAATCGCCTTTTCGCTTATTGAAGCATTAAAGTCTTCTTCTGAAAATCCTTTTTCCTTTTCCCGAAGTATAGAGACACTTTCAATATTATTTAGACTTAGGAGGCTCTGCATGGCTTTAATTCTTATTCGCTGTGTTCGATGAAATAGAGCTTCATGTAGTCTCGGAACAAACATTTTATTGTGCGAAGCACCCATAGCTATTACTATCTCTATAGGCAATTCCTCACCATGCTGTCGAAAAGCCTCATTTAATTGTTCATCTGAAACAGTAACCCTAACATTATTTTCATTATAAGCCTTGTACATCATAGACCATAGATTCCTCCTACCCATCATGGGATTTTAAAATCATCAGGATCATAGATTTCCCGTCCTACTGAAGCTCCTGTATTTGGATCATATCTTTCTATTATAATTTGTTTTGGAGGTTCTCCATACTTTAGTTTATAGGCATCAATAAACCTGCGGATTTCTTGTTTATCTTTTGAAATTGGTCTGCCGACGGGTTTATCATCAATGATATTCCCTTTTGGTGGTCCTTGAACAGCATCTGGTATAGATCTTTGATATTTTTTTGATGGTTCGCCATTTTTATCTATTCTCTTTGGAACTTCAATAATGTTCCCATCATTATCCTTTAGAGGCTCATTGACGGTATCATACTCACCACTAGCACGACGTTCATCTGCCTTTTCCTTATGAATTTTCTTCCCAGCCTTAGTACTGTTAGTTTCACCAGTAATGTTATTCTTTTCTTTACCTTCACTCGATTGCTTACCGTTCGTTCCTTGATCTTTATTCTTGCTCTTATCTGTTGATAACGTATCCTCGGCCTTCTTGCTCTTCTCCGTATCCTTCTTCGACTTATTCTTCCCAGATCCACCGCCCGAGGAACTACCTCCCCCATCAACGATGCCCGATTTGTTACTTCCTCCACTACGCTTGGAACCTGATACAATGGATACCCATGTTAGCGCAGCACGCATCTTGTCTCCGCCCAGCCTCTCGACAAGGTCTCCGACGAATTCATACCGCATTCCCTCTTGCATCGCTTGTTCCATTACTAGACTCTTACCGTACTGTGTCGCCACATGGCCTGATGTCGACAAGACTGATGCCATTTTAGGACTCTTCATCGCTAGGGATTGCATCACGTTCTTCAGCTTCATCACTTGCTCGCCCAGACCGAGGTTGTTTGCCATCTTCCTCGCATTGGTAAACACTTTCCCCAGACCTCCGCTGGCGAACCCGGATGCCATATCTGCGGTTTTACGCAATGCTTGGACCGCATCTACGG
>NZ_LVJH01000048.1 GCF_001637205.1 Paenibacillus glacialis
TAATTCAAGAGAAGTACGGTTACAGACTTTGTGAAAAGCCTTGTCATAACCAGGAAAGAGAAGGTCTAGAACGGCACGGAAATGAAGCTGTGTCTCGCCATAGAGTCCTGTCCAATGCTGGTATTGCCGACAAATGACACGAAGCTGTTGAACAGGATCGCTTAGCTCCAATTGAGGCTGAGGAGATTGTAAGTAAAAGACTTGAGCAATACGAATGGCATCGCTGGGGTCTGTTTTTATCTTTCGAACAGCTTTTTGTTTCAGTTGGTGGGTGAGTAACGGATTCAGAACAATGACGGAATAACCATGCGAAGAAAAGAAAGAAGCGATAGGCTTGGAATAGTTACCTGTGGCTTCTAAAACCACTTTTGGATCCTGACCGGAGACTGTCCTCATTTGCTTCAAGATAGCTAGAAGATGATGAAGACCTTCATTGGAATGGGAAAATGGAAAAGGTTTGTACATACATTCGTGGTAGGAAAGAAAAGCAGCAGCGATACTTTTTCCCTTAGCAACATCGATACTTAGAACAGGATGATCCATATAACCTCCTTAATTTCACTGGGGCCAGCACTTTCGCTCTCCACAGGTTGGCACGGTGATTCGGGTTCTAGGACCCAACCAGCTGAATCGGGGTATGAACAAAAGGCGAGGGCTTATAACACTTTATCTGGCGGGATCTATGTCCCAACAAAACATACGTTTTTCAGCCCAGTGTTTTCTCCAGTATAAAGAAAAAGTCCATCCCCGAGCCAGTCGGGTATGAACTGAGAATACCAACATTATATTCACGCATCGGGCATACGCCCTCGGTCCGGCAGAAGGATTTCGGGGAAGTAGAGACAGCCGGACACACCCAGCATTCGCTGGGCGTCGTGAATACGGGAACGTTAGGTGAAATTATTTCTAAAAGCAGAAAGGACAAAATTATGAATCTCCAATCATTATTCAATGAACAAATTCAAACAGTAACTAAGCTTGGTGGGCATGCAAGCGATGTATGGCATGTGAGAACTTCTCAAGAAGATGTTGTTGTTAGGTCTTCCGGTGTTAGTGAGGACTCAGATGCTCCCTTTATATTTGGATGCAACAAATTATTTGGTGTAGAACTTAACAAAACATTTGATCTTGAAATTATTAATAAAGAACTTTCACTTGTTAGTCCAATTCCAATTCCAAAATGTATTCGTAAAGGAGTAATAGATGGAAGAGAGTTTGTGGTAGTCACCATGATGGTTGGTGAGAAAGTTGATCTAAAGAATGTACCAAGTTCTATTGCATATCAATTTGGCAGAGATCTAGCTGAAATACATAGCAATAAATTTACAAAGTGCGGAAACATAAAAGGAACTCTCAGATACAGTTTGGATGAATTTCATTTGAGGTTATTTGGAATTATTGAAAAGATAATTTCCCGATTCTATTCTGACAATAAAGTCATAGCTGATTTTTGGGAGACCTATAAGGATGAGGTAACATCATTACCATCTCCAGATTTTGCTGCTTTTATTATGGTTGATATGGATTCAAGGCAGATATTATCCGATGGAACAAGAGTAACTTCAATTGTAGATACAGAAGCCTATGTGATAGGACCAAAAGAGTTTGATTTAATAGCACTAGAGTATAATTTTAATCAAGAAACTGCGACTTCATTTAAGTTAGGATATCAATCAGTAACTCCCTTTCCAAATCTATCACTGATAAGGAATACCTATAGATTCTTCTATGGATTAATGCAAGTAAAAGGTCCAATTGAGATTAATGATTGGATGACTAGACCAATTCTTTTTTAGCATATCGAGGAAGAGAAATAACTTCACCTAACACCACATTCCTACTGCGGGCATTCGCCCTTGATCGCTAGAAGGATTTTCAAGGAGTATATTCAGGCGATACATTCAACCAGCTAAGTCTGACGACCCGGACCTACGGTCCTTAAGCTGCTTGAACGTCAGGAATGCCAAACGTTATGTGAAATCTTCGAAATACTGCAGAAGACCTTAGAAATCCATAATAAAAAACTGAGGAAATGAAAATCGAAGGAGGAATATGATGGATACTTTTCTTGCCATATTTCCGATTGTTTGGTCTGCTTTTATATATTCAATTATATTTTATCGTGTCTTTATTAAGGATAATGAGCATATTATAGGGAACATCGGCTTAATTGTAATTGCTAGTACATTACTTTTGCCGAATGTTCAAAACCAATATATTGAATTATCATGTGTAATAATCAGTGTAGTGCTATTGGGCACTATTATTTATAAGGCTATAAAATCAAGAAATATATAATAACAAAAGGTAGGATTAAAAAAGTAATATGGAGAGATTTTGAAAGGGTAATTCAATGAAGTCGAAGACTTCACCTAACAAAACATTCCTACGTCGTCGCTTACGCTCCTCGGTCGCCAAGAGGAATGTCGGAGAAGCGGATTCAGGCGACACATCCAACCAGCTAAGTCTGCCGACCCGTTCCCGTTGGTCACTTAAGCTGCTTGAACGTCAGGAATGCCAAACGTTAGGTGAAATCAGTTGTAAAAATTATTGTTGAGGTGAATCATGGAAGAAGATATCATTCGAGTTGCAAGAGAGCTCTCAATTACAGCAATATTGAAAGCTGGTCAAGTAGCAAAAGATTACTTTGATAAAGGTATTGATCTTCAGGAAAAGGATATCTATGGTGATATTGTTACTGATGTTGACCATAAAGCAGAGAAAATTATATTGGATGAAATCTTGGATGTGTTTCCAGAACATCAAATCGATAGTGAAGAGAGTGGCAATAACGGAAAGACAAGTGACTGGATTTGGATGATTGACCCATTGGATGGAACGAATAACTTTGCCATTGGTCTGCCGGTTTTTTCAATATCGATAACATTAATGTATAGATCAGAACCGGTTCTAGGCGTCGTTTATGAACCGCTAGTAAACCGACTCTATATAACCAGTAAAGAAGAAGGATCATTTTGTAATAATGAACAGTTGCAAGTTAAGAAGAAAGAGGAGATAAAAAAAGGTACAATTGCTTGGATTCAGGGTCATAAGGTACAAAACGATGAGAATGCTGTCAGATTGCGCCAGCATTTAGATCTTCATTTTAAAAGAATGATAAGATTATGGGCTCCAACGTTGCAATGGTGCATGCTGGCAAAAGGAGATATAGATGGAATTGTATTATATAACTCAGAGGGAGATGATTTATACTCTGGGATATTAATGGTTAAAGAAGCAGGAGGGATTGTCATAGATTTTGAAGGCAACCCCTTTAATGGAATGAATGAAGAGCCATATTTAATTGCATGTCATCCAGAACATAAAGAATATTTTTTAAGAATAGTCAAAGAGGGACTGGGTTTAATCGAAGAGGTCAACTGACATCACCTAACAAAGCATCTGCGCTGCGGGGCATTCGCCCCTTGGTTGTCAGGTGTATAATCTTAGGAGCTATCTCAGACAACACACGACCCGGCCTAAGATAAGAGCTATCTAAGGCCGGGTCGCAGATGCGGAAACGTTATACGACATTACTGAATGGTTATCAAGAACGTTCAGATTAAGAGAGGTGAATAATGACAATAAAATATATTTTGAATTCAGAAAGGTCTATTTCCTCACAACAATTAAAGGATTTATATAATAACGTTGGTTGGTGGCCTGAAAGATCCCTAGAAGATATTAAACATATTTTAGTGCAAGGTATTGCACTAGGGGTATGGAATGAGAATAAATTAATAGGATTTTGCAGGGTATTAACAGATGGAAGATTTAGAGCCTATCTTGAAGATGTTTGTGTAGATGATGAATACAGAAATCAAGGAATTGGTAGGGAATTAATTGAAGTAATGTTAAGAGAATTAAAAGATATTCATATAATTTCATTATTTTGTGATGAAAACGATCAAGAATTTTATATGAAAAATAACTTCAAATCCACATCTCAAAGAGTAATGCATTGGAAACCCAAGTACGGATTTGTAAGTGATTCGGAGTAGTCAGTAACGTCATATAACATTACATTTCAGCGTCGTCGCTGTCGCTCCTTGGTCGCCAAGGGGATTTTCTATGAAGTGGAATCAGGCGACACATTCATCCGGCTAAGTCTGACGACCCGGCACTTCGTGTCTTAAGCCGATTGAACGTCAGAAATGCGGATACGTTATCAGAAATGATTGCAAGATAATGTAAAAAGATATATTGTAGAAACTTGACTTCAAGCGCAATTTTTATTAATACTACAAAAATTAAAAAGATGGTAAAATGTAGAGTTTATATGGTGATGAAGAAAATTTATAAATTCTAACGTAAGGAGAGAAAGCACGTATGGGCAAGAAGAAAAAAACCTTACCGAAAAATTTCGATGAACTAATTAATGCAGGCGACATATCAGCATTAAAAGAAGTATTTACCCAATGCGAATTGGATGCCCGTGGCGGTTACAGTAAATCAACAGCCTTGAGCTTTTTCAATATACCGAATGAATTGGTTCGCTGGCTCGTGGAACAGGGTGCTGATATAAATGCTAGAGACAATTACAGAAAAACGCCTTTGCACAAACATGCAATGAGTTGGAACGGTAATACTGAATTACTGCTTGATTTGGGTGCAGATATAGAAGCCATTGATTATCAAAACGAGACGCCATTATTTGCCGCCGCAGGTTCATTTAAACCAAAAGCGGTTCAAACGTTGGTTACTAAAGGAGCAAATATCAATGCAGAAAATAAGATGAAACAGACTCCATTAGCAAAAGCTTTGGCATGTTGCAGAAACGCGGATATTGTCAATATGGCGGAAGTTGCCGATATTTTGCTTAACGCTAAAACAGTAGTAATGCCGGAAATGAAAGACTTTATTAAGCGAATCGGAAGCGACTTTGAATTTCATAGAGATGGCTTTAATAAAGAATATTTGAATCAAACCGATGAGGCACTTTTACGTCTATATGAGCTATTTGATGTTCCTCCAGTAGAGAAGCGAAAGATGCACGACGATGCCTCTTCAATAACAGTAACAACAAAGGGTTGGCAGGCGCAACATAATGAACTCTGGAATTTACTAATTCCTTCAAAAGGACATGCGAAAACCGTACAGGGTGAGGTTATCCGTATTACAGGTAAAGTGTCATACGAAATTTTAGATAATGGCGGTATCAACTGGGATAATCAATATCGTAAAATGCTCAATACTTTAATACATTATTTTAGCTTGGGCACACCATTAAATGCAGCTGCACTTCAAGAGGCAGTAACATTAGCGAAAGAACTTCACAACGGAAATGGTAGTGTTGAACCTGCGAGACTGTGTGAGCTGTCAGTGCATTGGGTACTCAGCAATCCGAATCCTATTACTCTAGAACAGCCTGTCTATAAGCGATAACTTATGTTCGATTTATTTAACGTATATAATAAGCATTTTCTGCGCAAAATACATCCCCTTTTTCTAAGCACTCTCTAACTATGAAAAGGGGATATTTGTATAGTTCAATACAACAAGAAATGTAAATATGATAATATCTGAAATACATAGTTAGTTTGTGTTCCAAGCTAGGTTACCCTAATGAAACATGAAGATTAGGAAATAGTAAATAATTTAAGAACCGACTCTAGGCTAGGTTTTGATCAAAGAGATTGCGGCGCATTCAGAGTAGAATTTTATAAAGAAATATAAAGAACGAAGAGAAATGAAGTAACTAATGAAGTGAGTTGTAGAGTAACTCGAAGAAGGCAATCACATCTGATAACAACGCATTCCTACTGCGGGCATTCGCCCTTGATCGCCAAGAAGGATTTCAAAGGGGGTTATTCAGGCTACACATCCAATCGGCTAAGTGGCGGAGCCACCCGGACCTGCGGTCCTTAAGCCGCTTGAACGTCAGGAATGCCAAACGTTATGTGAAACCAGTGGAAATAAGACAAATAATAAAACCATAAGAGGACAAAAACATGGCAAAAAATATTATTGTTACGGGTGGAGCAATTATTAAAGATGATAGAGGAAGAATACTATTACAGAAACGATCGGATTATGGAGATTGGGGATTACCTGGAGGTGGTATGGAAGCTGGAGAGACAATAGAAGAAACAATGATTAGGGAAGTTAAGGAAGAGACTGGTTTAGAAATTAAAGAATATAAATTGTCTTCAGTATATACAGGTCCCCGAATGGAATATCAGTATCCAGATGGAAATAAAGTTGTTTTTGTAATGTTCTTATTTAATGTTATAGCTGATTTAAGTAATGGACTCGTAGAGGATGATGGGACGCTTATCTACAATGACAAAAATAATGAATCATTACAATTGAGTGAAGACATAGAAATAGAGAAAATTAATAGCGTCCAAAAACCTGTATTTATAGATTTAAAGGAAGGAAATATAGAAATATTAAGGAACTAAGAAATGTAGGATTATTCAAAGAAGTCACTGGCATCACATAACATTGCATTATCACAGCAGTCGCTACGCTCCTTTGGTCACTAGGAGGAAGTTCATAGAAGTTAATTCAGGTGACACATCCAACCAGCTAAGTGGCATAGCCACCCGGACCTACGGTCCTTAAGCTGTTTGGACGTCGGTAATGCGCGAACGTTATGTGAAAGTTCTGAAAACTATGTAAATCAATCTTAAAACTATGTTTGAGATTGGAGAGAATTACTATGAAGTTAGGGATGCCTTCTTTGATAGAATTTAACACACTAGAACAGAATGTAAAACTTTGTCATGACTTAAGACTAGATTTTATTGAATTGAACATGAATCTACCAATTTGTATGCCTGAGAGTCTAGATTATAAAGAAATCAGAAGAATTAAGAAGGATTACGGAATCCAATTTACTATTCATTTGCCAGAAGAATTGGATCTGTCTTCATTTCATCCTTCAATAAGAAGAGGACATCTAGAGAGATGTAAAGAAACAATTGAGTGGGCAAACATGGCTGAGATAACAACTCTTAATATGCATTTGAATAATGGGATTTATTTTACGTTACCCCATCAAAAAACATGGATTAATGAACAATATCAAACAGAATTTAAACAAGTGTTGTATGAATCTTATACCAATTTATATACGATCGCCGAATCAACAGGTGTTGAATTGTGTATTGAGAACACTTGTAATTTTCATTTACCTTTTATCAGTAATGCATTAGAAATGTTAAAATCGTTTGAAAATTTTAATCTTACTTGGGATGTCGGGCACGATGCAAAGGCTAATTATTTTGAAGAACCAACATTCATGAGATTTAAGGATCGTATAAAGCATATGCATCTTCATGACTACAATGGTAAATCTGATCATCAGGAGCTATATACCGGTACCATTCCAATAAATGATAGGCTCCAATTTGCATATGACCATGATTTATCTGTAGTAATTGAGGTAAAAACAAGTGAATCATTAAAGAAATCAATAAATCAAGTAAGAAACGATTTTGTGGTTAATTCATAGAAGTCAGAACCTTCACATAACACCATATTCACGCTGCGGGCCTTACGGCCTTGGTCACCAAGGGGGATTTCGGAGAAGTGGATTCAGGTGACAACCCTGCACTGGCTAAGTCCGTCGGACCCGGCGCTCACGCGCCTTAAGCCAGTGAGGGTTCGTGAATACCCAAACGTTATCTGAAAGGAACGCAAGATTATTAAAGACTTCACAAACTATTTAGTTTGTTCATGGAGGTCCGACCAATGTATGCTGTTGTTGCGAATGTGGTAAAAGACAATCAACTTAGAGTTGGAGCAAAGGTATATATTTTATTTTGTCACGGAATGGCTGAGAACCCAAAAGTGTATGGAATGGCTAGAGACGGAAAACGAATCGAGAAATATATGCCTTATAAACGATTAATTAAATTCAGGGTGCAATGGCTTCCGGAGCATATTAGAGATAGAGTAATCTGGAAGTATGAAGATAAAGGAGTAGCAGAACAAGTAGCAAAAACTCTTGAGTTGATGTGGACTAATGTTCGTTTATTTGATGAACAAGGAAATCAAATCAGAGAAGGTGTTTCTGCAAGTGAAGCCTTTAATATAGCTAGAAAGATAAAATTCATTGATAAGACTTATAGATTTAAAAAAGATAGTAAGTTCAAAATCATTATAAAGACAATTAACAAGAAAATAAATAATAATGATGAAGAGAACATTTGATGCTAGAGATTTCGAAGAAGGCGTTCCCATCAGATAACACCATATCTACGCTACGGGCTACGCCCTTGGTTCGTAAGACGAGGTAGGCAGGGAAGCCGATTCAGCTCACAACCCTGCGAGGCCAAGTCCTTCGGACCCAGGAGCGTATGCTCCTTTAAGCCTCTCGGGTTCGTAGATACAAAACGTTAGATGAAATTATTGGGGATGTTAAACCTTAAAAATAGAGAAGGGCGGTGAAAACCATATTAGTTGAGATAGATTGCTATCCCAATCGAATGGTCCTTCGTTCAGAGAAAGGTAGTGAAAGAGAACTGAGAGATATGATCTAAAATTTTCTATAGAATAATAAATTTCAAAAGAAAGGGGGGAATTATGAATGCAATCGCTGTATTTGTGATCATACTCTGTGTACTTCAGTTCGCATTGGACAAAGTAATATTAACGTCTGATCGTAAAATTAGCGATACTGAAGTTGGTAAAGTCTATAATTGGATTTTAATTATTTTAGTAATACTTTTGATAGCTTCTATATTTTTAACACCAATGGATGAGCCAAATCTAATTTTTGATCTTTTGATCACATTCATTTGTGCTTATCGTGCCTTCATGGAATGGAAATATAATAAAGAGTCAAAAGGTTATATCGTTCAATTAGCTTCATTGATCGTTTCTATTTTATTTACTATTATTGTTTTTAGTTGTTGGCTAATCTATTAATTTAAGAGCGATTGAGAATGAAGGTTTATCATTTGTGGACTTCAGATTCATCATAAAGTGATAAAAAAAGTAGGAATAAGAATTGATGTCGTGATCAATAAAGACACAGATACAGACTAACTAAATTTATAATTCGTATAACTAAAGAATTAGAGATAATTGCGGGGAAATTCACAGAAGTCAATAACTTTATCTAACAGTATATTACCACGGCGGTCGCTACGCTCCCTTGGTCACCAAGAGGAAGTCTCGTCGAAGTGATTTCAGGTGACACATCCAACCAGCTAAGTGGCGAAGCCACCCGGACCTACGGTCCTTAAGCAGTTTGGACGTCGGTAATGCGCGAACGTTAGACGAAATACGATCTATTTATTATTTTTGAGGGGGTTATCAAGTTGGCTATTTGCGTTTATTGCAATAAAGAAAAAGATACTGACGAAATGACACAAGAACACGTAATTCCAAAAGCAATAGGGGGGAATTTATTTCCGACCAATCCTTTTTCTTTAGATAGAGTATGTAAGAGATGTAACAATCTATGTGGTGCGTATATTGACGGTCCCTTTATTAAGAATTGGCTTACTTCAAATGTTAAGTCGTCAGAGATAGCTAAATATGCTGATATAAGTAGACACCCGATATTGCCACTTTCATATTTTGGTATTCTAGACGATATCAAATTTGGTGATAAGATCTGCGAAATGTGGTTAGGCCCGACTGGAGACACTATCTATCATTTTCATGAACCATATCCTGAAATCGACGATATATCGCCTATGGTAGGTATTCCTACATATGCAAAACAAAAAGACGTTGACCCAGGTTTTTCATTTCTATTTGTTCGTTCAAATAATCCAGCATGGCATAAGACTATTATTTTTTCTTTTGTTGAACAATTTAAGAAAATTTAGGTAATGGTCCAACTCCGCTTGGAGGGAGATTTTCAGATATTCCTGAAGAATTATCGCAATTGCACGAAACACTAAGATCACTATCGGGACAGCAGCATAAGTTATCTGTAATGATTAAAACTCATTATGGTGATAGATTTCTAGCAAAAATTGCTCTAGGTATAGGAGCATTATTTCTCGCAGACGATTTCACTATTAGTTCCTCTGCAAGTTTGTTGAGAACTTTTATGTGGACAAAGAGCCTAAATGAAAGACAGCAATTAAAACTTCATGGAAGTGGATTTTTAGGAGGAACGGAAGACTCGTTAAAACAAATCCTAAATTGGCCAGGTGGTCATGTTATAGCTTTAATAGCAGATAACAATAACTTAAACTTATATTGTTCTTTTTATGGAGTTCAAAATGCAATTGTAAGAATTTCTTCTGAACCAGAGCTTTGGAAAGAACGCATTGGTGAGGGAGTAGTATTTCTAATTGCTCCAGGTATACAAAAGTTTGTTGGTCCAATAGAATTGTCAAAATATATTGCTCATAAATTTGAAGATGACCTTAAAGACGAACAATTATCGCAGTTAGAGGAAGACATGGAAAATAAACCAGAAGCACCACCATATAATATTTAGCTATTCAATGTACTCCGTCTAACAATATATTCACGCTTCGGGTCCGCGGTCCCTCGGTCCGCCAGATGGAATTCGGGGAAGATGAATCAGGCGGACACACCTGCGAGGCTAAGTCCTGTCGGACCCGGTCGCTGCGCGACCTTAAGCCTCTCGGCGCCGTGAACACGAAAACGTTAGACGAAAGATCACAAGAAGGAATAAATCAAGAAATACAGGAGGCAAAATGATACGAGAAATTATTGAATATTTTGATAATAATTTTCCGGATATCGGAAGTGATATACATGTTAGATTTGAGTTGGGAGAACCATTCCGTAATGGATCGAATCGAAGAATTAAACAAGTAAACAAAAGAGTGGTAGCAATATTTGAAGAAACATTTAACCAAAGTGATTTTATTTATGTTCTTATCAAAGATTGGGGCAACAAAGAAGATCCTATGTTTGGAAATACAACACCTGAATATATTTACGAACTATTGAATGGAAAAAGGATGGAAGAGGAAACATTATTTGAGTTAGATGAGGACGAGGATGATGAAGGGAATAAAATAGAAATTAAACATGAATATCAGGTCAAAGTCTCTGAGGGACTAGTTTCATCTTTTCGATACAAAGAAATACTTGAAGGAATTAGTCACTATGAGCAGGGGAGAAAACCATCTATAGGTCAAAGGGTATATTTCATTAGTGAGAATAAGGAAATTGTATTTAATATGTATGATGATAGAGGGTGTATCATTTATTCTATTTCTAAAGAACAAATAAGACATCTCTACGTTAAATATAATGATTGGATAGTGAATTATCATAGAGAGTATTTTGATAGTTTATTCAAGGAAGTGTGATCCTTCGTCTAACAAAACATTCCTACATCGTCGCCTGCGCTCCTCGGTCGCCAAGGGGAATTTCAGTGAAGTTAATTCAGACGACACATTCAACCGGCTAAGTCTGACGACCCAGACCTATGGTCCTTAAGCCGCTTGAACGTCAGTAATGCGATACGTTAACTGAAACTCCTTTTGAAAAATATAATAGATTTGGTAGTGCCAAGAACAATAGTACGAAATATTGATACGGAAAGTTTCCGTTACCTTTAATAGAAATATTGTAAAACTATATCCCTTTGAGGAGCCATCACATGCGTAGAAAATTAGTTAAAATATTCAAACGCACCATGCTTATTATCGTTTTAATAGCTATACTAGCTTTGATATTTCCCACATGGACACCTGAAATTAAAGGTGAGAACAGCATCAGTACGTTAGGACAGGTTAAGCTCAACGGTGAAGGACATGAGGTCATGATTAGGGGAGTTGATCGGAACAATCCAATCATTATTTTTGTGCACGGTGGACCTGGCTGCTCCGAGATTCCTTACGTGAGGAAGTATCAGCAGGAGCTTGAGCAACATTTTACTGTTGTGCATTATGATCAACGTGGGAGCGGGAAGTCCTATCATTTCTTTGCGAATTATTCGAATTTGACAACAGATTTGCTAGTAGATGATTTGTTGGCATTAACGGATTATGTTACTGAGGAGTTAGGACAAGATAAGGTTGTGTTGATTGGTCATTCATTTGGTACATATATAGGGATGAAGGCTGCGGCTAAGGCACCTGATAAATTTAATGCTTATATAGGAATTGGACAAATGGCAGATACGGTTCAGAGTGAGTCGGAAAGCTTGGAATATACGATGGAACAGGCGAAACAAGCTAGTAATTTAGAGGACGTGAAAAGCTTAGAGCTTCTTCGAGACTCGATTGAGCGAGGAGAGGGGTTTACACCTAGAATTCTACTTCAAAAATATGGTGGCGCAGCTAGGCTCATCAACGAAAATAGGGATTATAATTTAGGGTTTTTTCTAAATCCTGAATACAATGGGCTGGATGTGATTCGCTTTTATAAGGGGGTTCTAGGTTCACAAGACATCTTGATGAGAGAAGTATTAGCAAACCATTTACCCAACATTGTTGACCACCTGGATATTCCTACTTATTTTGTTATGGGAAAATATGATTATATGACAACTGTGAATGCGGCACGAGATTATTTTGATGTACTTGAGGCACCAGTAAAAGATTTTGTTGTATTTGAAGAGTCGGCTCATTATCCGCAGTTCGAGGAAAAAGAACGATTCGCAGAGTGGTTGAATGAGCTATTCTAACTTGCCCATAAATAAACGATTCGGGAACCCAAAAGAACCTACCATGCTCGATGCTATTTTACTCAGGCAAAAATTTGGAATGCGTTTCTCAGCATCTGCAAGAGCAGAGATATTAGTATTATTGGGGTCAGCCATGAGACAAGTCGCTTGAATCGGTAAGATCGTTAAAGAAGGAAACACGTAAAAAACAGAACAAGTAATTTTGTTGGGTAAATCGAAGAAGAAGGAGCATCAGTTAACATTACATTACCACAGCGGTCGCTACGCTCCCTTGGTCACCCGGAAGAAGTTTCGTAGAAGTTAATTCCGGTGACACATCCAACCAGCTAAGTCCTACGGTCCTTAAGCAGTTTGGACGTCGGTAATGCGTGAACGTTAAGCGACAGGATGAAGTTTGATAAAGATCGAAAAAGATAAGTGAGAGGAAAGAAAACAACAGCAATAACACAAGGAATCTGGTACATGATACTCCTTGTTAAGAGAGACAAGAAATTAATCGAGGGATTTCGAAGAAGAGGCTGCGGCTATAAAAAAGAAAAGTGCCTAAGGGCAGGTAAACATAAGTAAAGTAAAGAATAAGAAATAAGAGAATTGAACAAGGAGGGATCTCAAGTAGCATATGAAAGTGTCACAAGATCCCATCGCTTAACAACGTGTGCAAGCATTGTCGCTAGCGCTCCTTGGCCCGACAGAGGTATTGAAGAAGACTCAAAGATGAGATTACATAAGCAAGGAAGAAGAATCGGCCGGACACAACCATTCCCCTAAGATAAGAGCTATCTAAGGGGAATGGTCGTCTTGAACACAAATCCGTTATAGGAAATCAGCACAAGAAATAAAAAAAAAAATTAAAACTTAGTTAATCCTTTGCTGAATAGAATAACGGATAAAAAGCTGCTACAACCTCAGAAAATTTTAACGATTAATTGATAAGGGGGAGAATTGAAATTGAAATTTATATATTTAGTAATATCAGCCTTTTTGTTATTTTTAATTGTTGGTTGTTCACAACAACAAACATTTGAAACTTTCTTTCATGAAAAAATGGAGAATATGCATATTGGTGAAGATGATTATTTCTATAAGCTCGTTCACAAGGAGTTTGATGTGGCACATCAAAATGATGCATTGGCAGTTTTCAAAGAAAATAATGAACGTGGAGAACAGATGTTTATAGCTTACTTTGAGAAAGAGGATAATCAATGGCAATGGAGACAAACAAGAGGGGCTGAATGGAATTCCCCAGTTAAATGGTCTTCAATGAATCAAACACCTTTTATATATTCAGGTACAATAAGTGGCAATGCAATTAGCGAAGTATATGCAGGTGATGAACCTGCAAAAATCATTAATGTTGAAGAGGGCAAGAGGTTTTGGTATGCAATTAGTCCGATTAAAGATGTGGAAGTAATGGTGGTAAAAGAAGATGATACTAAAGAAATCATTGAAGATATTAATCATGAAGAAGTATCAAGTAAATAATTTCAAGAAATATTTTACTTGAACCGAACGATACGATAGTTAAAAGTAAATGATGTTGATATTTCGAAGAAGGCGCTGACATCCTATAACAAAGCATTCCTACATCGTCGCGTTCGCTCCTCGGTCGCCGAGAGGGATTTCAGAGAAGGTAATACAGGCGACACATCCAACCGGCTAAGTCTGACGACCCGGCACTACGTGCCTTAAGCCGCTCGGACGTCAGGAATGCGGGTACGTTAGATGAAATATTCGTATGAAACATAATATAAACAATCATAGCCGCTCAGGGAGCTGTGGTATGCAAATCCAACAAACTAAAGAGCACGAACATAAAAATTAACTCAATCAAGAATTACAGAATATTGATGCCACAATGTTGTAACCTAAATATTTTTGCGGGTGATTAATAATTTGACGACTTTATACAGAATATGGATTGTAATATCTCTTATATTTCCATTAATAGGTGTAATTAATTTTTGGCCTAATTATGTTGATAATGAATTCCCGTTGTTTACTGATGTTGTAACTGTTCTAATATTTCTTCCTTCATCTTTCATATCATTTAAATTCAATACCTCTAATGGAATTAATGAAAACATATAGAGAAAGTAAAACCAATAGGTCATTAGATTATTGGTCTAACAATGGTATTGCTAAGAATTTTTACGAGAAGAATGGATACATCAAGTACAGAGAATTCGTATATAAGGACCTATAGATTCAGGGATTTTTAGATGGATAATTCGAGGAAGACACGAATACATCACCTAACATTGGATTACCACAGCGGTCGCTACGCTCCCTTGGTCACCAGGAGGAAGTTTCGAAAGTTAATTCAGGTGACACATCCAACCGGCTAAGTGGCAGAGCCACCCGAACCTGCGGTCCTTAAGCCGATTGGACGTCGGTAATGCGCGAACGTTAGGCGAAACCACCTTTAAACATAGAAAGGAAACTTCAAATGATAATTTCAAAAGAATTAGAAAAATTACTAGATGTTGAAACAGCAATCTCTAAATTCTCAGGTTCAATATTAATAAAGAGGGATGGAAATGATCTTTTTAAATCTAGCTACGATTATGCAGATCGAAGAGAGTTAATTAAAAACACAATGGACACCAGATTCACAGTGGCTTCAGGTTCTAAAATATTTACAGCAGTAGCGATATGCCAACTTGTGGAACGAGGATTTATTACTTTTGACACATTAATTAAAGAGTGCATAGATATTTCATTTCCAATATTCAGTAGTGATATTACAATCCATCATTTACTCACCCACACTTCGGGTATACCTGACTACTTTGATGAAGAATTCATGACGGATTATGAAAAGTTATGGGAGAATTATCCGATGTATCGGGTGTTTACTTCTAAAGACTTTTTGCCCTTGTTTCAAGAAAAAGAAATGAAGTTTCAACCTGGCGAACGATTCTCATACTGTAATGCTGGATTTATTCTGCTTGGCCTAATTGTTGAGCAAATAAGTGGTATGAATTTTATAACATATATCCAAAGAAATATTTTAGATGTGTGTAATATGAAAAATTCTGGATACTTCCGAATGGATCAGTTACCTAATCGAACAGCAATAGGATACATTGAGGATCAAAAGAGCAAAGAATGGAGAACGAATATATATTCAGTGCCTATCATCGGTGGAGCGGATGGAGGGGCATATACTACAACTTATGATTTAAATAACTTCTGGTCAGGACTTATGGGTCATAAATTATTAAAGGAGGAAACAACCATAAGAATGTTATCGCCACAAGTCGAAATAGATGATTTCCAGAATTATGGTTACGGCGTTTGGATGACTATTATTGGTGACGAAATATTTAAGTATTATGTTATGGGTGGTGAACCAGGTGCAATGATGGTCTCTTCAGTATATGTCAAGAGTAGTATTAGAGCACATGTCATGAGTAATAAATCAAATGGAACAGCAGAAATACCAAGTAAAATTGATGAATTAATTTATAATTCAGAATAATCAAGGCAATGGCATCGCCTAACAAAGTGTTCAAGCATCGTCGCTAGTGCTCCTTGGTCCGGGCAGAAGTATTGAGGAAGTCTCGGAGATGAGATTACATAGGTAAGGAAGAAGAATCAGCTGGACACAACCATTTCCCTAAGATATGAGCTATCTAAGGGGAATGGTCGTGAACACAAATGCGTTTGGCGAAAGTACAGTGAAATATTATGTGAGTAGGTGGTATCTGTGGAGCTAGAACTTATCAAGTTAACACAAACTCAGTTTGACGAACTCGTTTTTGCGAGTGAAAATACCAGTATTAAGATCTCTTATTTCTTTGATAAACATACAGGAGAAGTTGGAATGTTAGGTGATGATATTGAAGTAGATCCTGTACTTGCTGAGTGTATAGAAGAAGAATTTGGTGAACGTTATATCAGAGTTCCGAAGATTGAGTCCAGGCAATCTTTTGAGGATATGGAGAAGTTCACCGAAACTATTCAAGATCAGAAGATGAAGAGGTCTATTGAACGTGCACTTAGTGGAGGTAAAGGAGTATTTAGAAGATTTAAGGATACAGTATCAGATGACCGAGAACTATTAGAACAATGGTATAAATTTAAAGAACAAATGAATAAAGAACGGGTATTGAAGATGTTTGAAGAAGAATTTATAAAACTGATAATAAAATGAATGTAAGTAGCTCAAGGTACCTTCGCCTAACACAACATTCTTACTGAGGGCATTCGCTCTTGATCGCTAAGAAGGATTTCCAAGAAGTATATTCAGGCGATACATCCAACCAGCTAAGTCTGACGACCCGTTCCTTACGGTCACTTAAGCTGCTGGAACGTCAGGAATGCACAACGTTATCGGAAATCGAGGTATGACATTTTAAAAACCTAAGGAGATAAAAATGCCTATTAAGCCAAGAGTGATAGTGGGATCACTGTTTATAATTCTAGGTATCTTTATTGCAGTATTTTATTACAACATAAATAAAACTTATAAAGTTGAAGAATTACCGAATGATATTATCAGTCGGATATATAAAAGTGCCGAAGGTAAGAAAAATGTTTCAAATATACAAATTCAACAAGACAAAAAAATTGGTAAGTATCTTGTTTTTTTGTATTCATATGAGTATAAAAATACGGGTGAATCTAACAGTTATATAGTTTATGAAGAACATAAAAATAAATACAAAGTACATTTCACAGGGAAATTAGTATTCAAATTTAAAGATAGTTAACACAATAAAGGATTACAATATGCCATCATAGATGGGTATCTTATTATGTGTGGAATAATAAATCAAGAGAAAGCAGACACATTTGAAATTGTCTCTGGAGATACAAAAATTACCGATAGGTATGAGAAAAATATATATTTTATCAAAGAATATGTCTTAGGCAATCCCAATGAAGTGAAGATAACACCTATAGTTGAAGACCCTTAGAACTTTTTTGAAGGTTACTCAAAGGTGACCACGACATCTGATAACATTACATTCTACGGCATCGCTGATGTTCCTTGGTCGCCAGGATGGGTTTCGGAGAAGCATATTCAGGCAACACATCCAACCAGCTAAGTCTGACGACCCGTTTCCTTCGGTCACTTATGCTGCTTGAACGTCAGGAATGCCAAACGTTAAAGAAATCCCCGCAACCAAAAACAAGATTTGGAGGAACCGTATGAAAGACCAGCGTTCAACTTACAATATCCAAAGTGCTATCTTAGGTTTTCAAGAGGAAGTAGAGCGATTAAGAGTACAAGTAACTATGAGTTGGGATAAAGAGTTCCGAACCTTAAAGTGGTATGGATTACAAAATGGTATGAGCGTATTAGAAGTTGGTAGCGGACCTGGATATGTAACTGAGCAATTACTTAATAGCTTACCAGACAGTCATATTACCTCTCTCGAAATAGACAATACATTACAAGAACAAGCCAAAAAATTACTAAAAGACGTTTCTTCTGAACGAATAAAATTTGTAGAATCATCGATTTATAATACTGATCTACCAGATAATTCATTTGATTTTGTAATAGCAAGATTAATTTTTCTCCATTTAAATAATCCACTTGAGGCGGCACGAGAGATATATCGAGTACTAAAGCCTGGTGGGAGATTAGTAATCATTGATAATGACGATGGGGTTTTTGGTACGGTAAACCCAGAAATCCCATTACTACATAACATTTTAAAGAAAATCTCGGATTATGTTGCACAAAAAGGTGGAAATCGATTAATAGGTAGAAGTTTACCACGCCTCTTATTAAAGAGTGGATATATAGATATAGATATTGATTCAGTAATTCAACATAGCGATGTGCATGGGATTGATGGATTTAAACGACAATTTGATATTAATCGTTTTGTGCATTTTTATAGAAATGGTGTGATTACTTCAGATGAATTTGAACAATTAAAACAAGCTTCTGAGGCAATCAATAATTCTTCTGACGCGTATGCGATGATGAACTTTATTATTGCATGTGGTAAAAAACCTTTGTAAGTCAATTATAAACTATCAATAAAAAGATCATAGAATATTAAATCAACAAGTATAGCTTCGCTTTGAAGGCGGGACATCTTATAACATTACATTTCTGCTTCGTCGCTAACGCTCCTTGGTCGCCAAGAGGTATGCCAGAGAAGTGGAATCAGGTGACACATCCAACCGGCTAAGTGGCAGAGCCATCCGGACCTTCGGTCCTTAAGCCCTTAAGCCGTGTGGACGTAAGAAATACGCAACGTTAGGTGAAATTAATGCAGATATGGGTTTAGATAAGAAAAATCAAAGGAGATAACAAAATGAATCATATTGAAGCAGCTGAAGAATTCATTAGAAACCATTTTAAAGATTCTATTTTTGTATTAGTTGCTGGAAGTGTGATAAGAGGTGAGGGAGAGCGTATTTATAAGGGTTTTTCCTGACAAGAGATATTTACACTTTGTACCAGTGGTTGGTTATGATAAAGAATACTTTTACTTAGCAGACTCTTTGGAACACACAATTAACTGCAACGAAACATGCTATAACCGAAAAATATTAATTAGTGGTTTTGAGGCAGTATGGAAAACATGGGTACCCTTTTGTAAAAACACGTATATAGTAATACGCCAATACAGTTAGAGTGTATTGAAAATTAAGGACAGGGGAACTTGAAATAAACACATTGTGTAGGATCATTCAAAGAAGGCATGAACCTCGTCTAACATCGCATTCCTACTGCGGGCATTCGCCCTTGATCGCTAAGGAGAGAATCTCCAAGAAGTATAATCAGGCAACACATCCAACCGGCTAAGTCTGACGACCCGGCACCTACGTGCCTTAAGCCGCTTGAACGTCTGGAATGCGCAACGTTAGATGAAACCTGTGTAAAGTACACTATAAGTAAATATATGTGAGTGATTTCATTGAAGTGAATAATCATACGAAAGGAGTAGTTGAGTGAATCCACCTAAACACATTGTTTCAGCAGCTGCAATCGTAATCAATGACCAAAATCAAATACTACTGATTAAAGGACCGAGAAGAGGATGGGAAATGCCAGGTGGGCAGGTTGAAGTAGGAGAGTCATTACAAAGTGCAGCTATTAGAGAAACTAAAGAGGAATCAGGAATCGATATAGAAATAATAAGATTTTGTGGGATATTTCAGAATGTTGAAAGTTCAATAGTAAATACTTTATTTTTAGCCAAACCAATTGGAGGACAATTAACAATAACGAATGAGAGTTTAGAAACCAGATATTTCTCTATAGAGGAAGGGCTAAGTAAGGTGACATGGAAGAATTTTAGGCAACGAATAGAATATTGTTTAAGATCTGATTCACAACCATTTTATCTGGAATTTTAAAGATAGAAAGACAAATAAGAACAAAGATATTGTAGGCTATTTAGTAGAGTTTCGAAGAAGTGAATTCAGGTGACACATTCAACCGGCTAAGTGGCAGAGCAGCCCGGACCTACGGTCCTTAAGCCGATTGAACGTCGGTAATGCGCGAACGTTAGATGAAATTACGAAGATAATTGTGGAGGTATAACATGAAGCAGAATCTTTATGACGACCCAGAGTTCTTTATGATGTATAAGAACTTAAGAGAAACGAGAATCACCTACAATGACTTTATTGAACAACCTGCAATAAGAAAATTATTTCCAGTCCTTAAGGATTTACAAGTACTAGATTTGGGATGCGGCTTTGGTGAACAGGCAAATTACATTATCGATAACGGAGCAACTCATGTTACAGGTGTGGATATTTCAGAGAAGATGTTAGATATGGCAAGAAAACGTACTCAAATTCATTATCTCCATAATTCCATGGAAGAAATTGATTTCAATAATAATGAATTTGATTTGGTAGTCAGTTCATTAGCCTTTCATTATATTGAGGATTATAATTTATTAATTAGTAGGATTGCAAAATGGATTAAACCAAATGGTTACTTGGTATTTTCTACAGAGCATCCTATTGTATTGTCAAATAAGAGTAAAGAAGGATGGATTAAAGATTCCAATAACAATATACTTCATTGGCCTATTGATAATTATGGAGAAGAAGGACTTAGAACACAGTTTTGGGGAGTCGATGGAGTAATAAAATACCACAGAAAACTCTCGACTTTACTTAATGTATTGGTACAAAATGGGCTAGTTGTTCAAGAAATTGTTGAACCTGAATCAATTCCAGAGGGTCTTGAGAAGATGCCCAAATTAATAAATGAAAGAAAGAGACCATCTTTTATATTAATTAAGGCAAAATCAATGTAACTTATCTAACAAAGTTTTCACGCTGCGGGCTAAAGCCCTTGGTCCATAGAAGTAATACAAGAAGATTAATCAGGGACACACCTGCGAGTCCAAGTCTTTGACCCGTTCATATTCGTTCATTTAGGGCTCTCGGCGTCTTAAATACTCTATACGTTATACGAAAACTTGGCAAATGGAAGTAGGTAATAACTATGCAGGATAGATTTAAAAGATATTTTCAAAACGCAATATTCAAAGACGATGTATACATAAGACCTACACAAATTACTGAAATAGATGATGATATCGAGTTTACATTTACCGTATTTTATTATGATTCGTCGACTATAGTTCAAATATGGAAGGTAGTTGCTAAAGCTGTAGAAAATTATAAATTGAGTTATGATTTTATTGAAGATATTAATGAGTTTGATAAACATATTTTGTTATGGGAGTTTTTAGAGCAACATTACGAGCTATATTTTAAAGGCACTATAACAAATAGAAAGGAACTTATTGGAGAAATACTGGACAAACATATCTCATTTACTGAAGGTTGGATCGACATTAATCAATTTATTAATGGATCTGTAGAACAAATTTTAAAAGGTGATTCTGGGTTATTTGCGAGTGGGCCTAAAAGATTGATAGATAAATACAAAGAGGTTCTTGAAAGTAATGAATTATCAGTTTCACTTTTACCATGTAACAAGAAGAACAATGATAAGAAAATAATGATATTTGGAAAGTCATTTGTAGTTGCGGAAGATTTCTATTATACCCTTCTGGTGAGTAATTCATAGATGGCCAAGTCATAGTATAACACCGTTTCCCACTGCGGGACTTATGCCCCTTGGTCTGCCAGAGGCGTAACGAAGAAGAGGATTCAGGCAGACACATCCCTTCCCCTAATTTAAGAGCTATCTAAGGGGGAGGGATGTCGGAAACACGCAAACGTTAGGTGAAATCGTCAGATAAAGGAGAAATATATGAACCACCCTCACAAGTTAATCATAGTAGACGGTATACCAGGTTCTGGTAAGTCAACACTTTCGGAAATGATTTCTAAAGAGTTGACTAAACAAGAAATAAAGAACATTTTTTATCATGAATTAACTGAAAAGCACCCACTATTCATCTATGATTGTAAATTCATAACCTTTAAAGATCATAGTGAGGCAGAATATTATTTTAATCGTGTTGTTGAATTGTTTAATAGATTTGTAGAATTACATAAGAATGAATCGGAAGTTATTATTATCGAAAGTATATTATTTCAAGACACATTAAGTTTTGCATATAACATGGGAATGGACAGGCTTAAAATAAAAGCACTATTTAACCTTTTAGTAGATATATTAAGTAGATTGAACCCTATTCTCATTTATATCTATCAATTAGACGTTAGAAGAAACTGGGAAATGATTGGTAAGATAAGAGGTGTAGAATGGATACCTTCTTTACATACTCAAGAAGGATTAGATGAAGCTGAGAGAGATTGGAAACCGAATCAAGAATTCATTAAATCATTGATTGAAGAATGGGAGATTCCCAAATTAATTATTGAAAACAAAGATTATTTATGGGAGCAGTACACTGAGAGAACTAAAGAATTTTTGGAAGTTAACTCATTGATGTCTGACAGCATCAGCTAACATTGCATTAGCACAGCGGTCGCTACGCTCTCTTGGTCACCAGGAGGAAGTATCGTAGAAGATAACTCAGGTGACACATCCAAAACTAAGTGGCAGAGCCACCCGGACTTAGGGTCCTTAAGCAGTTTGACGTCGGTAATGCGGGTACGTTAGCTGAAATTGATGAAAACTATTTTAAAAAAATCCAAGGAGTTGTCCATATGGATGTAGAAATTAAAAACACATTAATAGAAAGCTATAATGCTAATGCAGAATTAAGAGATAAGTTTGAGATTCAAAGTTGGAAGCTCAATGAATTAAACCGATTTATCTCCCATTTTAGTAACATAGTTGGTTTAAAGCTCCTTGATATTGGTGCAGGTTCGGGTCAACATAGTCAGTATTTAAAGTCAAATGGTTTCGATGTGCTTAGTATTGATATGAGCCCAGAAATGATCAAATCATGTCTCAACAGAGGGTTAAAGGCCCAAGTGATGGATTTTTACTCATTGAAGTTTGAAGAGGCCTCGTTTGATGCAATTTGGTCAATGAACGCATTACTTCATGTGCCTAAGAGAAGGTTGGATATTGTTTTAAATAATATTAAGACTGTATTGAAGCCAGGTGGATTTTTTTACTTAGGTCTATATGGGGGTTATGATAGCGAAGGAGTCTGGGAAGAAGATCCATATAAACCTAACCGGTTTTTCTCATTTTATAAAAATGAAGATATTGAAGTGAAAGTTAAAGAATATTTTGATGTAATGAATTTTGAAGTGGTTCCAATGGTTGGTGTGAATACAGACTTTCAATCATTTGTTTTGAGAAAGAGATAAATTCTGATAGTTAATTCAAAGAAGTCATCAACATCAGCTACCACAGCGGTCGCTACGCTCCCTTGGTCACCAGGAGGAAGTATCGTAGAAGATAATTCAGGCGACACATCCAACCAACTGAGTGGCAGAGCCACCCGGACCTAGGGTCCTTAAGCAGTTTGAACGTCGGTAATGCGGGAATATTAGCTGAAACCATTGCAATACTGATATAAGAAAGCGGTGACATAGAAGTGACAACCTTTATATACTTTGTAAGGCATGCTGAGTCTATTTATGTTGAAGGTACGGAAAGTAGTAGAAGCTTATCAGAAAAAGGAATGGCTGATGCATTAACCATAAAGGACATATTAAAAACAGAAGAAATTGATTATTTCATATCAAGTCCTTATGAAAGATCAATAGAAACCATTCGTCCAACGGCAATTGAGTATTTGAAAGATATCAAAATTGAAGAAGATTTAAGAGAAAGAAACATTGGTAAATTCTCGTCAATATCTTTCAAAGAAGCTAAGTGCCAAGTATATGCAGACATTCATTATGCATTTCCACAAGGGGAATCTAGCTTAATAGCACAGAAACGATCTGTGAAAGTTATGGAAGACATATTAGAAACATACGAAGGTAAGAAGATCGTAATTGGAACTCATGGAGATATTATGACGTTAATGATGAATCACTTTGATAAACAATATGGATTTAATTTTTGGGAGTCCACATCGATGCCAGATATTTATAAATTAAGATTTGAAGAGAAAAGATTAAAAAACTCGACAAGAATATGGGAAAGCCTACTCGAAGAAGGCAATGGTATCAGCTAACAAATCATTCCTACATCGTCGCATTCGCTCCTTGGTCGCCAAGAGGATTTTCGGAGAAGTCGAGTCAAGGCGACACATCCAACCGGCTAAGTGTCAGAAGCCACCCGGACCTCTGGTCCTTAAGCTGCTTAGGCGTCAGGAATGAGCGACGTTATATGAAATCCCTGCAAAAATTTATTGGAAAGAGGGAACAATCTATGAAAATCCTTATCTCTCAGCCAAACCATGAAGGAAATCTTGAACAACTTCAAACTGAACTAGCTTTAGATTATGATTTTGATACAGTGTTATTTCCTGAGGGTTACATCACAGATAAAGATAATGTAGTTAGAGCATGTGCGTTAGCAAATAAATATAAGAAAATGATAATTACGGGCTATAGAGACAACAACAAAGATAGAGCATTAATAATTAATCAGCATGGCGAGATTATTTTAGAACGTGCAAAGTCACCCATGAATGTTCGTTTATATACTCCTTCTGCAGTTGAGGTTAATGGTTCTAAGATCGGCTATTTGTTATGTGTAGAATTATTGCAAGGATTACTTGGATTAGAAGAATATGATACAAGTTTAACTTATATTGCACATCCGATAGGTGTAGGTATGTTCAGTGAAGAGCAATTTAATGAGTGGATTTCTGAGGCCAAGAGAATCGCGGTTAAATATAATACAATGATACTGGGTACAAGTCATGCAGATGGCTCATATAGAAACTGCGGTATTTCAATACCAATAGCTTATTGTATTGATAGAGTTGGAGAGCCAGTTTTTATTTCTAAGAACGATTTAAGAACAAGGATAATTAACCTGAAAACAAAGGAATATGGATTTATTGCAAGGATTTTTGTATAGATTATCGAAGCAGGCGGAAACGTTAGGTGAAACTTCCGTAAAAAAAAATTGAATTTGTGAGGGATAACTTTTTGAAACAATATAGATTAGAGCAGGCAGATAAAAATTTATTTGCAGTTTATCAAGTTATATATTCTAACTCCGATATTGAGATGTGGTATGACTGGAATACTCGCTTGAATGATACGAAGTTTACAGATCAATGTTTTTGGATAATGTCTGACGATGATAGGATTGGAGGGGTGGTAAAGATTAATGATACCGTAATGTTTCCTTTTATAATCCCTCCATTTTCTGATCGACAACAAATGTGGAGGATATTATTAAATTGTTGCAAAGATATAAGAAATATCAACGGAGTTCTGCAAGATGATGTAGATATACTGGTGTCATTAGGTTATAAAGTAAATGTAAATCGACAGGTAATGTGCTGTCCTACGGGTGCAAGTAAAAAGCCGGTTATTCCAAATGGATTGTCTCTTTATAGGTTGGACGATTCTTTTGACATAACAAAAATTAAAGAGGTAATGAAGGAAGGATACCGTGGAGGGATTGACTACGAGATCTTTGGTGTTCCGAATGATGAGAAGATAATGGAGGATATATCGTATCTTTTGCAAGTTTACAAACATAGGAATCTTTCGATATATGTCGTAAATGAACAGAACCAAGAAATCGTTGGACTGTGTATAGCTGGTATCAGTGAAAACATGCCATTAGGATTTGCAGAAATCGGAGAATTATGTGTTGTTCCTCAATATAGGAGCAAGGGAATTGCAGACTTCATGCTAAATTACATAAAAGAAAGTGCGAACTCTTACACAGAGGTTGTAAAATTATGCGTTACTGTAGGTAATTATGCAGAAATACTTTATAGTAAAGCAGGGTTTCAAGCAGGCCCTAGATTTGCGAGGATGACTAAAAGGTCAATGTAATGATGATCATGATAGGCTTCTTGTTAAAGATTTTACAAAGATTGTACGTAATTTGAAGATGATAGAAGCATCACCTAACAACCTATTCACACTTAGGTTCATTCGGCCCTGAGTCCGCCAGAGGCATTTCGGGGAGCTAGATCAGGCGGACAACCCTGCACTACCTTACCGTATCGCGGCTGGCTCTTTGAGCCTTAAGGTGGTAAGGGTTCGTGAATACGAAAACGTTATGAGGTGTACATATGCTGGATGAATTCACTAAAAAGAGAATTGATAAGATAATGTCTGATTACATTGAAGAGAAAGTGCCAAAACACATAAGAAACCAAGTAAAACTAAATTATAAGTTCAGAGGTGATAGCGTCACTCTAGTTGAAGAAAGAATTGCATTTAAGAGTGATCAATGGGTACAATTGCCCGTTGCTCAATTCCGATTAGAACTAAACAAATGGAAAGTATATTGGAGAGACAGTAAGAATAAATGGCATTTTGTTGAAGATATTACACCGGAGAAAGACTTTGAAAAACAATTAAAAACCGTTGATAACGATGATCTAGGAATATTCTGGGGATGAAGATAGAAGGAGTTTTTCAGGCATTTCGAAGAAGGCAATGACATCTGATAACATTGCATTACGACAGTGGTCGCTCCGCTCCATTGGTCTGCCTGAGGCACTTTCGGTGAAGTGGATTCATCAGACAACCCTGCACTGGCTAAGTCCGTCGGGTTCGGGGCTTATGATCCTTAAGCCATGAGGGTTCGTGAATATCCGAACGTTAGCAAAGTTTATGCAACATAATATAAGTGAGAGTGAATTGGCTATGCATACCATATTGAAGAACCTTACAAAACAAATTGAGTTTTCAAGTGATTTGAAGAGAAATATTCATCTATTTTTAACGAGTAATAAATGTCCCAAAACAGCTGATCATTGTATTGACGTTGGTACGGAAGCAAGGAGAATCGCATTAATGTTTAAAGCTAACCACGAAGCAGCTGAAATTGCAGGTTGGTTGCATGATATCAGTGCTGTTTTCCCAAGTATTGAGCGTATAGATGTCTCAAGACAATTACAGATCGATATTTTACCTGAAGAAGAACTATTTCCAATGATCATTCACCAAAAGATATCAAAGGTTATGGCTAGAGATATTTTTGGAATTACAGATCAAGAAATATTAGACGCCGTTGGTTGCCATACAACATTACGGGCAAATGCAACTTTACTTGATCAAGTATTATTTGTTGCTGATAAGATTGCTTGGGATCAGTCAGGAGAGCCTCCATATATTGAAGAATTGAATAGAAATTTAAAGAAATCATTAACACATGGTGCATTTACATATATCAATTACTTATGGGAACGGAAAGAAACCTTAAAGGTTGTTCATCCCTGGTTGAAAGAAGCCTATGAAGAGCTTGAGGATAAAGTGAATAAAGTGTAGGTGATTCGAAGAAGGTAATTACAACACATAACATCGCATTCAACGCTCCGGGCCGCCAAGCGGACCTTGGTCCGGGAGAGGCATTTCGGTGAATGCGGGAACATTATATGAAAGACATGCAATTCATAGTATAGAGGGTGATTTCATTGAAGATAGAAGACATATTTGGCAATCTCTCTGCGTTGGAGACGGATAGAATAATGCTAAGAAAACTTAAAATTGAGGATTTATCCGATATGTATAACTACTGTTCAGATGAAGAGGTTTCAGAGTATACAACATGGTACACCCATAAATCATTGGATGATACAAGAGGATTTATTGAATTTGTATTAAAGGCATATAGTAACAATGAAGTGGCTCCTTGGGGGATTGAAGATAAGAAAACAAATAAATTAATTGGAACTTGTGGTTTTGTATATTGGAATCTTATACATTCAAGAGCAGAATTGGGATAGCTCTTTCAAGAGATTTTTGGAATAAAGGAATAATGTCTGAAGTTGTAAGCAGGATCATTGATTTTGGATTCATGGATATGAATCTAGTAAGAATTGAAGCTAGATGCCATCCCAACAACATTGGATCAGCGAGGGTAATGGAGAAATCAGGAATGACTTTTGAAGGGTTATTACGCAAACATTTATACACCAAAAGTGAGCACCAGGACGTAAAGATGTATTCAATAATTAAAAACGAAGTGTAAGCTAGTACAAGAAGGACTCTTTCATCAGATAACAATATTTTCACGCTTCGGGGTATACGCTCCTTGGTTTCGGAAAGAGTCGAAGACAGGAAAATGTTATATGAATGGGACGCAAATCAAATTTAGAATCGACAGATTCATGAGAATATTTTGAAAGAAAAGGTAAGGATTCAAACTATAACAATTCAGTCATGTCTCTCGTGATTGCCCTATATTATACCCTTTGAAATAGATCTTTTTTTGTTGTCTTTGAAACTACCCGACTACTGGTGTACACTATGCTAATTTATGGGGTGGCGACGAACGTTACAAAATTTATATATTGCCATCCCATTTCTATATGCTATAATGATTTCGAATGGTACCCATTCACGTCATACCACAATACAAAAGTTTCAGGTAATGGAAGTTTGGTGCAAATCCAACGCGGTCCCGCCACTGTGATAGACTGGATGTTCAGTCTTAAGTCAGGTCATTTTCCTGGAAACTTTGAAAAACCAACCATTTCGAGGCGAAAGTGGCTGGTTTACAAGTCTAGTGTGACGATTCTCGCCTCCTAGGCTTTTTTGTATGGACAAAGGTGGTCTCGACGCTGATGTCGGGAGGGCCTGGCGATGGCGCCAAACAAGTACAAGGATGTACATGAGGTAACGGGTAGGTTCTTCAATGTCGAAGAATATGATACACAACGTAGTGTATCTTTTTTATACAAAATGCGGTTGACGATTATCCGGATTAAGGTGTACAGTGGTGGTAGACAACTGTATGAATACTAGTTACACAATGACGTGTACATATAACGAGCAAAGAGGCTTTTAAAGGAATCCGTTCTTTTAAAGGTCTCTTTTTTTGTTGCCAACTATTTCTTGGAGGTGCCCTACATGGACAAAATTTCTTTTAAAACCGACATTTATATGGGGAAAGGAGCGCTGAATCGCTTAGCGGAATGGCGGAACAAGCGGATCTTCATCGTCACGGATCCGTTCATGGTGAAATCGGGGATGATCAACCTGTTGTTCGAAAGGCTGCATGAAAGCAATGAACAGTACATTTTCAGTAACATTGTACCGGATCCTCCAGTTGAAGTCGTGACAGAGGGGGTGGAGGCGCTTGGGACGTTTCAGGCCGACCTGATCATTGCTATTGGCGGAGGCTCCGCGATCGATGCGGCCAAGGCGATGAAAATTTTTGCTAAAAAAATCTTGGATCAGCGCGATATTTCGTTCGTGGCGATTCCGACAACCAGCGGAACCGGCTCGGAAGTGACGTCTTTCTCCGTCATCAGCGACAAGAAGAAAAACATCAAATACCCGCTTGTATCCGATGACATGCTGCCGCAGGAAGCGATTCTAGACCCTGATTTGGTCAAGAGCGTTCCAGATTTCATTACCGCCGATACGGGAATGGACGTATTAACCCATGCGCTTGAAGCGTATGTGTCGACCAAAGCGAATGATATCTCCGACGCGTTGGCGGAGAAGGCGATCAAATTGGTGTTCGCGTATTTGCCAAGAGCCTACAAGGATGGGGGCGACCTTGAAGCGCGCGAAAAAATGCATAATGCTTCGTGCATGGCAGGTATGGCATTCAACATCACTTCGCTCGGGCTTAACCATGGCATCGCGCATGTGGCTGGAGCCAAATTCAAGATTGCCCACGGGCGCATGAACTCGCTGCTATTGCCGCACGTGATAGAATTCAATGCGGACTACAAGCCGGGATACGGTAAAGAGGAAAGCAATGCGACGGCTGCAAGATATGCCGAAATTGCTAAAAACCTGGGGCTGCCGACTTCCAATGCGCGCAGCGGTGTGCGCAGTCTGGTACAGGCAATCAAGCAGCTTCAGAAACAATTACACATGCCGCAAACGCTTCGGGACTGTGGTGTAGATCAGAACACTTTAGAAGAGATGAGAGAGGCAATTGCCGAGGGTGCTCTGCATGATGGTTGTACGGCTACCAATCCGCGTGTTCCGACAAAAGCGGATGTCATCGAAATATTGAACAAAGTGTTTCAATTAGGCTAGCCGCATTGACAACGCTTGCATCTATAAATATAATGAAAATAACACAATGACGTGTTAATTAATAGTTAAAGCGAAGAGGCTTCTTAAAAATTCCACGTGAAATTTTAAGGGGTCTTTATATTTTTTTTTAGCTATTTTACGTGTTTCTTTCATAGAGATGGGATGATGGTATGGACCAACAAAACGAAAAACAACGCGTCATTCAAGAGTACGTACCTGGGAAACAGGTAACGCTAGCTCATATTATCGCGAACCCCAACCAGGATATTTACAAGAAGCTGGGACTGGGAGCCGATGCAAAAGATGCCATTGGTATTATGACCATTACGCCAAGCGAAGCCTCCATTATTGGGGCGGATATCGCGACTAAGGCGGCCGGCGTACAGATCGGCTTTGTCGATCGCTTTAGCGGCTCCCTCGTTGTTACGGGGGATGTATCATCCGTGGAAGCCGCCATTAGTGAAGTGCTGCTTGGCTTGCAGAACATTCTCGGATTTTCAGCTGCGAAGATTACGAGAACATAGGGGAAGATGCTATGAAAAAAATAATATTTGCCGGAAGCACTGGCTCGGGCAAGACTACGCTGTGCCAAAGGTTGCACGGTCAGGAGATTGCCTACAAGAAGACGCAAGCCATCGAGACTTTTGATCAAGCCATTGATACACCTGGCGAATGCATCGAGAACCGTTATTTATACAAGATGCTGATGGTCACTAGCGTTGAAGCAGATGTCATCGGGCTTGTGCAAGATTGCACAAAGGAAGAGAGTTATTTTCCGCCGGCTTTTGCGACGATGTTCGCCAAACCGGTTATCGGAATAATAACCAAGGTTGAGCTGGCCCAAGTGGATGAGGACATCGCGCAAGCGAGAGACTATTTGCAAGCAGCTGGCGTGGATCGTATATTTGAGGTTTCCTCCATGGAAAATGTGGGACTGGCAGAGCTACAAGGCTATTTGGAAGGATAGACGAACACGCCATTTGGTTGAGTTTTCACAAGATACAAGCAAATATCGGCAGACAATGAGGTGCATGACACATGAATGGAAAAATTGTAGTAGTCGACGATGAACCTATTACAAGAATGGATATTCGTGAGATGCTTGAAGAAGCGGACTACAAAGTAGTAGGGGAAGCTTCTGATGGTTTTGAGGCCATCGAGTTATGTAAGAAGCATCTGCCCGACCTGGTTATCATGGATGTTCAAATGCCTATCTTAGATGGGTTAAAGGCGGGCAAGCGAATCATTTCAGAGCAATTGGCCGGCGGGGTTATTCTCTTAACCGCCTTCAGTGACAAACAGACAATTGAAAAAGCATCCTCTATCGGTGCGATTGGTTATCTGGTGAAGCCGCTCGACGAAAAATCGTTGATACCTATGGTGGAAGTGACGATTGCCAAAAGCAAGGAAATACGCAAGCTGGAACAAGATTTATCGAAGCTATCTCAAAAGATGGAAGAGCGAAAAGCGGTTGAGAAAGCGAAAGGGATTTTGATGAAGGAGAACGGCTGTACCGAAGAGGAGGCCTATCAAACCCTGCGCAAACTTAGCATGGATCGACGATGTCCGATGATGGAAATCGCAACAACAATCGTCATGTCCTATGATTGATTTCAAAGAACGGATTGTGCGTTTGTGCAACCTGCATACGGGGTTGGCTGATGCGGATATCGTGCGACTTACCGAGATTGCCGAGTCATTTGAAATGTCTAACGGGCAAGATGATGTGTTCATCGATGTTCTATCCAGTGTGGCCAATGAGGCGATTGTCGTGTATCACTATCGTCCGAGCTCGGACAAGTCGCTGTATCGGCGATCAGTCTTGGGGGAGAGGGCGCTGCGTGAGAACGAACCCGGCGTTCTAAGAACGTTGGAGACGGGAATCATGTCACAGGGACTCGTCGCCAATACGCAAGAAAACCATCTGGTCAGGCAAACCGTGTATCCGATCGAAAATCAAGAGGGTGTCATTGCGGTTATCATCTATGAAAAAGATGTGAGCGACAATATTCAAGCCCACTTCGATGTGACCGGCACACAATATGAAGACGGAGAGATATCTTCTACGTTGACCGCTATGCTGCGGTTCAATGATACCATCATCAATCAGCTGGAGGATGCCGTCCTTATTTTCGACAAGTACGGATTCGTAAAGCTGAAGAACAAGAAGGCAGACGTGTACTATCGGCAGCTAGGTTATTTGGAGGATATCCAGGGGCTACACTATGACAACCTGTCGCTGGATCAGACGACCTTCTCCGGCGTGATAAAGGAGTACTCTTCGTCCCCTTCCTGTTCATTGACGACAGATGTGAAGGTAGCCGGCTACTATTATCAGGTGAAACGGTTATTTATTACTGAACGGGATTTTCGCGTAGGCGTCATCTTGCATGATGTGACGGAAATCAAGGACAAGGAAGCGGAGATTGTCTCCAAGTCGGTGGCTATTCGCGAAATCCACCACAGAGTGAAAAACAATTTGCAGACGGTGGCGTCGCTGCTTCGTATTCAGGGGCGGCAAAGTGAAAGCCCAGAAGCCAAAAAATGTTTGAACGAAAGTGTGAGTCGGGTGCTGGCCATCGCGGCCACCCACGAGTTGTTGTCGACGGAGATCGAAGCACATGTAGATTTGCTGGATGTCATTCGTTTGATTGCTTCTAATATTCAACGATGTTTTGTCGATTGTAAAAATATTAATATAGAAATGAAAGCAGTACAAAGCATTTGTCTCGATAGCGACCGCACTGTAGCGATTGCGCTGATTGTTAACGAACTCTTACAAAATTGTTATGAGCATGCCTTCGGTGATTGCTCAGATGGTAATATTATGGTACATGCGCTTCTTGAAGGCGGATTGGTCACTGTAGAAGTGACGGATGATGGAATGGGGTTTCCCGTCGGAAAATGTTCGCGCAAAAGCTTGGGGTTATCCATTGTCCATAGCTATGTGAAGGACAAGTTGAAAGGGAAGCTTGCGATTACGTCCAATCCAAACGGTACAACGGTTACGTTTACCTTCAAAAAATAAATATTCGGGCTACAATGGTGTAGTCTTGCAAGCAATGAGGCTTAAGGTTATAAATTCCTGCGAATCGGGAGTTTATTATAACTTTAGGCCTTTTTGTTTGCATACAAGAAATTTATGTATTCATAGAGGTGAGAGAAATGAACGAAGAACTGTTAAGTGTAGGTATTGATATGGGGACATCCACGACCCAGCTCGTGCTGTCCAAATTGTATATCCAGAATCTAGGATCTGCCTTTTCTGTACCCCGTCTGGTCATTACGGACAAAGAAGTGGTCTACCGAAGCGATATTTGCTTCACGCCCATGCTTGCGGATAACCGGATTGATGTTGGACAAATCCAGACATTCGTACAAGAGCAGTACCGAAAAGCCGGCATTCGTAAAGAAGAGATTCAAACAGGCGCCGTCATTATTACTGGCGAGACGGCCAGAAAAGAAAACGCCAATGAAGTGTTGTTATCGTTAAGCGGATTTGCTGGGGACTTTGTGGTCGCCACGGCCGGGCCGGACCTGGAAAGCATCATTGCTGCCAAAGGCGCCGGAGCCCATACGTACTCCAAGGAACATTCAACTTCCATTGTCAACATCGACATTGGGGGCGGCACCAGCAATTTGGCGCTGTTCTCCAGCGGCGAGCTGCTGGATACGGGATGTCTGGACATTGGAGGTCGTCTGATCAAGGTAGACCAGGTGACACGAGAGATTACCTATATCGCGCCCAAAATCAAACAGCTTATAGCACGAAGAGGAATTCAGTTGGCACTCGGGCAGCGGGTAACGCCGACCGAACTTGAGCCGATCATTCAGGAAATGGTCAAGCTGCTCGAAGAAAGCGTCGGTCTCCGGCCGCCAGGCGATTTCTATGACATCATCGTCACGAACAAAGGGCTGAAGCTGGATCGAACCATTCCGTGCATTTCCTTCTCCGGAGGGGTGGCCGACTACATTTACCAAGAAGCGGCGGACGATGTGTTCAAGTTTGGAGACATCGGGATTTTGTTGGGAAGAGCGATTGCTACCTCCTCATTGACACAGCAAATGATGGTGGCAAGAGCGGCCGAAACCATCCGAGCAACCGTCGTAGGGGCTGGATCCCATACGACAGAGATCAGCGGGAGCACTATCACCTATACGGAAGAGAGTTTTCCGATCAAGAATATTCCGATTCTGAAGCTATCATGGGCGGATGAATCGGGAAGCGATGAGGTGCTGGCAAGAGCCATTTCCGACAAATTGAACTGGTTCAAGTTGAATAATGATTTGCAGAAAGTCGCGATTGCGCTGGAAGGGAAGAAGAGTCCAAGCTTCCTGGAGGTCCAGAAGTATGCCCATGGATTACACAAAGGAATGGCAGAGTTGCTGGAAAAAGAGTACCCGCTCATCGTGATTGTTCATCACGATATTGCCAAGGTGCTCGGACAGACGCTATATGCTCTGCTTGGCTACAAGAAAGATGTCGTTTGCATCGATAGTGTGCAAGTTGACAACGGAGACTATATTGACATCGGCAAGCCGATTGCAGGCGGCAAGGTATTGCCCGTCGTCATTAAAACTCTCGTGTTTAACTAATAGAGTTGTACTTGGAAGGAGGAGCTTTTGTGATTTTAAAAACCAAACTGTTTGGTCGAACCTACCAATTTAAAACGCTGATGGAAGTCATGGCAAAAGCAAATGAAGAAAAATCGGGGGACAAGCTTGCTGGTCTGGCAGCTGATTCGTCGGAAGAGCGCGTAGCGGCTAAGGTGGTTCTGTCTCAGATTAAAATGTCGGACTTACGCGACAATCCTGCGGTTCCTTATGAAGAGGACGAGGTTACCCGCATTATTCAGGATCAGGTCAATGAGCTTATCTATAGCGAGATTAAAAACTGGACTGTAGAAGAGCTGCGCGAGTGGATTCTGGATGAAAACACAAGCGAATCCGACATCAAGCGTGTGTCGCGCGGACTTACTGCCGAGATGGTTGCCGCAGTAGCCAAGCTTATGTCCAACCTCGATCTGATGTACGGGGCGAAGAAGATTAGAATTACGGCCCACGCCAACACGACGATTGGCCGGCCGGGCACCTTATCGGCCCGTCTGCAGCCGAATCACCCGACCGATGATCCCGATGGAATCATGGCTTCCCTGATGGAAGGCTTGACCTTCGGTATCGGGGACGCGGTACTGGGGCTCAACCCAGTGGATGATTCCGTGGAAAGCGTCACACGTATCTTAAATCGCTTCGAGGAGTTCAGACAAAAGTGGGAGATTCCTACGCAAACATGCGTTCTGGCCCATGTCACTACCCAGATGGAAGCCGTCAAGCGAGGCGCGCCGACAGGCCTGATCTTCCAATCGATCGCAGGCTCGCAGAAGGGCAATGCAGCCTTCGGATTCGATGCTGCCACGATCGCGGAAGCGCAGCAGCTCGTGCTGCAATACGGACAGGTAGCAGGTCCGAATGTCATGTATTTCGAGACAGGCCAAGGATCGGAATTGTCTTCGGAAGCTCATCACGGGATCGACCAGGTAACGATGGAAGCACGTTGCTACGGATTTGCTAAGAAATATAACCCGTTCCTCGTGAATACCGTGGTCGGTTTCATAGGTCCTGAGTATCTGTATGATGCGAAGCAGGTTATCCGCGCCGGATTGGAAGATCATTTCATGGGTAAATTATCAGGCATTTCCATGGGCTGCGACGCTTGTTACACCAATCATATGAAGGCGGATCAGAACGATCTGGAAAATTTGGCGGTCCTACTGTCCGCAGCAGGCAACAACTTCTTCATGGGTATTCCGCATGGCGACGATGTCATGTTGAACTATCAAACAACCGGTTATCACGAGACCGCAACGCTGCGTGAATTGTTAGGTCTTCGTCCGATTCGGGAGTTTGAATTATGGATGGAGAAGATGGAGTTCATAGAAAATGGCAAGCTGACCAAAAAAGCCGGGGACGCATCTGTGTTTCTCAAGTAAGGAAGGGAGGAAGCTCTTATGGAAGAGAAAGACCTGAAATCGATGATTGAATCCATTCTCATGGAGATGGTAGGAAACAAACCGGAAGAAGCAGCGGAGCCTGCCCGCACGGAGGCGCCTGTACAGCAGGCGGTGGTGGTTGCCGAGCCGGTTCTTGCCGAGCTTGTGCAGACGACTCAGCCTGCGGAAGAGGAAACGGACAGCGACGAATGTCTGGATGACATTACGGAGGTTGATCTTCGCAAGCTGCTGTTGGTTCCCGACCCAGCGGATCGCGAAGGCTACATGAAAATGAAGGAAAAGACGCCGGCTCGTCTTGGGGTGTGGCGTGCAGGACCGCGCTATAAAACATTTACTTCGCTGCGTTTCCGTGCTGACCATGCCGCTGCGCAGGATGCCGTGTTCTCCTACGTGTCCGAGGAGTTCGTGAAAGAAATGAACTTGGTAGCGGTAGAAACCATGTGCCGGGACAAGGATGAATACATTACACGCCCTGATTTGGGCCGTCAGTTTTCGACGGACACAATCGAATATATAAAGAAGCATACCACTAATCAGGCCAAGGTACAGATGATGGTCGGTGACGGATTAAGCTCCGCAGCTATTGAAGCTAACCTGCGGGATATCGTGCCGGCCATTGCGCAAGGACTTAAGATGTATGGCATCGAGGTGGGGAATATTTTGTTCGTCAAGCATTGCCGCGTTCCATCCATGGATATGGTCGGAGAAGCGACTGAAGCAGACGTAGTTTGTCTCCTAGTAGGAGAACGGCCGGGTCTTGTAACAGCAGAATCGATGAGCGCCTATATCGCCTACAAACCGACCGTTGGCATGCCGGAAGCGAGACGGACGGTCATCTCCAATATTCACTCCGGCGGAACACCTGCGGTTGAAGCAGGAGCACACATCGCTGAGCTGATTAAGACGATGATTGAACGACAAGCTTCGGGGATTGATTTGAAACTATAGGAAACTTGAAGGAGGTCCGTATGAGAAACGAACCGATTCATGCAAAAGTATTGGGCATAAAGCTCATCTCCAACGTAAGTCCGGATATGGCGGAAAAGCTGAATCTGAAACCACACCATAAAAGTTTGGGGATCATTACCGCCGACTGTGACGATGTCACCTATACGGCGCTGGACGAAGCGACCAAAATGGTAGAAGTGGATGTTGTGTACGCAAAAAGCATGTATGCCGGTTCAGGCAATGCTTCCACGAAGCTGGCGGGTGAAGTTATCGGGATTCTGGCGGGGCCAAGCCCTGCGGAAGTTCGTAGCGGAGTGAATGCGGCCGTTGATTATATCGAGAGCGGAGCGCATTTTGTAAGTGCCAATGAGGATAATAGCATTACCTATTTTGCCCATTGTGTCTCTCGCACAGGCAGTTATTTGTCTCAGACTGCGGGCATCAGAGAAGGAGAAGCACTGGCCTATCTCATTGCCCCGCCGCTTGAAGCGATGTATGCGCTGGATGCGGCGCTGAAGGCTGCCGATGTCACCATTTCCGCGTTCTTTGGCCCGCCTTCTGAAACTAACTTTGCCGGGGCCCTGCTAACGGGTAGCCAGTCTGCTTGTCAGGCAGCGTGTGATGCATTTGCCGATGCGGTGCAATTCGTCGCAGACAACCCGACGAGTTATTAAGGTAGATGGCTATGAAAAATATTGCGTTAGGCCTTGTCGAAGTAAGAGGGTATCTGGGGGCAATTGCCGCGGCGGATGCTGCCTTGAAGGCAGCAAGCGTCACATGCATCGGCCTGGAAATCATCAAAGGCGGGTTAGTTACGGTCAAAATCACAGGTGACGTTGGAGCGGTACAGGCCGCCGTGGAAGCGGGAGCGGACAAGGCGACACAACTGAATGTGCTGCTGACCCGTCACGTGATTGCCAGATTACATGAGGAGACGGCCGCCATCGTTAAGATGACGGACATCGAACAAGCAGAAGAACAATTGGCAGTAAAGGACACATACGACGAAAATGTGGCTCTTGATGGTGCAGATACTGCTGAACTTGATACACCAAGTACGGATGCAGTGGAAGCAGATGTGGTAGCCGATGCCGTGGAAGAGGAAGCTGATGCAGTAAGCACGGAACCCGACGCAGATAAGCTGGATTTCGGACGAATCAGTGTGACTGAGTCTGCGGCTGACGAATCCGAATTGTCTGTGCAAGCAATGAATAAAAGCACAAGCCCAATCATCGTCATCGATTTACCGAAAGAGCTGGCAAAAGAACAGATAGGATCAACGGGGGATTCACCTGCCATGAAAAGTAGGAAACCTGTTGTAAAAGAAACGAGTCGAACCACGAAAACGACAAAATCTCGTTTGTAAAAAACGTAGTGGAGAGAAGGAGTATTGATGGAAACATTGGATAAAGACCTAAGATCCATTCAAGAAGTCCGCAACCTGATCAAGAACGCTAAAGAGGCACAAGCCAAATTGGCTGTTATGTCGCAGGAACAAATCGATGCGATTGCCAAAGCGATCGCAGATGCGGGCTACGAACACCGCGAAAAGCTGGCGAAGATGGCCTATGAAGAAACGGGATTTGGCCGCTGGCAAGATAAGATCGTCAAGAATGCATTTGCTTCCAAGCATGTGTATGAGTCGATCAAGGATATGAAAACCGTAGGCGTCCTGAAGGAAGACAAAGCGAACAAGATCATGGAAGTGGCTGTTCCGGTCGGTGTAGTTGCTGGATTGATTCCGTCCACCAACCCGACATCGACCGTTATCTATAAAGCATTGATTTCGCTCAAGGCAGGGAATAGCATCGTATTCTCCCCGCATCCTAATGCATTAAATAGCATTCTGGAGACGGTGAATATCATCAATGAAGCAGCAAAACAAGCAGGATGCCCGGACGGAGCTATTGCTTCCATGACAGTTCCGACCATTCAGGGAACCGACCAATTAATGAAGCATAAAGATGTGGATTTGATTCTGGCCACCGGCGGAACGCCAATGGTTAAAGCCGCCTATTCATCCGGCACGCCGGCCATTGGTGTAGGACCCGGAAATGGTCCGGCCTTCATTGAGAAGAGCGCCAACATTCCATTGGCGGTCAAACACATCTTGGAATCCAAAACATTCGACAATGGTACCATCTGCGCTTCTGAACAATCCGTAGTTGTAGAAACTTGCAGCAAGGACGCGGTTGTGGCCGAATTCAAAAAGCAAGGCGGATATTTCTTACCCACAGAAGAAGCTGCACAGCTGGGCAAATTCATCATGCGGGCAAATGGTAGTATGAATCCGCAAATCGTGGGGAAAAGCGTTGAGCACATTGCTAAGCTGGCTAATCTCCAAATTCCAGAGGGTACGCGCGTACTGCTGGCCGAAGAGACCCGCGTCGGCCACAACGTTCCTTATTCCCGCGAGAAGTTGGCCCCTATCTTGGCTTTCTATACAGAAGATAGCTGGGAAGCGGCGTGTGAACGGTGCATCGAGATTTTGAATGGTGAAGGCGCAGGGCATACGATGGTCATTCACTCTGACAATGAAGAGATCGTGCGTCAGTTTGCCCTGAAGAAACCGGTATCCCGCCTGTTGGTGAACACGCCTGGCACATTGGGTGGCATCGGCGCGACTACGGCTCTCGCTCCCGCACTTACGCTCGGTTGCGGTGCGGTAGGTGGCGGCTCGACATCCGATAACATCAGCCCTCTCAATCTGATGAATATCAGAAGAGTGGCTTATGGTGTGAAGGAACTGGAAGATTTGGCGGAGCAAGCGCCACAAATCGAAGAGGCAGTTATCAAGCTTGCCGATAAAGAGCAATTGATCAACATGATTGTCAAAAGAATTTTGTCAGAATTGTAAGGAATGTAAGGAATGGTTACCCCAAAAAAACTAACATATATCTAGGAGGAATTTTACAATGGCAAACGCAAACGCATTGGGAATGATTGAAACAAAAGGTTTGGTAGGAGCAATCGAAGCGGCGGACGCAATGGTGAAAGCGGCAAACGTAACGTTGATCGGTAAGGAGCAAATTGGTGCCGGTCTCGTAACGGTTATGGTTCGCGGCGACGTTGGCGCTGTTAAAGCGGCAACGGACGCAGGTGCGGCAGCGGCAGAGCGCGTAGGTGAATTGCTATCTGTGCATGTCATCCCAAGACCACATTCGGAAGTGGATGCGATTCTTCCTAAGACGAAGCTAGCGGAATAATAACAGATACAGGGCAGGTATAACGACCAAGATGGATGTAGCGTGTGCTGCATCCATCTCATTGCCTGTCGCGATAGCGGCTCGGATTATTCCCGAGGGTAAAAGGATGTGAAAACATGGCTGTTATAACCGAAAATGAATTGCGCAAACAGTTCAGAAATCAGAAGCTGAAAGATATCGAGGTATACGAAGTTCCTAAAGGAGTAATTCTGACTCCGTCGGCCAAGAGCTTCTTGATCGAGCATAAGATTGAGCTTCGTTATGTGGGAGCACCCGATGCTTCGACACCCCAAAAGGAAGTTAAGCTTCAAATCACCAAAAATGTGGACAGTGAGCAGGAACCAATAGAAGGGAAAAAACGTTTTCGCACCATGTACGGCGGTTTTTTGGAGACCAAGCCGGAGCACATGACCCATTTATATGGCAACATGCTCGTGTTTAAAGATCATCCCCGGATTATATTTCGTGGCAAGCTGGATTCGCTGGAAACGAAAATTTTGGAGGCGCAGATTAGTTGCTCTAAGCTGAACATGACCAAGCTGGTCGATGATTTGGAAGAGATACTGCTGTTTATTAGAAAAATCGTGCGGTGTGAAGTGCTGAATGAAAGCATAGACGATTTTCAATTGCTTGGGATGACACCTAAGGAATTGCGTGAACAATCCCATTTTCCCAAGAAGTATTTTGGATTGGAACATTTTCAACCCAGCTATGATATGGGCGAAGCGGTTGTTGTCATAAATGCGTTACGCACATGGACAAGAGAAACGGAGCTGTTTGCATACCAGGCCTTTAAAAAGGAACATGGGAGCGCAGAGCGTGAAGATATCATCCGGACGCTCAATCGACTCTCTTCGTTATTCTGGATCATCATGTTTCGAATTCGTGTAGGACACTACAACTCATGAGGTGAGGATATTGAATAATCAACTGCTAGAGAACATCGTGAATGAAGTGTTAAAACGCGTGCAGGAAGAGACGTACATCGACATCGAAGCGTCGGGCAAGCATGTTCACTTGAACCGGGAAGCGATTGACGCCCTGTTTGGAACAGGTTATCAATTGACGAAAGCGCGCGATCTTTCCCAGCCAGGACAATACGCCTGCAAGGAGCGCGTCACGCTGATCGGGCCCAAAGGAGCATTGCATAATGTTGTAATACTCGGACCGGAACGCAAGGAATCGCAGGTGGAAATTTCGCACTCGGATGCCGTCGTACTGGGAGTGCCAGTGCCGGTGAGAGAAAGCGGCAAATTGGAAGGAACTCCGGGTATCGTAATCGCTTCTGGTACCAATATGATTCGACTGGATAAAGGGTTGATCGCGGCCCAGCGCCATATCCACGTAAAGACGGAAGATGCTGAAAAATATGGTTTGAAAAACGCAGAAATCGTACAAGTTAAGGTACTTGGTAAGCGTCCGCTCATCTTTGACGACGTGCTGGTACGGGTCAGTTCTAACTATGAAACGTACATGCATATCGATTATGACGAAGCCAATGCATGCGGCTTTGCGAAAGGCACCAAAGGGAAAATTTTGAAAAAGAGCATCTAGATCTAGGAGTGTGAAATAATGAATATACAAGCTCTGGATAGGGAAGCGCTCATTCAGACGGTAACGGAGGAAGTCTATAAGCGAGTGCAGCAGCGTCAGGCAGCACAAACGATGCCGACCGTCAAACAAAAAGCGGTTCTTCTGTCTGCTGAGCCCGCATCTGAGCTGGAGAATATGCTGAACGAGCATTATGACGTGCAGTATTATGATGAGAGCATCAGAGACTGCGAGCTGGTTGTCATTCCCAAGATTTGCATTCAGCTGCTGTCCAACCTCGCCAACGGCATAAGCGCGGGCAACCGTGAACGATTTCTTTTGACCATGCTTTTAAAAGGGAAAAAGGTTGTCGCTTTGGAAGAAGGACTAGCTTACAGGAAATATAAGCCGACAGCGCCTGTCCTGCTATACAAGCTGTATGAAGGACAGGCGGATAAACTCTGCAGCTTCGGCATTCGGTTTGTCCCAACCATGGAGTTGCTGTCTGCTTGTCTGGAAAATGCAGAGGTGGCAGATGTTCATACGGAACTCGAGGCTACGCCCTCTGGGCTGGAAGTTCTGTCTAGGAAAGTTATTACCGAAGCCGATCTGAAAAAATACCACCTCCGCAATATCAGAGAGATTGTGGTCGATCGAAATAGCATTATTACCCCGCTTGCGCAGGATTATTTAAGAATGCAGCAGATGAATATACACAGAAGATAGCGAGGTGAGTCTATGATCGTAGGAGAAGTTGTGGGTAGCTTGTGGGCTACCCGTAAAGATAAGAAGCTAAACGGTCTTACCTTCCTGGTAGTGAAACCGTTCTCGTATGATAAACAGGTTCAGCACGAATACTTTGTTGCCGCGGACAATGCGGGAGCAGGCATTGGTGACACCGTTCTCGTGACGAAGGGAAGCGCTGCCAGAATATCCATAGCGAGTGCAGACGCGCCCGTTGACGCCGTCATCGTAGGTATCGTCGACTCCCTCGAGTTGCCTCATGAGTAGCGCCATCGGTGTCGTCGAACTGCGCAGCATTAGCAAAGGTTATGAGACCGCCGACCGCATGCTGAAAACATCTTCTGTGCATGTACATCATCTCAAGCCCATTTGTCCGGGTAAGTTTCTGATTATCATCAGCGGTGATACCGCAGATGTCCAAGAAGCGATGGACTTCGCAAAGGTGGATGCTAACGATTTCAGAATCAGCGATTTTGTGCTGCATGGCGTTCATCCTGAGATCGTAGAGGGCTTAAAAAAGCGCTATTCCCCCCAGCCTATAGACGCGATCGGAATTATGGAAACGTCTACGGTATCTTCCGGTATTTTTGCGTTGAACAACGCCTTGAAGCAGAGCGATATCCATGTCAAAAGAATGAACCTCGGCATGGCGATTGGCGGTAAGTTCCTAGCCGTGTTTACAGGAAGTGTCAGCGACGTGGAGCAAGGGATGAAGGTCATTCTATCCTCCATGGATGAAAAACGGATGGTTCATTATTCCGTGATACCATCCCCAGCTGAAGAAATAAAAAACCATTTCAAATGAGAATGGAGGAGATCGTCGCATATGGAAATCAATGAGATTATCATCTACATCATGGTTATTTTCATGGTTTTGGGTGCCATCGACAAAAGCATTGGGTACAAATTTGGATTAGGTCATCAATTTGATGAAGGGATTATGGCGATGGGATCGTTAACACTGGCGATGGTAGGGATTATTTCGTTATCACCCGTATTGGCCAAGCTGTTAAGTCCTATTGTCGTACCCTTGTATACCGCGTTAGGAGCAGACCCGGCTATGTTTGCGACCACGTTGTTAGCCAACGATATGGGTGGATTTTCACTAGCACTTGAATTGGCAAATAATCCGGATGCAGGCATGTTTGCTGGAGTTATTCTAGGTGCAATGTTGGGTCCAACCATTGTATTTATCATTCCGGTTGCGCTCGGCATTATCAAAAAAGAAGATCATAAATATATGGCGACCGGTGTGCTTGCCGGCATTGTGACGATTCCGATTGGCTGCTTGACGGGAGGATTGGTTGCCGGTTACTCTATCTCCATGATTTTGTCCAATCTGGTACCGATCATTCTGTTTGCGGCTCTGATCGTGCTCGGCTTATGGAGGTTCCCGCAAGGAATGATCAAGGGCTTCACCATCTTCGGAAAGTTCATTGTTATCGTGGCGACGCTGGGACTCGCGGCTAGCATTGTGCAACAGCTTACAGGCATCACGATCATTCCTGGCCTTGCTCCGATTGATGAAGGAATCAAGATCGTCGGGGATATTTCGATTGTGTTGGCAGGCGCCTTCGCGATGGTATTTGTCATTACGAAAGTGTTTAATAAGCCATTGATGAAGCTGGGTAAAATGCTAGGCATGAATGAGATCGCGGCAGCAGGCTTAGTGGCCACGCTGGCCAACGTCATCCCGATGTTCGGTATGATGAAAGACATGGATGCTCGTGGTAAAGTCATCAACGTGGCCTTTGCCGTATCTGCCGCATTTGTGTTCGGGGATCACCTTGGTTTTACAGCTGGGGTAGCCAAAGATATGATTTTTCCAATGATTGTCGGAAAACTAGTTGGCGGAATTACGGCTATTTTTGTTGCAATATACCTGTCCAAAAAAATGATGGTAGAACCGAAGCTGGAAGGGCAGCAGAAGTAAGGCGTGTAAGAACCACTCACTAAGCATTTTTTAATTCATTTTACATGGTGTTGCCCCTTACTTTATGAATTATATTCTATATAGTGCCAAAAGGTCGGTCTCTTCGGAGACGGACCTTTCTGTTTTAATCAAAAAGTTGAGTACAAGATTAGGAAAGAATAAAGAAGATGATTGAGAATTAATAGGGGGATTATTTTTATAATGAAGGCACGACCAAAACAAGCCTTAAAAACATAATATAAATAGAATATAGAACGCTTGTACGGAGTTCAGTTAACAGGTAAAATATAGATTCAATCGAATCTTGGGTGGCATGGTTTCCCTTCGAAAGGAGGTGAAGCTATGGAAGTAAAAGAAGCTTTGACGATTATGTTCCTTTTCGGAATGTTTATCCTTGCACTTCTAACACACATTAATTCAAACAACAAGAGAAAGTAAAAACCGACCCTAAGGTTGAAGTGACCCCGTAAATTAGTAGTATCTAATGCAGATTAATGGTAGGCTTTATCCTATTTGATAATAAAGTATATTCTGATGGGTATTATTGGATACTTAGATTTATGATTGATGAGAGATTTCAAGGTAAGGGCTATGGGAACTCAGCCATACATTCATTACTAAACTTAAAAATGGAAACGATTGCAATGAAAGTAGAGGACTGCAGTGACCCAATATTAAGCTACAAAATATAAAGGTAGATATCCTCTACATGTTTATCATGAGGTCGAATAGATATGCTAGCTAAATCGAAGAAGCCGATTTCTTCAGATAACATCGTATCTATGCTGTGTCCAGTCGCTTTGTTCCTTTAAGGTGAAGAGGATTCGTAGATACCCAAACGTTATAGGAATCAGCGAACATCTTAAAAACCTCTATAAGCAATTATTTCATTGATGCTATTCAGCTAGTGGGGAGGAAAATGAAAATGAATGAACAAAGCAGCAAAAATAAAAAGGCTTGGGAATTTAGAGCTTATGAATTTTGGAACAAAAGAGACGGTTCTCCACAAGGAAAAGCTAATAGAATATTAGAAAATCCTAAAGCATGTCTTAAAAAACATAAACAGTATTTTGACCATATCGAAGGGAAGAAGATTGCCAATCTTTGTGGTTCAAACGGTAGAAAAGCAGTTCCATTAGCTTTGTTGGGTGCAGAAGTAACCGTATTTGATATCTCAGAAGAAAATAAAAAATATGCATTAGAATTGGCTAAATATGCAAACACCTCGATTGATTATATTGTCGGAGATATTTATGATATTAACTTAACAAAGTATGGAGATTATTTTGATATTCTTTATTTAGAAGGAGGAATATTACACTATTTTAATGATATAGATACGTTCATGTCTATTCTCTATTCATTACTAAAGGATAATGGGGTAATGGTTCTAAGTGATTTCCACCCTTTAAGAAAGTGTATTGTTGAAGATCCTGAAACTCTAACTCGACCTGGTTACTTTGACCAGGAATTACGTAATGGAGACTTAGCATATAAGCATTATTTTGATGAAAAGGAGCAACAAGATTTTCCAGATGTTTCTGTTAGGTCGTATACCCTTAGTGAAATTATAAATTCGGTAATCACATCTGGTTTTAAATTACAGAAGTTTGATGAACATCGCGGTTGGGAAAATGAAAATATTCCATGGGAATTTACTATTTTAGCTATAAAATAGCTAAATCTATTATTCAGCTAACGGAGAATGATAGATAATGATAACTAAAGTTGAGGGTATTACAAAGAAAACTATGACATCCTATAACAATGCATTTATGTGTCTTTGCTGACGTTCCTCAGTCGCTAAGGTGGATCTCAAGGGAGTAGATTCAGGCTACACCATCCAACCGGCTAAGTCCGTCGGACGAGTCGATACGCTTCTTAAGCCGTATGGACGTCGGTAATGCGGAAACGTTAAATGAAAAGTGACGCAAATATATAATAAGGGTGAAGGCGATGACTGTTGGAAGAAAGGTCTTTGCTTTTAAAGATATATCACGTATCGATCCAATAAGTAAACAAACCAGAGAAGTTCACATTAGCATATATTATCCTTCAGAACTCTTGGGGAATAAGCCGAAGTATACTACTTTACTTGAACCTTGTACCCCGTCTTGGGTCGCTAAGTGGGATATCGTAGAAGCAAATCAACTGACACATTCAATCAGCTAAGCCTAACGACCAGTTCCTTCGGTCACTTAAGTCACTTGGACGTCAGAAATGCAGGAACGGTACAAGAAAACTATAAAAGGGGGAGTGTGTATAATGCTAGAATTACATTTTGATAAATTTACTATTGTAGAACCCTTCTTTAGTAATAAAAAGAACTACATCCCAGCATTATCAGTTATCCATGGAAACTATCCTGGTAGGGTATTTGTTGATAACGAACAAAAACCTAATATTGCAATTGTATGGGCAATTGGTAGATGGATGTATTTAGAGGGTAGTTTAACATCGGAGAAAAACAAATTAGATGTGAGCAGTTTTTTACAGAATATAGTAATACCTGATTGTAGAGAACGTAAAACAAATTGGTTTGAAATTTATACTTCCGATGATGAACAATGGGATGCTCTATTTTTAGAGGAAACACAATATTTAAAAGTGAATAAGCATTATGAATCAGTGTATACACTAAATTTGAATAAATTTAATCAAGTCAAAAAATCAATTGCTTCAGTAGAAGATGAAATAGAAATAAACATTATGAATTTTGATATATTACCTGAATCATTGCATCATTGTTCATACATTAGCGATGAGTTTAAGACTAAAAAAAGCTTAGGGGTAGAAATAAAAAAAGAGAATCAAGTAATAACAATTTGTAAAAATAATGGCTTTATATTTAGGAATGAATATTTCATTGATGTGGATACGTTTGTTAAAAAAGAGCGAGGAAAAGGGCATGCAACAATTGCCGCAATTCAATTAATTGATCTCTTACTTGAAAGTAAAATGTACCCTTTGTGGGAGACCATGCATGAAAATATTCCATCGCATAAACTAGCTTTAAGGCTAGGATTTGAAGTAAATGAAAACTATCCAGTGTATGCTTTTATAACTGAAACATAAAAAGATACATCCAGCTATGTGACAATTCGAAGGTCGGGACATCTTATACCACTTTATTCAAGCTACTGGAATGTACCCTTGATCGAGTAGAAAAATGATTAGCGGAGGCAGCATAAGAAATCAACTGCCAAAACTGCGGTTTTTTTATTATGTCGCAGTTTTGACAGCTCTGCTGTTGGTTGATATAAGCTATGATGCTTAACATTTCTATCTATTAATTTATCTATTAATTTTTCGAGATTAGGTCAGTAAAATATCTTTGCCAGACTTGGTGGTAATAAGTTCAGTCTATGACAGCCGGGATAATATGTTCCTTAATCAGTGTCCACCGATCACGAGGATTCATGATGAATTCTGATGCAATGGCTACGACTAGGTTCTTTTCTGGAATGCAACAAATGACATTACCGCCATCGCCTAGTGCTAGGTATGCAGAAGCACCATCCTCTTCGCGTAACCACCATAGATAACCGTAATTATTGAGGTTCATCGCTGTTGATTCGTCAATCCATGTCCCCGAAATAATCTGATTATTGTCCCAATTGCCACGGTTCAGATATAGAAAACCAAAACGTGCCATATCACGGGGATTTAACGTAAGTCCCCATCCTCCTGTGGAGTTACTGTTTGGGTCTTTAACCCATCCTTTCACATTGTTCCCGAATAAATCCTCAAACCCAAATGATTTCATTTCATAATCCGGGATTTCTTTCATGCCGATGGGTTTAAATAAGCGTTCGTTAGCAAACTTACGGGCACTTTTTCCTATGCTACGAGTGATGATAGCTGAAAGCAGGTGCACCCCTGCGGTGGAGTACTTAAAAGTTCCAATGTTCCCTTGTTGACCCAGCATATCCAAAGTATACTTTACCCAGTCAGGTTGCATACACATCTTGTCCAGCGGTTCGTGCCAGTCCTCAAATGGATAGGGAGCTGTCATCGTGAGAAGATGGCGTATGGTGATTTCTCGTTTCTGCCTATTAGCAGCATCGGGAACATATTCGGGAAAAAAATCCAGCACCTTTTGGTCTACATTTTTTATATATCTTGCATCTATGGCAATACCAATGAGGGCAGATATTATGCTTTTCGTTACAGATGTCACATGGTGCGTATTATCCGGGCCACAGCCATTATAATATCTTTCGTAAGCAATATATCCATTTCTCACAACAACAATACCGTTTATATTACTGTATTCGGACTTTATCACAGGTTCAAGCTCTGAAAGCTTTTCAGGGTCCATTTTCAAGCTTGTTGGGTCTACGGCTTGCCATTTTGTAGTTGGCCAATAGTTTCTTTGCATTATAGATACCTCCTAAAAGATATTTTTTTATTTTGTTTAGCGAAGGTTAAGGAAAATAGGTCTTGCACCTATTTTTTCTTTACAGGAAAATAAACTTCTGTAACAACATTCTCAGGAACGGTGGCTTGATTGGGGTTGGTTACATATACTTCATATGGTGAATTCACCAATTCATATCCTTCATCTTCTACCCATTCCCTTAGCTTGGCATATACCGATGTCAATTCGGAATATAAACCCTTTAAAACAGACTTCGCACATAGGCCTCCAGGCAAATCTCTCGTTCCCTTTACAGTCTCCTCTATCGGGATGGCAAACTCTGTATCATTGCCGGCAGGATTGTATTCAGGGCTGTGATAAATCGTCATCGGCGTACCAAATAAGGTGAGTTTCTCCGTAGCGATCTTTTTATATAGCTTGCTAAAATACTTTCCATATCCCTGAGCATAGTCATCACTACTCATCATCTGACGCATATAAAGGATATTCATTGGCTGGGTTTCAACAAGTTGTACTTCTATCATGTCAAGGTATGACATGATTGGTGTGCCCTTCTCTAAATTTAAAATATCATTACTCATTTGTTGTATGGTATATTCAAAAGCATTTAGCTTCTCTTCGATTTCCCTTCTCTTGCGATGAAGGGCAGCACTAAGCATCTCTTCTGATAGATCCTCTTCCCATTCCAGAACGGCTTTGATTTCTTCCAGAGAAAAATGATAGGATTTCAAACGGTTGATAAAGAGCATCTTTTTTAGTTGCCTGATGGAATAATACCTATAACCGTTTTCAGGATTGATCTCATCAGGATTAATTAATCCAATTTCATCATAATATCGAAGCGTTTTTGTAGACACTTCGCATATCTTTGAGAATTCTCCAATCGATAGCAAGAGGTCACCTCCATTCTTCATATTTTTATACGGATTAAATGCTTTAAACATCGTAACTTTGTTCTATTCTACTATCCACCTTACCCTAAGGGTAAAGTCAACTGCAAAAATATTGGTGTTTCTTTAGTTAGGCAATCAAGAAAGCAGGCTTGTGCCTGATTTTTAGGTATGTATCCGTCATGGCTTCCCTAAAGGGCATGCCCAAAAGTACATTCTGTGAATGCCCACATGTACGATTTCAAACCGCTGCTTGGACGTTATAATGACAGATATTCATTCAAGTAGAGGAAGGTGATTACGCATGGCAACGCTATTGTATAAACTTGGAATTTTTGCTGCTCGAAAAAGAAAGAAAGTCTTGTTTGGAAGTTTAGCAGTACTCATTATCGCCGTTTCTCTTGGTCTCGGTATGGGAATAAATTTAAACGGTGAAATGACCATTCCCGGCACAAAATCTGAGGAAGCGATGAAAGTATTGAAAGAAGAGTTCTCACAAGGAAAAGGCCCTGAAGGCGGCACGATCCAAGTGATTTTCAAAGCCCCTGACGGTCAAACGCTAGAGTCGGAATCAACGCAAAAAATGATAGCTAAGACGCTAGAGTCTATATCACAAGACTCTGAGATCGCATCGATCGTCAGTCCATATGAGGCTGGAACAATTGGTTATAGCAGAGAGATTGGATATGCGGTAATTACGTACAAATCGGAGGCGACTCAAGTCACCGATGCATCAAAAGAACACGTATTGGAAAGTGTAGAGCAAGCGCGAAGCGAGGGCTTGCAGACTGAACTCGGAGGAAGTGTGGAATTCACCCAGCTTGAAATAGGCGGAATATCCGAGGTCATTGGCATCATTGCCGCATTTATGATCCTAGCCATAACATTCTCATCCTTGCTCGCTGCTGGGTTACCTATACTAACTGCATTAATAGGACTGGGAATCGGCGTCATGTCTGTTATTATTGCTGCTAATTTTATCGAAATGGCATCATTTTCCTTGATTCTGGCCATCATGCTCGGATTAGCTGTCGGAATCGACTATGGCTTATTCATTACTTCGAGATACAGACAAAATCTTGTGGAAGGCAAAGGGGTAGAGGAGTCCATTGCGCATGCCAATGCTACCGCCGGCAGCGCCGTTGTTTTCGCTGGATTGACGGTTATCATTGCACTTGCTGGATTATCAGTAACGGGAATTCCATTCATTACTGTCATGGGCATAGCGGGAGCATTTACGGTACTTGTAGCCGTAATAATCTCCGTCCTAGTCGTTCCAGCGCTACTTGGATTTGCAGGTGAACGGATTCGTCCGAAGTCGAAAGCTACTTCCATTCAGGAGCCCCCTAAAGTCAATGAACATTCAAATCGTTGGGGAAGATTCATCACGAAGTATCCTTTACCGATCGCTATTGCGGGCATTTTATTGTTAGGAGCAATAAGTCTGCCTGCAATGCATCTACAAACGGGGATTCCGGATAAAGGTTCTAAATCGACCGAATCAACGGACCGCCGTGGGTATGATTTGATCGCGGAAGGGTTTGGGCCCGGTATGAACGGACCGCTCGCTATTATTCTTAAAGCGGAGACAACTGACAAAGCGCAAGCGACATTTACGAAGGTAGGGAAAGAACTTAGCGAGCTGCCGAATGTGGCAATGGCAACTCCACCGGTTACGAATGCAACGGGCAAAGTAGCTATGGTAACGATTATCCCTGGAACCGATCCAAAAAGTGAGAAAACAACCGATTTGGTTCATTTGATCCGCGATAAGGCGGCTGAAATTAAGCAACAGGATCAAGTTGAGGTTATGGTTACAGGTTCAACGGCAGTAAATATTGATATATCCGAGAAATTAAATGGAGCTTTTCCTAAATTTGCAGCACTGATTGTGGGACTAGCATTGATTCTTCTCATGATGGTATTCCGCTCCGTCTTAGTTCCGATCAAAGCCGTGTTAGGTTATCTCCTTACGCTTACGGCAACACTTGGATTCGTCGTATTAGTCGTTCAGGATGGCAACCTGTCCAAGCTATTCGACATACCTGCAGCCGGTCCTGTACTAAACTTCTTACCTATTTTGACTGCAGGCATTCTATTCGGCTTAGCCATGGATTACGAGGTATTTCTGGTCAGTCGCATGCGCGAAGAATTTACCCATTCGGGAAATGCGAAGAATGCCGTATTGTCTGGTCTTAAAAATAGTGGCAGCGTCGTAACGGCAGCCGGTCTTATCATGATTGCCGTGTTCGCAAGCTTCATCTTTGTCGAAGATGTCATGATTAAATCAATGGGATTGGCATTAGCGTTCGGCATATTGTTCGATGCATTTATTGTACGGCTGACAATCATGCCTGCGGTCATGACCCTTATGGGGCGATCGGCTTGGTATCTTCCGAAATGGCTTGAACGCATATTGCCAAATATCGATGTTGAAGGAGAATCCATTAAGAAAGAATCGGAAGTAAAGAGAGAAATCATCTAGTGGAATCGAATTGAAATCTGCAAATTTGTGCCCAATCGTACATGAGTGTATTTGCCCTGATGTACGATTTTTTATGTTTACTATAAGGTAAGGTATAATAGAAACCATGTTATTACTACAAGAACGAAAGAGGAGGACACATGGAAACGGGAAACGAGTTCAAGCAGTGGTCGCAAAAAAATCAATATAACGACTTACCCGATGCCATGTTTAATGCCAGAGTTCCGAGCATGACTTGGGTTTTTTTCATTTATTTCATATCCATGATTGTACAGGTTCTGCACGAGCCGTCGTTTATTTCTTTGTCCTTCTTTTCGGGATTGATGCTTCTCCATGCCTCATTAATTTGGCAATTCTCATCTCTTACGGAAAAATATCCTTGGGTCTATTTCATGATTCAAGGCCTGATTATTCAGGGATGTGCGCTTATTATGGATCAAGCCACTTCTATGCTATTACTTGGAATGTATCCCGTTTTGACGGGTCAAAGCGTTGGTGTCTACAATCACAGAATCAAAATGGTAATGATGTCCGTTTTGTACTATGTTTTATTCCTATCGACTTTCTTCATTTTGGGACAATCCGCATTGTTGGTTTTAATGTCGATCTTGTACGTGATGATGACCGTCATTTTCGTTTCTTTTGCCGATTTATTTCTAAAGCAGGTTCATGCTCGGATCCGTACCCAAACCTTTCTTGAAGATCTGGAGCGCGCACATCGCAAGGTTGAGGAATTGACATTGGCGAACGAACGCCAACGAATGGCTCGGGATTTGCATGATACGTTGGCCCAAGGTCTGGTGGGTATCATTATGCAGCTGGATGCGGTCGACGCGCATTTGACGAAAGGCAATTCCCAAAGAGCTCATGAAATCGTCCAGTATTCCATGGTTCATGCAAAGAAAACGTTATCGGAAGCCAGGTTAGCCATTGATAATCTTCGTTCAAAAACGTTTGCAACCGTCGACTTTTCAGATGCCATTCGCGAAGAAATAGAAAGATTCAAGAATGCGACAGGTATTCAAGTATTTCTTGATATGAGCATGGATGGCAGCATACCCAAGTTAATGATGGAGCATGGACTTCACATTATAGGCGAATGCTTAACTAACGTTGCCAGGCATGCTGAAGCCAGTCATGTGTGGGTATACATTCGCATAGAGGACGAGAACATGAACCTCGAAATAAAAGATGATGGGAAAGGCATGGCTTCGAATCAAAAGGACTCCATTTCTGGACATTACGGACTAATCGGTATGAAGGAGCGCGTTCGCATCTTAGGGGGATCGCTTATCATAACCAATAATATCCCTTACGGAACTTTGATAAAGATGGAGACATCCGATAAGAAAGGAGAGAGTTCATGAAATACAACGTGCTTATCGCTGATGATCACCTTGTGGTAAGAGAAGGGCTAAAGTTTATTATTGAGACGAATGACAATTTTCAAGTCGTCGGAGAAGCGGCAAACGGAGAGGAGGTCCTGAGATTATTGGAGTCATTAACGCCGGATATCATTCTTATGGACTTAAATATGCCTATAATGAGCGGATTGGATACCATGAAAGAGCTAAAGGAAAGGAACATCCATATCCCTGTTGTGATATTAACAACTTATAATGAAGATGAACTGATGATAAATGGGCTAGAATTGGGGGCAAAGGGATATCTTCTGAAAGATACCGGAAGAGATCATCTATTCCGCACGATCGAATCCGCGGTTCGCGGCGACACGCTGCTACAGCCTGAAATTATGGCAAGAGTATTCGCGGCAAGGAGCAAACGCCATGATGCGCATGATACGTCTTCAAAGCAAACGGTGCTCTCCGAGAAAGAGCGAATCGTTCTTCAGGCCATTGCACGCGGTTATCGAAGTAAAGAAATAGCTGGCGATATGGGGATATCCGAGCGTACGGTCAAAGCTCACTTGACGAACATCTATAACAAACTAGGAGTGGATTCTAGATCCCAAGCGGTTGCTGTCGCGATCGAACGGGGTATCGTTCAGTTATAAGATTAAAGAAACGGAAAAGAAAGGTAGATCCCATTGACGGAGAAGAGGCTAAACCCAAGAGGGATCGTCAGAATCTAAAAGGAATATTTGAAGAGTATTATGATAGGAAATTCTAGGAATCCGTCAACGTCTTTTAACATAGTACTCCTACATCGTCGCTACCGCTTCTTAATCAAAGAAGTTAGTCCAGGGGGTTGCCAAATGGAAGTAATATTAAAAGAACTATTGATAAAAGAAGCAAAAGAGATTCATGATATGGCGCTAGAGATAGGTCCAGGAGAGAATGGGTTTGTTAATAGCCTATATACTACAAGTGAAGACATGTTCAGCGAGAAGATTTTGAGATGCCATGATATGGCAAGAGGAATAAACCTAGAATCCTATTTAGTGCCACAAACTATTTACTGGTTGTATATAGATGGTTATCCTTCTGGGTACGGGAAACTGCGTCATTATCTAAACGATAAATTACTAGAACGTGGTGGGCATATCGGTTATGTTATCCGGCCTTCATGCCGAAATAAAGGATATGGAATATTAATATTGCGTGAACTATTGAGTAAAGCAAGTGAGATGAAAATTGAAAATGTATTACTGACGTGTGATGAAGTCAACATGCCTTCTAGGAAAATTATTGAGGCGAACAGCGGTGTATTAACCGAGTTAAGTGAAGGAGTCTGTAAGTACTGGATAAAGACAACAGTGTAGGTTCAATTGAAGAAGAGACGACATCATCTAACGTAATATTAGCGCTGCGAGCTATTAGCCCTTGATCTGCCAGAGTTTTTTCGAAGAAGGACATCAGGCAGATCATCCATTCTCCTAAGGGGGAAGGGATGTCGCTAATACACAAGCGTTATATGCAATTGGGGCAAATACTATTCTTTGAAGGTGGGTCAGTGATGGATAAGTATACAGAACCAAATTTTAATCAGTGCGCTGTAATTACAATTGATACTCAAAATGACTTTAGCTTGCTTGGTGCCATTGCCGAAATAAAAGGAACAAATGAAGTAATACCTCAGATGAAGAGTATCTTAGAGACGTGTAGGAGAAATCAAATCCCAATTATACATGTTATCCGTTTGTACAAAGAAGATGGGTCGAATGTAGACATATGTCGTAGGGAAATGATTGAATCCGGCGTTGATGTAGTCAGACCCGGATCTACTGGGGCAGAACTTGTAAGTTCAATTACGCCAACAAATGCTGAAGGATTGCAATATCAAGACCTATTGAATGGAACGATTCAATTAATTGGAAATTTAGAATGGGCTATTTATAAATCTAGATGGGGAGCATTTTACCAAACCAACCTAGAAAATTTTTTAAGAGAGAAAGAAATAGATACTTTAATTTTCATAGGATGCAATTTCCCGAATTGTCCAAGAACAAGTATTTATCAAGCAAGCGAGCGAGATTTTAAAGTTGTAATGGTAGAAGACGCTATTTCCGGCATCTATAGTAAAGGGATTGATGAAATAATGAATATTGGAGTAAAGGTTTATACAACAAATGGGTTAATACAAGAATTAGAGAGCATATTCAAAGATCACCCCAACGGCATATAAGAACATATTTACGCTTCAGCAGTCAAGTTGTCTCGATGATTTAATAATGTTAATAAAAAAAGCAAATGAAAGAGTTGAGATCAATGATAATAAGGCCTTTCGAGAGTGATGATCTTAGGAAATGTACTACCCTCTTTGTTAATGTGTTTAATCGAGAACCATGGAATGATAATTGGTCGATAGAAGCTGCTAAACAATATTTAGTTGACTACATACAGACACCTGGGTTTAGAGGTTTCATTGCTGAAGACGGGAGTGAAATAAGAGGTTTTATTTTTGGATTTCGCAAGCGATGGTGGGAAGGTGATGAATTCTTTGTTAATGAAATGTGTGTCCAAGTTGATGAACAACGAAGTGGAATCGGAACAAAGTTGATTAACTATATAGAAGGTGATTTAATACACGCAGGGATCGAGAATATAACACTTTTGACTAATAGGGAGATTCCAGCTGAGGAATTTTACAAGAAAAACGGTTTTAATGAAATAGAAAGATTAATATTTTTACATAAGAGAATTAAGTGAATAATACCGATTCATCATAATAGCATCTGCTCTAGCTAACGTACATCAATCCCTGCAGTTATAATTAATCTTTATCACCCAACTATTGGAAAGATCGCGTATAATTTATTTAAGATATTTGGGTGCAATAGTATTTCATTGTGACATAAAAACTATTTATATATTATGGGGGATTGAAATGAACATTGTTTTTAGAAGTTTCGATAATTCTTATTATGATAAAGTTTGTGATTTTTTGATTGAATTATCAAAAGATGACCGTAGACATATAAATTGGAATTGGGCAAGATGGGAGTGGATGTTTTTTCACCCTGAATTTAATACTGACTTAATGAATAAAATTGGAATGTGGTATTGTAATGATGAGTTAGTAGGAATAGCAACCTATGACCATTATTTCGGCGAAGCATTTTTTGCAACTAAACAAGGGTTTGCAGAATTAGAAAAAGATATATTAGAATATGCCATTGCTACTTTCAGTAATGAAAATGGCCTTGGGATTGCGGTGAATGATACGGATCCTCACACGCTAGACTTATTACGAAGTAGGAATTTTGTGAAGAATGATCTGACTGAAAACATACTCGAATTTACACTAGAGAATGCTAACCTTGATTTTATAACTCCTGAGGGTATAACTTTAAAAAATATTGATATAAAAAAGGACTTATATAAACATCAAAATTTGCTGTGGAAGGCATTTGATAACGAAGGACATATACCTGTTGATGAAACTACTATTAATAAGCAAAAAGTAATGTTGTCAGCCACGAATTTGAATTCATTCCTACATATTGTTGCAGAAAATGAAGATGGGGAATATGTTGCATACTGCGGCTTATGGTATAGTCAGAAAACTGATTATGCTTATGTTGAACCTGTATGTACAATTCCAGAGTACCGGCATAAGGGACTTGGTAAAGCGGTAGTTCTAGAAGCCTTAAAAAGATGTTACGCCTTAGGTGCTAAAAAAGCATATGTTATTTCTGATAATTCTTTTTATAAGTCCTTAGGCTTTCATCAGCATTCGCATTATACTTTCTATTGGCATAACACCTGATATTTCAATCATACTTCTAATATCATTACATTCCTACATCGTCGCTGACGCTCCACGATCGCCAAGAGGAATCTCCAAGAAGTGAATTCAGGCGTCACTTGTTATTGGGAAATTCTGATGACCTATCAACTTGGTTGACTTAAGCCGATTGAACGTCACGTTAGGTGAAACTCTCGAAAGCCAAAAAACTAGACTGAGGGAAGTTTAATGAAGAAAATAATATATTGTTTATTCTTGCTATCCATACTTCAATTATTAACTGCGTGCGATGCTAGTAACAAAAATTTATCCAATAATTCACCCAGTACAAATACGGAATCAAAGAATAATGAAAAGCCTGAAGAACAAAGAAATGTTAGCGCTACAGGTATAGAAACAATAATACCTTCTGGCTGGAAGATACTTGAGAAAGTCAAAGGAGAACCAGAAAAAGCAGAAGGAGATTTAAATAAAGATGGCATTCATGATATTGCTGCAGTTATTGAAAAAACAACAACTGAACCAGAAGAGGCCCCTTCACGCGCATTACTAATTGCTTTTGGTTCTATGGATAAAACCTATTCACTTTCAATCATTGCTGATAGAGTGATTTTAAAGGCCGATGAAGGTGGTGTTTGGGGAGATCCCTTTGATGGTCTTTCTATAGATAGAGGATCAGTTCTGGTAAGCGAGTACGGTGGAAGTAACTGGAGATGGTACAATAAATATAGATTTAGATATCAGAATAATGATTGGTATTTGATTGGGGCAACAATGGGGGAATATTTCACCGGTACGACAACACAAGAAAACGCCGATGAGGAAGATTATAACTTGCTTACTGGTGATTATATTATAAGAACTACCGTTGACAATGGGAAAGTTACAATGAAACAAGGAAATAGAGGTAGAAAACAACTAATAAAACTAAGAGATTTTAACATGGAAGACATGTAGATATTTAGAGCGAATCGTGAGAATCGCCTAACACCGTACTCATGTATCCGATCTTCGGTCCTTTGGTTGACAGATATATAATCATGAATAAGCTCGGACAACAAATGCCCCATCCTAAGATAAGAGATATCTATGGCTGGGGCATTTTGTGAATACCTGAACGTTAGGCGAAACCTTTGAAAGCAATATTAATAGCTTGTGTACCATGGTAAAATAGATAAAATGCAGATTCATAACAAAAAAATCGCGTTCGAGGAGAATATAATGGAAAGACAACAAAAACCATATGTAATTGCCATTGCTGCAGTTTCTGGTGGTGGGAAAACTACAGTGACGAAACGTTTAACAGCTACTTTAAGCAATTCGAAAGCTCTTTATTTCGATGACTATGAATTTGATGGTGAGCCCGATGATATTCGTGAATGGGTAGAGAAGGGTTCGGATCATAATGTGTGGAATTTATCGCCATTAATCAACCAGATACAGTTGTTACTATCAGAACATATACCACCACTTGACTACATATTACTTGATTATCCTTTTGCCTATGCACATGAAGAAATGAGTAAATTAATCAATTTTACAATCTTTATCGATACCCCCTTGGACATGGCTATGGCAAGGCGAATATTAAGAGATTTTGCAGAAGAGTCTATTGAGAATGTCAGAAATGATATGGAAAATTACCTATCTCGAGGAAGGAATGCGTATTTGGATATGTTAAGAACAACAAAACCTAATTCAGATTTCATTGTCGATGGTTCTTTGCCACTTGATACCATTGTAGCCACGATAACAGAGGAAATTAATAATAAAAAAAGTAGAAAAGAGGAGAGTCCGCTCTATGAACCAACTAATTAAAGAAACAGTCATTAAGCTTGCTGAAAATTTCCAAATACCCGAAAGAGTGTTCAATATCGATGATTTACCTTGGGTACCTTTTGATGAAGGGGAAGTTAATTGTTACTTTAAACCACTTAGATTTGACTTATCGACAGGAAGTTGGACGTATTTATTTAAGATAAAGAGCAATAAAATATTAACTCGTCACCGGCACACAGGAGGAAGTGTTATAGGATACAACATTCAAGGGGAATGGAGATATGAAGGACGAGAATGGATCGCCAAACCAGGAACATTTATATTCGAACCACCAGGAGATATTCATACATTAATTACAGAAGACGAAGAGGTAATTACATTATTTATCTTGGGAGGATCTCTACAATACTTCGATGAAAATAACGTGATTATTGGACAAGATGATGTTTATACAGTTTTGAAGAAGTATAGGGATTATTGCATTGAAAATGAACTAGAAATACGTGAGGACCTAATTTATTAGATAACGATCAAACTGAATATAAGAAAATAACATGTGGTGACTCATGTGAATTATTTATCGAGATTAAAAAGGAGGTTATTATATGCCAAGTCATGATTATGAATCTAAACACGCATTGAAAAACGCTATCCATACCGGCTATCTGTCTCTGGATATTGAATTTGATGGAATTGAAGATTCTCAAAAAGATATACGTATTCAAGAGGTAGATCGCACGCCTGCAGAAATCATTGCCTATCAACTTGGTTGGATGAATCTTGTTATGGGATGGGACAGGGATGAAAAAATGGGTAAAACCGTCATTATGCCTGCTCAGAGCTATAAATGGAATCAACTTGGCGGACTGTATCAATCATTTTATCATACATATGCGCTCTACTCTTTAAACGATTTGAGATCTTTATTCAAAGAAACAGAACAACAATGGCAGGACTGGATTGATTCATTGAATGAAGAAGAACTCTTTACGCAAGGTGTTCGACTTTGGACAGGTACTAATCCGCGGTGGGCGATGGTCAAATGGATTCACATTAATTCAGTTGCGCCTTTCAAGACATTTCGTTCTAAGATTCGTAAATGGAAGAAACTACAGTTATCGTGATCCTTTTCTGGATGATAGATTTGGAGAATATACGCATTGTCTTTCGAGTGTTTGTTTTGAGAAGAAACTATGAGGCTATGGAGGTAAATAATGTTAAGTGTGAAGTATAGAAAATTAGTAGTTGAAGATTGTAAACGAATAAATGATATGAATCCATCGCAATACATAAAAAAAGCATGGAGAGAAGTCAATGGACAACGCCAGTTAGTTGAGATTAACTATCTAGATTCTGATTGGGCTAATGGTTACGAACACCATTTCAATAGTTTGAAAGCAACGATATTAAGTGAAGGTGATGCGGTAGGTGCTTTTGATGACAGTAACAGATTAATGGGGTTCGCTACAATAAATCGTGAGTTCTTTGGTGACAATTCTAATTACGTTTTATTAGACCAATTATTTATTTCATTAGAGCATAGAAATAAAGGAATAGGTAAAAAGTTATTCTTGATAATTGCAGAAATAGCGAAAGAGTGGCAAGCAGATAAAATATATATTTGTTCTGGTTCTGCCGAAGAGACAGTTGCATTTTATTTTGCGCTTGGGTGTAAAGAGACAGTAGAAATAAATAAGACACTATACGAACAGGACCCAAGGGATTTTCAACTAGAGTATCAACTTTAATGATATCCTCGGGTTCCCATCCAACTTTACTACATACCTAATATTACTGTCGAGAACCTCTGTAATGTCGAGGATTTGCTCATTTTCATCTCCTTGCTTCTATTCGCCTCTTTGCATGAAGATATCTTCGGTATTGGATGGGATCAAGCTTCTTCAAGCCGTGAAAGTTAGGTTTGGTGTTAGCTTCGATAAACCATACTTTCCCTTTCTTGTCGATGCCCATATCCAATCCGATGATTCGAAAAGGGAAACGAGAGCCTAATTTACGTGCGATTTTGTAGGAGACACCACTTAAAGTCTTGAGAACCCTAGATACGTGTAGCGGTTGGTCGGCTCCTCGAAGGATTTCCTTTATTCTCGCATCCCGTGCTCCTTTTGCCACATTGGTGACGATGGAATTGGACCTTGGCGCGACTTTGGCACTCATCCAGGTAAGTAACCAACGATTGGAGGGTTTTTGGAGAACAATCCGCAGATCAAAAGGTTTATTTCGATAGGTTGCTAGTGTAATCCCTCGCTGGATAATATATTTTTTACCGCGACGCATTCTCTTTACTACTTCGAATACAATGTTTCTGTTACGGCAGATTATTGACTTGGTTTTATACGAAATCAAGCTTTCTGAACGATTAAGCCTCTTAACTCGGATTATCCCCGTTCCCGCGGAACCATTATCGGGCTTGATATATAAGACAGGGAATTCCCTGAGCATCATGGTAAGCGTGGCATCACGGTACCAACGGGTTTGCGGAACATGACGGGATAGGAAGCGATCATTTAGTAATGGCTGCCCTTTTTTCATTTTGCTACTGATGAATTTGTGTTTCATTCACCCACCTCCATTCCTACATTATTCGGAATCACTTATCTGGATGAGGGCTAATATCCTACCTGATTAAATATTGCATGACTTATATTTATTATCATTACCGGTTAATTCCAACAGGGACGGAAACATGGAATGAAAGAATTCTAATTGGTCATGACGCAGATGGAAGTGATGGATGGTCTTATAGATGGGAGTTCGGTAATCAGACACTTCACGACCACATTTCTGTGCAGGCGTTAGGAAGTGATAGTTCTACACAAGCAACTGAGAGCATCAAAGTGCATTCCCTTTAAAGCTTAAAATAATATATTCATACCTATGGAGGAGTTAATGAGTAATCCAGTTACAATCACGCTCAATAACGTATCGTTTCAATTAAGAAAAGATCGGAATTTTGATTGGCTAAAAGAAATGGGAAGTGTATTTTGTGTTTTTGATAAACAAGACTCTGGAAATATATCATTTGGGATTCAGAAAGATGAAACAAAGAGGTTTGTCAAATATGGAGGTGCTCACACATTAGAATATGCAGGTGATCCTCAAGATGCGGTTGTGCGATTAAAAGAAGCTATTCCAATATATGAAGACTTGAAGCATCAGCACCTAATCAATTTAGTAGACCATTTCGAGGTCGAAGATGGGTATGCTTTAGTATTTGAATGGTTTGAAGGTAAATGTCTTCATCCTCATTGGTCATTTCCACCACCAGCGAAATACAATGATCCCAACTCTCCATACTTTTGTTATAGACAATTGTCAATTGAATTGCGGCTGCTTTCGTTAAATAGTATTTTTTCATTTCATACGGTTATAGAAAGAAGAAGATATGTTGCTGCTGATTTCTATGATGGTAGTATCTTATATGATTTCACTACCAATACAACAAAGATTTGTGATATTGATTATTATCAGAAGAAACCATTTCTAAATACAATGGGAAGACTTTGGGGGTCATCCAGGTTCATGTCACCTGAGGAGTTCGAATTGGGTGCAAGTATTGATGAGATTACAAATGTATTTAATATGGGAGCAATTGCGTTTTGCCTGATCGGTGGCGAGCTTGATCGTTCTTATTCAAAATGGGATGCGGGTAAAGAATTATACTGTGTAGCACTCAAAGCTGTTGAGAGAAATCGTAAGGATAGATATAGTTCAGTGGCAGATTTCTATTCAGCTTGGAAGATTGCTCAACAAAGTGATTGTACAAGGAATATTTAAATGGTTCTTTAGAACGTTAGCGTAAATAAGATTTTATAAAATATGGAGGGTTCTCAATGGATGAGAATTCATAATTAACTACGGTTGACTCAGATGAGAAATTTCTTAATATTGCTAGAGAACTAATTAAGGATTCGAGAGTTGACTTCTCCCTTTTGGATATCCAATCTGAAGGGGCTTTTTGTTGGCAATTAATCATATCAATCCTCTATCATGGATGTTTACATTGAATATATACAAGAATCTACCAATCTACAGGTTTTGAAGGATGCAACTTATATGGTACGATTCTAGAGACGTTCATTTGTTGCAGGAGATTGAAGTACACAAACTTAGTATGATAACAGATAGACTTAATGAAACACAGAGAGCAGGTAAATAGTGAATGGCAGACAATAAACAACAACGCTTTCGCTTCAGTGAAGCACCTATTTGGGATTTGCAGCGGACGTATTATGAAGAACAAGGAATGAATGCTTGGAATAATGATCAGGTTCCACAATATATAACGAGCAACCCTATGATTGCTACAGCCTACGCTGAAATGATTTTCGGATTTCTTCAAGACCGGGCCGGGAAGGGCTATATTTCTGAACCCGTTACGATCCTGGAGCTTGGAGCGGGAGCAGGGCGCCTCGCATTTCATGTATTGCATAAACTGTGCGAGTTGAGAGATTTTGCAGGGATAGTGCTTCCACCTTTCCGCTATGTTATGACCGATTTGGCGTTAAAAAATGTGATTGGTTGGAAGAATCATCCTGCTCTGCAATCATATATTCAGCAGGGACTGCTGGATTTCGCACGGTTTGATGCCGTGCATGATACGGAGATGAACTTGGTGGTATCTCAGATCACCATTCGGCCCGGTGATCTGAAGCAACCGTTACTTATTGTCGCTAATTATTTCTTTGATAGTATTCCGCAAGAGTTGATCTATGTGGGTGGTGGCAAGATTTTTGAATGTGATGTTCTAATTGAGTCCCCGGATAATTCCAATCTGCTTAATGCTTCAGAAGCACTGGAACAAATGACATTGAATTACGAGCATCGTCGGGCTCCTAGATATGAAGCAGAAACATACCCGTATCGCGATGTGATCGCGTTGTATCAGCAGGAGCTTGAGGATTCACATATCTTATTTCCAGAGGTTGGGTTGACATGTCTGGAGCGGTTGAATCAGTTATCACAGGCAGGTTTCCTACTTCTCACAGCGGATAAAGGCGACCACCGTCTGGATAACTGGAAGTTTGCAGAACCACCTGAGTTAATTCTTCACGGTAGCTTCTCTTTAACAGCAAATTATCATGCCATTCAACAAGTATTTGAGCAAAAAGGTGCACAGACACTATTCACCACGCATCATTATAAAAATATAAATGTCGGCAGTATATTCATGCTGGAGCAACCGTTAAGCTATGCCAATACCCGATTGGCCTACCGGCGATGTATCGAACGTTTTGGACCGGATGAGTTCTTCAGTATGAAGGAATGGGTAGACCTGCAATTCGAAACTATGGGACTGCATCAAATCTTGGCTTTTTGGCGATTGGGAGGGTATGATGCGGAGTTCTTCATACAGAGCGCGAAACATATCTCGAACTTGCTACCAGAGGCTAGCGATGAAGAAATGCTGGATATCCAAAGAGGTATACACATCATGTGGTCATCGTACTATGTGATGGAGCAGCGCTATGATTTAGCACTCGACGCTGGGTTGTTGCTGTTCGAGATGGACATGTACGAGGATGCGAAGCTGTTCCTAGAAATTTCTGTACATGCAGATGAAGATGAGCCTGTGCCAACGGTTCTCTACTGCTTGGCTATCTGTAGTTATGAGCTTGGGATGGAAGACGAAGCATTGGAATACACACGCGAGGCGTTGGTTCTTGAGCCTGAGCATGAAGAGGCTTTGGAGTTATTAAAATGCTTTGAGTGATGTGAAAAATAGAATCAGAACATGCAAAACGACCCGACTTAAGACGATAAAGTCTAAGGTTGGGTCGTGTTGCATTATATGAGGTGCATTTGCAGGATATCTCATTGGCTGGAACTAAAATTTATGGATGCTAATCTAAAAGAACTTGGACTAGATATTGTTATTGGTGAAGGAAATGAAATTTCCGATTCAATACTAACTAACGTAATACAACCCTATGAGATAGTAAGATAATGTCCAAAAGCGAGAAGTGAATCCAGACGTTATTATAAATTTTGAATGAGTGTGGGTATTATTCCAAAGTTAACCATGAAAGAAGAAGAAAGAAACTGGTAGGAATTAGAAGAGTGATATCAGACGGAATTTTCCAGGCTTTAATATGTGATTTGATTGTCTTACCAGAGTATCAAGGAAGAGGAATTGGCGGCGTGATGTTAACGCAACTACTATTACATTGCGAATATGAAGAGATTGTAATGGTACAACTAGCATACATAGACAACTGTTTGTGTCCGATCCTCAATATTTCGTAGCAACTTGAAGGTTATTTAACCGAGAGATAATACCCATAGATACTGCGCTTGAAGGCCTATTAAGTACAGTCCTTGATTTATACCATCATACTCCTCTAAATGAGAACAATGCTTCAACACATCCACAGTCCGTCCACCTGTGTTTGCGATTCATTTGAAGAAGTAAAAAGGATATGGGTAGAGTAAGGAAAGCAAAAAGCGTGACTTTGATTTAGTTATATTATGAAAAAAATATATAATAACAGGTACCTTGCAATAAATAGTAGCTAATGTTAATATATGTATATAAAGGTATTGAGTATTACACAGTACTAAGCAAAGTGATGGTGAGGAACCTTGAATATTCAATTTAAGAAAGGTGTGTTGGAGCTTTGTGTTCTCGTCTTGACAGCTAAAAAAGATCGTTATGGTTATGAACTAGTGGAACAGATTTCACGGAGATTTGAAATTGCCGAAGGAACGATTTATCCATTACTAAGAAGACTTGCATCTGAAGGTCTTTTCTCAACCTATTTATCTGAGTCGATGGAAGGACCTCCGCGTAAGTACTATAAGATTACGGATCAAGGAATGACGGTCTTGAATGAGCTTGTAACGGAATGGGAAAAGTTCGCTGGGGGAGTTCGAGAGATGATTGAGGAGGGCTCAGAGTGAACAAAGACTTGTATTTAAGTGAGTTGTATAAATATTTAAAGCGGCTTCCTCCAGATGAACGAGATGAAATTATGACGGATTATGCAGAGCATTTTGAACAGGCTGAATTAAATGGACGTTCAGAGAAAGAAGTAATTCAGAGGTTAGGAAGTCCGAGATTAGTCGCTCGTGAGGTGCTTGCTCAGACTCAAATTAAGAAGGCTGGGAAATCCCCTTCACTCTCAAGCGTAACTAGGGCCGTCATGGCGACAGTTAGTTTAGGATTGTTCAATTTAATAGTTGTTTTGCTACCATTCGTTGCTTCGTTATTATTGTTTGTAGGCGTGTATGGGGTAGCATTTTTTTTAATCATATCACCCATTCTTTTATTTATTCAGAATCCACTGGTCTCGATCTTTATCAATGAATTCTTTCTCATGGTGGGTTGTGTAGGCATAGGACTAATGTTAGTTATCGGTTCTATGAAAATGACCAGTGTATATTATAAATTTGTTATTCGTTACTTGCGGTATAACCTGAGCTTAATAGGAAGGATATGATGAATTGAGAAACTCAAGGAACATATTAAGATTTGCATTTGTTTTAATTATCGTTGCCATCATTGGAAATGTTGCGATGTATTTGATGGGGAATTCCGCCTTCAATATCGCAGAGCTAAAGATAAAGAAATCCATAAATGTGGAGCAAGCAACTGGTATTTCTATTCTTGCAGATTCAGGAACTGTGAATATAGTCCCAGTTAAGGGTGACGAGATCCAAGCGACTCTACAAGGAGAAACAACAAAAAAATGGATAAAGGATTACCATTTAAATGTTAAGGAAGTGAAAGGCGAAATTAATATTGAGATTACACAGGATAGTAGATTGCGCCTATTTGATCTCTATACGAATCTGCAACTTACGGTAGGTATACCTGCGGCGAAGATGAGTCAGCTACAGGTTAAAACGGATACAGCAAACATCAAAGTAGACTCAGTTCATGTTACCGAATATCGACTTTCTAGTGATACAGGTGATATTGATGTTAATGTAACTGATGGGTTATTTGACATCAAATCGGATACAGGAGATGTAGCTTTAGCACTTGAGCAAATTAAATATGAGATTAGCGTTGTAACAGACACAGGGGATATTAGTATAGAGGCGGTTCAAGAACCTGAAGCGCTTCGCACCAAACTGGAGGCAGACTCAGGAAAAATAAATGTTACATTTCCGCACTACAAAGATGGTTATATAGGGATAGGTGGCCCCATGGTTAAACTAATCTCAGATACAGGGGATATAAATATGGGAAATAAAAAATAAATAATGATAATTCATGTATTATGCCATTTATGATTGACTAAATTTAATAGGTATAAGGCGAAGACATAGGTATTAGGACTCATAAATGATATTATTTTTAAAATTTATAATTAATAAAAAATTATAATTTAAAGGTGGGGTATTTATGATAACGGCTAATTCCAAAAAGACAGTGATGATTGAAGCAGTTGACTTATGTAAGTCCTATTCAACAGGATCAGAACAATTTCATGCTGCAAAAAATGTTAATCTTGAACTGTATAAAGGTGATTTTACTGTCATTATGGGTAGTTCAGGATCGGGTAAATCAACGCTTTTATACTTGCTAAGTGGTCTAGATAGTTTATCTTCTGGAAAAGTATATTTTAAAGGGCAACAGATAGATGGATATTCAGAAAAAGAGATAACGGATTTTCGCTCTAATAAAATTGGTTATGTATATCAGTCCATAAATCTAATTCCAGATTTCAGCTTGTTTGAGAATGTTGCATTTCCTGGATATGTGGCTGGTCGTGGTAAAAACGAAATTAATATGCGAACGACAAATTTATTAAAAATGATGGACATTGAATTACAGGCTGATCGCTTGCCATCGCAAGTATCTGGTGGACAGCAGCAAAGAGCAGCGATTGCCCGTGCACTCATTAACTCGCCCGAAGTTATTTTCGCTGATGAGCCCACTGGAGCGCTTAGTCAGGAGCAAGGGACGATTATATTAGATATTTTGACAGAGATAAATCATAAAGCTCAATCGATTGTTATGGTGACACATGACATCAAAGCAGCTTGTAGAGCAGATCGATTGATTCTTGTTAAGGATGGGCAAATAGACGGTATACTGGAACTAAGTAAATATTCACCAGAAGATATGAAAGCAAGAGAGAACCAAATTTTCCTATTCATGTCAGGCAAGGGGTGATTACGAATGTATCCTGTATGGAAGTTATGTTGGTCGAATCTGAAGAATAAAAAAGTGCAGAATGCTTTTATGGCTATCATCATCATGCTCTCCGCGCTACTCCTATCTACTGCCGTGCTAGTGATTAATAATACGAATCGTGTATATGAGGATATGCACACGAAGGTTAATGGTGCTCATCAAATTTTAAGGTTTGAGAATGGCATTCATGATCCATACAAGGTTAATCAGTGGTGGGCACAGCAAGAAGGAGTGACTACTTCTGAAGTGATGCGTTATCGATATCTCTCCAGTATGGTTCATGAAGGAGAGGAAATTCCGAATGTAGATTTGTTTATGATGGATACTCCGAATATGCCCTTTACGGTTGATAAGCTTTTATTTGTACAAGGTGAGGATAGACAAGACCCCGAACCGGGAACAGCCTGGATACCAACATCGCTCGCTTATTCCAATAATATTCAAGTGGGAGATCAGATTGAATTCAAAACAGATAAACAAACATTCCAATTGTTGGTTGCTGGTGTAGTTGTGGATATTTCGTATTGTTCACCGTTTGCAACGAGTGGAAGAATTTGGATGAATGATCAAGACTATACTACCCACTTGTCAACATTACAGGGTAATGATAAGTATATGACCGAAATGCGATTTGATGATTACAGTCAAAACAGAGCTTACTGGGGAAATTTCGAGAAGTTTCTAGGAACTCCTTTTTTGGAATCTGTGAAGGATTTTGAAAGCATATCATCGTACTACATGATAGCCAATCAAGTAATAAGCTTTATTATGATTTTTATAGCAATCGTTATGATCTCAATCGCACTGTACACACTCGGATTTACCATTTCAGATGCGATCATATCTAGCTACAAAACGATAGGTATCATCAAGTCAGTCGGATTATCCTCTCGCAAAATTATTGCTGGGTATGTTACACAATATACTTTGATTGCTTTCATATCAGTTGTTCCAGGGATTTTGATTAGTTATTATTTCTCAAATAAAATTGTTAGTAGCTCTATGGCTTATCTGAACACAAGTTCGTCGAATATGAATATTCATTTTTCGGGTATTGAGATATGGATTGGTTTTGCAGTAATTACTGTTATTGCTCTATCAGCACTGCTTTTCTCATACAAAGCCCATAGTGTAAAGCCTGCGCAAGCTGTTCGCTACGGTATGTCGGAAAAAGATAGCTCTAAGTTGTCAAGACGTTTGGATACTGGGAAAAGCAAGTTGTTGCAATTTGGTCGTCTTCCGATCGAATTTCTCATCGGGCTAAGAGGAGTAAGAAAAAATATTCGTGGATCTTTACTGATTATCCTCATTTCAGCCTTGTCAACATCTGTTTTGGTATTTGGATTCATGTTCATATTCAGTATTACTTCTATCCATCAGACCATTGCGAAATGGGGATATGATTCATCGGACCTATCTATTAGAATTGATAATCCAGATAAAATTACCTATGAACAATTACATGGAGAAGTATTATCAGACAATAGAGTTAAGAACTTTAGCCTATATGGAGATGCAAATGCTGTTTTACCAATTAGTAAGGAACATGCTGCTGATTCGGATGGGGACTCCATGGGAATATTACTCACTGTTGCTGATGGTAATTATGATGAAATAGGCTATGAGAATGTGAAAGGACATAATCCGATCAAGGATAATGAGATTACAATCGGTGTAAATGTAGCTAGAAAATTTAATATAAATGTAGGTGATCCACTCGATATTTATATTGAAGGAGAAAAGTATACACTCACGGTTACAGGGATTTATCAGGCCATTGCCAATATGTCTAACACAGGTCGAATAACAGCTGAAGCGGTTAGAAAGGTCAATCCGAAATTTGGAGCTTCGTTGAATACAATCTTCATTAATCTTCAAGATGGTGTTTCTGTCAATCAATTTGTGAATGAAATGCATAAGAAATATGGAAATGCACTTTGGACGGCAAGTCAAGCTTCTTTGGTAGATGAAGTATTTTCTCAGGCTGTTACAATTCTAATATTACCGATGTCCCTAATGGCATTACTATTCATTGCAGTAACATTTATTATTATCTATAGTATATGTCGTATTAATATGAAAAAACAGAGTAGAACCTATGGCATCTATAAATCAATAGGAATGACTTCTCAACAGATTCGGTTGTCAATTACAGCAGAAATATTGGTCGTATCTTGTATTGGAGCTGTAATAGGAATTCCTTTTGGATTATTAGGTCTCCCACCCTTATTGAATTTTGTTTTGATGGATTATGGAATAGTTGAAGTACCTTTAATTATGAATGGGGTAGGAATTATAGGAATGATTCTTTTAAGTATTCTCATAGCATGTTTGGGTTCTTGGTTTGCATCAAGAGTTGTGAAAAGTGCATCCCCACGCATATTAACAGTAGAATAATATAATGGTCACACTCCCCTAATTTGATTTTTAAAAGTCTCAAAACCTAACCTAATACTAAAGACGACTTACAATTCTATTTGAATTGGAAAGTCGTCTTTTTAAGTTTTTAATAATAGAAAGCTTCAAGAGACTAAAAAGCAGAAAGAGACAGTACTATCTTTGTTAATTTACATAAAATGTCATTAGTATACAAATTTAATGTAATATTTACATTTAATTTACACGAAGTGATTGACTATAAAATTACGGCTATGTTATGTTATTTTATGGAAACTAATCCAAATAGAGATGTATTTAATATTATTTATGTTTATTGTCATTAATTATATCTTGAGATTTTATGATAATTAATATGAAGAATGGAGGTTTGTAGATGACTAAAACCGCCTTTTTGTTTCCAGGACAAGGTTCTCAATATGTAGGTATGGGGAAAAAATTGCAAGATCAATTTAATACGGCAAAACGATTGTTTGAGGAAGCAAATGATACATTAGGTTGTGATCTTACTAAATTATGCTTCGAGGGTAGTCATTTACAACTCATGCAGACGATGAACACGCAACCGGCTATTTTGACTATAAGTGTTATTTCTTTTGAAATTGGTAGACAAGAACTTGGTTGGGAACCTTCTCTTATGGCAGGACATAGCCTTGGTGAATATTCTGCTCTTGTGTGTGGAGGTGTAATGTCATTTCAAGATGGACTCCGAATTGTTCGAAAAAGAGGCATGCTTATGCAGGACGCGGCATCCTCTGGTCTAGGCACTATGGTTGCAGTAATGAATGTTTCTAGAGAGCAGTTGGAGCAATGGTGTAGTGAGATTTCTACTGAAACCAAGCAGGTTGTGATCGCATGCTGCAATTCATTGCATCAGCATGTCTTGGCAGGCCATCAATTGGCGATCAGTGAAATCATTGAAAGGATGAAAGGGATCCCGAGTGCCAGTGTTAATTATTTGAATGTTAGTGCTCCATTCCACAGCCCTATGATGAATTCAGCGGCAGACAAATTAGTAGAAGAGTTGAATCAATACAAGTTAAAAGACTCGCAGTGGCCCATTATTTCAAATGTGACTGCACTTCCGCATAAGCAACAAGAGCTAATAAAGCTACTACATCATCAAATGACACATCCCGTTCGTTGGCTAAATACGATGGAATATATGTATCGGGATGGCGTTAGCCAGTCGGTAGAAATTGGGCCTAGGCAGATACTGAGTCAACTGATGAAAGAAAGCTTTCCAACCATTCAGACACATCATTTTGAGAATCCAGATGATTTAGAAGATTTACGTGTAACGTTCAATACAGAGCAATATGGTCGTACAGCGATCAGTGCACGTATTCAGGAGGCTTTGACAGCGTCTATAATTGCCCGGAACCGGAATGTGGACACTGAACAATATATGAAGGGTGTTATGCCACCTATCAATCATATCAAAAAAATCATTGAACAAGTTAATAGTGATAGAGATATCAACTTGACTAAGACGATTCATCACGTAAGTGAACTACTAGAATTCATATGTAATAGCAAGCAACTATCTATGGATGAACAACTAAAAATCGTAAAAAAATTAGTATAAGTCTTGAAGGATAATGTGTGAATGAATCGATAATACATTGTTGGGGAGGAAGAACATGTTTACGAAGCAATTTACAACACTAATCGACGTTATTAAAGAAAGAGGTAAAGCGGATAATAGAGGAATCACCTTTATTGAAAGTGATGATCATGAAGATAGACTCACGTATAAAGATCTGTATGAACAAGCGTTAGCTTTTCTAGCTAATCTTCAAGCATCAGGGGTAAGTCAGGGACAAGAAGTTGTGTTTCAAATTGAGAATAATCGTAATTTTATCATTTCTTTTTGGGCTTGTATTCTAGGTGGAATAATACCTGTCCCGGTTAGCATTGGAAATAATGATGAACATAAGAGCAAGGTATTTAAAATTTGGGATGTGTTAGCTCGTCCATATATGGTGACAGAGACCAAAATACTAGCAGATTTAGAGAAATACATAATAAAAAGTGGCCAAAATGATCTAAACGACAAGATTCGAGACAAGATTATGCTAATAGATGAAAGCGATCTATTTTTACGACAGCATCCAGCACAAGTATACACCGCGCAACCAGAAGAAATTGCATTCATACAATTTTCTTCTGGTTCAACGGGTGATCCGAAGGGTGTCATTCTTACACATAAGAATCTTATCTATAACGCCAGTGGTATGCTCAATTGCTCAAAAATTACCGCTGAGGATTCATATTTACAATGGATGCCTTTAACGCATGATATGGGGTTGATTTGCAATCATATCTCACCTCTTGTAGCAGAGGTAGATCAGTATATTATGCCGACTTCTCTCTTTATTAGACAGCCATTATTGTGGATTAAGAAAGCAAGTGAACATGAAGTCTCTATAATTTCATCCCCGAATTTTGGGTATAAGTACTTTTTGCAATTTTTCAAACCTGAAAAGGCAGTAGATTGGGACTTATCAAGAATTCGTATCATATATAACGGGGCAGAGCCGATTTCAACAGCGCTATGTAATACTTTTTTAGATACACTTGATGCCTATAAATTGAAACGAACTTCGATGTGTACTGTATATGGCTTAGCTGAAGCTTCTGTTGGGGTTTCTATACCTAACGCTGAAGAAGAGTTCGTGACTATTTATCTGAATCGTGAACATTTAGGTATAGGTAAACAAGTTGTTGAAGTAGATGAACATTCGAATAAGAGCCTGTCCTTTGTAGAGGTTGGGTATCCAATTGATTATTGTCAGGTTCGAATTTGTGATGATGATAACAACGAATTGGAATATAATACCATTGGCCATATACATATTAAAGGGGATAACGTGACCCAAGGGTATTATAGAAATCACGAAGCGACTCGAAATCTATTAACCTCTGATGGATGGGTGAAGACGGGAGATTTAGGATTTCTCCGCAATACTCAGTTGATAATAACGGGTCGTGAGAAAGATGTCATTTTTGTTAATGGACAGAACATATATCCCCATGACTTAGAGCGGATTGCTGAGGAAGTGGAAGGCGTTGAACTTGGAAGGACTGCCGCATGTGGGGTTTATAATTCGAATTTGAAGAAAGAAGAGATTGTTTTATTTATTGTCTCGAAAAAGAAACTTGAGAAACTGATTCCCACTGTTGCTTTACTAAAGAAGCTTCTAAATCAAAGAGGCGGATGGGAAATTGCTGACATCATCCCAATTAAGCGAATGCCCAAAACGACTAGCGGAAAAGTGCAACGGTATAAGTTAGGTCAGCAATATGAGAATGGGGAGTTCGCAGATATTTCACAAGAATTAAGAAACCTTGCACTTGCTTCTAATGAGGTGAAGGAAGATGTGAGTACAATAGCACTCACCTTGAGTGAACTAGAGCATGAAATTCAAGTAATTTTTCGTGATGTACTGGAAGGAAAACTGGTTAACATTCAGGATAGTTATTTCGATATGGGTGCAAACTCGCTTCAGTTGGTTCAAATAGCAGATCGGATCGAACAGAAATTTCATGTGAAATTAACCGTTGCCGATTTGTTTGCTTATCCATCGATTGTTGAATTATCGAAGTATCTCAAATCAGATTCAGGTGATATGATTGACAGTATTTCAAATCAGAATGAAGATTTAGATAGACCAAGAGATATCGCGATTATCGGAATGTCACTAAATCTACCAGGAGCTTCAGATCTTCAAACCTACTGGAGTAATCTAGCAGAAGGTCGTAATCATATTGAAGCTTACAATCCTAGCAGACGTGAAGATGCTAAAGATTATTTATCTATTATAGATTGGAATAAGGAGGAATCAGAATTTAGGGTAGGTGGTTATTTAGATGAAATTGATAAGTTTGATTATTCATTCTTCAAAGTAGCACCTAATGAAGCAAAATTCATGGATCCCAACCAACGACTATTTACACAGCAAGCTTGGCACACGCTTGAAGATGCGGGATATGCAGGGAACAAGCTACGCGGTCGCAATGTAGGTGTATATGCTGGGTTTTCCAAGGTTGGGTATGATTATGAACGCCTTATTTCCAAATATGATCCTGAACGAATCTCTAATTATATCGTAGGTAATTTACCATCCGTTTTAGCTAGTAGAATTGCCTATTTTCTTGATCTGAAAGGTCCAGCAGTGACCATAGATACAGCTTGTTCTTCATCATTAGTTGCAGTTCATTTGGCTTGCCAAGGCATTCGGAATGGTGAATGTGAAATGGCTATTGCAGGTGGAGTTAGGACTTCACTATTACCGCTCGCATTAGGACTAGATATGGAATCACAAGATGGACGTACACGAGCGTTTGATGCGAATTCGGATGGGACAGGGGTAAGTGAAGGGGTAGCATCTGTATTATTAAAACCGTTAAGCCAAGCCCTGCTGGATGGAGACCATGTGTATGCAGTCATTAAAGGAAGTGCAATAAATCAAGATGGCACAACGATCGGAATTACCGCTCCGAATCCAACGGCGCAGACGGAAGTCATTCAAGCAGCTTGGAAAGACGCGGGCATTCATCCTGATACACTTACTTTTATTGAAGCCCATGGTACTGGAACGAAATTGGGTGATCCTGTCGAATTCTCTGCATTGGAAAAGGCTTTTGAGAACTATACAGATAGAAAACAGTACTGCGCGCTTGGGTCAGTAAAGACGAACATCGGGCATACATTTGAAGCATCTGGGATCGCTGGTCTGATCAAATCGGTACTCATGCTTAAACATCGGCAGAATCCGCCGTTAGTTCACTTTCGACAACCCAATAATAATATAAAATTTGAAGAATCGCCTTTTTATATCGACACAGAACTAGCATCTTTTGAGGAGTCTTCACAACCTTTACGCTGCGGAGTTAGCTCTTTCGGGTTTAGTGGAACGAACTGTCATATCGTCATGGAAGAGTATGTTCATAATAAAGTGGAAGAACAGACAAAAGAGAATGTCCAGCCACACATATTTACGCTATCAGCTAAAAATGAAAGCGCACTTTATGAGCTAATCAATCGGTATAAGAGCTATGTATCTGCTTATTCGGGAGACGCTATTGCTGATATTTGTTACACGGTTACTACAGGGCGTACCCATTTAGAGCATCGACTTGCTTTCGTATGTTCGACACGAGAAGAATTGATCAATAAACTCGAGACTTTGATTTCAGAGGGAGAACACACTGGAATCTACAAAGGAGTGTATAGAGTCGTTTCTGATTCCGAATATTTACGTAAACAGGGAGAAATAACGGAAAGTGAGATAAATGATATTAGCCAAGAAATAACAGAGGAACTGATGGCGATTTCATTAGTCTCTACAGCAGATGTGGATCGCTTAAATCGAATATGTGAACGGTATGTTCAAGGTGCTAGAGTGAATTGGGAACAATTATACACTACGCATTCTGTTAGAAAGATACCATTACCTTTATATCCCTTTGATCGTAAGCGTTGCTGGATCGAAATTGAACGTATCGATAAGAGAGACGTGGAGGCCAGACCGATGCAATCTAATACAGGTGTGTTGCGGGTAACGAGTACTGAAGCATCTGACCATACGTCAGAGATACAAGAAACCGTTAAGCAAATGGTTAGCCAAGCTTCAGGGTTACATTTAGATGAGATTGATGAACATGCTCATTTCTTGGAGATGGGTCTTGACTCCATTATGCTCGTCCAAATCCGTAAGGAAATAAACCAACTCTTTAAAATAGATATTGCTATTGAACGTTTCTTCGATTCTATAACGAATGTGAATAGTTTGGCAGAATTTGTAACGAAAAATACCGATTTCCACCCATTTAAATCTCAGAGAGAAGTAGGACCAACACATAAAGATATCGTGTGGAGTGGATTGGAAGAGCAAAGGTTACAATCGGCAGCTTCTGTTTCAACAGAAGTTGGAGATCCGATACAAGCGACGGTAGGCGATTCTTCGATTGAACGTATTTTTGCACAACAACTTGAATTAATGAATACCCAACAGCAGAATATATCGGATATTGTCGGACGACAATTGGAACTATTAAGCGGTCATTCCTTGAACGAAGGTATTTCTCGGAAGAAGGTACCGGAGGTTCGTCCTCTTAAAGTAGTTAAAGGCGGACAAGATGAAGCGAAACCCTTTATTCCATATCAACCTATGATTATCGGAGAAAATGGGGACTTCACTGAACAGCAGAGGAAATACTTGAACCAGTTTCTTGAACAGTATGTGAGCCATACGCAGGGTTCTAAATCATACATTCAACAGACTCGTTATGTGCATGCCAATAACCGTAATGTCCCGGGGTTTCGTTCTTATTGGAAGGAGATTGTCTATCCGATTGTAGCAGAGCGTTCTTCTGGAGCAAAGCTGTGGGATGTAGACGGTAATGAATACATCGATTTAACGATGGGATTTGGTGTGAACTTATTAGGTCATAACCCTGATTTGATTGTTTCGGAAATGGAGGCTCAAGCCTTCTCTTCGTTGCCGCCATTAGGTCCGATGTCTGATCTAGCGGGTGAAGTAGCAAGCAGGATTAGTAGAATTACAGGTGTAGATAGGGTAGCCTTTTACAATTCAGGTACTGAGGCTGTAATGGTAGCATTACGTACAGCAAGAGCCGCTACAGGACGATCGAAAATAGTCGTATTCTCTGGTTCTTATCACGGTACTTTTGATGGGGTATTAGGCGTTGCACATCCGGAGTCCGATGAGGGGCCGGCGCTTCCTATGGCACCTGGAATACATGCCGATTATGTTAATGATGTGCTGATATTAAATTACAATAAACCAGAATCATTGGATATGATTCGTAAGCATGCGCATGAATTGGCTGCAGTATTAGTTGAACCGGTACAGAGTCGGAGACCGGATCTGCAACCACACAAATTTTTGAAACAGCTTCGTGAAATAACTTCTCAATCCGGGACAGCTCTTATTTTTGATGAGGTAATTACAGGTTTTCGGATCGGTATAGGTGGGGCGCAAGCTTGGTTTGGAATTCAAGCGGATCTTGTTATTTATGGGAAGGTAGTCGGAGGCGGATTACCGATTGGTATTGTTGCTGGTAAAGAGCAATTTATGGACCCTATCGACGGAGGAGCATGGACCTTTGGAGATGCATCTTACCCATTGAAGGCAGCTCAAAAAACGTTTGTTGGGGGGACCTTCTGCACACATCCATTAACGATGCGATTGGCATTAAAGACAATGGATTACCTTGAATCGCAAGGCTCCACACTATATGAAGAACTGAATCAGAATACGAATGAACTCGTTTCGGAATTGAACTCTTTTTTCAAAAAAAGAGGCGTTCCAATCCATATGGTTAATTTCGGGTCACTGTTCCGGTTTGTATCCTTTGGTGACATCGAATTGTTCTTTTATCATTTAATTCAGAAGGGTCTATATGTATGGGAAGGGCGTAATTGCTTCTTATCCACAGCACATACACGCGATGATATAGATACCATTATTCATATCGTGAAACAGAGTGTCAGCGATTTACAAAGAGGTGGATTCTTACCAGGTACTCCTGATCCGTCAAATGATGACGATAGAAATAAGGTCTTGGTGTCAGAGAAAGAGCAAGAAGCGGTTACTGCAAGCTTGTCGAATGAACAAAAGCAATTATGGATTGCTTCTATAACAGGTGGTCCAGCATCTGCGTCATTAAATGAGTCTGTACTGCTTAAGATGAAAGGAATAATAAATATAGAGGCATTGCAACAAGCGGTAAATATGTTAACAAAGCGGCATGAAGCATTGCGTACAGTCATCGATCCAAGCGGGGAGTTCCAGGTTATTATGCCAGAACTCAAATCTCGAATCATGGTGGAGGATTTCCGAGGCGAATCAGCGGATACAAGCAAATCAAAGATTGAAAGTTGGTTGGCAACAGATGCGGCTACAGCATTTGAAATGCATGCAAGCAAACCTTTATTTCGGATTACACAGCTAAAAGTGACTGACATGGAGTCTCTTATAGTGCTGACCTTTCACCATATTATTGTGGACGGTTGGTCCATTGCTGTATTCATTGGTGAATTGGAGCTAGCTTATTCCGCCATCTGTAACCATCGTATACCTGAGTTATCTGAAGCTATACCTTTTCGTCAATACCTGGAATGGCAGGAACAACTACAACAAGAGGAGGAGGCAGCCAAAGCAGCGACTTACTGGGAAAATCAATTTATAAAACCTATACCAGTACTGCATTTGCCGTCTCCTAAGGGACATTTATCTAAAAAGACATTTAATGCAAACAGGTACACTTTAAAGTTAGATCGCGCTATATCGAAAGAGTTAAGAGCATTAAGTATAAAAAGTAAAAATAGCTTGTTCATCACGATGCTCACAGCATATAACCTGTTCTTACATCGACTAGCAGGGCAACAGCACATTGTTGTTGGTATTCCGACTGCGGGTCAGTCCCATATGGGTGAAACAAACTTGATAGGTAACTGTGTCAATTTGTTTCCAGTATACACTCAGGTAGAAGGTAGTGACTCCATCACGGATTATCTTCACACCGTTAAAATAACGATGCAGCAAATGGAACAATATCAAGGTTTCTCTTTGGCTAAATTAGTTGAGCGAATTCCTGGTGTTCGGGTGCCTGTCATTAACATCTTGTTCAATATGGATCGACCCGTTCGGAAATTGCATTTCAATGGGGTGGATACGGAGATCGTACCTTATCCTGTGAAGTATTTACATTATGATCTGTTCCTGAACGTGACGGACATTAATCAGGAATTGTGGCTTGATTTCGATTACAGTACAGATCTAATTGAACCGGATGTCATGAAGATTTGGGCAGAGGGGTATCGGCAATTACTGTTGGGTATGATTCAGGAGCCATCTAGATTGGTCTCTCATGTATCATTATTAAATGATGACCATATTCAGACATTGACAGAGATTTGGAATAACAATGAGGGCAAATGTGTACTTGATCAGTACAGAAGTCCGGCTCTGATTGGTGTTGTTGGTGAGATGTTTATAGTTGATCCGAGGAATATCCCTGTTTATGAAAACATGATTGAAACGAAGAAACAAGCTGTTATCATGCCATCTGGGGAAATATTAATATGTGGTGAAGTTTCGCGTATGGGACTGATACGTGGATATCGTGTAAATCTTGTCCAACTCGAAGAAGCATTGTCGAAGCTTAAGTGCTTGAAACAAGCTCAAATTGCGATCCGCACGTTAGATGGGGATGATAACAACCAAGAATTGATTGCTTATATTGGAGCCTCAATAGAGGCTGTTAATCTGGCAACGATCAGACTGGAGTTGGCAGATACACTGCCTGAATATTTGATTCCTCCTCATATTATACTGTTGGAATCGTTCCCGTTACTTGCGGATGGAACGATTGATGATCATGCTCTTCCAGTTCCAGACACTGAACATATGGAGCAAGAACCGTTGAATGAGACAGAAGTTACACTTATTCGCATGTGGTGTGAACTACTTGGAACAGAAAGGGTAGGCGTACATCAGCATTTCTTTTCTCTTGGAGGAAATTCATTGAAAGCAACGGTCATGTTGTCACGAATCTATCAGGAGTTTGGATACCGAATCCCGCTAGGACAATGGTTTCAATATCCAACAATTAAAGAACTTGCAAAGTTAATTAGTGGTGTAGATGGGGATGTGTATCAACCGATCCCTGTTCAGGAGCAACATGAGATATCTGAAATATCGACAGCGCAAAAGCGGATTTACGTTCTCGATCAGTTGGAGGAAGGCACTTTAGTTCACAATATTCCGGGTCAAATTGTAATAGAAGGTAAGTTAGATGCAGATCGGTTAATCGGTGCAATTCAACAAATCGTTACTAGACATCATGTGTTCAGGACGACATTTGAAATTCTTCATGGTGATATCATACAACGATTAGGTGAAGTATCGCTATTGAACGTACCGTTTACGGAATTAGATAATCCATTGGATGTGGAACAGAGATTCCTCCAATTTGTGAAGCCATTTGACTTATCAGAAGCACCACTATTCAGAGTGGAACTTTTGAAGTACTCCGAATCCGAACATATGCTGTTTATTGATATGCATCATATGATCTCAGATGGCTATTCTATGGCGATATTTATGGAAGAACTCATTAAATTATACGAAGGGCAATCGTTGCCTGAATTAAGAATTCAGTATTCCGACTTTTCCGTCTGGCAACAACAAATTCTCCATGAACAACGGATAAGTGATCAAGAAGCATACTGGGTTAACCAATTTGAAGGTGAACTGCCTGTCTTAAATTTACCAACCGATTATCCAAGACCAGGTAAGTTAAGCATGGAAGGGAAGCGGCTGACTGTTAGCTTAGATGAACGGTTGACGAAGCGGATGCGCCAACTGGCACAACAGACGGATACGTCCATATTTATGGTAATGCTATCTGCATATAACATTTTACTACATAAATATACAGGCCAGAATGATCTGATTGTGGGTACGCCGGTATCGGGACGTAATCATCCAGATATTGAATCATTAATTGGTGTGTTTATTAATACGGTCGCAATCCGTAGTAGTCCAACGAACGATAAAGTCTATCGTGAATTTCTGGAAGAAGTGAAATACAACAGCATCGCTGCGTTCGATAATCAGGATTATCCGTTCGAACTACTTGTGGATCAACTAAATATACGGAGAGATATCAGTCGGAATCCATTGTTTGACACGATGTTCATTTTGCAAAATATGGATTTCAGAGTGTCGTCAAGCGCGGATGTTACATTTAGACCAAATGAAAGGAATCTGGGCATATCACCATATGATCTTACGTTAAGCGCTGAGGACTGGAACGATCAATGTATTACACTTCACTTGGATTACAGTACAAAGTTATTTAAGGAAGAAAAGATCGAACGGATGCTCTCCCATTACGTGAATATTTTGAATAGTGTCGTAGATAACGTAGATGTATGTCTTTCTCAGATTCATATGTTAACGGAAGAAGAACGACAACAGTTGTTGTTTGAATTCAACGATACAGAACTGCCGTATGACAAGACCCAGACCATTCCGCAATTGTTTCAAATTCAAGTTGAACGTACACCAGATGATATTGCGATTGAATGCGGTAGTAAATATTATTCCTACAAAGAATTAGATATAAGGTCGAGCCAATTGGCAGCTGCTCTTCTTGAACAAGGTGTCTTGCCGGGAACAATCGTAGGTGTGATGGTCAAGAGATCAATCGATTTGGTCGTTGCTTTGTTAGGTGTGTTGAAAGCTGGTGGTGCCTATTTACCTATTGATCCTGATTATCCAGCGAAACGGATCGAATATATGTTGACTGATAGTGGTGCGCAATTGTTGCTTACGGAAGCTGATTTAATCAATCATATGGAATGTCATGTGAGAACATTATGTATTCATGACGATAACTTATATACGAAAGAGATCGATAATGCACGATTTCCAATGAACAATGCGGGTCATATTGCATATGTCATTTATACGTCCGGCTCCACAGGTAATCCCAAAGGGGTGATGATTACCCATCAGGCTGTACACAATTTTATTGATGCGATGTGTGAAATAATTAACTTTACCTCTGGGAAGACAATACTGGGGTTGACGACGATCTCTTTCGATATTTTTGTACTTGAGACTTGGGTTCCGTTGACGAAGGGATTGAAAGTTGTCATTGCAGATGAAATAGAACAGATGGACCCCAAAGCACTACATCAGCTCATTACGAGTCAACATGTGGAAATGTTACAAATTACGCCTTCTCGGTTGAAAATGCTAATGGCCGACGATCCATTCATGGCTTTTCTCGAAAAAGTATCTGATATTATGGTCGGTGGAGAACCTCTACCTATTCATTTAATGAAAAAGCTAAAGCGACATGAACATTTACGTATTTACAATATGTATGGTCCGACGGAGACCACGGTTTGGTCTTGTGTGAGCGATTTGACATTTAAAAATAATGTGGATATCGGTCATCCGATTGCGAATACGCAATTGTATATTGTTGACGCAGATAATGAGCTCGTACCGATCGGCGTACCGGGAGAGTTATGTATTGCGGGTGATGGTTTAGCTGCTGGTTATTGGAAGAGAGAAGATTTAACGCAACAGAAATTCATCGATAATCCTCATGTTCCAGGGTTCAAAATGTATCGGACAGGGGATATGGCGAAGTGGAGAGAAGATGGCACTGTTGAGTATTTAGGAAGAACAGACCTTCAAGTTAAAATTCGTGGATACCGGATCGAGTTAGAAGAAATCGAAAAGATTATGATTAATCAATTATCGGTTCAAGAAGCAGTTGTGGTAGCTAAAGAGGATGAAGATGGCAACAGTTATTTATGTGCATATTTTGTGTCGGAGAGGAAGACGCAGCTTAGTCAAATGAGGGACAACCTGTTACAGGTGTTGCCAGAATATATGGTTCCGTCTTACTTTATTCCACTTGAGCAGATGCCATTAACACCGAATGGGAAGATTGATAAAAAGGCGTTGCCTAATCCAGAAATGAACAATTCAAATATTACAGCATATGTTCCGCCAGGCGATGCAATAGAAGAACGATTGGTCACCATATGGCAGGAGGAATTATCTCTTAATCAGATCGGAATTCATGATAACTTTTTTGAACGAGGAGGACACTCCTTAAAAGCGACAATCATGAGAGCAAGGATGAATAAGGAATTTGGTGTTGATATACCCTTGAGAGGGATCTTTCAATATCCTACGATTAAGGGTATATCCGAACTGCTTCAGGGGATGGATCAAAAGTTACACATAGAGATTCCGGTCGTAGAGAAACGGGCGTATTATGGTGTATCAGCAGCTCAAAAAAGATTGTTCATATTAGATCAAATGAATGGTGCTAATACATCTTATAACATGACAGCGGCTTTCGAAATACATGGGGATTTGAATATTCCTAAATTGGACAATATTTTCTGGGAATTGATGCAACGGCATGATGCATTCCGAACATCATTTGAGATTGTAGATGGTGAGCCAGTACAAATAATTCATCCTAATATTGAGTTTAAGCTTGAGTACTATGGAAAAGTGGAGAACACGGAACTGAAACGCCTTATAGAACAATTTATTATTCCATTTGACTTAAGTGTAGCTCCTTTATTTCGGGCAAACTTAGTTCAATTAAATGAACAGCATTTTGTGTTGTTCATTGACATGCATCATATTATTTCGGATGGGACATCCGTAGGTTTGTTCATTGATGAGTTTAACGCCCTGTATAGCGGTAGTGAACTTCCTGAAATATCGATTCAATATAAGGACTATGCTGCGTGGCATAATGAACGATTTGTTCAAGGTATTTACGAAGAACAGAAACAGTATTGGATGGAGAGACTTGCGGGGGAACTTCCAGTATTAAACATGCCAACAGATTTCAAGAGACCTCAAAGGCATAGCTTTGATGGGGGTAAGATTGAGTATATCATTCCAAGTGAAATTTCTTCTAAGTTACAGAAGTTAGCAGGAGAGACAGAAACAACACTTTATATGATTTTACTAGCGGGATATAGCATCTTATTATCCAAATATTCAGGACAAGAGGATATCATTGTGGGTTCCGCCGTAGCCGGAAGGGATCATGCTGATCTGCAGCAAATGCTGGGAATATTCGTAAACACGCTTGCGATGAGAAGTAAGCCAGAAGGTGGAAAGAGCTTCCTTGCATATCTAGAGGAAGTAAAAGAAACGTGCATGAGCGCATATGAGCATCAGCAGTATCCATTTGAGAATTTGGTAGAAGCACTTGCGATTCCGAGAGATTTAAGCCGCAGTCCAATATTTGACGTTATGCTAACCATGCAAAATGCGAGTATAGAAGCATTCCATATGGAAGGATTAACGGTCAAACCATATCCATTGGAACAACAAACGACAAAGTTTGATATATCCCTGCTAGCAGAAGTTATCGATGATGAGATTCGACTGGAATTTATATACTGTTCCAATTTATTTACAAGTGATACGATGCAACGATTTGCTCAGCATTTTGCCAATGTTCTAGCGGTTGTAGTATCAGAGAAGTCGGATCTCACATTGGCAGATATCTCACTTCTAACCAATGAGGAGAAGGTTCAATACGTAGCTTTAAATGATAGTACAGATGCAAGAATACAGCCGAAATTTAGTACAGTGGTCGAATGGTTTGAAGATCAAGTCGAACGTACGCCTGATCAAACCGCGCTCGTATATGGGGAAGAAAGATGGACCTTCTTAGAACTGAACTCTAAGGCTAATCAGCTTGCGAGAATGATGATTGAGAATGGTTTCATGGAAGGTTGCAACATTGCTGGGATTGTAATGGAGAATCGTCCGGAGACGATAGCAGCCTTGTTAGCAACATTGAAAACGGGCGGAGCATATCTACCTATAGATCCAGAGTTTCCGATCGAACGAGTTGAATATATGCTAAACAATAGTGGCTCCCAATACTTACTAACGTATGAACAGCACTTAGATCAGGTAGGGTCAACGATAGAAGTACATGTACTAGATCGTTTAAAAGGATATGAAGGACCCGACCACAATTTAAATATTCAAGTGAAAGAAAATGATCTTGCTTATGTCATTTATACGTCAGGAACGACAGGTACACCTAAGGGTGTAATGCTCGAACATCGGAATGTTGTTAATTATATACATTGGTTCACCACAACGTACGAGATTAATAGTCTAGATAAGACGATACTTCTATCATCGGCTAGTTTTGATCTTTGCTATACGGCTTTATATCCTGCACTAGTCAGTGGTTGTGAACTGCATATGCTCGACCGACATGATTATGTCGATCCCGATTGTGTATTGAATTATATTTCATCAAATGAAATTACCTATATTAAGGCTACACCGTCATTATTTCATATTATGGTTAATCATGAACGATTTAAAACGAGGACTCTATTGGATTCATTGAAACTTATCGTTCTTGGAGGAGAAAAGATCAAGGTTCAGGATATCGAGCGGTATTATGAACTTTATCCACACACAATATTTGTGAACCATTATGGACCGACTGAAGCGACGATTGGGTGTATTGCCCATTCTATAGATTTGGCAGGATTCAAATTATTTCAACAGCAACCTGTTATCGGTAAACCGATATTCAACACACGAGCATACATTGTTGATGCTTTTGGTAATCCGCTACCTGATGGTGTTCCGGGAGAACTTGTTATCGCTGGGAATGGACTTGCACGGGGGTATTTAAATCAGGATGAACTTACAAAACAAAAATTTGTCCAATTCCCGTTCAAACGTGGAGAAAGGTTATATACCACAGGAGATCGGGTCAAGAGATTATCAAATGGGGATATTGCATTTATTGGAAGAATGGATCAACAAGTCAAAATCAGAGGGTATAGGGTAGAACCCGCTGAGATTGAAGCACATGTCTTGACGCATTCAAATGTTCAGGAAGCCGTACTTATGGTGAAAGAAAGCGATGATACAAATTACTTGTGTGCTTATATTGTTACGCAGGATGGTCTGACCGCGATAGAGATCCGTAATTATTTGGCGACACGATTACCGCATTATATGATCCCTGCTGCTTTCGTCTTCCTTGATCAAATGCCTTTGAACGAGAATGGTAAATTAGACTATAAAGCGTTGCCCGAACCACTTACAGACATAGAGTCTTCAGATACGTATTCAGCCCCAGTCAACGAAATTGAGGAAGCGTTGGTGCGCGTATGGGAAGATACATTAGGTGTTAAGGGAATTGGTACAGATCATCATTTCTTCGAATATGGTGGAGATTCGATCAAAGCATTGCAAATCTCTTCGCGACTAATGGCTTATGGTCTGAAGATGGAAATGAGAGACTTATTTAAATACCCTAGAATTAGAGAATTGAGTAGGTATGTTCAAGCATCCATCAGCGAAATAAGTCAAGAGTTGGTGATAGATGCAGTGGGATTAACGCCAATTCAATATCGGTTGTTTGAGCAAAAGTGGGAGCTTGTTGGGCATTATAATCACTCCCTCATGTTATATACACGCAAAAAATTTGAGACCGAGCTTTTAATGCAATCATTCAACCATATGGTAGAGCACCATGATGCTCTGAGGATGAGATTTAGCCGTGGAGATAACCGTGTCGTACAGTTCAATCATGGTTTAGAAGGAGACACGTTTTTTAAATTAGACGTTATTGATTTTACAGGGAGAGAAGATTGCAAAGCTGACATCGAACAACAATCGGCAAGGATGCAAGCTGGATTGAATATCGAGCAAGGTCCACTCATCCAATTGGTCTTGTATCGTACGGATATCGGTGATTATTTACTCATTATTATTCATCATCTTGTGATAGACGGTGTATCTTGGCGCTTTATTCTGGAAGACTTCACCATGATCTACAAGCAATTAGTTGAACAGAAAGCTATTAAACTTCCTGCGAAGACGAATTCTTTCAGTGATTGGTCAAAGAGCCTCGCTAAGTATTCAGTAAGCAAAGCGTTGCTGAATGAAACAAAGTATTGGAGTCAAGTAGAGCAGACCTATACGGTTGAATTACCAGTCGATCACAGCATCGAATGCAATAAAGCTTATGATCATGCCATTGTGAAAATGACTTTGGATACAGACTCAACTCAAAAGTTATTAACAGATGTTCATCATGCGTATAGTACGGAAATAAATGATATTTTGTTAGCAACCTTAAACCTGACGCTTCAAGAATGGGTCGGTTCTGCTCCTGTTCTCATTCAGATGGAAGGACATGGCCGAGAAGCAGTGATTAAAGAGATCGATGTGTCGAGAACGGTTGGATGGTTCACATCGGTATTCCCTTTCGTACTTGGAACAGAAGGCGTAAATGATTTTTCAGAGATCATTAAGACGACCAAGGATAATTTGCGACGTATACCGGGAAAAGGCATCGGCTATGATATTTTGAAATATTTAACTGCGAAGGATTCGTCGATAGACCTACCTTTACATTTCCAACTTAAACCGGAAATTGTATTTAACTATTTGGGGCAGTTCGACAAGGCCGTAGTTCAGAGCGACTTGTTTGAACTTTCAGATGTGTCCACAGGGCCTGAGATAGGGGGACAGATCGAGAAAGTCCAGAAGTTGGAGTTGAACGGTATGGTGATTGGAGGGGAGTTGACGATAGATTTGGTTTACAACCAATCTCAGTATGATGCGGACACGATACAAAGGTTGGCAAACCGATATAAAGACCATCTAATCGATATCATCCACCACTGTTGCCACAAACAAGTTAAGGAGATCACACCTACAGATTATCAATACAATAAGTTGTCACAAAAACAGCTAGATAATATTTCTAAGAGATTAAAAGGCAAGCGGTAGATACGGATAGATAATGGCGTGTTTATTAAATCAGTTCGTATCCTAGAGGGGGAGTGAAAACTAAGTGAGCAATCCTGAAATTGAGAAAATATACCCATTAACGCCAACACAAGAAGGGATCCTGTTCCATTCCCTATTGGAACCCAGTTCCGAAGCGTACTCTGAGTATATTTCATTCACAATAAAGGGGGATATCCAATCCCCTTTAATGGTACAAAGTTTTACCAAATTGATCGAACGTTATGACGTCCTAAGAACGGTGTTTATCTACACAGATGTAGATCAACCTCTACAAATCGTATTGGAAGATAGTGAACCGCATATACACGTTGAAGATATATCTGCTCATAGTGATGAGGAACAGATACGTTTGATAGAGGCATATAAATTGCAGGATCAGGATAAAGGTTTCGATCTGGAGACGGGACCCTTAATTCGGATGGCTATGTTTAGAGTGAATAAACAAATCTATAAAGTGATCTGGAGATTTCATCATATTATTATGGATGGCTGGTGTCTTGGTATTCTGGCACGTGATTTATTTCAAATATATGAATCCTTGGCGGGGTACAATCGATTACAACTTGATGCTCTCTATCCTTACAGCGACTATATTCAATGGCTAGGTGAACAGGATCAAGATGTAGCTATACAATATTGGAGGAATTATTTAGAGGATTACGAACTGCGGGCAGTTATCCCATCCACTAAAGGGGCAATACTGGCTGACGGATTTGATCACCGAAAATATCATTTCAAATGGGATTCTGAGACTACCAGTAGGCTTCAAAAGATTGCTATAGACAATCAGGTTACGGTAAGTACGATCTTTCATGCGATTTGGGGTATTTTGTTACAACAATATAATCATAGTGAAGATGTTGTCTTCGGTTCGGTAGTATCGGGAAGACCTCCTGAATTACCTGGGGTTGAGAACATGGTCGGTTTATTTATTAATACGATTCCGTTACGAGTAAAAGCCGATACAAGTACTACCTTTAAAGAGCTACTGGGTGAGGTACATGATTCAATTCTAGAGGCGAACAAGTATAACTATGTTTCATTAGCAGAAATTCAGTCTGGAACTGTACTCAAGAATAACCTTATTAACCATATCATTGTGTTTGAGAATTATCCGATGGACAAGGTTATTGACGGCGATGAAGAACATCTTGTTTCAATGATTGATAGTGAAATGATAGAACACACAAATTATGATCTGGATGTTACTGTATTTCCAGAGCGTGAGCTTGAAGTATTATTCACATATAACGGATTCATTTATGATGAGGAATTCCTTCGAAACGTAGAAGGTCATTTGAAACGAATTGTAACGACAGTATTAGAAGATGTAAATGTTAGAGTACTTGACATTGAAATGATCACTGTAGAAGAGAAACAAACGATATTATCTGATTTTAATCAGACAGATAAAGCTTATCTATTCGACAAGCCTGTTCATCAACTAATAGAAGAGCAAGCACGTAAATGCCCACATAAAATTGCGCTGATCTATAAAGATGAGAAAATGACCTACGAACAGTTAAATCGCAATGCGAATTGGCTTGCGAGAATATTTATGGAACGCGGATTGCGGCACGGTGATTTCGCAGCGGTAATGCTGGAACGCTCACCCATCATGGTCGAGAGTATTTTGGCAATATGGAAAGTTGGTGCGGCCTATATACCGGTGGATGTCCATTACCCAGAAGAAAGGAAAGCAGGTATCATAGCCGATTCGGATGCTAGGATCGTAATTACTGTATCAGAATATGTAGAAGAAGGACTGTGTGCACAGGATCTGAAAAGGTTCGTAGAGGTGGATAACCTCATCTATCCATCAGATGAAACTTCTTGTACGAATGTAAGTCATAAGGTATCTATTAACGATCTGGCATATACTCTGTTCACCTCAGGGTCTACTGGCAAACCTAAAGGTGTAATGATTGAACATCTTGGCATGTTAAATCATATATGGGCTGAAGCTGATGATCTAGGATTGTCAGAGAATATCGTGTTTGCACAAACGGCAAATCATTGCTTTGATATTTCTGTATGGCAGTTTTTCGGTGCCTTAGTGCTTGGTGGAACAACAGTGATTTATTCAGATGATCTTATTCTTGCACCGAAGCTGTTTCTCAACCAAGTTATCAGTGATCATGTGACATTACTGGAAGTAGTACCTTCATATTTGACAATCTTGCTAGATTTGATTGAGGAACAGTCTATTCAATTCCATCGATTGCAACATTTAATCATTACCGGTGAAGCTGCTACCCCTGCACTTGTAAAACGCTGGTTTACACTTTGTCCAAATATTAAGATGGTGAATGCTTATGGACCGGCGGAAGCTTCAGATGATATTTGTCAATACGTTATGGATCATGTACCAGCATATTTGGAGCAAATCCCGGTTGGGAAACCTCTTGCTAATATTCAGATGTATGTCGTGAATGCTCAAATGCATTTGTGTCCAATTGGAGTAATAGGTGAAATTTGTGTGGCAGGAATTGCAGTTGGAAGAGGTTACCTTAATGATCCGGAGCGAACGGAAAAGGTCTTTATGGAGGATCCATTTGTGTTACAGTCGGGTGTAAGATTGTACAAAACAGGAGATCTAGGAAGATGGCTACCGGACGGGAACATCGAATTTATAGGTCGCAAAGATCATCAGGTTAAAATTAGAGGTTTCCGCATTGAACTAGGTGAGATCGAGCATCGGTTAACCGAGTACGATCAGGTTCGAGAGGCAGTAGTTATCGTTAAAGAAGAGAATGGGAAGGGGAAATATCTATGTGCATATTACACAGCGAATATAGATATTAAACCTTCCGATATCAAGGCTAATTTATATACTTGTATGCCAGAATATATGGTTCCCCAAGTCTTGGTACAACTAGAGAATATGCCGCTTAATGCAAATGGGAAGATCAACCGCAGTCAATTACCTGATCTTGTTCACGACCGATCGGATACACCCTTTGTACTCGCTAGCAATGAGATAGAAAAAGTGCTGGTTTCCATTTGGAGTGAAGTTTTAGGCGTGGAGAAAGTGAGTATTGCAGCAAACTTTTTTGAATTAGGTGGTCATTCACTGAAAGCGACTATTCTGGTTTCTAAAATAAATGGGGAGCTTAGCGTAGATGTGAAGGTGAAAGATGTTTTTCAATTTCCAACTATTGTTGAGTTGGCACATCGAATTCAAGGATTAAGCGAATATACGTCAACAAAGATTTCACCCGTTGAGATAAATGACTATTACCCAGTGAGCCCCGCACAAAGAAGAATGTTTGTTTTACACACGTTAGAAGAGTTGGGATCAACTGCTTATAATATGCCGTTTGCATATCGTGTTCAAGGTAATTTGGATATTGAATACTTTAGGCATATGATTACGAAGTTCATCGAACGTCATGAGGGATTTAGGACATCGTTTCAAGTGATTGATGGGGAGATTGTACAGATTATTCATCCAGTGGTGGAATGTAAGCTAGAGATTATAGATATGCGAGATACTTCTGATGATGAAATAAATCAAAGGGTGTTCTCGTTTATTCAACCATTCGATTTAGAGGCACCTCCATTATTGAGATTTCAGCTGCTTCATACCAGCGAACAAGCATATATTCTACTCATTGACATGCATCATATCATTTCGGATGGATTGTCAGGTGCCATTATGTTGCGTGAGTTAGAACAGTTATATCAAGGTGAATTACTGACCCCACTTGAGATTCAGTATAAGGATTTCGCAGTGTGGTTGAACGAACGGCTTACTAGTGAAGAGATGAAAGAACATGAGGCATATTGGTTAGAGCACTTTAGTGGTGATCTACCTGTGCTCAACATGCCACTTGATTATAGAAGGCCGCCTTTGCAGAGCTTTAAGGGGCATACATTGCATTTCACGATAGAATCCCAACTTGCCAAAGCTATCAGGGCACTTGTCAGTGGATCAAGGGTTACCTTATATTCGGTGTTACTTGCGGCATATAACGTCGTGTTAATGAAATATTCAGGACAAGAGGACATCATTGTAGGCTCACCGATAGCAGGCAGAAATCATCAAGATGTGCAACAGATGTTGGGTATGTTTATTAACACTGTTGCACTTCGCAACTTTCCAGATCGTAATAAGACGTTTCATCAATTTGTCCAAGAAGTTTCCGATCATACACTTTCAGCTATTGAACATCAGGATCTACCATTTGAGCGATTAGTGGAACTGCTTGATGTTGCCAGAGATACAAGTCGCAATCCACTGTTTGACACCATGTTCAATTTGACAGATATCGAGGAAGAGGAAATTCATATGGGTGAAATGCTAATGACACCATACGAGCTTAATAATAATATTGCTAAATTTGATCTTATGCTTGATATATACACAGATACTTCGGAGATCAAATTTGATTTGCAGTATAATATTGACTTATTTACCTTAGACACCGCGGAGAAATTCGGGCTCCATTTCATAGAGATTTTGAATAAAGCCACTGCTAATCCCGATCTCCTGTTAGTGGAGCTGGATATGTTCACGTCTAATGAACATAAGGAAATGATTGATTTATGTACAGGAAGAGTAGCTGATTACGACTTTAGCCGAACGGTGCATGAACGGTTTGAACAGTTCACTGTGGAAAGACCAAGTCAAGCCGCAGTCCTGTATGGGGGCAAAGAGATTACATATGCAGAGCTGAATGCACAAGCGAATCGAATGGGTCATTATCTCCGTAGACAGTTAGGCACTTTTCAACCAGATACGGTTGTAGCTGTTATGCTTGATCGTTCGCCTCCTTTTATTCAAAGTGTGCTTGGTGTGTGGAAGGCAGGCGGAGCTTACGTTCCTATCGATATTGAGTATGGTATAAAGCGCAAATCAGGTATATTAAAAGATTCAGGCGCTCAAGTGTTAATTACGCGATCTGAATATTTGAAGGATGGATTGGATACTGAATACGGTGCTCTAATCATATGTCTTGATCTGATTGAATCTGAATTATTGGAAGAAAATGATGAGAATCTAGTTGTTAAGTCTGATATAAATAGTCTAGCTTATATATTATTTACCTCAGGATCGACAGGCAAACCTAAAGGTGTAATGATCGAACATCTCGGCATGCTGAATCATATTTTGGCAGAAGCAGATGAACTAGGGTTGGATGGAAATCTCGTCTTTGCTCAAAATGCAAATATTTGTTTTGACATTTCAGTCTGGCAATGTTTCGGAGCACTCGCACTTGGAGGTACAACAACAATTTATCCAAATGACCTTGTGATGGAAGTGGAACGATTTATACACAGGGTGTCAGAGGATAAAGTTACGCTTTTAGAAGTCGTTCCATCCTATCTAGCGGTTATGTTAGATGCTATGGAGAAAACAAAGATAAAGTTACCTTTTCTGCGTTATCTTATGATTACGGGAGAAACGATAAAGACCGATTTGGCTCAGAGATGGCTGGAACTACACCCTCTCATTAAAATCATTAATGCCTATGGTCCAGCGGAGGCTTCTGACGATATAAGTCAGTATGTTATTGACAACATTCCAACGGGGATGGATAACATTCCAATCGGTAAGCCTATTGCCAATGTAAATCTCTATGTGACAGATGAACAGATGAAATTATGTCCAGTTGGGGTATTCGGGGAAATTTGCGTATCAGGTATCGGCGTAGGTAGAGGATATATTAATGATTCTGAAAGAACGTCTCAGTCGTTCATAAATAATCCTTTTGCTAAGGAAGATGACAGGAATAATCGTCTTTATAAAACGGGAGATTTAGGACGATGGCTTCCTGATGGGAATTTGGAGTTTATCGGGCGTAAAGATTTTCAAGTTAAAATTAGGGGATTTCGTATTGAGCTTGAGGAGATTGAAGTTAGTATTTCACAATATCCGAATATACAGCAAACGGTGGTTCTAGCACGGGAAGATGAGTTGGGCAGTAAATATTTATGTGCTTATGTGGTCATGGAATCATTGGATGCTGCTTCTGAAGATGTCTATCTTCGGGCACTCAAGGAGCATCTAGAGAGTACACTTCCCAACTATATGGTGCCTGCTTATTTCATTCCACTAGATCACATGCCTCTATTAATTAGCGGAAAGATTGATAGAGCAGCTTTACCAGTACCCAATCTAAATACTGTCTGTAAAGCGGATTATATTCCGCCTCGAAATGAAGTAGAGCAATTATTAGCAGAGATTTGGGAAGAGGTTCTTAGTGTCACACAAGTTGGTATCGACCATAATTTCTTTGAACTTGGAGGCGACTCGATCAAGGCAATTCAGATTTCCTCTAAATTAAGTGGTCATGGTTATTCATTAAGAATGAAAGATCTGTTCCAAAATCCGGAGATCAGAAAATTGGCCAAGTACGTTCAATTAGATCACCGAGAAGTTGACCAGAGTCCAGTTAAAGGAAATGTTGAACTTACACCCATACAACAATGGTTCTTTGAATGTGACTTCTCACCTGTTAATCACTGGAACCAAGCTGTTATTTTATACAAAAAAGACGGTTTTGATGTAGAAGTATTGTCTAGTGTATGGAAATACATGGTCAGTCATCACGATGCATTACGAATGGTTTATAAGCGAGAAGAGGATAAATGGACGCAGCATAATGAAGGGCTTAACGATACTATAGAGCATTCATGGTTTGATTTGTTCGTAACAACAGTGCCAGATGGGGACGAAGGGCGGATAGAAATGTCCAGAGACATCGACCATCTTCATGGAAGTATCGATTTGGCAAAAGGACCTTTGGTCAAATTGGGATTGTACAAGACGAGTGATGGTGACCATTTGGCGATTATTATTCACCATCTCGTGATGGATGGTATTTCTTGGCGCATTTTGTTTGAGGACTTAACGTTGGCCTACAATCAGGCGATGAATGGTGAATTAATTACACTACCCGCCAAGACAGATTCTTTCCAAACGTGGGCAAAAGGGTTAAGGGAATATGCTAATAGCAAAGCTATGAGAAAGGAATTCGAATATTGGAATAAAGTAGAGAGCCTAGAAGTAAAGACGCTACCCAAGTCCAACTATTCACAAGATTCGATTAAAGTCCTAGACAATCTGACGTATAGTTTCCATTTATCGAAGATTGAAACAGATCATTTGTTAGGGAAAGTACATGGTGCATACAGTACAGAAATCAATGATATTCTCCTCACTGCCTTAGGGAGAGCTGTATCGCAGTGGACAGGTGAAGAGAAAGTATTAGTCTGTCTTGAGGGACATGGTAGAGAAGAAATAATCAAAAATATGAATATTAGTAGAACCGTGGGTTGGTTTACTTCTGTGTATCCGGTTGTGTTAGATATGCTGAATTCACAGGATATGTCCTACCATATTAAGTCGGTCAAAGAAAACATAAGACGGATTCCCAATAAAGGAATTGGGTATGGGCTGTTAAGGTATCTCGCAACTGAAGAGATCCGTGAGAATATAAAGTTTAACCTTGAACCTGAGATTAAATTCAACTATTTGGGGCAGTTCGATACGGATGTGAATACAGACGTATTTAGCATTTCTGATGTTCCTTATGGACAAACAGTAAGCCCAGATGCTAATAGAGAAATTGCTTTAAATATAGGTGGACTCGTAGAAGAAGGTAGATTGATGATATTTATCGAGTACAGCCTTCAGGAATATACAGAAGAAGAAATCACGAAGTTTGGAGATTATTTCAAAAATCAACTGGCTGATGTGATTCTCCACTGTATGGAGAAAGATGTGAAAGAGATAACTCCATCTGATGTAGGAACAGATCTGTCCAATGAGGAATTAGAAGCCATAATGTCGTTTTATAACCATTAAATAATGTTCAGGGAGAGATGGTCATGAACAAAAAACGATCCATTGCTGGGGTATATAACCTAACTCCAATGCAAGAGGGGATGCTGTTTCATTCTTATTTGAATTCAGATTCCCCTGCTTACTTTGAACAATTCTCTTGTACAGTCTCGGGGAAACTTGATGTTCAATTACTAGAAGATAGCTTTAACGTACTAATCCAGAAATACGATGTGTTAAGGATGAATTTTCTTCATGAAAATATGAAGAATCCTAAGCAAATTGTGTTCAAAGAACGGAAAATGGCTGTCTCTTATGAGGACATAGCTCACATGAATACGTATGATCAGGATCAATATATTAGAAATTCAATTGTTACAGATCAGAAAAAGGGGTTTGACTTAGCCAAGGATATGTTACTTCGGGCAACTGTATTGCAGGTAAATCCATACACATATAAGTTGATTTGGAGTTATCATCACATCATTCTAGATGGATGGTGCTTAAAAAACATTGTGCAAGAATTGTTTGAAGTGTACAAAACGTTAAATTTGGACTTGCCTTTGGAACTCGATGAAGCGCCACCTTTTTCCAATTATATTCAATGGTTAGATCAGCAGGATCGTGAAGAAGCACACAAATACTGGTCGGATTATTTGCAGGAGTATGATTCAGAGATTAAACTCCCGTCTCTTGGTCATCGGAGAAATAGCGTGGGTAAGGAAAGAACAGACTCAGTAACAATTCCAGGGAACCATCAAGAGGATCGAAACTACGTGGTACATGAAGAAACAGTTATTAAGCTGGAGCAACTTGCGAAATCTCATCAAGTAACACTTAACACGGTATTACAGTCCGCATGGGCATTGTTAATGGGGCGATATAATCGAACAGAAGATGTTGTCTTCGGTTCAGTCACATCGGGTCGACCTGCTGAAGTGGAAGGAATAGACCAAATGATAGGGTTATTCATTAACACGGTCCCCTTGAGAATTACATTTCACGGACAACAATCGTTTGCTTCATTAATTCAACAAGTTCAACAAACCTCCTTAGAAACGCAAAACTACGATTTTTACCCACTCGCAGAAATACAGTCCTTATCATCTAAGAAGCAAACATTGATCAATCATATCTATGCTTTTCAAAATTATCCTGTAAGTGCTGAAGTACTAGATAAATCCGAAGATCCCTTTAGTATTAGTGATCTTGAGGATTTTGAGCAGACGCACTATGATTTCAACCTTATCATGATGCCAAACGATGGTTTGCAGGTAAAATTTAAATATAACGCTAGCATTTATGATCATGTGATGATGGACCGTTTGTTTCAACACTACCAGCAAGTGTTAAACGCAGTCAGTCAAGATGCAGAAGTGCTGATAAGAGATATTGCTATTGTCACAATCGAAGAGCATAAGCAAATCCTTCATGAATTTAACGATACGCAATCTGAGTATCCGAAAGATCAGACGATCCTTCAATTGTTCGATATCCAAGTAAAAGACAACTCTGAACAGATCGCCATTGTATATAAGGATGTTAGCGTCTCCTATAAGGCATTAAATGATAAAGCAGATCAACTTGCAGCTAGGTTAAGACAAAGAGGTGTCGGACCAGATCAGGTTGTTGGGATCATAGGTGACCGTTCATTGGACACTGTTGTCGGGATGCTGGGAATATTAAAGGCAGGGGGCGCTTATTTACCCATTGATCCGGAATACCCTACAGACCGAATACAATATATGTTACACGATAGTAAGACACAATGGGTGGTTACTCCAAGATGTTATGCGGACCGAATCGTAAACGGTGCTGAGATGATCATCATGGATGCTGATGAGAGAGATGGAGAAGTTCGATCTGCTTCGCAACATCCTTTTCCAACACTAACTTCATCTAACTTGGCTTACGTCATGTATACATCTGGTTCAACAGGTCGACCTAAAGGGGTTATGGTCGAACATCAAAACGTAGTGCGGCTAGTCAGAAATACGAATTATATTCCCTTTAATAAAGGGGATCGTATTTTACAAACGGGAGCTCCTGTATTTGACGCATGTACTTTCGAAATATGGGGTGCATTATTAAATGGGTTAGAATTATATATTGTCGATAAGGAATTGATACTGGATCCATTAAAGTTAGAGGAAGCATTACGTGAGTATCATATTACAACGATGTGGTTAACTTCCCCACTCTTTAATCAATTGGCCCAGGAACAACCAGATCTGTTTCAGTCACTCCGTTATTTGATCGTTGGGGGGGATGCTCTTTCTCCAAAACATATTCATCGGGTGAAAGAACAGTGTGAAGGATTAACGATCATAAACGGTTATGGTCCAACAGAGAATACAACATTCTCCTGTTGCTATACGATTAATAGAAATGATGAGATGAGCATTCCCATCGGAGGACCGATTGCTCATTCCACCGCCTATATCGTTGATTTATATGGACAATTATGTCCGATTGGCATTCCCGGTGAGCTGTGGGTAGGCGGTGACGGTGTCGCTCGAGGTTATATTAATAATGAAACAATGACTATGGACAAGTTCATTGATAGCCCGTTTGTGACTGGGGAACGTATTTACCGGACTGGAGATGCTGCAAGTTGGCTTCCTGAAGGGACGATTGAATTTGGTGGCAGACTAGATAATCAAGTGAAAATTCGAGGATATAGAATTGAAATTGGGGAGATTGAAGGTCGCATCCAACGTCATGAATTTGTTAAAGAAAGCGTAGTAGTGGTATGGGATAAGGGTGATGGAAATAACGTTTTATGTGCCTATGTGGTATGTGATGGTGAAATTTCCACATCAGAAATAAGAGAATATGTAAAGGGGTATCTTCCTGAATATATGATCCCCTCATATTGGATATTTCTTGACCAACTTCCGCTTAACTCAAATGGCAAAGTTCACCGCCAGGCACTACCTGAACCTGAAGAAAATATCATGTATGAAGGAACATATGTAGAGCCACGTAATGATATAGAGCACAAATTAGCAGATATATGGTGTGAAATTCTAAAAGTGCACACTGTAGGGGTGTATGATCATTTCTTTGATTCAGGTGGTCATTCTTTAAATGCATTAAGGCTAGTCAATGAAATAAAAAAACAATTCCAAATGGAAATAGCGTTGACTGACGTATTTCAGTTCCCTGTGCTAGCAGAGATGGGTTTAAGAATCGCCAAGGGTGAAGAAGCAAGTTATACGGCGATAGAATCAGCTGAGAAGGCTGACTTTCATCCTGTTTCTTCAGCACAAAAACGTTTATTCATCTTAAATGGAATTGCAGATACAAACACCGTATATAATATGCCATTTGTGATACAGATAAAAGGAAAGCTCGATATAGAGCGTTTAGAACAAGCTTTCCAAACGTTGATTTCACGTCATGAGTCGTTACGCACTTCATTTTATTTTCTCAAAGGAAATCCAGTGCAACAAGTGCATGGGAGTGTACCTTTTACCATAGACCACTTAGAGTGCAATCATGAACAGGAAATTGAGACGATTGTCGAGAAATTTGTAATGCCATTTGATTTGGGTTCAGCTCCTTTAATTCGAGTCGGGTTAGCCAAGCGACAGGAAGAACAATATATATTAATTGTGGACATTCATCATATCGTTGCAGATGGTTCTTCCATCGGAGTTATTGTGAAAGAATTCAGTACATTATATAACGATAATAGTGTAAATAGTCTAGAAGCCATACGAATTCACTATAAAGATTATGCGGTTTGGCAGAACAAACAGGTTGGTAATGGTGCTTTGGAACAACAGGAGAACTATTGGGTCAATCAATTCGCAGAAGATCCTCCAGTATTGAATATGCTAACTGACTATCCTAGGCCACAGATTCAAAGTTTCGAAGGGGCTGTTGAATCCCTAGATATCGATGGAGAACTGTTATCTAAGTTAAAGCAGCTAGCAAGTATAACGGGAACAACGTTGTACATGGTATTGCTTGCTGCTTACAGTGTTCTGTTAGCTAAATATACATCCCAGGAAGATATCGTTATTGGTACTCCAACAGCGGGTAGATCTCATGCAGATGTGGATCATATGATCGGCATGTTTATTAATACGTTGGCTATACGTGTAAGACCGCGAACTAAACAGACATTTGCCGCTTTTCTTGAAGAGATGAAGCATACGACATTGAAAGCTTTTGAAAATCAAGAGTATCAATATGAGGATCTAATAGACAAACTAGGATCAAGACGGGACATGAGTCGTAACCCACTATTCGACACGATGTTCACATTACAAAATATAGATATTCAGGAAGTTATCTTAAACGAACTAACGACCGAATCCTATGCATGGGATGGTCATGTCTCTAAATTTGATTTGACACTGACAGTGTTAGAACGTGAACAAGGAATGACGATTGATGCAGAATATGCGACTAAATTATTTAAACCTAGCACGATAGCTAGATTGCTAGAACATTATACGAATATTTTACGTTGCATCGTTGCGAATAGAGAACTCCAACTTGCTGAAATTGAACTAATGTCACTGACGGAGCGTCATCAAGTGCTTGTGGACTTTAATGGGACGCCTACGGAATACGCACGCAATCGTACGGTACATGAATTGTTTGAAGAACAGGTGGAGAGAAGACCTAACAACATCGCAGTTGTATACAAAGATCAGCAATTAACATACAAAGAATTAAATGAACAAGCGAATAGGCTATCTCAATCGTTACGTGTTAAAGGTGTTAAGCCGGGGCAAATTATAGCCATTATGGTTGAGCATTCCATTGAAATGATCGTCAGTGTATTAGCTGTGTTGAAGGCCGGAGGCGCTTATGTTCCCATCGACGTGGAATATCCTTTGGAGCGCATTAATCATATCATCGAGGATAGCCAAACGAGTCTATTACTTACAAGAAGTGCCTTGATTCAGACATTGGATTCGAATGTTCAAGTGATCGATGTAGAAGAAATGATTGGAATGAATCATGAATCTCAGTCATTTCCACCAATGCTCTCGATACCCTCGTCCTCTGATCTGGCCTATATTATATATACTTCGGGTTCAACAGGTAAACCTAAAGGCGTCATGATTGAGCACCATGCCTTGATTAATATGACGCAATGGTTTCAGACGTATTATAAGCTAACAGATTCGGATAAGTGTACGAAATACGCAGGATTTGGTTTTGATGCTTCCGTATGGGAAATCTTCCCTTCATTATTATCAGGTTGTGAACTGCACATTATTCCAGAAGAAATTCGATATGATGTACACCAGTTAGTAGGGTACTACAATAGAAAAGGAATTTCCGTGAGTTTCCTACCTACAGCTGTTTGTGAGCAATTTATCCAGCTCGATAACCACTCCCTTCGTGTATTGATTACTGGAGGAGACAAACTCAGAGTATATAAAGACACGCCGTATGAACTCGTAAATAACTATGGTCCAACAGAGAACACGGTTGTTACTTCAGCATTTAAAGTGAATGAGAAATTCGATAATATCCCAATTGGGAAGCCGATTGACAATGTAAGAGTCTATATTCTGGATCATCATATGAGAATTGTACCTATTGGGACTCCTGGAGAACTTTGTATTGCAGGTGATAGTTTAGCAAGAGGATATGTGAATCAACCTGACTTGACAGCGGACAAATTTATGGAGGACCCTTTCTATCCTGGAGAAAGAATGTACAGAACAGGCGATCTGGCAAGATGGTTGCCAGAAGGGAATTTAGAATATTTAGGTCGTATCGATGAACAAGTGAAAATCCGTGGCTTCCGAATCGAATTGGGAGAGGTTGAAAGTGTGCTTCTAAAGCATGCAGAGATTAAGGAGGCTATTGTTGTAGCCATCGATAACCAAGATCAAGAAAAGGTACTATGTGCATATATCGTGACGCAATGTGAACTTAAGGTGAGGGAATTACGAGGGTATTTAGCTCTAGAATTGCCTGAATATATGATCCCAACTCATTTTATATGGTTAGAGGAATTACCTCTGACAGCGAATGGGAAAGTGAATCGTCACGTGTTACCGCAACCTGATTTCACTTCTGCATCATCAGATAATGATGTTGAGCCGCGTAGCGAAACGGGAAAGAAACTTGCTAGTATTTGGACGGAAGTTCTAAAAGTCTCACCTATTGGAGCCAATAGTCATTTCTTTGAACTTGGAGGACATTCATTAAAGGCTGCCATGCTGACATCTAGTATCAATGAAGCCTTCAACGTACAGCTTACATTAAGTGGCGTATTTCGTAATCCGATACTTGAACAGATGGCGGAGTGGATAGATGCTTTAGAACAAAGCGTCTACACGAGTATTGAACACGCACCGCAAAGCGAGCATTATCCGGTGTCTTCGGCACAGAAACGGCTGTTGATCCTCAACGAGTTGGAAGGAGCGGGTACAGCCTATAATATGCCATTTGTGATGCAATTGACAGGTAAGCTGGATCATACGCGATTACAACATGCTTTCGATGTACTTATTCGCAGACATGCTGCTTTTAGAACTTCGTTCCAGCTTAAAGACGGTGAATTGATACAAATCGTGCATAAGGATGTAGCCTTTAGTATTCATGAGATGGAAATAAGCGATGAGTCGGGCATCATTTCCGATACCATTAAGCAATTTATCGCACCATTTAATTTGAGAAAAGCCCCGTTAATTCGGGTAGGACTAGCCATATTAAACAAGGACAAATATATATTGATGATCGATATGCATCATGTTATTTCGGATGGAGCATCCATCCGTCTGTTAGTAGATGAACTGAGTCATCTATACAGTGTTGGTGAGCTAAGCGCAAACGTACCACAGATTGAGTATAAAGATTATGCAGTCTGGCAGCGTAGAGTACTGCAAAGCGAACGCTTTAGAATTCAAGAGCAATATTGGTTGGATCGTTTCCAAGGGGAAATTCCAGTATTAGCACTCCCCACTGACTATCCTAGGCCACAGATGCAGAGCTTCGAAGGAGATAGTATTTCTGTCACAATTGAGAGGGACTTAAGCTTAAAAATCATAGATTTGGCTGCTAAATCAGGGACTACACTATATATGTTCTTACTTGCAGCATATAACATCCTGCTGTCTAAATACGCAAATCAAGAAGATATTATTGTCGGAACACCATCAGCTGGCAGATCTCAAAAGGAGTTAGAAAATGTCATAGGTATTTTCGTAAATACACTTGCCATTCGCAGTTATCCAGAGGGAACAAAGTGCTTCATAGACTTTCTGGAAGAGGTGAAGGAACATACGATACATGCGTTTGAGAATCAACAGGTTCAGTATGAAGATCTCATCGACAAATTAGATATTCAACGTGATGTAAGTAGGAATCCCCTGTTTGACACAATGTTTGCGGTAGATAATATCGGGGTAGATGAAGTTCAGTTGGACGGACTGCAAATGGAATTGTATCCGTTCGATAACAAATCCTCCAAATTTGATTTAATGGTTACAGCTACAGAAGATAGACTAGGTATCCGGTTAGATGTCGAATATGCCGTTAAGCTTTTCGAGAAAAGTACGATAGAACGTTTTATCGCGCACTATATTCATATTTTAGAAGCTGTGGTAGATAACATGCAAGTGAAGTTATCTCGCATCGGACTGTTACTAGAGGAAGAACATCGTCAGATTATCGAAAACTTCAATGCTACACAAACAACGTATCCTCACCAGACGATACACGAACTATTTGAGGAGCAAGCATCTTATAATGGTGAACGAATTGCTCTTGTATGTAACGATACGGAGCTAACTTATCGGGTGGTCAATGCTAAAGCGAACCAACTTGCTCGAATATTACGAAATAAAGGAATCGGTCCTGATCGGATCGTCGCCATTATTGGTGACCGTACTTTGGAGATGATCATCGGGATGCTAGCTATTCTAAAAGCTGGAGGTGCATATCTTCCGATTGATCCGGATTATCCAATGGATAGGGTTGAGTATTTCCTAAGGAATAGTGGAGCTGAGATTATGCTTGCCCGGAATTGTTATACAGACAGGGGCATCGATGGTGTAGAAGTAATCGTTCTAGATCATGACCTACTAAATGACAAGGATGCACCTAACCTTCATCACGATACCAACCCGAACCATTTAGCTTATGTGATGTATACGTCAGGTTCTACGGGTCTACCCAAGGGTGTAATGATCGAGCATCTTGGCGTTGCACGATTGGTGAAAAACACGAACTATGTACACTTTAGTGAAGAGGATCGTGTATTACAGACGGCAGCTCCGGTATTTGATGTCAGTGTTTTTGATATATGGGGAGCACTTCTGAATGGCGCGCGATTGTATTTAGTAGATAAATTCACTTTGTTGGACCCGGTAAGAGTGGAATCGGTAATACAACAAAATAACATTACGACGTTATGGTTAACATCACCCCTATTTACCCAGTTCGCTCAACAAAAGCCGGATATGTTTCGCACTGTGCGCTACTTAATCGTTGGTGGGGATGTTCTGTCACCTAAACATATTCAACTGGTGAGAGATCACTGCGAACAATTAACAGTCGTTAATGGATACGGACCAACGGAGAATACTTCATTCTCTTGCTGTTACATTATTGAAGAAGCGTTTGAGAAGAGTGTGCCCATTGGACCGCCAATCAGTAATTCAACAGCATATATTGTGGATAGTAATGGTAATTTAAATCCAATTGGTGTACCTGGGGAACTATGGGTTGGAGGAGATGGTGTTGCACGCGGCTATATAAACAATGAAGAATTGACCAGACAGAAATTTATATCCAATCCATTTATAGAAGGTGATCGAGTCTATCGGACAGGGGATGCGGCGAAATGGCTTCCCAACGGTACGATTGAGTATATTGGAAGAATGGACAATCAGGTTAAAATTAGAGGTTTCCGAATTGAAATTGGGGAAATCGAAAATTACCTACTCAGTCATCCATCTGTCAAGGAGGTTGTAATTCTTGTCAAACAGAACGAGGAAACCAATAAATTCCTTTGTGCTTATGTGGTAGCAGAAGATGGTCTAAGCGTAGATGCTGTTAAAGAATATTTAAATCAGCAATTGCCTGAGTATATGATTCCATCCGCATTTGTATTTATGGAACAACTCCCACTGAATGTGAATGGGAAAGTGGATCGTAAAGCGCTACCTGAGCCCGAATATAGTGGAAGCACGTTAGAATATATAGCTCCTAGAAACGAGATAGAGAGTACAATTGTACAGATTTGGTCTGAAATTCTAGGAATCAAGCATGCCAGCGTAAGCATAAATGACAATTTTTTCGAGCTCGGTGGGCATTCATTAAAAGCAATTCAAATGGTATCGAAGCTGATGGAATTCGGATGGGATATGAGTATTAACCAAGTATTTGCACATCAAACACCTGCCGAATTAGCGATTTACGTGACTAAATCAATGCATATTCATCAACATCAGATTACCGATATCCAGAATGCAGAACAGTGGCTTAGCGAGAAAGTACAACGGACATGCAAATGGCAGACTTACCTGGTTGAAAATGAGGAATACGTAGTCCTTCATATTTCTGATCTAGATGAGGTATTGAGGTCTGAAATTGAACTTTTGATTACAGAGCAGCTTGATCATACCATTCAACCGCATTACATCATCGAATCTGTTGCACTTCCAGAAGGTAGGATGGAGCAGGTCATAAGTCGACAAGAATTCAATACGATTCTGAATTTACAGCAAGGACAATCTTCACAATGGGTGGATAGCATACTTGAACCCATAGAGCGAATGCATATGACGTATAGGGACGAAATAATAGGCGGACATGTGGTGAAAGAATATGATATTTCACCTTCTCAAAGATATCACTTTGAGCATAAGGATGTCTCAGGAACGATGGTGCAATGGACTAAAGCCATTCATCCAGAACGTTTACGACAGACATTACAACACATTGTATCGAATGAAGAAGTCATGCGAAGTGTACTGGTTCAAGGAAAGGAACATGAGGATCATTATTGGAGGCTGTATGCGGAACCAGAATATTTAAATCTACCCATGATAGATATTTCGCACTTGGATCCAAATACACAAATCGATGTCCTGAGATTATTAATGGACAAGTTCTTCATTAAACCTTATTTAGATTCTGATTCGATCATGTATCGTGTGCTACTTATCAAGCAGAATGTGAAGAAGTACTTGTTGTTGCTCCCTTTCTCTCATACGATTTTTGATTACATGAGTAATGAGATTCTGCGTAATCAAGTCAATGAATATTATGAGGCCCTGAATCAAGGAAATGTAATTGAGAAGACAAGAGGCGTAACGTTTACAGACTTTATTGATCAAATTAGCAGAGGTCCCAAACGTATATCGGCTACTAAATTCAATGAGTTCTATGATATTGAGAATTTCGGTATTTCTGTGAAAAAAATTGAGGCTAAAATTCAGCGGCACAGTAACGATACGTTGATGACTATCATTAACCACGACATCAAGTTAGATAAGCACTTGAAACATCTGGATGCTGAGGATAAGTGGCAAATGTCGCTGGGTATCTTTGTGAGATTTTTCAGCAAGTACTTTGACATGGAGCAGATACCTATGTGGATGACCCACTTTGGTAGACAGTATGCTGATCAATCATACTTTGATATTGTCGGCGAATGTATTGATTACATTCCACTGTTGCTTGACAGTACCAAGCATATCGATATTCAGTGTGAAATGATAACGCAAAAAATACAGATAGCATCTGATCATAATGTCCATTTTTCAAATCTCTTGTATAATACTTCGGTTGAACCAGCATTCTTAGATGCTAGAAACATACTACTCCAAGCGTTTGAGAAGATGCCTATCAATTTCAATTATCTAGGTGAGCTTAGTGAAGAAGCAGATTTAGATTATTTGGATGCAGAAGGTGTGAATTGTGATAATCCGAATCGTATTCTCTACATGACTTGGCACAAGGGAAATACGATTCATATGACGATGGTTCTACCTTGTGAGGAAGACAAAGATTATATACGAGAGCTGCTAGACGATGTAGCACAAAAACAAATACAGGATTATACTTCGGCACAATTGAAAGGTGTAAACATATGAGGGATTCAAGAAACATTGCTATCTTTAGCTTAAGTCGCTTAATTTCCGAACTTGGAACATCTGTTTTCCGCTTTGCTCTCAGTCTATATATTTTAGATTTAACAGGCTCAGCAAGTATGTTTGCCCTTGTGTTAAGTTTTACGTATATTCCAGGTATATTTGTTAACATTTTTGCAGGGGTGTTTGTCGATCGGAGCAATAAAAAACGAATTATGGTTATTACAGATATACTCAGTGGGGTTTCTATTTTGTTATTGATGCTCATGTTTCAATTCTATCATGATAGCATTATGTTATTTATCGTATATGCAATGGTACTAAGTACACTACAAGCTTTTTTCATGTTAGCGGTGAATGCTTCTATTCCGAATATCGTTGCTGCGGACAAAGTAGCTGCCGTCAACTCGAGTAATCAGAGTATAGGTGCTCTGATCAGCATATTGGGGCCAGTGATTGGGGCTGTAGCATACAGTAAATTTGGTCTAGAGAAGATCTTTTTACTGGATGGAATATCATTTATTCTTTCAGGTTTTCTTAACATGTTATTGATATTTACTGTTAGGAAAGAACATTTAGGTGCACAGAAACCTTATTTGGACAGTTTGAAGGAAGTATACTCTTACATTAAACAACGTACGGCCATTAAGTATCTGTTAACAATATTCGTTATTATTAACTTTATTATTGGACCTGCTATATCTCTGATCCTGCCTTTCATTGTCTATCAGGCACTGAAAATGTCGCCAGAGCAGTTGTCATTTATTGAAGCAGCATTAGCAGTAGGTGTTATCGTTGGAGCTTTGCTCGTTTCGATCCCCAAAATCAATAAGTTCATAACGAACAAAATTTTCATTCTTATTCAGCTTCAAGCGCTAATGATTATGTTGTGGATGTTTCCTAAATGGCCAATCATTGATACGAATGTACACATCGTAATTATGGTTGGATATATGATCGTATTAGCACTTACAGGTGTATTTAATACAATGGGGAATATCCCGATGCTCTCTTATGTACAAATTTATATTCCAGAGCATATGAGAGCTAGTATTTTGGGTGTGGTAAGTACGGTCACAACGATTGCAGTACCTATCGGTATGTGGATATACGGTGCAGCATTGGAAGTCGTTGACTGGTCTTATATCACTGTGATTTCTGGTGCATGTCTTCTTATTGTTGGTATTATTGCCCATCGTAACCACGATCTTAGAGAGTTTTTCAATCAGACTATCGAACCGGAAACGGTTAGAGCGCCGGGAGTGCGTGAAGCTGATATGTATAAAGCAAAGGTCACAATGAAAAGCGAAAACTAAGATTGATGAGGAGATGTAGATTAAATGAAGACATTTGAAATGTTAGAATCCAATGTTAGGTCTTACTGCAGAAGTTTTCCAGTTACTTTTGATAAAGCGAAGGGTGAATTAATGTACACCGAAACAGGAGAAACTTACATTGATTTCTTTGCTGGAGCCGGTGCACTTAATTATGGTCATAACAACGAATTCATGAAATCGAAGATTATGGAATATGTTGCTTCAGATCGAATAATGCACGGATTGGATTTGTATACAACAGCGAAGGAAGAATTTATCGTATCTTTCTCGGAACATATTTTAGAACCTCAATCATTGAACTATAAGCTGCAATTTTGTGGTCCGACGGGAACGAATGCTGTGGAGGCTGCATTAAAACTTGCACGTAAGGTCAAGAATAGAACGGGTATCTTCGCATTTATGGGTGGCTTTCATGGTATGTCACTAGGTAGCATGTCGGTCACCAGTAATAAATCGATACGTGAAAGTGCGGGGATTCCGTTAAATAATGTAACCTTTATTCCTTATGGCGAGTCATTTGAAGGATTGGATACCATTAGATATATGGAACAAATTCTTTGTGATACGCATTCAGGGATCGAAAAACCAGCAGCGATAATATTGGAGACTGTTCAAGCCGAGGGTGGTGTTATTGTAGCTAATATTGATTGGTTACAAAAACTACGGAATTTATGTGATGAATATGATATTTTATTGATCGTAGATGATATCCAAGTAGGATGTGGTAGAACTGGACCGTTCTTTTCATTTGAACGAGCGGGTATTGTGCCTGACATCGTGATTTTGTCCAAATCAATTAGCGGTTATGGGTTACCCATGTCATTACTGTTAATGAAACCAGAATTAGATACGTGGAGTCCAGGAGAACATAATGGGACATTCCGAGGGAATCAGCTCGCTTTTGTTGCGGCCAAAGCTGCTTTAGAACTGAGAATGACAGATAGACTTGAGAATCAAGTGTTAGAAAAAGAAGATTTTCTGAAACATTATTTAAAAAATGACATTCAATCAATAGATCATAATATTCAAATCCGTGGTATTGGTTTGATCTGGGGGATTGATGTATCTCATTTAGGTGAAGCTGTAGCACGTGATATTACTTCTATCTGTTTTAAAAATGGTCTTATTATTGAAAGAGCAGGTCGCAATGATACCGTGATCAAAATTATGCCACCACTGACGATAAGTATGGATAATTTAATGAAGGGCTGTGATATTATCAAAGACAGTTTGAGTAAGGTTTGCGATTCATTAAGCGCTCAAGTTCGATAGATCAATCTAGGAAACCACAAGCATGTTACTTTGCTAGATATAGCATAGTACAACAAGTGGTTTCTTTTTTCGCATGTTCATTTTATGATGATTTATAAGGAAGAGGGTGTAAAGGCTTATTCAGCATTCCAAATTGAGCATGAAAATAAGATTTTGAAACCAGGTATAGCATTTAATCTGGTTAAAGCTATCCTAAAGTTAAATCAATTAGTTGAGGGCAAGAGAAACATGAATTCAAAATTATTGGAGGAAATTATTATGGAACGTTTGGAGATAGTTAATACGACAAAACAATTGGATGTAAAGAATGCAAATCTTGCGGGTTCTAAATTTGAATGTGCTTGTTTAGAAAACGTACATTTACAGAATATCTCATTAGCTGGAACCAAGATCATGGATGCTAACCTAAGTGATTTGGAGATAGATGGTGCACAACTTGGAGGGGCTTATATACATAATATTGGTATGCCTCCTGAAGGACATCCAGGTTATGATCCGACAGCTATACAAAGAGGTCTTCGATTTGAGAATTGTAATTTGGAGAACAGCGAAATCACAAATTGCAATCTTAGTGGGTTAGATATTAATGATTGTGATTTAAATGGTATGAAGATAAACGGAATATTAGTTGTAGATCTGTTGAAACATTATGAAAAAGAACAGAAGTTGAACATGAGGTTAGACTGAAAAAAGGAGTTTTAACATGGAAGAAGTAACGGTTTCTGATTATAATCGAGATTGGATGTTAGATTTTAAACATGAAAAGGAAAAGTTAATATTCACATTAAAGGACGTCATCCAAGGAATTGAACATATTGGAAGCACCGCTGTGCCGGGGCTATCTGCTAAGCCATTGATCGATATGATGATTGGTGTTAGTGACATTGAGGGTGTTACAGAAACTCATAAGGAGTTATTAGCTGCAATTGGTTATGAGTATGTCTATCATAGTCATTTCCCTGAAAGAAGATTCTTTCGTAAGGGACTTTGGCGTGCGGGGACACATCATTTACATATATACAAATATGAGTCAGATCACTGGCATTCTAATCTGTTATTTAGAAACTATTTGATAAATCATCGTGAAGTAGCAAGTGAATACAATGATTTGAAGCTGGAATTAGAAGAAAGGTTTAAGACTGATAGAGTTAAATATACGGAAGCGAAAGGACCTTTTATTGAGTCAACTATAAGGAAAGCAAAATTAGAAATAGAAAGAAACCCAGAAAACATTATATTTAAAAAAAGGAGAATTGAATATGAATAGAATAAAGGATACCAAGGATGTTATTTCAATGCTAGATCATTTGTTCCGTTCACCAGCCCCTTGGTGGAATAAATTTTACGAAGATAAATCAAAAGGTGTTCCATTTTTTATTGATTATCCTGACGAGAATTTAGTGTCATATTTTAACTCAGATAGGTTTAAACCTATCAATGTACTGGAATTGGGATCAGGTAATGGTAGGAATGCTATATACATGACCGAACAAGGTTGTCGAGTTGACGCAGTTGATATATCACAAGAAGCAGTCGAATGGGCAAGAAATAATGCAATCAGTAAGAATGTTTCAGTTAATTTCATCTGTGGCAATGTATTTGAATTAGAGCTGGATGAGACTACGTATGATTTGGTATATGATAGTGGGTTATTACATCATTTAGTACCACATCAAAGATTCAAGTACATAGACATCATTAATCGAGTTCTTAAACCTAACGGATTATTTGGAATCGTATGTTTTGCAGATGGATTTGAAGAAATTAGTGGGGTTCATACCAGAACTGACGAGAGTATTTATAGGGTCTATAGTATGCAAGGTGGAATCGCATATACCCAGGAAGATCTAAGAGAGATATTGTCAGATCACTTTGAGGAAGTTGAAATAAGGCATATGAAAGAATGTAGTAATGACGAGAAACTATTTGGTAAGGGATTTCTATGGGCTAGTCTATGGAAAAGGAAATCGTAGTCTAACAATGCATTCCTTTATCGTCAAATGAATGTAATGAGTTATCATTTAACGATAGAAAGGGGGGGAATAATGAAAAATTGGAAAATTAGATCGTTCGAGGGAATATTATAATTCAGGTAACAAGGTGTTCGCACATCGGGTGGGGATTCAGTGCTAGTTGCACGACTCGTTCAGCTTAATGTGAAAGGACCTAATAAGAGGGTTGGTTATTTTGGCATCCAAAAGGCATTTTAACTGCATGGATGAATTGACTACTGAAGAACAGATTGAATACATCTCATTAATATATAAAATCAGACAAGAACAAAGAACTCGTCTTGGGATTGATAAAGTTTACTATTTCTATAATGAAGATACGACGCATCACTTTCATCTTTGGATGGTTCCTAGATATGAATGGATGGGTCAAATTGGTAATTCGGTTGAGTCACTAAGACCCGTATTATTACATGCAAGAAATCATATGAATGACGAAGAGAATATGGAATCTGTATTGGAAGGCATAACAATTTTAAGAGATGGATTGATAGAGAAGTAGGGTACAGATTTCTTATATCTGATGTGACTTGATGTGAGGTTTCAGAAGACTAATTACAAAGGTGGCTGTTCACAAAAGATGTACAAAATTGTGTTTTTTGATGTTGATGGAACCCTCTTTAGTGAAATAGACAGAAGTATGCCACAAAGCACGAAAGAAGCAATTAAGAAACTGATTGATCGTGGAATCAAAGTGGTGGTTGCGACAGGAAGACCCTACAATTTGTGCCAACGGCGCTCTAGTAAAATGTAATGATAAAACGATTTATAAATCAGTGCTAAGAACAGAAACGGTTCAAGGTGTCTCGGTCTTCGCTGAATTGAATAATCATAGTATCTCTTATTTCACAGAACAGTACGCCATGAATGGCATCGGTTCTGAAAATCAGCGGATTATGAGCGTATTAAAAGAAACACTGGCGCTTGATGACTATCCGGAAAAAATGGGCTCACTGTCTGAAGAAATATTCGGTATGTGTTTGTATGCTGACGACAGTGAAGCTCAAAAATTCATAGAACGATTTCCAGCGCTCAAGTTCAAGCGTTGGCATAACTATGTGATGAACGTGTATGAAGATACGGAAGCTTCCAAATCAATACAAGTATTAGACTATTTCAACATTGGTAGGTCAGAAGCCATCGCTTTCGGTGACGGCGGTAACGACATCGACATGTTGGAGTATGTAGAATTGGGAATTGCTATGGGCAACGCTGAGCAAGAGCTTAAAGACAAAGCAGACTTTGTTACCAAAAAAGCAAGCGAAGATGGGATCTCCTACGCATTACAATATTTTTCTGTCATCTAATACTAAGGATGGGGAGGATAATATGGGTTATTCAATATTTGAGGATACGATGGCGGATATGACATGGACTGAAATACAACAACCAATTGAATAGTATTATCGCGCCATCTTTTTATCGATCTATCAGAAGTATGAAGTATCTATTCTTACTTACCCAGATATTCACGCTGGGGAAAACGCACTGCGAATATGTGATTTTGTAAGTAACTCAAAAAGTAATTTGAACTTCTTACAAGTTATTTATGGCTGTGGGGCGTTCTTTGTCTACGATACGCACTTCAGGAACTGACTAACATGCGATCCTAAGATTGTGAGGTGATGTTAAATGCAAGTAGAAATCGAAAGATTAATCATTCGTGATTTTCAGATGGAAGACTGGGTAGATGTACATAAATATGCATCGAATCGCGAAGTAACTGAACATACGATCTGGGGACCGAATAGCGAAGTTGAGACCAAAACATATATAGAGCAAGAAATCACAAAGCAGCAGGCCATCGACCGAACGGATCTTGAATTTGGAGTGATTTTAAAAAAGACGAATGAATTAATTGGTGGATGTGGAATTCATATTAAGGATCATAATGCTGAATTAGGGTACTGTTTTAACCCTGATTTTTGGGGTAATGGTTATGCTACTGAAGCAGCAGAGGCGATGTTAATGCTTGGATTTGAAACCTTCAAAGTGCATAGAATTTATGCGACATGCCGCCCCGGAAATATACCGTCGGCGAATGTCTTGAGGAGAATCGGTATGCAACAAGAAGGCCATCTAAGGGAACATATGTGGCATAAAGGGCAATTTCATGATTCTTATTTATTCTCAATACTAGAAGAAGAATATTATCAAGGGAGAAAGAAGGTACAGAAGGTATGAATAGATATAAAACAAAAGGGGGCCAAAATTTAATCTACGAATCTTATGATAAGTTGTTAGACACATGGAATGTAGCTGTACAGCAACAAGACATTATAACTTCTTATGGAAGTACCCATGTAATAACAGTAGGTTCACCTAATAATCCTCCATTATTACTTCTACATGGAGTGGGTGATAATTCAGCGATGATGTGGATTTATAATATTCAGCAATTATCTGAGCGATTCTACGTTTTAGCAATAGATGCAATTGGCGGCTCAGGTAAAAGCGAACCAAATGAAAAATATTATAGAGAATTTGACCAATCTGAGTGGCTGGATCAGGTATTAGAATCAATGGGGATAAATACTACACATATAGCTGGGGTATCTTATGGTGCATATTTGGCTTATCATTATGCAATTATGAGACCAACAAAAGTGATGAAGATTGTTTGTATGGCTGGGAGAGTGCCTAGTAGCCAGCTCGAAATGATGAGTAAAATGATGAAGGCATTTTTACCAGAAGCACTATTTCCAACAGAAAGAAACTGTAAGAAATTGTTGAGGAAGCTAAGTGGGCCAAACTATTCGGTATTTGAAGATAACACGGAACTTATGAATCATTGGTATTATCTGCTTAAGTATTTCAATAACAAATCCATGATGAAACACAAAACCCTTATATTTAACAATGAGCAAATCCAAAAGATCAAAGGGAACTCCTTATTTTTAATTGGAGAACAAGATATATTGAGTCATTATCCAAAAGCCATAAAAAAACTGAAAGATAATCAATTGAACTACAAAATAGTGAAAGATGCAGGACATTCCATAAACCACGAACAATCAGAATTTGTAAATACAGAAATTATTGAATATCTCATAGGTTAGTTTTTACTGTGGTGACATGTGTAACTAATGTGTATTGCTAGTGAAAAAATAGGGGGATTCTCATGGAAGTATTGTACAAAGACTTCTTGATATCAGACGACAAAGACAAGATTAACAGGCAATTCGTACTGGATTATTTAGCTCAAAGCTATTGGGCTAACCGGAGATCACCTGAGAGGATCTTGAAATCTATCGATTCTTCTCATTGTTATGGCGTATATTATAATGACAACCAAATTGGATTTGCTAGGATCTTCACAGATGGAGCAACCATGTTTTATCTATGTGATGTGTTTGTAGTGCAAGAATATCAAGGACAAGGTGTAGGGAAGAAATTAGTCGAGATTATTACTAGTTCCCAAGAGTATGAATGGATGACAGGCATACTAGGGACATTAGATGCTCATGGATTGTATGAACAATATGGATTCGAAAGAAATTCGGAGCGATTTATGAGTAGACCTCCCCAGGGAAGAAAGATATGACGGGGGAATAGCTGAAGGAATGTACGCAGCGGTAATGAAAAACGAAAATGGAAAATAGTGTATAATAATTAAGAGCATAAGGAACATTCGATTCGATAACATCAGGTGCAGGTCGCTTGATGTCTTTTTTATCAGGGTGAGATCTACATTTTATTGTTATGGTGAGGGGTGTAACTTATGGCAAACAGTAGAACGCAAAAGCTAGGGGAAATTTTTGATAAAGCTACGAGTTCGAATCAAATCCATGAAGGTGTGTTATTTGTAGAAAACACAAGTGGAGACTTCTCGTACAGCAAGGGATACGGTGGCAAGGAGTTAGACTCCCCTCTGCTTATGGCTAGCATCACGAAGCTGTTTACGACTACCTGCATATTGGCTTTACTAGAGCAGGGTAAGTTGTCACTTGATGATAAGGTTACAACGTATTTTGATCATTCTGTGTTAAGTGGCATTCATGTCTATGGTGGTGAGGAATATTCCTTTGACTTGACGATATCTGATTTACTATTTCAGATCAGCGGGTTACCGGATGTATTTGAAGAAGGAAAAGAGAGTGCTAAGATCCGTGGCATCAATGAAGATTTCTACACTACTTTCGACGACATGGTGGCTTTGGTAAGGAAGTTAAATCCTCACTTTGCACCGCGTACCACAAAAAAAGCTTACTATGCTGATATAAACTTCGACATGCTTGGTGAAATTATTGAAAAGGTAACGAATTTAACATTGGCAGAAGCATATAAACAATTTATTGTTGAACCACTAACACTTAAAAATACATATCTCCCTGAATGCGAAAATGATTTTGTACCGAATATCTATTATCAGAATAAAGCAATCTATCGTCCTAAATTCATTATGAGTAGTCGTGCAAGTGGAGGTTGTATCACTACCGCTCGTGAGTTGATGATATTTATGAAGGCTTTCTTTGGAGGTAATCTGTTTAATAAAGCTCTCTTTGAGAAGCTACCATTATACAACAAGCTGCAAGCTTCAATGGGACCTATTTATTATGGTAGCGGATATATGAGAATTCCTTTGAACGGCTTGATTACCCTCTTTATGGGTAAAGGTGAGTTAATGGGTCATTCTGGTTCAACCGGCTCGTTTGCTTTTTACTATCCTATCACAGATTTGTTTTTTGTAGGAGATCTCAACCAGATGGGAAACCCTGCACTTCCTATCAGATTATCCATGAAACTTGCTATGATGACGAAATAAATATAACTTCTCGTGTATGTGCAAGTAACCGATGAATCCCACCAGAAAAGCAACCTAGTAGATTATAAAAGAAAGATGTGAAATTCAATGAACTTAGATTCTCCATTAAGATCTTTAGTGATTATCCTTCACGAAATTTATGGTGTTAATGATCATATCCAATGTATCAGCGAGGTTATGATTAATGAAGGTTTTGATGTACTTACGCCTAATTTATTGAACAGGGATTCATTCTCTTATCATGAAGAAGATGCTGCATACCATTATTTTATGAATGAAGTAGGTTTCAATAAATCAATAGATGAAGTTAATCGAATAGTACAAGAAAACAGAGAGAAATATGAGCAAATATTTATTATTGGATTTAGTATTGGTGCAACAATGGCATGGATAAGTAGTGAATATGAAGTTGATGGAGTAATTGGATATTACGGTTCTAGAATTAGAAATCATGTGGAGATTGAGCCGAGATGTCCAAACTTATTATTCTTTGCAAGAAATGAGAAGTCATTTGATGTCTCAGATTTAGAAATGAAACTAAAGACTAAGAAGAATACTGTAATAGAGATTATTGAAGCCGAACATGGATTTATGAATCCATTTCACACAACCCATAAACCTAAAGAATATAGAGATTGTATAGAGGTTAGTATTGATTTTCTTAAGCGAATTGAAAAAGGTTAAGTCATCCGATAACAACGGAGGTTGGTATGATTAATCGAATACATATATTTGGTGCCTCAGGTTCCGGAGCGATGACACTTGGAAGTGAATTGTCTTTAGTGCTTCCTCATGTACTCTTTGATGGTGATGATTACTAAAGAAAGAGTGGACATTGTAATCAATTATTTGAATCCAAAAAAATTCGGAAATCGAGGTGTCAAGATTGATCATATGGATTAATGGAGCATTTGGCTCTGGAAAAACTCAAACTTCTAGTGAGTTATTTAGGAGAATTCCTAATTCGTTTATTTATGACCCTGAGAATACTGGATATTTCATTAGAAAGAACATTCCCAAACCAATACATAAAGGCGACTTTCAAGATTTCGTTATGTGGAGACAATTCAATTATTCTATGTTAAAAACAATACATGATGAATTTAGTGGAACGATTATTGTGCCTATGACAATAGTAAGTCCTGAGTATTTCAGTGAAATCGTTGATAGGTTACGAGAAGATGGGATAACGGTGAATCATTTTACGTTATGTGCTTCTAAGAATACTTTACTGAAGCGCTTGAGAAGTAGAGGTGAGGGTAAAAATTCATGGGCTGCTCGACAAATCGATAGATGTATTGCTGGATTATCTCATGAGGTTTTCCAGGATCATCTAGATACAGACGAAATGTCAATTGAAGATATCGTCGAACAGATCGCTGCCTTAACCAATAGTACACTATTACCTGATCGAAGAAGTAGATTGAGAAAAATGATAGATCGGTTTATCACGAAGTTAAAAGGATGAGGTGAAGGTATGGATAGAGTAGCGCATATTAGAACAGAAGAAAGGAAATATCATGATTTGTGTTTTGAGAATTATAAACTATTTGAACCTGGTTCTTGGTTGCACAAACCCGTTAAATCCGTAATGGATGTCTTGGAGAAATTCAACGACAGATAAAATATGAATGTGCTCGATCTGGGATGTGGAATTGGTAGGAATAGCATTCCAATGGCAGAAACACTGAAGAATAGAAATGGTAGAATCGTTTGCGTTGACTTATAGAATCAAATGTAGAATTGGATCCGATGTTTGAAGTGAATATAACCACCGATCATATGTTGGGAATATTGCATCAATAAGAAGTTCTTAGTAGTATTGTTAAACCATTGGAGTTCGACATTGATCGTAATGGTCTACCTGTAAAATTGAGTGCTGATTGTATAACATTTGAGGCGAGAAGAATTTAGAGTAATAGGGAACAAGCCAACCAAAGATAGGGATTGATACACGGAAAAGTAAGACAATAATTTAAGTTCAAAAAAGGATGTGAAAGATATGGGTTACATCATGGAATTAAGAGGATTAGTAGGCACGCGTCCTATAATTATGACAGGTGCTTGCGTTATTCTATTAGATTGTGATAATCGATTATTATTACAACAAAGAACGGATAATGGAATGTGGGGATTACCAGGAGGTTCTATGGAACCGGGGGAAGAAATGAAAGAAGTTGCAGGACGAGAGCTTTTTGAAGAGACAGGTTTAATAGCGCAAGAACTAGAATTGCTTGATATCTTCTCCGGACAGGAACTTTATTATCAATATCCTCATGGGGATGAGGTCTTTAATGTTGTTGTAGCTTATGTGTGTAGAGATTATGTTGGCGTCATTAAAGGTGATGATATGGAAGTGCAAGAAATTCGATTTTTTAATTTAGAAGAGATTCCAAACCAAATAAGTCCTCCAGATATTCCTGTAATAATAAGGTTTTTAAAAGAGATGAAACCAAAAGAAGATCATAACCAATAAGGATTAGGTTAGCATACTAAAGATTGGGAACATAAGATCAGATAAGTTAGATCGAACATGGGGTTAAAAGCACATATCAAAGTCTGAGAGAGGGGATTGTTCATGCTCACGAAAATAAAGGAAGAAGAACTAATGTATGATAATATCGCCTGGATTTGTATCATGCCATTCATACTTAAAATTCAAGGGAAGAGTATGGAAACTAAATTTGATCTGTATTGGAAATTAAATGATGGGCAAAGAGGGCTGTATATGTTTTATTCATATCATAATCATACCAAGTCTATCTTTGAGTTTTTTTGGTTTGCTTTTTATTTCATGAGTGAAGTTAGATCTTGGATTGGATTGAAGAACGGAATGAGCTTCTTCAATGAACCAGAGATCATTAACATTTATGAAGAATTAGAGACGCTGATTGAATCAAAGTACAAGAGCGTTGATGGAACTTGGTTAAAAGCATCGCCCTCTGATATAGAGAAGGATAAAGAACTATTTGTATCCGTAAATAAACTTTATATTAGATACAATACGCAGGTCCCTCATACAATTAAAGAAATGAATTCATACATTCGTAATCATAAAGAAGAATTTATTGAGTTTGAATGAGGCATCATTTATTCCTAATGGCCATAAAATATAGAGTAAAAAAACACCAAATTGTATAAAGTAATGGGTAAGAAAATCCAATAAAGAAATACTATTGCGAATTTATAGGCTAATATGCTATTATAAACGCAAGCAATTGGAAACGTTACCGATAACGCTACCGACTTTTAAGTAAGCGCTGTCATAATCTAACGAAGAAATTAGAAACCGTTTTCAAAAATGTTGTAAGGAAACAAATTTAAAGAAAAGAAGGGGAAACCAATGAACAATAAGTTAAAAAAAATGTTGGGACTCGTGCTTGTATCTACTATGGTTGTTGGATTGGTAACTGCATGTGGTAACAAAACAGAAGACACAAATTCGGCAGCAGGTAAAGGTGGAGAGATTTACTTCTTGAACTTTAAACCTGAAATTGCAGAGACATATGAGAAAATTGCTAAAGATTATGAAGCAGAGACAGGTGTTAAGGTTAAAGTTGTTACTGCAGCTGCAGGTACGTATGAAACTAAATTGAAGGCAGAAATTGCGAAATCTGATGCCCCTACAATTTTCCAAATGAATGGTCCAGTAGGTTATGAGTCTTGGAAAAATTATACTGCAGATTTGAAAGATACTAAATTGTATAGCTACTTGTCAGATAAAAGTTTAGCAGTAACAAGTGGTGAAGGCGTTTACGGTATTCCTTACGTCGTTGAAGGTTACGGTATCATTTATAACGAAGCTATTATGAAGAAATATTTTGCGTTAGCAGATAAAGCAGTAACCATTTCATCTACATCAGAAATCAACAATTACGCTACGCTTAAATCAGTAGTTGAAGATATGACTGCTAAGAAAGACCAACTAGGAATTAAAGGGGTATTCTCTTCCACTTCATTAGCTGCTGGTGAGCAATGGAGATGGCAAACTCACTTAGCTAACATTCCTTTGTTCTATGAATTCAAAGACAATACGAAATTTGATAACACGGTAATGGCTGGTTTAGATACCCAAGAAATTTCTTTCAAATACGGCGATAACTTCAAAAATATCTTTGATTTGTACATCAACAATTCTGTTTCAAAAGGTGCGCTTCTAGGTAGTAAAACGGTAACCGATTCTATGGCTGAATTTGCACTTGGTCAAACGGCAATGGTGCAAAATGGTAACTGGGCTTGGTCTCAAATTAGTGGAGTAGATGGTAACGTAGTAAAAGCAGAAGACATTAAGTTCATGCCTATCTACACAGGTGTTGCTGGTGAAGAAAAACAAGGTTTAGCTATTGGAACAGAAAACTATTTTGCTATAAATAGCAAAGTGTCCGCTGAGAAACAACAAGCATCTATTGCTTTCTTGGAATGGTTATTCTCCAGTGAAAAAGGTAAGAGTTACGTAACGAATGACCTAGGTTTCATTTCACCATTCAATACGTTTAAAGATAACGAAAAACCAGCTGATCCACTTGCTAAGGAAGTATTAGCATGGATGGAGAAAGATGGCGTATCATCCTTGGCTTGGACATTTGCAGCATTCCCAAGTGAAGAATTCAAAAATTACTTCGGTGATGCATTGTTAGAATATGCTCAAGGTAAGAAGACTTGGGATGAAGTTGCAACGATCGTTAAAGATTCTTGGAAAGCTGAAAAAACAAAATAATGATTCGTAATATAATTGAATGTAAGTAATAATACCTTCAATTATCATGAATAATATTTATGCCACTGCATACCGAATGGTACACAGTGGCTAAATATCATGGATGAGTGTTAACGTTGTCTGACTCATCATTTTTAGATACTCAGTTAGGAGAAGACAATATGGAGAAATCGATCAAAAAGTACTTTGCTCTGTTTGCATTACCAACTTTAATAGCTTTTTCAGTAGCATTTTTAATACCCTTTATATTAGGGATCATATTATCTTTCACAGAGTTTACGACCGTTACCGATGCAAAATGGGTAGGTTTAAGTAATTATATCAAAGCATTTTCTAACCAAGAATTTATAAATGCACTGTGGTTTACAGTTAAGTTCACTGTGCTATCCGTCATAACAATAAATGTATTTGCTTTCCTTCTTGCGACGTTATTAACCAGAGGAAAGAAAGGTACTAACATATTTAGAACAATATTTTTCATGCCTAACTTAATTGGTGGTATCGTATTAGGGTATATATGGCAACTGATTCTTAACGGTGTTTTGTACTACTTCGATGTTACGTTGACGTTTGATGCAAAGTATGGTTTCTGGGGTTTAATCATACTTATGAATTGGCAATTAATAGGGTATATGATGATTGTCTACATTGCAGGTATTCAGAATATTCCTAAGGATATAATTGAAGCAGCAAAAATTGATGGAGCTCCACGTTTCCAAATATTACGTAATGTGACCATCCCATTAGTGATGCCAGCCATTACAATATGTTTATTTTTAACATTGTCTAACTCATTCAAGCTCTTTGATCAGAACTTAGCTTTAACAGCGGGTGCCCCATCTAAGCAAACTACGATGTTAGCACTAGATATTTACAACTCTTTCTATAGTAAAACGGGTTGGGAAGGTGTAGGTCAGGCGAAGGCAGTCGTATTCTTTATTCTAGTCGCATTGATCGCATTGGTACAACTTGTCATTACTAGAAGAAAGGAGATTGAGAACTAATGGAGACTAAACCATCAAAGATTAAAGATAGTCTTAGTTTTATCGTTTTGTTTTTGTTATCTATTGCATTTTTGGCACCTATATTCATCGTTCTAATGAACTCGTTTAAAGGGAAATTTTATATTAGTGATACACCATTTCTATTTCCTAATAGTACGACATTTAGTGGTTTAGAAAACTATGTCGGTGGTATTGCGAAGACGGATTTCATGAGTGCATTTGGAATGTCAGTGTTCATCACAGTGTGTTCTGTTGCTGTAATTGTTTTATTTACTTCAATGACGGCATGGTATATTACACGTGTGAAGAGTAAATTTACAAGTATGTTATACTATGTGTTTGTATTTTCAATGATCGTACCATTCCAAATGGTTATGTTCACGATGTCTAAGGTAGCTAACATCATTCACCTGGATAATCCAATCGGGCTAATATTAATCTATCTAGGATTTGGATCTGGATTATCCGTGTTCTTGTTTAGTGGATTTGTCAAATCAATACCGATTGAGATCGAAGAAGCAGTTATGATGGATGGATGTAATCCAGTTCAAGCTTTCTTTTCAATCGTATTACCAATTCTTAAACCTACCGCAATGACAGTAGCTATTTTGAATGTCATGTGGGTATGGAATGACTATTTGTTGCCTGATTTAATTATAGGTACCGAGTACAAAACGATTCCTATTGCGATACAATATCTAAAAGGTGGATACGGCTCCATAGATATGGGCGCGATGATGGCAATGTTAGTATTAGCTATTGTGCCGATCGTAATATTCTACTTATCATGTCAAAAGTATATTATCGAAGGTGTTGTTGCAGGAGCTGTTAAGGGGTAGATTGATATTTCTTGCTAACAGACCCGCCATTCTCAGGATGCTATTCAAAGAGTAAGCTGATTTCTAGGTGACTTGGACACCCCGAGAATACTCTACTCTTTTTGTTTATCTGATTTTGTGTAAGAAACTTACATGCTAGTGTATAATTGAATTTGTTTAATAATTGTAAGTATTTACATGTAAATTCCCTTGTTTGATTGTCTTATGCAACATTAATTGCTATATTATGATAATTGCTTTGTTGTTTTATCTAAAGGCTTGCTGCACTCAATGAGAATGCCTTGTTAGTGAAATTAGATTTAGATTTCAAGGGATTTGTTAGATGAAACTACGGTGTAAGGGAAGAGTTTGATATGGAAAGAATTACAATTATTGATATTGCGAAAATGTGTGGCGTAGGTGTAACAAGGGTATCAAGAGCTATAAATAACCATCCTGATATCAATGAAGAAACAAAAACGATGATTATGCAGGTCATTAAAGAAAATCATTATATTCCCAACAACAGTGCTAGGAATCTAAAACGTGCTGCTTCAAAAACAATAGCTGTTTTGATCAAAGGGATTACCAATCCTTTTTTCAATCATATGATTAAAGTGTTTGAAGAAGAAATTAAAAGAAAAAAGTATTCGTTTTTTCTACAACGAGTTGATGAGAATCAGAATGAAATCGATGTTGCGATAGAACTAGAAAAAGAAAAGCGTTTAAAAGGGATTGTATTTCTAGGAGGATATTTCTCTCACTCTAAAGAAAAGCTAACACAATTAACGGTACCATTTGTCCTAAGTACGATAGGAATGGCAGAAGATGTTGAACCTAATGAGTATTCTTCTGTTTCCGTTGATGACTTTAAAGAAAGCTATAAATTAGTAGATTATTTATGTAATCTGGGACACACGAAGATTGCTACAATAACTGCAAATATGGAAGATGTAAGTATCGGGAAATTAAGGTTGGAAGGGTATAAAAAGGCTTTAGAAGCTCATGGATTGGACTATAATCCGAATTTGGTAAGGTATATGAAAGAAGAAATTGAGAGTTATACGATGGAAAATGGATATGAAGTTGCTAAAGAACTATTAGAATCCAAAGAAGAGTTTACAGCTATATATGCTATTTCCGATAGTCTGGCTATTGGAGCATGTAAAGCCATATTTGAAGCTGGCAAGCGAGTGCCAGAAGATTATTCAGTAGCTGGCTTTGATGGACTGGACATTTCATTCTACTATAATCCTTCGATAACTACGATAAAACAACCTGTGGGAGAAATTGCACAAGAGACCATTAGAATTCTCTTTGATTTGATCAATAAAAAAATTACACATGCACATAAAACGTTCCCAGCAGAATTAATCATTAGAGACTCTACTAGGCCCATATTAGTAAGTACCATTAACCATCAAGTGTGAAACCGCTTGATGGTTTTTTTTGTGTACAAAGGAAGTAATCTATTTACCTCTAATTCTTCTAATTGATATAATAGATAGAAATTGCTGAATAGGAGGCTACATCCATTGATTATTCTTGGGGATAATGAGATTAATATCAGACAACTCAGACCTGCAGATGCTAGCCTTTTGCTGAAATGGCTTTCTGATCCAAGGGTGTTGGAATATTATGAAGGTCGTGATCATCCACATGATATGGCATTAGTCCAAAAGCATTTTTACGAGAACAGAGAAGGCGTCACGTCTTGTATCATTCAATACAAGGGTAAAGAGATCGGTTATATTCAGTTCTACCTCATTGATGAAGAAGAGAAAGAAGAGTATGGGTATGAGGAATTTGATGGTAAAATCTATGGGATGGACCAATTCATAGGCGAAGTAGAGTATTGGAATCAAGGAATCGGTTCACTTATGATCAAAGAAACGCTAAGCTACCTTATTGCAAATAGAGAGGCAAAGAAGATCGTTATGGATCCGCAAACGTGGAATACAAGAGCACTGAGAGTATATGAAAAGAATGGGTTTATAAAGAAAAAGCTTCTAGAAAAACATGAATGGCATGAAGGAGAACTAAGGGATTGCTGGCTTATGGAATATGAGGAGAATAAAGTAGAAACGTAATGTCTGTGAGGGCGTTATTACGCGGAAGGGGTGATATTGTTGAAAGGAATTAATTATCTAACCATTGCTATCTTAAATTTCTTAGCGGCTATAGCTTTTGTAGTTACAGATGTGATCTCAGATCATAGTAATTGGAAAATAACTTATGGATTTGGTTTCGTTGCATTATTATTTGCCATAACTGGTGTAGCAAATACGGTAAATCACTTCAAGAAAAAATAAATGAATAGCGGTTATCAAGGAACTATTTCTGCAATACCTGTTTTTGGTATTAGTGAATCGCCAAGAAAGCGCCTTAGAGCTGGGAATATCGATCATTTGTTCACAAGCTTAGTCGTATCTGATGAAGTTGGGATTAGAAAACCACATAAAGAAATCTTTGATATGAAGATATTAAACCGAAATACACGGTCTCAAATCTTATGGATATTGTACATGTTGTGAGATTATAGCGATCAGGTAGAATTTAGTCGTAAGGATATATATAAAGAGCAGATGCCGTTATGGTAGCTGTTTTTATTTATTTTTATGTTGAATATACAATCATATTATTGTATATTTATTCATCATTATAAGCTTGAGGAGTGTTGTACGGATGAGCAAAACAATAGAAGAATACTCTTTAAATGCCTGGCCAGCAGTACAGACACTGACCCAAGATGGCTGGCTATTGCGATTTGCTGATGGCTACACGAAGAGGTCCAACTCTATTAATGCTATATATAAAGGAATAGACGATAATTTACATACGAAAATCAAGAATTGTGAAGAGATCTATTCAAGATCTAATCTAGACGTTGTTTTTAAAATAACACCCTTTGTACCAGATGCGTTAGATCAAGCATTGGACGATAGGGGTTATGGTATTGTAGACCCCTCAAGCGTACAAACATTAGAAAGCTTAACAGATATTAAAGTTCCTTTCGTTAAAGAAGTAGAGATTTCCGAATATTTGAACGATAAGTGGCTCGAAATCATGACAGAAATGAAGGGTCTCTCCGAGAGAAACAGGTTAATCACACAGAAGTTATTATCGGATTCTAAGCTAAGGCAAGCGTATTGCATTCTGTATGACAATGCTGTTCCAGTCGCATGTGGGCTAGGAGTAGTTGAAGGAGATTATGTAGGATTATATGATATTGTCACAGATAAACACTATAGAAATAAAGGGTATGGAGAACAAGTAGTTCTTCATATTTTACATTGGGCCAAGTCGATTGGAGCAACAAAAAGCTATATATTAGTTGTTAAGGGTAACGCGCCTGCAATCCAATGTTAAAAACTAAACTATAAAGAAAAATACTCATACTGGTATCGACATAAGAGTATGTTCTGATTGTAATGGCAGCTTGCTGATATGAAAAATTTATCATGTTTATAAGCACTAGCGATGATTTTATACACCAAATATGCAATTAGAACTGTCCTATGAGGAGAATTCATTTCATTATTTAGCTTGACAATCTGCGATGAACTTATGTTATATTGTACCAATCTAAAATAAGTTAAGCTCTGATCAAAGACATGATTTCCTTTTCCGGACTGCCCAGAGAGAGAAGTGATTGCTGCAAACTTCTACTGTACCGGTTGTGAGATGACCCCTTTGTAGCTGTGATGTTGAACCCGTGTGATCCTAATGATGGACTCACGGTTGTATATATCACCGTCTTATCTACGTTATAGGATACTAATTATTAATGAAGGACCTTGTTTCTAACATGTTGTGGCGAATAGCCCAGCTTGTGTTTGTGACGGGTTGAATTAGGGTGGAACCACGAGCTTAAACGCACTCGTCCCTTGGGGGATGTGATGCGTTTTTTTGCGTTCAAAAATATAGAAGAAACAACAACTTATAAGAAATGGAGGCTAATCATGATGAATGAGATTAACGTAACGCTGCAAGATGGAACAGTTAGGAGGTATCCGCAAGGCACCACAATATTAGAAGTAGCAGAATCAATTAGTACAGGATTGAAAAAGAACGCGGTGGCTGGAACAACGAACGGCACACTCGTTGATCTTAATCACTCGATTGAGCATGATTGCCTCGTTGAACTGGTTACATTGGATAGTAAGATAGGATTGAACATATATAGACATACTACTGCACATGTGATGGCACAAGCGATTAAACGTTTGTACGGTTCCAAATCCGTTAAACTTGGAATTGGACCTACTATCGAAGATGGATTCTATTATGATATCGATATGGAGCAACCATTTTCTATTGATGATCTTGCAGCGATAGAGACTGAGATGGAGAGAGTTATTCAAGAAAATCTACCTATTGTACGTCGAGAAGTAAGCCGAGAGGAAGCCTTCCGAATCTTCAAAGAGATGGAGGATCCATACAAGCTAGAACTGATCACAGACTTACCCGAAGATGCTGTTATTTCGCTTTATGAGCAAGGGGAATTTGTAGATTTATGCCGTGGACCCCACTTACCGTCTACGGGTCGAATTAAAGTGTTTAAGCTATTAAGCGTAGCGGGAGCATACTGGCGCGGGAACTCTGATAATAAAATGCTACAGCGTATCTACGGCACTTCTTTTGTGAAAAAGGCAGACCTCGTGGAACATCTGTATATGTTGGAGGAAGCGAAGAAACGAGATCACCGAAAGCTGGGTAAAGAACTCGAACTGTTCATGTTCTCTGAAGAAGCACCTGGAATGCCATTCTACCTACCTAAGGGTATGGCGATTCGTAATGGTCTTGAACAATTCTCTAGGGAGTTACAACGAAAATGGGGTTACGATGAGGTATTTACTCCACTGATGATGAACAACCGACTATGGGAGCAATCCGGACATTATGACCATTATCGAGAGAACATGTATTTTACGAATGTGGAAGATACTACATTTGCGCTCAAACCGATGAATTGTCCGGGGCATATGCTTATATTTAAAAATGGTCTGCATTCTTATCGTGATTTACCCATTCGTCTGTCTGAATTTGGTCAGGTACACCGCCACGAATATTCGGGGGCGCTAAATGGTATGATGCGAGTTCGTACATTTTGCCAAGATGATGCCCACATATTTGCACGTCCAGATCAGATTGAAGAGGAGATTGGTCGCGCAATTGCTTTGATTGATCACATCTATAACGTATTCGGGTTCGAATATAAGATTGAGCTATCCACTCGACCAGAAGATTACATGGGATCAGATGAACTGTGGGATATAGCTGAACAATCTTTACAAAATGTTCTAGATCAACGTGGCATTCATTATCGTGTGAATGAAGGGGATGGTGCTTTCTACGGTCCCAAAATAGACTTTCACATTCAGGATGCACTCAAACGAAGTTGGCAATGTGGAACGATTCAATTGGACTTCCAAATGCCAGAGAAATTCGATCTGTCATACGTAGGGGAGTATAACCAGAAGCATCGTCCTGTTGTCATACACCGAGCTATATTTGGCTCTGTTGAAAGGTTTATCGGTATTTTAACGGAGCATTATAGTGGTGCATTTCCAATATGGCTTGCTCCTGTACAGGCGAAGATCTTGCCCGTGTCCGAGAACTACAACGATTATGCCTTCCAGGTGAAGAAATCGTTAGAAGAGGCAGGAATTAGAGTAGAGTTGGATGTACGCAATGAGAAGCTTGGATACAAGATCCGTCAGGCACAGCTAGAGAAAGCACCTTACATGCTCGTACTTGGTGAGAATGAGAGGCATTCAGATAGCGTATCGGTACGTAAGCGCGGCGAAGGCGACCTTGGCATGAAGAGTGTGGCAGAATTCATTGCGTTAGCAAGCGAGGAATCCCACCACGAGCTAGACTAAAGGTATAGATCCAGCGATATTACAATATGAATCATAACTCACAACGAAGAGACCGCAGATGATTTGCTAGGAATATTAGCAAACCATCTGCGGTTTTTTGATGAATTGAAGTCGTTAGATGATGTACACAAATAGGATAATTTCCATTATTTGATTGACTGAATGATCGAGCCTATGCTATTTTTAAACAATGATAATGATTATCATTTTCGATGAAAACAATTAATTTTCATATATTGATTTACAAACCCAAAGGAGGGTCTTCATGCTTCCAGACAATGAAAATGAACTGCTTACGGAAATAGGTCTAGGCACGAAAGAGTCGCATCCTAAAAAGAGTCTGATTGAGATCAGAGAATTCATAAATCAGTACTATCACGAACCCCTTTCTATAAGACAATTAGCAGAAATGGCGGATATTAGTCCTAAATATTTTGGAGATCTTTTTAAGAGAACATTTGGCATGAGCGCTATGAATTATTTAACGAATATTCGAATCAATCATGCGAAGCGGTATTTAACTCAATCCAATGAGCTATTGCGGGATATCGCCTTAAAGGTGGGGTATGCCGATGAGTTTTATTTTAGCCGTATATTCAAGAAAGCGGTGGGAATGCCCCCATCGGATTATGTCAAAAATGCTAAGCAACGCATATCCTCATGCTCATCATCCGTTACGGGGCAACTGATTGCTCTAAATATCATACCGATATCAGCCCCTCTTGATCCGAAATGGACGGACTACTACTATAACGTTTATAGCACGCAAATTAAGTCACACCTAAATCTAAGTGATCCCTACATACGCTCTAAATTTGAAGCGAATCTGAAGAAATTAGCCCATGATCGACCTGACGTAATAATAGGTACGGATCAGTTCTGTCCCGCGGATAGGACACTATTGATGGAGATTGCTCCTTCTTTTTTTGTCCCGACGGAGAACGTTGGTTGGAGGGATCAATTGATGATGATTGCGCAATTTCTGGATCGGGAGGATAGGGCAAAATTATGGATACAACGGTATAACCATAAGGTTCAGACGGCTAAGGATCAGATTAGCCAAGCGTTAGGAAGTGATAGAATTCTAGTGTTACGAATCTATGGTAACAACATCCATATGTATTGGAATCGAGGATTAGAGGACGTGCTATATCAAGACCTGAATCTCGAAATACTTAAGCGGGGTGAGGGTTCATCTAACATAGTGGTAACGCTAGATGAATTGGCAGATCTCAACCCAGAACGTATTCTGCTGGTCGTGTGTCCCGAGGCTTCATCTAGGTCATATTGGTTAGCTCTACAACATTCAGTGGAATGGATTCAGTTGAAAGCAGTAAGACAGAGGCATGTATATCACATTCTTTCAGACCCATGGTTTGAATATTCAGCGGTTGCAACAATTCGAATGTTAGATGAAGCTTTACTCCTCTTTACGGGAAAATGTCCAAATGCATTTCAGGATAATGTCCATGGTGAATTCGATAGGATATAACATATAATAATTCTCAGTGATAATCATTATCAGAGGAGGAAGAAATTATGTTTCACATCAACACCAGATTGTACAAGGTTATGAGAAAGAGGACTTCTGTATTACTGTGCTTAGCGCTTGTAGGAAGCTTGCTAGCTGCCTGTGGTTCTAACAGTGTGGAAACGACAGCACAGAAAACTACTGAGCCAACAACAACGGAAGCACCTGTAGATGAGAAGAAAACGGTGGAACCGAACGCTGAACGTATTTTTAAAGATGATCTTGGCAACGAGGTGAAACTCCCTGCAACACCTCAGAAAGTGTTCGCACCCTATCTCGAGGATTCTCTTCTTAAGCTAGATGTAAAACCCGTGATTCAATGGTCGAATGGCAAAATGGCACATGAGTATTTGAAAGAGGAATTAAAAGATGTTCCGAAGCTTGATTTCTCAGGTGGACTGCCATCGCCAGAGGTGTTAATGTCCTTCAATCCCGATCTAATTATTCTGCACACAGCAAGTTATGCGAAAGATGGCATATACGAGAACTATGCTAAGATCGCACCGACGTATGTGTTTAGTAATGCCGCTGGAGATATAGAGAAGACACTTGGAACGCTCGGGGAATTGCTCGGGAAATCCACTGAAGCTGATGCTGCTTTGAAGGCCTATGACCAGAAAGTGAACGAGGCGAAGGAAAAGATAGCTGCATCAACTGGCGGTAAAAAGGTTGCTATTATCCGCTTTGCACCTAGAGGTGTTAGTTTGATGGGTGGAAATTATTTCTGTGGATATGTCTTGAACCAACAGTTAGGCATTGAGATGACCAAACTGACGGAAAAAGAGAATAGTCTAGATGTTTCGATGGAAGTGCTCCCTAAAATTGATGCAGACTACATATTTGTAATTAATGCTTATGATCAAGGTACAGAGCGTTTGAAGGAGATGACGGATAGCGCTATTTGGAAGAGTATCCCTGCCGTGAAGGAAGGACATGTGTATGAGGTGAACGATGAGTATTGGCTTGGAAGTGGACTCATTGCTTATGAAAAAATCATTGACGATACGGTCAAGATACTGACTAAATAATTGCAAATAAATCTTATCTTCTCCCTTAAAGGTGTACAGGTGAAATGGCATTGAAAAGATGACTTTATCATGTAGCTTTTAGGGGAGATTTTTTATACAGAAAAATAGGGTGGTGTTGGGTCATTGTGAGTATTCAGTTAAATAGACAAGATGGAATTACGATCCAAGACATCGCACGTAGTAGGGTTGATATTCCCCGTACCGAACAATGGGTTATGCAATCACGTGTAGAAAATCGTAAATATAAAATTATGGTGGCGATACCTTCCGAAGCTGCACCACCTTCGGGATATCCAGTTATTTATTTGCTAGATGGGAATTCAGTCTTCACAACGATGGTAGAGGCGTTACGAATGCAGTGTCATCGACCAGATAAGACGGGGGTTGTACCTGCAATCATCGTGGGCATCGGTTATCAGACGAATCGACCATTTGCTCCAGATCGATATTATGATTACACGCCAGTTCCATCGTTTGAATATCAGCATAAGTCTGACGGAACTCCTTTACCTGAACAAGGTGGAGCTCAAGCGTTCTTATCATTTATCGAAGAGGAATTGAAACCACACATCGAACAGGAATTCAATATCAACAGTAACAGACAAACGATATTTGGTCATTCTCTTGGAGGGCTTTTCGCGTTATACGTCCTGTTTACTAAGCCTGCTGCTTTCCAGCATTATATTGCTGGTAGCCCATCTATTCATTGGAATAAAGAATTTCTCCTTGAAGAAGAGCAGAGGTTTGTAGGTCGCTTAGAGCAGGAATCTATCAACGTTGAACTACTGATTGGGATGGGACAATTGGAGAATAGTCACGTTTCTCGTAATCTTTATCAAGCGAAGGAGCTATCAGATCGACTCTCTATTCACTCAGATCGAGGAGTAAATGTAACATTTACAGAGTTTGAGGATGAAGGGCATGTATCTGTATTGCCCGTGTTGATTAGTCGGGCTTTGCGGCTTGTGCTGAAACCTGAGAAGTAAACGATAAATGGATTATTGAGAAGTGAGAGGAAGATTCCAGGGCAATACATGTTTGCAAAGTAGGGGAGGGAAGGATCAGGTGCAATTTACGGGAATCGAAGGTAAGGTGGCTCTTGTGACTGGTGCTGCTCAGGGTATTGGAGAAGCCGTAGCACGGGCATTAGCTGAGCTGGGAGCTATAGTCGCAGCAGTGGATATGAATGTCGATGGACTTAAGGAATTGGTAACAGATTTGAGTAGTCATGATCATCATGCTAAGGAATATCCAGTAAACGTAGGTGACAGCTCAGCCGTCGAGGGGATTGTGGACCGAATCGAACGTGAGTTGGGACCGATAGAAATTCTGGTTAATGTGGCAGGAATTCTTAGGATCGACCCGATTGAATCTCTAAGTGATGAAGATTGGGCGGAAACGTTCAACGTGAACACGAATGGTGTCTTTTATGTATCTCGTTCTGTTGTAAAGCGTATGGTATCACGGAAGAAGGGGTCCATCGTGACAGTGGGTTCCAACGCAACACGAGTACCTCGAATGTACTTGTCAGCCTATGCCGCATCGAAGGCAGCGGCAACGATGTTCACCAAGTGCTTGGGGCTGGAACAGGCCCATAACCATATTCGATGTAATGTTGTATCCCCAGGTTCCACGGATACAGCTATGCAGAGAGCGTTATGGCACAGTGATGACGGAGCTCAAGCTGTCATCACGGGTTCAATTGATTCGCACCGGGTGGGAATCCCACTTGGCAGATTAGCGATGTCCTCGGACATTGCTGATGCAGTAGTTTACCTGCTTTCTGATCAGGCGAGGCATATTACGATGCAAGATCTATGTATTGACGGCGGCGCTACTTTGGGAAGCTGATAAATTAAAGGGAGATGACGATAACCATGTTGAAAAATGAAGTTGCTCCAGCGGTAGCGACACAACTTCTTGAAGATTACAGAGAAGGTTCTTCTTTTTTTTGGGCTTCGCCAGAGCGAACCCTTTTAGCAAGAGGTGTACATGCTAGATTAATATCGGATGGTGAATCCAATAACTTGGTAAATCTACCGGAGCGCGTTGCAAAACTTCTTGCTCACACGAAGAAATCTGGACATGAACTATCGGTAATTGTTGGTGCAATCCCATATGATCACACGAAACCAAGCGAACTTATTGTACCACTGACTGCCGAATGGGCTGGTCCATTAAATCTCAATTCAGAGATAAAGATGAATAGCCCACTTATTACTGACTATGAGGTTCAAGCGGTTCCAGAGGCTTCTGAATATGCCAAAGGCGTAAATAAGGTATTAATGCGTCTTGCACAAGGCGACGTTCAAAAAGTAGTTCTATCCAGATCCATTCATATTACGTTGCCGACGGTAGTGGATACGCATGGTTTACTTCGAAATTTGGCTCAGAACAATACGCATGGCTATACCTTTGGTATGAGTCTGTTGAAAGAAGGTGTGGATGATTCTTTAAATAGGGGATCGTCTGTGAATAAGGATCATCATACGTTGGTCGGTGCAAGCCCGGAATTGTTAGTGAAGAAGGCAGGTACCCAAATCATAGCTAACCCATTGGCGGGATCTGCTGCTCGTAGTGAAGATCCGATCGAAGATGAGCGGCGGGCGGTTGCGTTACTGGCTTCATCCAAGGATAGACATGAGCATGCTGTGGTCGTGGCCGCAGTGGCAGCAGCACTTCGTCCATATTGTACGACATTAGTCGTTCCAGATGAACCATCACTTGTGCAGACCAATACGATGTGGCATTTATCGACGGAAATTGTTGGTGAGCTTGCTGATATTCGTACTTCGGTTCTAGAGCTTGCTGTGGCGTTACATCCAACTCCCGCTGTCTGTGGTACACCCACGGATCTAGCAAGAGAAGTAATTAAGGAAATTGAGCCATTCGAACGGGGCTTCTTCACTGGATTGGTCGGCTGGTGTGATTCGAATGGGGATGGAGAATGGGCAGTTACCATCCGATGTGCTGAGGTAGCGGGTCGTACGCTTCGTCTGTTCGCAGGAGCGGGAATTGTAAGCGGATCGAGTGGAGAAGCAGAACTTGCGGAGACTTCAGCCAAGTTACAAACGTTGTTTTTGGCTATGGGTCTGAAGCAACAAGAAGATGAGATGGGGGAGTGATACATCATGTTGTCAGGATGCCCCACATGGCCTAAAGAGTTTGCAGAGCAATATCAGAATGAGGGGTGCTGGCGAGGCGAAACATTTGGTGGAATGCTTCGACAACGTGCAGCAGCATACGGAGAACGTATCGCAATTGCCAGTGGTGAACGCCGAATAAGCTATGCAGATTTAGATGCTAGGGTAGATCGATTGGTGCAAGGATTTCACAATTTGGGTATTCAGGCACATGATCGAGTCGTTGTACAGCTTCCCAACATCCCAGAGTTTCTAGAAGCTTGTTTTGCCTTGTTTCGCTTGGGAGCACTGCCCGTATTCGCATTACCGTTACATCGAAAGAGTGAGATTACCTATATATCCGAGTTTTCAGAGGCGGTTGCTTATATTATTGCGGATGTGGATTCTGGATTCGATTATCGGGATCTTGCCTTGCAAGTCAAAGCTAATGTTCCGACCTTGCAACATGTCATTGTGGCAGGCGAACCAGGCCCATTTATCGCGCTCAGTGATTTGTATACAGAACCAGTAAGTCAATGGCAAGAGCCAAGTTCAAGCGAGGTGGCATTCCTACAGTTATCAGGTGGGACGACAGGATTACCGAAACTAATTCCTCGCACACATGATGACTACATCTACAGTTTAAGGTTGAGTGCCGAAATATGCCTTTTGGATGAGAATACGGTTTATCTAGCGGTACTTCCCATTGCGCACAACTATCCGCTCAGTTCACCTGGCGTACTAGGGACGATGTATGCCGGCGGTCGCGTTGTTCTTGTCCGAGGTGCAAGTCCGGATGAAGTATTTCCGCTGATATCCAAAGAACAGGTAACCATTACGGCTGTCGTACCACCTATTGCTTTGATATGGCTTGATGCAGCAGTATCGAGACGTCCTGATCTATCCCATCTTCAGGTGTTGCAAGTTGGTGGAGCGAAGTTCAGTGCAGAGGTAGCAAGGCGAGTAAGATCAACGCTAGGATGTTCGCTCCAACAGGTATTTGGAATGGCTGAAGGACTTGTTAATTATACTCGGCTTGATGATCCAGAAGACATTATCGTGAATACACAGGGGCGACCGATGTCACCTTATGATGAGATACGCATCGTAGATGAAGAGGATCGTGAGGTTGAGTTAGGGAAAGTAGGACATCTGCTAACTCGTGGACCCTACACGATCCGTGGATATTATAAGGCGGAGGAACATAATGTAAAGTCGTTCACAACAGACGGATTTTACCGTACGGGAGACCTCGCGAGTCTAAATTCAAGCGGCTACTTAGTTGTAGAAGGTCGTGATAAAGACCAGATCAATCGAGGTGGAGATAAGGTCGCAGCTGAAGAGTTGGAGAATCATATCTTAGCACACCCCGGCGTGCACGATGTGGCAGTAGTGGCGATACCAGATGAATTTCTTGGTGAGCGTACGTGCGCATTCATTATTCCGCATGAATCATCTCTTACGGTCACTGAGATTAAAGTGTTTCTGAGAGAACGAGGATTAGCACCCTATAAGATTCCAGACAGAGTCGAGTTCATTGATACGTTTCCTAAGACCCGAGTAGGTAAGGTGAGTAAGAAGACACTTCGTGAACAAATAAGTCAGAAGCTCAGCTCTCTTTCGAATTCCTAATGATAATGAAATCACTATATTAATATTGAAAAGAGGAGATAACTTGGCTATTCCAAATATATTGCCATATCCAATGCCTGTAGAATCTGACTTACCAACAAACAAAGTAGGTTGGACGATCGATCCGAAGCGAGCGGTGTTACTCATTCATGATATGCAACAGTATTTCCTGGATGCGTTCGATGTTAAGAAATCCCCTGTTGTAGAGCTAATTGCGAACATCCAAAATCTCCGGAAGTATGCTACCGAGCTTGGAATACCTGTGATCTATTCGGCACAGCCTGGAGGGCAGACGCCTGAACAACGTGGATTGTTGCAGGATTTCTGGGGATCTGGTATTAATGGTGGCCCAGATCAGAAGCAAATCGTAGAAGAACTTTCACCAAGGCAAGATGATATTGTTCTGACGAAATGGAGATATAGTGCATTTCAGAAGACGGATCTGCTGAAGTTGATGGAGCAGCAAGGCCGAGATCAGCTTATCGTGTGTGGGATCTATGCCCACATCGGCTGTCTTTTAACTTCCTGCGAAGCATTCATGCAAGATATTCAACCCTTCTTCATCGCAGATGCAGTAGCAGATTTCTCATTGGAGAAGCACAGCATGGCAATGACCTATGCATCCGAGCGATGTGCAGTTACTATAACGACGCAACAACTGATTGAAGGGCTGAATCGGAAGCAGTTGACAGGGGATCTGAGTTCTGCGGACACCGAGATACAAGCGCCGATCACACTGGAGTCATTACGTGAAGAGGTAGCTAGGATCATTCAAGAGCAACCCAATCATATTGGAATACATGATGATTTGATCAACATATGGGGAATTGATTCAATTAGAATCATGAGTCTAGTTGAAGGGTGGCGCCGTAGGGGGATTGAGATTACTTTCGTAGAGTTGGCTGAGCAGCCGACGATATCCGATTGGTGGGCGTTGATGTCTTCAGAGGAGGACAGTAACTTGCCAAATGTAGATTATTTCAATGTATGAAAGTGGGGATGAAAAGGAGATTATGATCATGTCTGATGAAAGTATTCGATTTACTTTGACCGGAGCACAATCCGGTATATGGTTTGCTCAGCAGCTTGACCCGGATAATCCGATCTTCAACACTGGCGAATGGATTGAAATTCATGGTCCAGTAGACCCTGAACGATTCGAGCTTGCGTTGAGGCAAGTTGTGATGGAGGCAGAGACGTTACATCTTCGATTCGGGGAGGATCAAGATGGACCATGGCAGACAATTGATCCATCTATCGACTGGCATTTACATCTTATAGACGTTAGTGGGCAGAAGAATCCACACGAAATGGCAGAAGCTTGGATGAAAGAGGATATGAGCAAGCCAGTTGACCTGTACCGAGGCCCCTTGTTTACGGAAGCTTTATTTAGACTAGCTCCAGATCGGTTTTATTGGTATCAACGAATCCATCATATTGTCATTGATGGGTATGGATTCTCATTAATCGCACGAAGAGTGGCTCAAATCTATACAGCATTAGGACGGAACCTCTCTATTGATAAGGGAAGATTCGGAACATTACAGTCCATTATGGATGAAGAATCGAAATATCTTGGTTCGGAGCAAATTGAATCGGATCGTCAATTCTGGACATCACGCTTTGCTGACGAACCTGAGGTGGTAAGCCTAGCGAACAAGGCGTCGAGAACTTCACGAAGTTTTATACGACAGTCAGCGAAGCTAACCCCAGCGGGGATAAATGGTTTGCAAGTAGCAGCAAGTCAGACAGGATCAAGTTGGCCTGAGATTGTCATGGTAGCTACAGCCATTTACGTACATCGTTTGACTGGAGCAAGCGAAGTCATTCTTGGATTGCCAATGATGTGTCGTTTAGGTTCCGCTTCACTTCGCATTCCAGGAATGGTTATGAATTTGCTCCCACTTCGTGTGGTTGTCCGACCAGAAATGAGTCTGTCTGAACTCATACAACAAGTTATTAAGGAGATAGGTGAGATAAAGCGACATCAGGGATATCGACAACAGGATCTACGTCGAGACCTTAAATTGTTAGGAGACCAGCGAAGATTATTTGGACCTGTCATAAATGTGATGCCGTTTGACTATGACCTGAGTTTTGATGGGTATCGAGGAACAACAAGCAATCTTTCGGCTGGTCCTGTAGATGATTTGTTAATTAATGTATATAACAGATCCGATGGAAGTGGCCTACGAATCGACTTTGATGGTAATCCTGCAGTATACAGTACAGACGAGTTGGAATCTCATCATCGACGTTTCCTTTATCTCTTAGACAAAATTTCAGTTGCTGAAATCGACGAATCAATCTCACGAATCGACTACCTTCTATTAGAGGAACGTCAACAAGTGTTGACGAAGTGGAATGCAACCACTCATCCCGTGTCAGAGATCTATCCGTGCATTTTATTTGAGGAAAGAATGGCAGAAACACCAGATGCTACGGCTGTATTCCTTGAAAGGAAATCACTAAGCTATGCAGAGTTGAACAGACGAGCGAATCGTCTCGCTCATTTCATGATTGCACAAGGGGTTAGACCAGAAGGTATTGTTGCACTCGTACTGTCGCGTTCGATAGACATGATAGTCGCAATCTTAGCTGTCCACAAGGCGGGTGCTGCATATCTTCCAATAGATCCAGATTATCCAACGGATCGGATTGCTTATATGCTGGATGATGCTGCGCCTATGTATGTCATTACGGATTGTCTGGTTAGATCCAATCTGTCCGAACTGTATGTTGTGCCTACGCTCACAATAGATGAACCTGTTATCATAGATATTCTAATGCGGTACCCCGATCATAATCCTGACGATGCCGATCGCATAACCAATCTATCGCCTCTTAACCCTGCCTATATCATCTATACTTCAGGCTCAACCGGCAATCCGAAAGGAGTCATGGTAACCTTTGGTGGCCTGACTAATCTAATCATTGCGATGCAGGATCGGTTCCAGTTGAATGAAAAGGATCGATTGTTATCGGTTACCACCATTGCATTCGATATATCTGTTCTTGAAGTGTATCTTCCATTGACAACGGGAGCGAGTATGGACATCGCGACGAAAGATATGATTCTGGATCCGTCTGCACTTGCTAGGAGAATTAGAGAGAATGCTATAACCATAATGCAGGCAACCCCTACATTATGGCAGGCGTTTGTTGCAAGCAAGCCTGATAGATTCGATGGGCTTCGAATCATTACAGGTGGAGAGGCATTTCCGATTGGACTCAAGCTCGCTCTGCAAGAGCTTGGTTGTCAGGTCAACAATCAATATGGACCAACTGAAACAACTATATATTCAACAGCAGCACTTCTTGGGAATGAGCTTACACTTAAGCCTTCTATCGGTGGGCCAGTATGGAATACGCAATTGTATGTACTTGATGAATCGCTCCAACCCGTACCTCCAGGTATAGTAGGTGAATTATATATAGCTGGTGCGGGCTTGGGTCGCGGTTATTTACGTAGACCCGGACTAACGGCTGAGCGTTTCGTTGCTGATCCAATTGGCCCAGCAGGTACGCGCATGTATCGTACAGGTGACCTTGTGAGACATCTTGCAGATGGTACTATCGATTATTTGGGGCGAATGGATCACCAAATTAAGATTCGAGGATACCGGATTGAACTGGGAGAAATCATGTCTTTACTTTCACGGCATCCATCAGTTGAGCAAGTCGCAGTTGTTGCTAGGGAAGATGTGCCTGGGGATAAGCGTCTAATTGCTTACATTGTATTAGATTCTCCTGTTAGTGTGGATGCAGCTGAGCTTCGGCGTTATGTCGCCGATGAATTGCCCGATTATATGATTCCATCCGTATTTGTTGAATTATCAGAAATGCCTTTAACACCCAACAAGAAGATTGATCAAAAGGCATTACCAAGGCCAGAATATCATAGAACGAGTATAGGAGTGGGCCCACGAACACCACAGGAAGAAATATTATGTGATGTATTTGCAGAGATACTTGGCCTTGCACATGTGGGAATAGATGATGACTTTTTCCATCTAGGTGGTCATTCCTTGCTTGCAGGTAGGGTCATGGTGCGTATCCGGGATACATTCGGTGTTGAATTAGGAATGGGTAGTCTTTTTGAGGCCCCAACGGTAGCGGGGATCGCCAAATTATTAGATCATGGGCAAGTTGCAAGAACGGCCATAAGTCCGGTTATACGTCCAGAGATCGTTCCGCTTTCCTTTGCACAACGTCGTTTATGGTTCCTATACCGAATGGAAGGCCCAAGCCCAACATATAATATCCCGCTCGTAGCTCGTTTGTCTGGAGCATTAAACCTTGAATCGTTGGAGGCTGCTCTTGTTGATATGGTAAGTCGACATGAGACGCTTCGAACCGTGTTCCCTGATTCATGGGGTTCGTCGAGTCAACGGATTCTGGATGTCGAGGAAGCACGACCTGTGTTAATTCGGACAGAGACAAGTGAATCTTCGTTAGATGAGACTCTTGCGGAGGCAATTCGCTATAGCTTCGAGTTGTCATCAGAGCCCTCGCTCCGAGTACAATTGTTCATACTTGGTCCAGATGAATACGTGCTATTACTACTTCTTCATCATATAGCAGGTGATGGTTGGTCGTTGATTCCGTTATCACGAGATCTTTCTAATGCGTACGTTGCTCGATGTGCTGGTACAGCTCCGGCATGGTCACGGATGACAGTACAATATGCAGATTATGCGATCTGGCAAGATAATCTTCTGGGAAGTGAGCATGATTCGGATAGTCTTATTGCCACACAACTTGATTTCTGGACTAAGACGCTAAAGAATCTACCAGATCAGCTAGAGTTACCAACGGATTACCCAAGACCGGCAGCGGCGAGTTATCAAGGAGGCGTAGTCCCGTTTCAGATAAGTCCACAACTTCATGGGCAACTGTTGGAAATTGCCCGCGAGAGTAGAACGAGTCTGTTCATGGTGTTACAGTCCGCACTTGCTGTTCTTCTCACTCGCCTTGGAGCAGGAACCGATATTCCTATAGGCTGTCCAATCGCAGGGCGGAGTGACGATGCGCTTAATGGTCTAGTTGGATTGTTTATTAATACCTTAGTATTACGTACCGATACATCCGGAGATCCTAGCTTTCGAGAGCTACTTACGAGAGTCCGTGATGTGAATCTCGCTGCGTATGAGCATCAAGAGTTACCTTTCGAGCGTCTGGTTGAAGTTCTTAATCCTGTGCGGTCTAGATCCAGACATCCACTCTTTCAGATCATGCTAGTGTTACAGAATACGCCAGATGCAATGTTAGATTTCCCGGGTGTGACAAGTAGACTTCAGATTGAAGCTGTAGGTACAGCCAAGTTCGATCTTACGTTGGAATGTAATGAACGCCGCGCATCGGATGGCACGCCTGATGGTTTGGAAGGATTATTGGAATTTAGCACAGATTTATTCGAACGAAGTACGGTTGAAGTCATGACTACTCGGTTCTTACAGTTGTTGAATGCTGTGGTGAATGAACCAAATAAGGCCATTGGGCATCTTGATATACTATTAACTGAAGAGCGTCAAAGTATATTGACGAAATGGAGTGCGGATACTGAAAAGTTACCACAAGTCTGTCTACCAGACCTATTCGAGTCACAATGTGCTAAGAATGGAGAAGCTGTAGCTCTTGTCTTTGATGGTATTGCTCTTAGCTACAATGAGTTGAACAATCGTACGAACCAGCTCGCGTACTTGCTTATGGAAGAGGGAGTTGCTCCTGAACAGATGGTGGCGTTAGCGCTACCGAGATCATTGGATATGGTCGTTGGAATCCTAGCTATTTTGAAAGCGGGAGCCGCCTATTTGCCTGTGGACCCAGATTATCCTAGTGACAGAATCGCATATATGCTTGAGGATGCAGCGCCCGTTATGATGATTACGAATACTGAGGTAGCTTCTAGACTTTCTTGTGAGGGTGGACTTCCGATCATACTTCTGGATGACGCCGAAACTGCGGAAGAGCTACGGAAATATTCTTCTGGAAATCCAAGAGACTGTGACCGGAGGGGGCAGTTATCTCCACTTAGTCCAGCGTATATGATTTACACCTCAGGTTCTACAGGAAAACCGAAGGGGGTTGTCATTCCACATCAAAATGTAGTCCGACTGTTTGCTTCTACTGAGCATTGGTTCAGTTTCGGTTCTGATGATGTATGGACGTTATTTCATTCCTATGCATTTGACTTTTCGGTCTGGGAGTTATGGGGACCCCTCTTACACGGTGGGCGACTAGTGGTTGTTCCGCATACGATAAGTAGATCACCGATAGATTTTCTACAGCTTCTTGTACAAGAGAAAGTATCCGTTCTGAATCAGACGCCATCCGCATTCTATCAACTGATGCAAGCAGATCGAGAGAATCCTTCATTGGGACAAGAGCTCGCATTACGATATCTCATTTTCGGTGGTGAGGCGTTAGAACTTGGTAGATTGGATGATTGGTATGATCGCCATGGAGACGAGGCGCCGAGACTGATCAATATGTATGGTTTAACCGAGACAACTGTACATGTCAGTTACATGGAGCTTGACCGAAATAGCGCTCTTCACCGAGGTAATAGCCTCATCGGTCATTCTATTCCAGATCTTAGGGTGTATGTATTGGATGATGCATTACAGCCTGTCCCGACAGGAGTTACAGGAGAAATGTATGTTGCTGGACATGGATTAGCGAGAGGGTACTGGCAGAGACCAGGGTTGACGGCCGAACGATTTGTAGCTGATCCATATGGTCGACCAGGAACAAGAATGTATCGTACCGGAGATCTTGCCAAACGATTAAGTGATGGCTCGTTAGATTATCTGGGACGTGCTGACCAACAAGTGAAGATTCGAGGATTCCGTATTGAGCCAGGAGAGATTGAGGCCATACTTGGTAGACATCCCGAAATAGAACAAGTAGGGGTAGTGGTTCGTGAGGATCAGCCGGGAGACAAACGTCTTGTGGCATATGTAGTCTCAGCTGTAGGGACTGCAACGGATTCAGTTGAGCTACGCAGATATGTTGGAGCTATCCTTCCTGATTACATGGTTCCATCTGCAATTATAAGTATGGATGTTCTGCCACTCACGCCAAACGGTAAGTTAGATCGAAAAGCTTTACCAGCACCAGACTTCTCCTTAGTTCTTGATGGACGTGGACCTAGAACACCACAGGAGGAAGTGCTATGCGAATTATTTGCTGAGGTTCTTGGACTGAAGCGTGTAGGCATTGATGATGGATTCTTCGAGTTAGGTGGTCATTCATTATTAGCTGTGCGTCTAATGAGTCGTATTCGCGAGGCGTTGGGTCGAGATCCAGGTATCGGTATCCTATTTGAAGCGCCTACTGTTGCAACACTTGCTGAAAAGCTCGATATGGAGGAGGGGCATAGTAGTGCACTTCAGGTATTGCTTCCGCTTAGAACTCATGGCGATCAGTTACCGCTATTCTGTATTCATCCTGCGGGAGGGCTAAGTTGGTGTTATGCAGGGTTGATGAAGCATCTCAGTATGGATTATCCAATCTATGGCTTGCAGGCGCGTGGAATTGCGCAGTCTGAGGAATTTCCGAGGACACTTGAGGACATGACAGTCGACTATATAGAGCATGTCCGCTCGATACAACCTACAGGACCGTATCAGTTGCTTGGCTGGTCTCTGGGTGGTAATGTAGCCCAAGCGATGGCTGTGCAATTGCAATCAGAAGGGGAAGAGGTATCTTTTCTAGCTATGCTGGATGCTTTCCCAAGCCATTACTTGCCAATTCGAGGAGAGCCAGACGAAGAAGAAGCATTGGTCGCGCTATTGGCTTTAGGTGGATACGATCCGGACACAATGGGTGAAGGTCCCCTCGATATAGCAAGGGCCATTGAAATTCTTCGGAGTGATGGTAGTGCTTTAGCTAGCCTTGATGAAGCTATTATTATGAATCTTAAAGAAACCTATGAGAACTCTGTGCGTATACTAGGCGCATTTGTTCCTAAACGATTTAAGGGAGATCTTCTATTCTTCCATTCGACGATCATACCGGATTGGTTCGATCCTATAGAGCCAGAAATGTGGGAGCCCTTTATCGAGGGCAAGATTGAAAGACATGATATCGCTTGTCGACATAAAGATCTATGTCAACCTGGACCACTTTCTGAGATTGGGAAGATTATTTCACTGAAGCTTATGTCCAGTAGTCGGGCAGAGGTCAGAATTTAATATAACAGGAGGTAATATAAGTGACCAACCCATTTGAGCGTGCAGATACGACCTATCTAGTTCTGATGAACGACGAGAAGCAGTATTCTCTCTGGCCTAGTTACATTATCGTACCGGAAGGATGGACCGTCGTGGTGGCAGACCAGACCCGTGAGATTTGTACAGATTATATTAATGCGCAATGGACGGATATGAGACCGAGAAGTCTACAAGAGGTTGTCAATTAATTGATATAAAAGTAAGAAGATTTATATAAGAAATAGCCGGTTGCTAAAGCAATACGGCTATTTCTTATTTCAGTTGAGTTCACTCTCGTACAAGGAGGCATGTTGGATAATCAACAAGAGATAATTACATGATGCAAATATATGTTCTGTGTTAGAATAATAAATACGAATTTAAGAGAACGTTTGGATAGATATATTAGAATTAGTAGGATTACATAAGTAAAGAGTAATAAAAATAATTTTGCGTTAAAGGAAGTGACATCTATGAAAACACAGTTAAAGCAAATTCATCCTTTATCATGGACCATCATAATAGGGACAATTTTTGGTCGAATGGCAACGTCCATGAGTATCCCGTTTCTATCCATTTATTTGATTAAAACGATGGGTGCTACAGCGTCACAGACTGGAATTGTTGTTGCAGTCAGCTCCTTAATCGGAGTGTTTGCTTCTTTTTATGGAGGATATATATCTGATATAATTGGCCGGAAAAAGGTGCTGCTGATCTCCGTATTCGGCTGGGCACTAGTCTTTATAGGTTTTGCCGTTGCGGACAAAATTTGGATATTTTTTGTTATGAATGCACTTAACGGCTTGTGTCGTGCGATGTTTGAGCCGACTTCTCGTGCCTTACTTGCGGATATTACACCTCAGGAAAGTAAGTTACTTGTGTTTAATTTGCGTTATGCGGCAGTTAATCTTGGGGTCGTATTCGGACCCATCCTTGGACTGCAAATGGGAGCGTCTGGATCGAGCTGGTCATTTATCATTGCTGGTATCGTCTACGTTTTCTATGGTGTGACGTTGATTATTCAGTTTATCAGATATTCCGAATTGGGTTCTGCCACTAGTGTTAGTAGTGAACGAATTACACTAGTAGGTGCGTTTCGTGCGATTAGTGGGGACCGAGTATTCATTTATGTGCTGATGGGGATGATATTCTGTGTACTTGGATACGGACATTTCAGTTCTACTTTAGCGCAATTTATGGAGATGAGTCCACGTATTGAAGATGGTGCGACATGGTTTAGTTATATGTTATCACTCAATGCGATTGTGGTGTTGGCATGCCAGTTTCCTATAGTTAAATATGCCAGTAAATTACCACCCGTTATTCCGCTCATACTAGGTAGTATATTCGTATCTAGCAGTCTATTGATTTTTGGAATCTTTCAATCCTTCATTGGGTTAATGGTGGGTGTCATTCTGTTTACGATTGGAGAAGTTCTGATGTTTACTATGAATGATGTACTTATTGATCATATCGCCAAACCAGAACTGCGTGGGACATATTTTGGAATGATAGGCTTCAACAATTTAGGGAATGTAATGGCACCGTTGCTAGGAGGATTTCTCTTGGATGCGTTAGGCGCTGATTCATCCGTTATTATATTTACGATCATTGCTGTGACATCAGCATTTGGAATACCATTCTTACTTTCTGCAAATAGGATCATGACAAAACAATAATAGAACGAACGGAGAGACTACTAAATGTAACACCATATTGTGTTGAATTAATTACACTGATGAATGAATCAAAGCCCTCGATGTTCATCTCTTGTAAAAGGGGCGTGAAAAATCCGCCAGCGAGTGCTTCCGCTGACGGACCTTTTCTGTGCTACATTAAATTTGAGATTAAAATTACTTTTTAACAGGCCGAGTGTTCGAAGTTGTACGACGTTTTCTGTCGTCTCCGAAATGATCATCGTCACGGTGGCGGCGACGACAGCGTACTAACACATTCTCTCCTGGTCTTAAATTTATTATACGATCGATTTTAGGTTTTACGGGTTTTCCGTCGTTTCCGAAATCATCATCGTGACGGCGGCGACAACGCACGAGCGCCTCGTCTCCGCGTCTTAAATCTACTGTTGTACGATCTGTTTTCCGTGCTTTCTTCTGGATCATAACTTATCTCCTCCGTTAAATATATATTTTTAATACAATCACAATATATGAGAATTAAAGGAAGAGAGATTGTACTTTCTATTACTTTTTTAATAATGGGTAATTGAAAACTAAATGATAGGTTAACTTTCCTGATTTCAGGTGAGTACTATAAATTGACACCATGTGAAAAATTCATAATAATGAACAAAAACGATTCTAGACACATGTCTAAATGCATCCTGTTTATGTACCTATTTTTTGAAAAAAAGGTCGAATCTAAACTCATTTGAATCAAAAAACAATGAAAGAGGGGAGAACCAGCATGTCTGGTTCTCCCCTCTTTCATTGCGCATCATTTTATCGCCAATACGTTACTGATCCTATCGAACTTATCCTACATAAAGAGGTTATCTTACTCCTTATGAAGTAATTCTGCACCTGCGATACCTGGGTTCGTCATTTGATAGGGATCGAGTATGATATTCAGTTCCTCTTCTGTTAGAACATTATAAAGGAGACACAGACTACGTACCGACTTACCTGTATTAATGGCTTCACGAGCGATACGGGATACGACTTCATACCCTAAGTGAGGGTTAAGCGCTGTAATAATACCTACGCTATTCTCCACATATTCACGACAATGATCTACATTCGCTTGAATACCTTCGATGCAATGTTCTCTGAAGACGCGGAACCCCTGATTCATAATTTCTAGAGACTGAAGTAAGTTGTACACCAGTACCGGTTCCATAACGTTCAGTTCCAATTGGCCTGCTTCTGAAGCAAGGCAAATGGTGTGGTCATTACCGATGACTTGGAACGCAATCTGAGTGATGACTTCACACATCACAGGATTCACCTTACCTGGCATGATGGATGATCCTGGTTGGCGGGATGGAAGGGTGATTTCTCCCAATCCAGCTCTTGGTCCCGAAGCCATCAGACGAAGATCATTGGCGACTTTCGACATGTTCATCATGCAGATTTTCAGCGCTGCTGAAACTTCTGTATAGGCATCCGTGTTCTGCGTTGCATCTACTAGATGTTCGGCAGGCTCTAAAGGAAAGCCACTTAGTTCTGCAAGTATTACTGCTACCCGCTTAATATACGTTACATCTGCGTTAAGGCCAGTACCGACCGCGGTAGCTCCCATATTAATATCTAGTAGGTTAGTCTTGGTGGAAGTCAGTCGCTTTATATCTCGTTCAAGTACGCGAGCGTAGGCTTGGAACTCTTGTCCGAGACGGATAGGTACAGCGTCCTGTAGATGGGTTCGTCCCATTTTGATAACACCATCAAACTCCGTAGCTTTATCGCTGAACGCTTTATGTAAGTCTTTCATTGTCGTAAGTAGCTTCTCTATCATCGTCAGTACCGCTAAATGTACTGCAGTAGGGAATGAGTCATTTGTGGACTGGGCCATGTTAACATGATTGTTCGGACTGATGTTCTCGTAACTTCCTTTTTCCTTACCTATGAGTTCAAGGGCACGATTAGCGATGACCTCGTTAGTATTCATATTAATGGATGTTCCGGCACCACCCTGGATGGGATCAACAATAAATTGCTCGAACCATTTACCACCAATAATTTCATCAGCAGCTTGGACGATTGCATCTCCCTTAGAAGTGAGTAGTCGTTTGATCTCCATATTTGCCATAGCTGCGCCTTTCTTGACCATGGCCATAGCACGAATTAATTCGGGATGAATGCGTTGTCCAGTAATCGGGAAATTCTCCGCTGCTCTAATAGTTTGAATACCGTAATAAGCATCTGACGGAACATCTTTAGTACCAAGAAAGTCTTTTTCCAATCTCATAATAAACTTCTCCTCCGAGTGTAAAAAAGATAGTAAAATAATCACATTGTAAGCACTTTATTTTCCAGACTCGGTATCATTATAGTTCTTTCATGTGAGGTTTTCAATTGTAATTTTTTTTCTTCTCGTAAGAAGCCTGTTTAAGCCCGTGGAGTAAGGATAGTAACCCTTGCTTTGTCTCAGAATCCGTAATTTCCCCTTCATGATTAAGTTTCAAAGTGATATGCGGGATGATCATCGTTCCCCTTCTACAATTTCAGCATTGATCATTTTTAGCGTAAGTAGGAGAGAGGCATGCGCTTTATCTCCACCCATTGAAGTGGGTGAGGCACTGATTACCGCTGTAGGTTTATTTACAAACTCTCCTGAGGATACGATCCAATCTAAAGCATTCTTTAATACACAAGGAACACCGTTTCCATATTCGGGCGTACATATAAGCACAGCATCTGCCTCTTTAAGCTGTGTTCTTAGTTCATGGACAGGAACAGGTCCTTCGTCTAGGTCAATGTCAGGGTTGAAATGTGGTAGATCTCCCAACCCGTGATAAATGGTGAATGTCATGCTGTCGGGGGCTAATGCGATGATAGCATTCATTAATGCGGTATTGGAAGACTTCTGACGAAGACTCCCCGAAATAGCTAATACTTTAATTTTCTTTTCCATCTAACAGGTCATCTCATTTCTTCTGTTTTATTTTGCTATAGTTCATGTAAACAATGGTTTGTTTCATTCCAACGCCACACACATCGTAGACTATTTTAACATCATCGTCTTATTATTTGATATCACTTCACATTAGGCAAAAAGGGACTATCGACAAAGCTGTTAATGGCGGCTGGATCACTTTGTAAGAGATAAACATGAAAAAAGCTTCCCCATATTCAACGGGAAAGCCTATTTTACATTATAAGATGAACAAGTCAATAACTTGGGGCAAAGGATGGGTACCTACAAGGAATTAGGGATTTGAACATCAGGATTGACGTCAGCATCATAATCGACACCTTCGGTTTCAAAGCCAAACAGTTGGAAGAATTCGCGGGTATAGCCCTCGAGATCCGTAAGTTCTCTGATGTTCTCCGTCATAATCTGATTCCATATCTGAGTAACTTCAGCTTGCACATCTTCCCGTAACTCCCAATCATCTATGCGAATGCGACCTTTTTCATCAAGTGGTGTTCCATCGTCTGTATATAAGCGTTCTTTAAACAATCGATAGGTCTGCTCAATACATCCCTCGTGAAGACCTTTCTCTTTCATTACTTTATATAATGCAGAAATATATAACGGCACGACTGGAATAGCAGAGCTTGATTGCGTCACTAGCGCCTTGCTTACACATACATAAGCACGACCGCCACTTATGGCAAGTTGGTCATTCATTTTCAAAGCGGTTGCCTCAAGGTGATCCTTCGCTTGACCGATGGAACCATCTCTATACACCGCTTGCGTAATTTCTGATCCGATATATGAGTATGCGATAGTCGTGGCATGGTCAGCTAATACGCCTGCCTGGCGAAGTCCATTTATCCATAACTCCCAATCATCGCCACCCATCACGGTCACGGTATCACGTACTTCCTCGTCCGTAGCCTCTTCAATCGTTACCTGGGTAACTTCTCCAGTGTGGAAATTGACAGTTTGGTTGGTATAAGGTTTGCCTATAGGTTTAAGCACGGAATTGACCATTTCACCGGTCTGAGGGTTCTCTCTACGCGCAGAAGCCACGCTATATATGACCAGATCAACTTGGCCGAGTTCAGTACGAATAAGTTCGATCGTCTTGTCCTTTGTCTCTGTTGAGAAAGCATCTCCCGTTACGCTGAATGATTTGAGACCCGCAGATTGTGCTGCTTTCTCAAATGCAGCAGAATTGTACCAACCGGCTGAAGCGGTCCGTTTCTCACTACCACTACTTGGGCGGTAAACACCGACTGTATTTGCTTGCGCTCCAAAGGCAGCAACAATACGTGATGCCAGTCCATATCCAGTTGAGGCTCCAACTACTAATACATTGAGGGGGCCTTTTATTCCAGGGTTCGATTGTACATATTCTATTTGCTGGTGTACCTGACGTGCACAACCCTCTGGATGGGATGTAGTACATATAAATCCACGTGTTCTCGGTTTAATGATCATTGGTTTATTAATTCCTCTCTTTAACTGTCACTTGATTAATAACTTGCCTATGTAATCTACCCAATGTTGCTTTAGAAGCAATCTGGGTGGAATTCATGCTAAAGATACTTTTATATTTCGGCTTCAGCATTACTTTGTGTACGTCCATAAATCCGATAAAGGATAAGACCGAATATCATACCTACAAATGACATCACTGAGATCGATAGGAACAGCGTTTTACCACCGAAATATTCATACAAAGCTCCACCTGCATAAGAAGCGATGATGCCTGATACTCCAAAAAACAGTAGAGCAAGTACAGTCTGCCCAGTTGCACGCCATTCGACAGGTACGATTCGATAAAGGTATTGAATGGCTGCTGTATAGAATATTGGGAACGTAAGTATTTGAAGAACTTGTAAATATGCAAGCCAATGCGGATCAGTTATCCACGCAGAGATGAAGAATCGTATGAAATAAAAGCCGCAGGCGATCGTGATGAGGATAAGTTCCTTACCTTTACGCAACCACCAGAAGCTTAAAGCAAATACGACAATTTCACTTCCTGCTGCTAGAAACCAAGCTTGACCTACCAGTCCCGGACTTCCTCCGAGTTCAAGAATATAAACACCTAGAAAAGTATCGTTCATTCGCGCTGGAATGGAGCTAATGAAAACCAGCAACAAGAATAGAAGTGTTTCTTTTCCAGTTAGAAATTTCTTGAGACTCTTTAATGTAACGGGTTTAGCCGCTACAGGTGCATCCGGTATGGGAAGCATAACAATGAAACACAAGACCCCTACTGCAGCAAATAATAGTGCTAAGCTGTGAGCGCCATATTGAGTCATTAAGTAGCCTGTCAATAACGACATGACTGCATAGCCTAATGCCCCGAACGTACGAATGGAGCCGTAGTTAATGCCAGCTGATTCAGATATTCGGAAATTTAGACTTTCCGTTAAAGGATCAATGGGCATGAGGAAGAAATAAGTCAACATTGCGAATACAACTAACATTGTGTAACTGCCCGTATTGTATAAGAGATATCCGGTGATCGAAGCGAAAACAATGAGAAGTAATAATACTTTTCGAATCGTCTTTGTCCGGTCGCTGATCATTCCCCACATGGGCTGAGCAATAATTGTTATTATGCCCCCTGTACCAATGATGAACCCTATCTGCGATGGGCTTAGTCCCTGTGCATCGAAATAGACAGGTAGAAAAGGAATAAACATAGCCAGCAAAGCGAAATACAAGAAGTTAAAGGCTCTTAATGGTGTAGTCTGTTTCATAAGTTGTCATATTCCTCACGTAATTGTATTGTTGGACTCATTGCAGTCTTGCTATTGTACCATGAATGGGTAATCTGGGTAAGGTAGAGGACTGAAGTGTAAGGCAAGTTTTACCGTAAATCTGAGTAAAAATGAATCAGTTTATTCTGGAAGTGAATAGAGAGAACACATAACTGCAACAATATTATACTGAACCAAGTTAACCATCGAAGCCAAGGAGGAATGAAAAATGAGCCCAGATAAAAATTTGATCAATACGGTAAAGGATCTAGAAACTACGCCTGTGACAAGCCAGCAGGCACAACAATTTCAACAGAAGAAGAACGATCGGCGCAAAGAAATGCTACAAGATGATGCAAAAGAGTAGGAAATGACATGTCAAATGGATAACTGTTTTGCATGGTAGTACAGATGATTAGCTGAAAACATTCTCAATTGTACTCGCTTATTATAGTAGCATCGAAGAGTTGGTGGCGGATCGCAAGTGCTTAGAACGTAGCGATTCGGGCCCTATATAACGCAGGTTTTTCGTATATACAATTGGAGGATTCCACTTGGGGAATCCTCTGTGACAAGAACTAACTCAATATGTAGATATGAACCACATTTGCCTGAGTTCTCAATGCGGATTCGCCTCCACAGAGGAAGGGAATATCATTATTGAAGAGCAGCAATGGAACAAGCTTGCTTTCATCAAGGAGATTGCCGACGAAATTTGGAAGTAATCAAATGAAAATGAAATGATGAAACTTACATTCACTTGGAAGAATTCATCGGGTATGCACCGTAAAGTGTAGTAGACTAAAAAGGGATTCGATAAGAAGAGGGTTTTTCTTCTTATCGGGTCTTTTTTTGGTGATGTGACTATTCGTAGAATATATGGGTTAGGTGCAACAATACTGTTTGAACAAATTATTAGTGCATAATACCAAAATTAGTAGTAAAAACTATTGAATACATCGTAATTCAAGGAGGTATACAATGATACTCAATAAAGCTAGCATTCAGCGACGTATTCAGGCTTCACTTCTTCTCATCCTCTGTATCAGTATCTGCACGATGCTAAGTGGATGTTCTAATAAACAACCTAAATCAGAAGGAACGCCTCCTTCAACAGAAACCTCACCACCAGCGGAAAAGCCGAACACGAATAACACGAACAACACAACGGAACAACCGAATTCTAATTCGCAAACTGAATCAACAGTATCAGGGACAGAGGGAATTCCATCAGGTGTGACAATCAAAAAAGTACTCAAAGACGTGGAAGTGAAGAACAATTATCGTAAGAAAGTAGAATTGCTATCAGACGGTGGTAAGCGAGTAACCATTACTGATGCTAATCAAAAGATCGTCACGCAGCATATCGAATATGACGGAGTCATCGAATCAGTGGATGGCAAGAAGGTTACGGTCCAGGTGGAAAAGGGTGGAAAACAAACCTTGACTATTCCAAGCCATATCGTCATCGGAGATGAAGGGAATCTTGGGCTGAACAAAGGTGTTGAAATTGAATGGGAAGTGGATTCGCAAGGACAAATCCAAGATGTAGAGTTGGAAGATTAACGCATAGAATCAAAATAAGTCACTTCATCACGGAGTGACTTGTTTTGTTGCGTCTTACTATAAGAGAAGCAAATGGATAAAGTTAATACGCAGTGCTAATTACCTATAGTTTAAAACAATAGAGATATATTCGACAAAAATTGACTCAATTATTCATAAAATAGTATAATATACCTACGGAGATGATCAGACATGGATAATGGGTATTTTAAAGGATTTCAAAAAATGAGTCATGAAAATGAGATGCGGTCAGTACTTCTCATTCGTGGAGTCAAAAGGATTCTTGAAGCGAAGAAAGAAGAAAGCTTTATGAAAAAGATTTTCCGGAAGAAAAAAGATATAGAACCAAAAGCTTGGGAAAAAATTGTCTGATGGATTGAAACACGGGAACTTTGGCTAATAGGCCAGAGTTTTTTTTGTTAGAGCCTGACTTTAATTTGGCTATGTAGGTTCTTATGGTCAGCATATATAAGATCGTTACTTAGTTAAAAAACTGAATTGGCATATACAGTAGACATTTCTTTCGAATAGGATATTAAACATAATATTCTCGTTCGGGTCGTACGGGCTTTGAGTGAATGGGAAATGAATGTCCACTTCACAATATTGATCAGTTGCTATACTTTCATCGATATAGTCAAAATGAAAGGGTTCAGACTGATAGAAGCTTGGTTTATGTAAACGGACATAGTTGCTGATATGCTTTGTGATCTGTCTTAAATGCCGATTCGTCAATTGACTCGGATGAAATCTCCCAATGTACGTAAACCCCGCCTATTTGCTCCCAGGAAGCACGTTCTTCTCTATACCAAACGTAATGTCGTCGAATGAAGCCACTTGGATGGAAGGGAAGTAATAATTGTACGATTCTTCTTCCCACGATTCATACCTTGAAAGACCGATATATATATGTTCTTGGGTTTTATGTTTTATCGAATTTCGCTGATTCAATATAAAATTCGTTGGTAACAAGATTCACTGTGAAGTCCCGAGCATCGTCCGCCATATAAATTTTGTGTCTAGGACGGACCAAATGCATAGTTTCTGGATGTAGTGCCTATACCTTGAATCGAACACCAAAAAGCTGTAGATAATGCCCATGCGTTGCCTTTTCTAAATTCGCCTAGTGCTTGACCTTTTTCAATAAGAGTGATACTTCCTTTTATGATGTCTATTCGAGAGACCAGGACTTCCTTCTATATTATCCAAATTTAATTCTGTTCCTGAACATCCAATCTTAATAAGTTCCACATAAAGCTTTTCTTGAGATTTAAAAAAATGGAATACAGTCCCAAACTCATATTAGATTTTTTTGCAATATCCGCAATTTTAGTAGCACGGTAACCCTTCCGGATAAATAAATCTAATCCCGCTTCTAGAATATCAACTCTTCATTTTTCTTTATCTTTGCGTTTATTTATCATGATTTCACCTTTCGTTGAAAAAAATTCTTGTTCGTAGTAATAACTCATTTATTAGAAAGTAAAACGAAAACATGAATCAAAAAACGGCTATTGGTTAAGACAGTTTTTTGGTGTGTGATTTTATTTGAAAATCAAAGGTATTTGTCGGTTAATGTCGAATTGGATTAATAGAAAACAGTCAACATCATGAGAGGGGTTCATTATTTATGTGGTTAGAGCGATTGAAAAGATGGTCAAATTCTTTAAAGATCAAGTTTATGCTGTTTCTCTTGTTGCTTACTGTTATACCTGTTGTGTTAGTTGCGTCGATTCTAACCAACTTATTCACAGATAATGTGGAAAAGGAATTGAAAGAACAGCAAATGGTTATAGCGTCAGCGAATGCATTGAAGCTAAACTCATTCTTAGAAATGAAGGTTCAGTCGATAGAAAGCATGTTGAGTAGTTATCGGTCAGTATTTTTACATAGTGATACTAAGGAAATAGCTGAACTTCTGAAAGTAATGAAGGCTATGAGTCCCGATGTTCTCTCCTATGCGTATTCACCTAAATCTGGTCTATCCATAAGTGATACCAATAATGAACTTGATCTATCTAATTTCGAAAATTTCAAGCGCATGAAGGAGCAGAAGAAGGTAGCGATATCTGATATTTTACCAAGTGGGGGTAGTGGAGAGAATATAATCATTATCGATATCCCAATACTCGGCGATAGTAATGAGTTTCGTGGATTAGTTCAGGCTGTTGTTAGTCCTGGGAATATATTAGAGGATATAAACAGAAACAAAATGGGTGAGACTGGGTCTGCTTTTTTGCTTTCAAAAGACGGTAAATACCTTGCACACCACTCAGATGAGAGAATTGGTAAGGATGTCAAGGAATTTGAGAACGCAAAAACGGTTAGCGTGTATACAGAGACGATTTTGAAGGAAGATAAGGGAAATGTCATCTATGAAGTGAACGATGGCACGTCCAAATTAGCTTCCTTTGCTAAAGTTGATTCGACGGGTTGGAGAGTTGTTGTCTCGGGAAATGAAAATGAATTACTAAGTAGTGTCGAACAATCGAAAAATTCAGGCTTACTGGTCATTCTCCTGTGCGCTTTAGGCGTAGCTCTATTATCATATACCGTATCGGGATTTATATTGCGCCCTATTTATGCGATGACGAATCTTATGGGAAAAGTAGCTGACGGGGATTTGACTGAACGACTGCAAACAAAAGGCAATGACGAAATACAACAGTTGAAAGGTAATATTAATATGATGTTAGATTCGTTTAGTCTCACACTAAACAAACTGACAGATGCTATACAACATACAGCGGCCTCTTCTGAACAACTGACCGCTATTGCGTTGAACTCGGCTAGTACTTCAGAGGATACTGCGAATTCGGTGGAACGGATTAAGAATGGTGCTCAAGAGCAGTATAATGGATCTGAACAATCGGCTAATGCAATGGAGGAAATGTCATTGGGAATTCAGGAGATCGCCGAATCGTCAAGCATCGTTAACGAGAGGACTCAACAAGTGCACCGTCAAGTTACGCAAGGGGAGGTCGTCGTACAAGAAGCGATTCGACAAATCTCAAATGTTAACGTTGCAGTGGAAAAGTCCGCATCTATGATCCAAGCAATGGAATCGAAGTCATCTGAGATTAACGAGATTGTCAATTATATATCAGACATAGCGAAACAAACGAATATTTTATCCTTGAATGCTACGATTGAAGCAGCGCGTGCTGGTGAACATGGAAGAGGATTCGCTGTCGTTGCAGGAGAAGTGAAGAAATTGGCTGAACAGACGAGGCAGGCCACAGTGGGCATAGACGGGATATTGAGAGAAATTCAACACTCAACATCACACACCTCTAAATCCATATCGAAGGGAATTGAAGAGGTTGCCAAAAGTGTGAGCCAGATTGAGGCAGTTGGAGATATATTCGGGTCCATTGTATATGAAGTTGTTGAAGTATCAACTCAAATGGAAGGTATGTCTGCCGCTACAGAGCAATTATCTGCAAGCACGCAGGAAGTATCAGCATCTATGAATGAAATTGTGGGTATTTCTCGCATTTCATTAGAAGAGTTGAAGACAATTTCTAAATCGACTTCGGAACAACATCTGTCTATGGGGGAAATATCCACGTCATCGGAGTCATTAAGTCAAATGGCTATGGAACTTCAAGAAATGGTATCGAAGTTTAAAGTGAAGTAAGAAACAATGATAATAGTATCCAAAACGGCAGAGATGCCGTTTTTTTTGTTTTGATTTTGTTGCAACAGGTTAGACCTGTGGAGAAAAGCAACATTCGCTAAGTTGCTGGAAAAGGTGGGGTTATTTTATAATAGTCAGTAACAGGGAGGCGATAGGGATGGCAAATCACTTTGTCAGATTAAGTAACTACTCATGCAAAGCCTAATATTAGGGCGATACTTTGTATGGGGTGAACAGTTATCGTGAACATTGTCGCCCGAGAGCTTATATCGTTTCTAATAATGGACTTTGCACCTTATTATCTTTTTATTAAAAATAAGGAGCTGAAAAGCAATGTTCAAACCATTCATTAGAAACCATCAATATAACCTAATCAAGAAGCAGACCGGTCTACTGCAGCATGCCTGCAACACCGTTTCTGATCCGAAAGTGGTGGAAGCGGTAAGATATAGCGCGCAATCCAAAATTATGGAGGCGTTACCGGATGCGAATGAGCATCAAAAGCAGACGTTGGAGAAGGTTTCGACGTTAAATACGGCGGGAGAATTCCACCATTATTTGAGTTCGTTGGAACCTTATATGACGGAATTTGCGCATGTAACGGAAAAGCAGATTAAGAAGCTGTTCCCCAAAATTAAAAAATTGAAGATTCCCGAGTTAGCCGAAATCGATTCCCGTTATGTGACTTATCTTGGCTGGATCGATATCGCAACGAATAAATTGTTTTTAGTGTATCATCTGAACGGGCAGCTCGTCGGTGTAGAAGGAAAATATACCTTGGCGAATAAGAAAAGTTTTTGCTTATTATGTAATCGGCATGAAGAGGTTGCGTTTTATTTGGTGAATACGAAATCGAAACCAGCTAACGCTTCGCCTGATTATTATAAGGCGATCGGCAACTATTTGTGTGTGAACAGCGAGACATGCAACAAGAACATCACGGATGTTACCGCATTGGAGAAATTTATTCATGACGTGGGTTAAAGATCCTATATATCGTAAGTGGAACTGATGAACATCTCCGAATAGATATCGTCATCGCTGTTATCACATCTTAATTGAGGCGTTGAATCGGCGCGACATGCTGATTTGGGCTCCAACCTTTGGCATTACGTCGTGGTATAAATGAGACGTGCCTGAATGATCGCTATTAATGATCGGTCCAGTCACGTCTCATGCTTTTTAAATGCGCTTCTAAGCGTTTCAAATACAAGATTTATTGTATTTTTATAGAACTTAAATTTACATAAGAAGCATTGTATGTTGCGGAAATTATTAAACCGGCATAATTGGCTTATACTTGTAGTAATGCAATATAATTACATTGGTTATTAATTCTTTGTGAGTGCACAGATTTAATAATCCAGGATATTTCCTAGAAAGGATGGAGCGACTCCATGGATTATAAAGTCCATTGCTCTTGTCGCGCATATGCTATGCTGTTACGCACGTATATTCCACGAGCACCATTGTCAGGTTTTGTGGATTTTTTTTGGTATTTCGAAGGATATCATCCGCCTCATACGAGGGAGCTCACGCTACCTGATGGTTCAGTTGAACTCGTGTTTAACTTGAATGAAGATAAGATTAAATTGTTTGACCGAGAGAATAAGGGCTTGTTGTATGACAGGTCTGTCATTTGCGGACCGCATTCAGAATATTTCATCATTGATACTTCTGTAGAGACCACATCGTTGGGTATACATTTCAGACCGGGTGGTATTAATCCATTTCTTAAAATGCCAGTGAATGAATTACATAACAATAATGTATCCTTGGATACACTTTGGGGAACACGAGCCCATGATTTGCATGAGAAGATACTTCTTTCGAAAACGGTGGATGATAAGTTTCGAACACTTGAAGAAAGCCTAATGAAGCTGGCCTCCCGACCTCTGATACGTCATCCGGCAGTAAGCTTCGCACTTAACGAATTTCAGAGTTTGTCAGATAAGAGACCTCTCTCGGATGTGATCGGACAAATCGGTTTAAGCCAAAGGAGATTTATCCAGATCTTTAAAGAAGAAGTGGGGTTGACTCCCAAGCTCTTCTGTCGTCTTCGCCGCTTTCAGGAGGTATTGAACAGAATAGACCACACTAAGATCGTCAATTGGTTGGATGTCGCTATCGCTTGCGGATATTATGATCAGATGCATTTTATTAAAGATTTTCAGGCCTTCTCCAGTCTCAATCCAACTGATTATTTCTCGAGGCAAGGTAAGCATCACAATCACGTTGGGATCTATTAAATAAAGGTCAATTTTTTACTATACGCTCGTTTGGGGGTTGGTTAGTATATATAAATGAGGCGGGAATGTATCTATTGATACTACAAAGCTCATCAAATTTAGGGATAGAGGAAGGTGTATTTATATGATTAAAGCAACCCCGTTCCTATGGATCAAAAATACTGCGGAGGCGATCGAGTTCTACAAGAAGGCATTTGATGCAGAAGAGAAATATCGCTTGACGGAGCCGGGGGGGAAAGTGGCTCATGCTGAAATAACAATCGGCGGGGCCAAAATATCACTTGCAGGTGAATATCCTGAATATGGAATTTTGGGTCCAGAAACTATTGGCAATACTACGGTTGGTATCCAACTGCAGACCGACGATGCGGACAAGTTGTTCCAACAGGCGATTGCAGCTGGAGCAACAATCGTTAATCCGATGACGGATCAATTTTATGGGGATCGAGCGGGAAGTGTGAAGGATCCGTTCGGACATTATTGGATGATTTATACTACGATTGAAATCGTGGATCCGGAGGAAATGCAGAAGCGATTCCTTGCCTTGTTTGAGAGTTAAGCTAGTTTAAGGATTTAAGGGTTCGATCTTCCGTATTATCAACGATAAATAAACTACCTAACGCTTGGATTCCAAGCGTTTTTCTTGTGTACAAATGATTTCACAATTTCCTATCAATAGATACAGATATCTCATAGAGGGCTCGTACTACTTCAGGTATACTCTTTGGGATATTCAGTAATCTTAGTATAAATTTGGTGGTCAAAGGGAGTGATATGGACATGACTGCTCTGGAAATACAATCACTGAGTAAGAGTTTTGGGAGCAATAAAACCGTAGATAACTTGTCTATTTGTGTGGAACATGGTGAAATATTCAGCCTGCTCGGACCTAATGGAGCGGGGAAAACAACAACGATTAACATGATCACTGGCGTATTGGAAATGGACGAAGGGAATATCATCGTTAACGGTATATCCTATCAAAAGGGCAGTTCTGCTATGAGTAAGATAGGTGTATGTACACAGGATATACAGCTATGGCCGTTCATGACTTGCGAGGAACAGCTTCATTTTATGGGAAACCTTTATAAGATGGACAACAAAGTGATTAAAGAACGATCTCTCCACTTGCTAGAAAGAATCGGATTGGCGGACAAGAGAAAGGTATGGGCAAAGAAACTATCGGGTGGGATGCAGAGACGTCTGCATTTGATTATGTCGGTTATACATGATCCTGATCTTATTATTCTGGATGAACCCGAAGCTGGACTTGACCCCCAGAGCAGAATACTTGTAAGGGAGTTTATTAAGTCACTATCTGGTTCCAAAACATTCCTATTAACGACACATAACATGGATGAAGCGGAAAGGTTGTCTTCAAGGGTTGCTATAATGGACAAAGGGAGAATTCTGGTATGTGATACACCTGTCGCTCTACGCGAGAAATTCACGCCCGAAGAAACCCTTGAATTCTTGTATCCAGAGCCAATCGTAATGACACAGCAATGGGAGTCTTCCTCCTATCGTGTTCATATGGACGGTAAATCCATAAGGGTCATCGGTTATCAATTAACACTTGCCGTACCGGATATACTCAGTAAAGTTGTATCTCAGTTTGGTCACCCGATGACCTTCAGTTTAAGACAAAGTACCCTTGAGGATGTTTTTATTAAGCTGACTGGAAGGAGCCTGAGGCAATGAGGTTGTTGGTCGTTTTTAAGAAAAGTATAATAGAGCAGTTTAGGGATTCAAAAGCACTGATATTGACGATACTCTCACCAATCATTTTTATCATTATTTTTGGTTTGGCTTTTGGTCAAGGGTTCTACACTTATTCTTTAGGAATATCTAACGATGATACAGGGGCTTTAGGTGGGAAGTTGGTCCAAGAAATTCAGAACAGCATTTATCCCAACGGAAATAAAATGTATGATATTGTGTTAGTCGATTTCGATCATGAGCAGGTTAAGAACGACATTACAAGCCGAAATTATGACGCTCACCTTTACATCCCACCACATTTCAGTCAATCCATCCAACAAGAGTTGTCACAAGTCCGAGTACCCATCACAGGCAATCCCGCTAACCTTTCATACAACTTTATTAGCAGTTTCGTGGAGAATTTTATTCATAATTTTATATGGAATAACGGCATGATGACTAATCCAATTGAGATTGTGTACGAGGAGACTGAGCTCACGCAAGTAAAGTCTGAATTCGATGTCATGGCTCCCGGTTTGATCGTGTTCTCTGTATTTTTCCTGTTAATTCAAAGTGCTATGGTTGTGACGAAGGAAGTGGAAAGCAGGACGATTCAAAGAATTGTCTTGTCCAAGGTGAAATCTTTCGAAATATGCGGAGGAATAAGCTTATCTCAACTGATGTTGGCAGCCATCATGATTCCCCTTGTGTTTGCGACAAGTCTTATGCTCGAATTTACGTCATCGGGTTCTTTTGGACTGGCTTTTGTGATCAGTTTGATTGCGACATTCTCGGCGATTGGTATTGGCCTGATTATTGCATCTTTCTGCAAAACGTCATTGGAAGCATTCATTATTGGTAATGTTGTTGTTACGCCAATGTTGTTCTTGGCAGGTATTTTCTTTGAAGTTCCATCCGCGAATCTATTTACCATAATGGGGAAAGAGATTGATGTACTAACATTCATTCCAACAGTGGATGCAGTCAGTGCCATGAACAAGATCCTGATTAATAATGCTGATTTCTCAGACATCCTGCCTGAATTCATCGTGCTAACCATACTATCAACTGGATATTTTGTTGTGGGAGTGTACCTATTTAGTCGACGTTATATGATAAGAGCATAAATGCTTGTGAGAACTATATTCTCCCATCAAGATTGACTCGATAAAGATAGTCCATCTGGTGTTCCACCAAGATAGGGGGCATCAATGGAAATATTGCGTTTCTAAGTGAAACCGCGACTCTTCCTTCCAACTGGGCTAACTTACCAACCCTGTTGGACATTGTAGTAATCTTGCCCGTACGCTTGACCCGATCGTGGTTATAACGTTCTAAGGCTTCCAAGACATTGGAAGATCGTTTGATGTGACCTGCTAGAATAACTGAATCTTCGATCGCTTGTCCTGCTCCTTGTCCCATATTCGGAGTTGTTGCATGGGCCGCATCACCGAGGAGCGCTATTCGTCCAAACGAATAGCGGGAAAGTGGTGGAAGGTACATGATGTCGTGGTGAAGAAGTTGTTCGTTCTGAGAAAGCGCCAGTACTTGCGGTATTGGATTATGGTATTCTTGAAACCGTCGTTGTAAATTTTTAACTGTGAAGTTGTTAAATTGAGGGTCTGATTGAATGGCATTCAGGCAGGCGAACCAGTAAATGTGATCATTGGTCAGTGGAACGATCCCGAAACGTCCGTTACTTCCCCATGACTCCGTAAATACGTTTGGATCGTAACCAAGCAGCAGTTCAGGATCGATTTGAACGACAGATCTCCAACATGTGTATCCAGCATACTTCGGTACAGCATGTGGGAGAAGCTCCCCTCGGATGACGGAACTAATTCCGTCGGCTGCAATGAGTAAATCTCCTTCTTCTTTCGATCCGTCCTCGAACCATACGGTAACACCGGATGGTTGCTGTTCGAACCGTGTACATGTCTTACTACACTGTATGGGGTGCTCTGTTCCCAAAGCTTTTAATAGAATCTCAAGGAGCATCGATCGGAGAATAGTCACATTATCTGTTCCGTATTTTTTACTTATTGTAGACGTTTCCGTATGACTGAGTTGTTTGCCGGTATCTGTCATGATCTGAAGGCTGTGAAGAAGCTTTCCGGCTTGAAGTACTTCGTCTCCTACACCAAGTAACTGCAATGCACGCACAGCGTTTGCACCAATACCGAGAGCTGCACCGCCTATAGATACTTGAGACTTTTTTTCGAAAACGGTCGTGTGTATACCTATCTTGCGTAAGGCAAGAGCAACACATAATCCACCAATTCCTGCTCCAATAACGATTACCTTCACGTCACACCATCCTATTAATTTCATTTTTAGAAACTATATCCAGATTAGCTTCTATTATAACGAAAATGACTTAATCCGCCTATTAGATTTGTAGCCTAACATTTGATCCGGTATAAATATTCACTTTCCATGCGTGTTACTTTTTTTCTTGATCGCCCATGTGAGACGTGTGTCTTTGGCGTATTTTGTTGTACCGGGATTGCCTTCTGATCTTACAATGGTTAAGTCGTTCAGACGTACAATAAATGACCATAAGCTATCAAATTTTAGTTCCTTCTTATATTGGCAAACAAATCCTAGCTTTCCTGATAAAATCTGTTGGGCGAATAATATAGAATCGGGATAATTCTGGGTCATCCGTAAAGCTTGCTGAGCAGTGTGATAACGCGTCTCTGATAAATACCAGTTCTGTTCTGGTTTTCCGTCATATTTCAGTATCGTTGGTTCGATAAAGTGGTTCGTTGCAACTAGAAATTGTTCCTCTCCTGTAGGCTTTCTTACAACTATTAATTCTGAGCAGCATTCAACGACAGCCATATCACCATACCGGTCAGCTAAGATTATGTTCTGCGAAGTACAGATGGGTAAGTTATGCAAAAGTGCGATAGCTTCCTCTACATTTTTACTTTTTTCCAGCAAGTAACGGACGATGAATAAGAAGTTAAATCCTGGTTTGGTGTGATTAACTGCTACAAAAGTCATTCCTACAGCAAGTCCATGCTCGTTAACCCCATCTTCTTTACCGACTAAGGCATCACCTTGACCTACAAATGTATACCCGGCAGTTGGACGTACGAGGCAACTTTCTGTCACTTTTTTGAACCTTGAGAACATATCGTGGTTTCTAGCGAATATTAGATCTGTACCATCCTTAAAACAAATGCAGGTACATCCATAATTTTCACCAAATACTCCCATATTCAACAGAAAACAGGCAAATGGTTCGAAAGGATATTGGAGCCCGTCAGACATTCCTCGTATTTCATCAATGATTTCTGGATAATGCAAGTGATAGAGGGACAACGATTGAAGGCCGAAGGCCTGTTGTTCTTCCGATAATTGAATGATGTTGTCAAATCGGATACCATTACGGTATAAGAGTGTGCCGTACTTTAATCCCATTTCATAATGAGTACCTTGTAGTCTTGGGTGATACATGGCTAATCACTTCCTTTTAATTAATATTGAATATAGCTTTACCTTATCGTAGAAGAATAGGGAACTATTTTCTTGATGAAAAATGCTAGTATCAGCGGATGGAGCGAGAAAAAGTGGACTATTTAAATCGTGTACGTGAAGCAGTTCTATATATTGAAGATCATTTGCAGAGGAAATTGACCATAGATGATGTTGCCTCCACAGTCGGCTATTCCAAATTCCATTTTCAACGACTGTTTCATCATGTGTCGAAACAAACGATTGGACAGTATATCTTGAGTCGAAAGCTAACGGAAGCGGCGCGAGTGTTATGGGAAGAACAGTCTAAAGTTGTTGAAATAGCCTATGAGTATGGATTTGAATCGCACGAAACCTTTACAAGGGCTTTTAAGAATAGATTCGGGATGTCCCCATTTGCGTTTAAGAGGGTAGGGAAAGTGCCTAATCATCTGCTGAACAAAAGACTTGAACTTGATTATTTAACTCATATTAACGATGATGTGATCAGTTCCATTGAGGTAGTGAATCTCGGCGAATTGAACCTAAGAGGATATAAAGCAGAGAGTGGGAAGACGAAGGATATTCATCAAGCCTGGAGAAAGCTGCTTCTGAAACAGAGGAATAGTCACGAAGGGAGCAAATTTGCGAAGTATGGACTGATTCAATATTCTGAGATTGATGAGCTGGAACTGAATTATTCATATCTAGCTGCTACAACAATGGACGGGATTGAGCGAGAAGAAAATCAACAGGAATTGGTCATATCTCCGTCTAAGTATGTCGTTTTTGATCATAAGGGTGATGCAGATCGATTACCGCTTACGTATCAATATATATATGGCACTTGGTTTTCTGAGAATCCATATAGCTTGGTTGAATCGTATGATTTTGAGTTTTATGGTGAGAGCTTCTCAGAAGTGTCCAGTCGTGACTCTATTATTCGGATTTTTATTCCGGTGAATGATTAGTATTTAAGAAGTTATTGGTTTGACATATAGGTCATCTATAATACTCAAACAGGGGAGGTATAACATAGTGGATAAAATCATTAGTGAAATACCAGATGCTTGTACATGGAACATCGTTCAGGCAGTTCATAAAGGTTGGTCAAAAGATAAGAAATATTACATAAAAGCGATAGATGGCAGAGAACTGTTACTTAGATTGGCTGACATATCTCAATTTGATAAGAAGAAGTGGGAATTTGAATCTGTAGAGAAGTTTGATCATATCGATTGTTTAATGTCTCGACCGATTGATTTTGGGATTTGTAATAACGGTCAGTCTGTATATTCCTTATTCACGTGGGTTGAAGGTGAGGATGCTAATCAGGTTATCCCTACGCTAAGTGCTAAAGAACAATATCGACTTGGTGTCAGAGCAGGAGAGATATTAAGAGAAATGCATGAGATTCCTTCAGAGAACAATCCAATTCCATGGTCAGAAACGTATAATCTCAAAATCAATAAATATATATCGAATTATAAAGCATGCGGTATTCATTTAAAGGGTGCAGATACCATCATCAACTATGTTGAAAGCAAACGATATCTATTAGAAAACCGCTTGGAGTCTATTCAACATGGTGATTATCATGTGGGGAATATGATTGTGACAAAGGATGTTGAACTGGGGATTATTGATTTTAACAGGCTTAGTTATGGAGATCCGTGGGAGGAATTCAATCGTATTACTTGGGATGCAAGCCTAAGTGGATTATTCGCATCGGGTCGTATTAATGGATATTTCAATAACGATGTACCTGATCAATTTTTCAGAGTAATGGCTTTATATATTACAAGCAACCAACTTTCAAGCATTCACTGGGCGATTCCATTTGGACAAGAAGATGTTGATATTATGCTTGCACGAGCCGGAGATGTGTTGGATTGGTACGACGAATTTCAGACTTACGTACCGAGTTGGTATGTACCGAACTACAGTGAATAATCAGGGATTAGTCACTGAACCCCACAAATACGATATCTTCGGGTATGTCTATAAACTTTTTTATACCGGGTGAATCCGTAGCTTTATAATTCTAATTACCATTAAACATAAAATGCCAGAGTCCTTGATAAATCAAGAACTTTGGCATTTATTATGAGCTGTTTAAAGAAGAATATGAACATTATTTAATATAACAATAAAAAGTAAATCTTGTATACAAAAATCAAATTAGTATAATTTCAGGAACCACAATGCAGCGTCTATAAGACATTGAAGCCTGATCGAAGAATTGGATCAAGAAATAGGTGACCAGCTAAATTTTGTTAGCTTCAACTTAGCAGGAAATTTAAAAACTTCAAATGATGTTTATAGATGGTAAACCAGTTGAAAAATTAAATGGTTATTATTCAAAAGAAGCTTTGTCTACTTTGGTGAACAAGTATTTAGTTCATCAAGCTAGCTATCTAAATAACATGAGCTGAACACCGAATTCTTTCTCCAAATTCCGAATATGAATATTATTAAATCCCGGTTATTGCCTATCAGCTTGTTTCATTCGATATGTATATTTAACCAGATCCATTTGATGTAATTCTATCTGCTTGATTTGCTTCTGTATTCCTTGATAAAAAGGTACCAGTCTATTTCGTAGTTCATCAGCTGATTGACCTTTCCAATCACTTATACCACCGATGATTGTTTTGACATGTAGTTCATTCTGTTGTAATTTTTGAATTAATCCGTGGAGTTCCCTTTCCGCTTTCATGAGATCTGCCACTTCGATTACGATTTTGCTAATCATCATTAGTCCCTCCTTAGATTATCCTTTATCTGCCTGAATAAAAGCTTCAGCTTTTTTATTAATGAAGTCTGCTATTTCTTTCGCATTACTGCCATACCAACGATTAAAGTTGTTTAGATCTGAAAACATTTTTTGGGCGATAGGTTGAAGGGAACTGCTTCGGCTCGATTGTATCAAGTGTTGAATCGTATTGATTGCTCTTGGTAATTCAATTTGAAATTCCTGAACATGTCTTCTCATCGTTTGTCCTGCTGCTTGTAATGCTTCGGGTCTTAATTGAATGGTAGTCCCCATTGCCGCGGCAGCAATTTGTCCTATAGAACCTAATGATCCACCATATTGATGCAGGAGATCTGAGACAAGATCTTTTAAAGCAGCTTGAGCCTCCTCATATGTTCGTACACGTGGAAGTTCTGAAACAAATTGACCATCTGTCGTATATAGCTGATTGGAAATATTCCCAGTCTGATTATCAAATTTAAAATTGACCAGAGCATGATTTCCGTCTTTTTTTAAGAAATCCTTGATTTTATTTATAGCTCCATGTCCATACTCTGGTACATCTATAGTTACATCATCAAACTGGATATATGGCCAACCCATGGAATTTATTTGAACAGAAGGTATAGATAAAAGAGCTATTCTGTTTGTAGGATCTTGGTATTTCTCATTTGCAGTTGCATAGTTATTATCAACATAATAGGTACTTCCAACATGTTCCCAAGGCTTGAAAGGACCACCTCCGACGGGATCTTCAGGCTTTACATAAGAAATATTTGTTTTTAGGAAAGCACCTTGTTTGATTTGCTCAACTAGATCATCTGAAAGTGTAGGTAAGATGCTTGGTGCGTTATAACTGACAGATGAGATACCATTACGCACGGCAACATATTCTGCCAGACCGCCACCAAGGGAATGACCCGTTGTAGATATTTGGGCACCAGGGTACTCTTCTTTTATTGTTCTATATAATTCTTCAGCTTGACGAAATTGATTGGATTTATAAGACTCTCTTAAATCACGCTGTTCATTAAGTTGATAGCTGGTTTTAGGCGGCCATAAGCTAGGTTTTTCAAACCACTCAGGATGCAACTGCTTTTGCTCTTCGAGTTTTTTAATACGCCCACCAACTACGTCGAAAGTATCCGCATCAAGATCTTTAACCTTCCCCCAGTTGTAACCAGGCTCCGTACCTCTGTAACCAATGATCACTTGATCAGTCTTAGAATTATAATAGACAATTGCATCAAATCCTGAACCGTTTGTATCGTGAAGTAAGGCACCTTCGGGTTCTATTGTTTTCCATTCTGGTGATGTCTTTAGTTCGATTTCTTTGGGAATATTTTCATATGAATCAAATGATATTCTATGATATATTTCATCACTTATATACTTCATATTATTTCTCCGTTCTTTTATAGATTGTTAACAGAAGTGCTATTCTATGAAAAAACAATTTTCGGACACAACTCTGCTAGAATGAGCAGAGTTATTTGTCATCTATCAATAATTAGGTGGCTATCTTCACTTAGTTAAATATATCTACACAGAATAGGATGAATAAGTAATCCATTTATACCATAATTCAGATAATAATAGAACCTAAAGTAATAAAATGTTTAAATGGGTAATTGATCCTTCTGGATTATTAAGGTATAAATGAATTAGAACTTGGAGGTACCCTAGGTTTATGGGAACCAATGATATGGAAATGAGGTCGTACAAGTGAAAAAAGTACTATATATATTAATATTTATTATAATCCTCATATTCGGAGGATGTAGCTTGCTGAATGCAGAAAGTGCTTTGGACAAAGCAATTGTGAAGCAAGCGACACAGGTGGGTGTGGACTATTACCATGAACAGTATGATACGGATGTAGTATTTACAAGCCATAAAATAATACCTTCTAATATTGCTAGTGCAGTTTTTCTACATGGTCATGTAGAGGGTGAAAAGAATAATTTGATATTTATATCAATGGATTATATAAATTACAAAATTAATTCATTTAAGCGACCTGATGGATTTAAATAAAGATAGCTGGAAATGAGGCTGTACAGGTGAAAAAAGTACTATATATATTAATATTTATTATAATCCTGATATTTGGAGGATGCAGCTTGTTGAATGCAGAAATTGCTTTGGACAAAGCAATTGTGAAGCAAGCGACACAGGTGGGTGTGGACTATTACCATGAACAGTATGATACGGATGTAGTATTTACAAGCCATAAAATAATACCTTCTAATATTGCTAGTGCAGTTTTTCTGGATGGCCATGTAAAGGGTGAAAAGGATAATTTGATATCTATATCAATGGATTATAGAACTTATGAGATTAAGGGATATATGCCACCAGAAGGATATGAATAAAGAATAACTGATAGCTGGAAATGAGGTCGTACAAGTGAAAAAAGTACTATATATATTAATATTTATTATAATCCTCATATTCGGAGGATGTAGCTTGCTGAATGCAGAAAGTGCTTTGGACAAAGCAATTGTGAAGCAAGCGACACAGGTGGGTGTGGACTATTACCATGAACAGTATGATACAGATGTAGTATTTACAAGCCATCAAATAATACCTTCTTATATTAACCATTCAATTGTATTAAATGGTCACGTAGAAGGAGAAGTGAGAAACCTAATACAGGTATCGATAAATTATGTAACTTATGAGATTACGGGATATAAGCCACCTGAAGGATTTAAATAAAGATACCTAGAAATGAGGTCCTGCAGGTGAAAAAAGTACTATATGTTCTAATATTTATTATAATCCTCATATTCGGAGGATGTAGCTTGCTGAATGCAGAAAGTGCTTTGGACAAAGCAATTGTGAAGCAAGCGACACAGGTGGGTGTCGACTATTTCCTTGAAAAGTATGATACGGATGTAGTATTTACAAGCCATCAAATAATACCTTCTTATATTGATAGTTCAATTGCTTTAAATGGCCACGTGAAGGGAGAAAAGAATAATATAATATCTATATCAATGGATTATAGAACTTATAAGATTACGGGACATAAGCGACCTGAAGGATTTTAATAAAGATACCTAGAAATGAGGTCGTACACGTGAAAAAAGTACTATATGTATTAATATTTATTATAATCCTCATATTTGGAGGATGTAGCTTGCTGAATGCAGAAAGTGCTTTGGACAAAGCAATTGTGAAGCAAGCAACACAGGTGGGTGTGGACTATTACCATGAACAGTATGCTACGGATGTAGTATTTACAAGCCATCAAATAATGCCTTCTTATATTTCTAATACAATTTTTCTGCATGGCCATGTAAAGGGTGAAAAGGATAATTTGATATTTATATCAATAGATTATGAAACTTATGAGATTACATAAGCGACCTTAAGGATATGAATAAAAAATAACTTTAGGGAACAGATCAGATAGGGTAAGTAGACCTTTTAATTTCCTGGTTTATAATAAAGTATTCAAGATGATTGTATAGAAGTAATACAAACTAAGGAAATGGGGACGATCAGGTGAAAAAAATGTTATATGTCTTTATATTTATTATAATCATCATATTTGGAGGATGCAGCTTGTTGAAATTAGAAAGTGCTGATGACAAAGCTATTGTGAGGAAGGCTACACAAATGGGTGTGGAATACTTCCAAGAACATTATGATACCGATGTAGAATTTACTACCCATCGACTTATTACGGATTCAGATCATCCAAACATCGGTCTGTATGGCTACGTGATGGGAGATAAGAAAAATTTAGTATATATATTATTAGACTATAGAAATGGTGAAATGATTGCTTCAAGCCACCACTTGAAGGATATGAATAAAGAATGATTCTAGTACTAACTCTGATTGAAAAAAATGGACGCTCACTAGGTGAATTTTTCACACGAATAGCTGTATATTGAACAATTTGATCATTGTATACAGGTCGAAATCAAAAAGCTATTCGGTAAGCATCAAATCAGTAGAACATAGCGAACAGCAAGCTTTCCAACAAGGCGAATACTTCAGAGGAAGGGCAAAAGAACGCTATAAATATAGAAGTGACTTTTTATTCGATTCTGAATGAAAAGTCGCTTTTGTTTATTTGTATTTATTTTACAATTCAAAAAAACATAAGTTATTCAATCGCCTCGCACTAGGTGCGGGTACCTGAGAGCGGGGGAAAAGGTCTTGAAACCAGAGGATGCAAACCGCAAGGGGATGAAAGAACATTTGATGGGTATATGAAGAAAAACGTTCCTGCTAATAAAGAAACAACACTTCATACACAATCAAAGGAATTTAATAACAATTCGAAGGGTACTAATCCTGAAAGACAGTTCAAAAGATATGGAGTTGAATCGCACGCAGGTCTATCACTTCACGTTCACCAACCGACAAGAAATAAGAACAAAGAAGATATTAGTCAACTTTACGACTATTTGAAAAACGGAAAGTACCGAGAATAGTAATATGACTTTAAATATGGGTTGGCTAAATTGCTATCCCTATGGGGTGAGATAATGGCGGAAGTTATATTTGACTGCACCCAGTTCTTTTCATTTGATATGGATGAAAATTCTGATGTGCCTTACTTACTAACGGTTTTTGGAGAAACGAATAGCTTCGAAGTTTTACCAGGACATGAAATACAGGCAGAGAAGATATCTCATCTTAATCGATTTATAGATTCCACTACTTTTGAACTTCAAAATCAAGAATTTCTAGGTGAATTTGATGAGTGGTTTGAACTTGAGAAGGTTCCAAGTGAAATTGTAAAATTCGGTCATAATGTACAGGAATTGTGCCGCAACAAGCACTTCAAGAATCTAACTATTATACTGGTTCGATACGCGTATAGCGAGAAGGATGATGACAATGTCTTTGTCGGAGAGTTCCATAGAGATAATATCTTCGAAGGATTGTACCATGCTTCGGTTTTTGGAAACTCAGGAAACATAGTTGTACTGCGGCTACGTAATCACATTTAATTTTTATGGTGGGTATATCGAGTGCAAAATTAATCCATCATTCAACTAATAACATTCATATCCGACATAATAATGACAATATTTATTATAAATATCATATAATAATACATATTACGACAAATAATTCAAACGAACTATTGTAGAATTGAAAAGATGTGAAAAAAGGACTAGATTGTGATTGTTCGAGGAAACCAGTATGACTAGTCATCTAGTACAATTAGATGATATGAATGAGATTTGTAAATTTAAGGAGGAACAAAAATGAAAAAAGTATAGACAGTTCTATTGTAAGGATGGTAGTCAATTTTGGCTATACATGCTACTTTTCGCTAAATGAAATAAAATCCGATAAGAAGTTCGTAATACGATTAGCATTAAGTTAACCGGGGTTATTCCTTTATTTTTTGACAATCGAAACAATCATCGTCAAATAGTAATGATCTAATCTATTTCAACTGAATTATGAAGAGGAAGATGGATGGACAAACAGAATCCAGTAATATTTCAATGATGATTACCTAGTTTTTATTAAATAATGAATAGGAGAGTGAATGCAAATGAAAAAGATGATCATTACGCTAATGGTTATTGTTACAGGTGTTAGTTCGGCTATGATTCCGAATCAAGTTGCTGCGTCACAGAGTAGTATTGCAGTGTTGCTAAATGGAAAAACAATTCGTTTTTCGGATGAACGGCCTTTTCAGGATAGTCAGGGTAGCGTGATGGTGCCGATCCGTTCCATTTCAAATGCACTAGGTGCGGAGATTATTTGGGCGAAGAAGAACGGGAATACAACCCTAGACATTCGTGATGGTAACAATACTGTCAGTATGACGGTAGGTCAGACTGCGGCAGTAGTGAATGGTAAGACGAAAGATTATGGAACGAAAATAATAGTGATGAACAATCGAACGTTCGTGCCGTTACGAGTGGTTGGTGAAGGGTTTGGTCAAGAAGTGAAATGGAGCGCTGTCGATCGTATAGCTTATATCACTTCGCCTGGAAGTAAAGTAACTGCACCTAATAACGAATTAGGAGAGAAAGATCGATTTGGACGGGAGATTCGTACGAAGAATCTTCCTAAGAACTACTCTGATTATCCCTACATTCTTACTGATATACCTAATGAAATGTATGAAATGAAGGCACCAAAACGTGCGTATTTGCCATCAGATCTAATAAATTATGCTTATATTAAAGATGATAAAGCTATGGAATATTGGAAAAGAAACACAGAAGCGTATTATGATCTTCTACTTAATGTGAATTATAAGACAATAGATGATCAATGGGCTAAGGATCTATTTAGTCATATCAATCAATCAAATGTGTTTAATTTAACCGAAATGAAAAAATATGTGAGTTGGGTTAAAAAAAATAAGATCCTTATTGAAGGAAGTCTGGAAGCTGAACCATCCATCATCTTCTATGATGAATTAAGTGGAAAATTCTATATCCGAACTTCTTTTAAATTTAGAATTGTAGGTTATGACAAATATAAGAGTGTTATTTATGATATCTTTTTTGATGGGTATGAAAAGTTACAAAAGGGTGTATGGTACGAAGGTTATGCCGATATCCCATTAAGTACAAATATATTTAACAATGAACTTCTAAGTGTGAGTGCGAGTACTTCTTTATTTGAGAAATCAATCATTTATAAATCGAAGAATTAAGGTTGTGATGAATATTGTTGATTAGACGATTCTATAAACGTGTCGTTTTGTCGCTACTCGTTATATATATCGTATTACCAATTGTATATCCTGCTAATACGTTTGCTGTTGATACTGTTGTTGATCTTTCGGGGAAAATAAAATTTGAAACAAGATCTACAACGGCAACAACAGATACTAGATATAAAACGGTGGGGTTCACAATTACACGTGATGCAAGATGTTCAGGCTCACAATGTGCGCCTCGATCGAGAGGGAACTATGGAGAGGTTCGTTTAGAGCAAGTAGGTCAAGATGAACATAACGATGGAACGGTTACTACTTATTTTGAAGTTTCAGAAGCGAAAGTATCAGAGGCTTTGAAATCTGCTGGACTGTTAGGCATTCAAGAGGGGGGAACGATTTATTTAAGTGCTATATTTCATGTCATTAGAGGTACAACAGAAGGTATGACGGATTATACAGATTTGACGAGTATTAAACAGGCAGCGAGTTGGGGTAATATGAGTGTGTTCCGGCAATATTATGATATTGCAGTTCCCTATCAAGGCATGTTTAATGTTGATTATATCATGAGAACAACAGATCAAGATTTAGAATTAGGAAACATACGTAGTTCGAGGGTAGGAACAGGGAGTATCAATAGTTCTGAAGTAGCAGGTAAGTGGAAGTTAGGTGAAATCATAACATCCAGTAATTTTCACGCCAAAGATGGATCAACACCACTACTTCCAAAAGAATTCTCTAAAAATGGGAAAAATTATGTATTATTTAAGTCTTATCTCCAATCAAAATTGGATGCCAATTTAACCAAATTCGTAGTGCAGGGAAATCCAGAAACGACGCCTAGTCTGTATAATCGTAATTTCACTACATTTGTTGGAGGAACTAATTTAGTCGGAGTGTATAGATTGGTAAATACTCCACCACCAACAGAACCCGAACCCAATGATGTAGTATGTACAGATCCTTCTCCAAGAGACAATATGAATGATGTTGATTTTGATCCGAATGTGAATGCTGTCATTAGAGCGGATACACGTGATGATGAAGAATTTGATGTTCTGCTAGGTATACCAACATCAGAAAGTCTTTACGGAAACGTGTTGACTAAGGAATATCTATCTAAATACGAGTATCAGGAAATGACCGGGATGTGTACGTATACGGTGAACGTCACATTACCAGAACCACCACCGGACCCGAATGCTCCACCGGTACCCGTACCGCCCGTGCCAGATCCGAATGCTCCGCCGATAGAACCCCCAGTGCCTTCAACGGAACAGGTTACCGTGGAACGTGAATATTCATTCTGGACGGTTATAGACGTGGAAATCTATGAGATCGATGAAGCGAAACTATGGAATTATGCATTTGATAATAGTGGGATCATCATATCACCTAGTGGATACAATGCACCTTATTATGCGACGGCACAGACGAGTAAATATGAACCTGCATCGCTGCCTGAAACCGTTGAAGCATTAGAGACGCAGAGTGCACAAGAGGCTGCTGAAATGGCGATTGGTGAGGTGATCGTCTGGAATGATACGTTCACACTATATAATGATACGCTGATGGATGGATCTGAATCAGAAGGAAGTGGCCCAACACCACAGGGTATTCCGATTGCAGGGCCGATTGACAGAGATGTACTGTATAGTCCTGGGAATGAGATACCCATCAGCAAGACGAATAAGCCTGATGAATCGAGTTCTGGAACGATCTCTTATCGTATGGTGAGCGGTTCCTCTACGATGGATTATCCGATCTATGGGATCAATACGGTCACAGTACATACACCCGTAGTTAATTATTCATCCGTGAGTGATGATCAAGCCCATAATCAGAAGGGAGATCCCAACTACAATCGTGCGGCTTTCATCCTAGAGAGGCCCTTTACGATTCGGATGCCAACCAATGGACAACACGTGAACTATCCTGGATACAGAGATCGAGATTATGCCAAATATTTCAGAACAAAACAAGTGTGGTTTCCATTTGATGTCTACAATGAAAGCCGAACACAATTTATTCCCAAAAAAACGTGGGTTGATATACCCGTCCATCAATTTGAGACCACGTTCTATTTACCTGTGTGGGTGGACGAAGGGAATTACGAGGTTGCATTCCGAAGTATCGCACATAACGCACCTGAAGATTTCACATATCAGCCAGATGCCAATACGGATCTAACACATCATGTAGCAACGGACGAAGTTTCAGTAGAGGTCATAGGACGGTTATATGATTTCCATATTACAGATATCGTGGACTACAACTGGGAAACGGTCTTTCGGACAAGGAAAGGTAGCTTCAACCCAACCGGAATATCGTATTGGGTAGGGACGAATAGCATTGATGGGGAACGACGTGGAAATAGTGCACAACTCACGCTACCCATTCATCCAGGAAGTCATACGATGAAGGGATTCAAGAACGTGGTCGTTAAACAAGGGTACCACTACAAATTCGATTTCAAGACGAAAGGGAATATGTTTGGTCCAACAGATGGGATACGAATAACACCATCCTTCAATTACGTAAGTAAAGATGGCACCATGACAACCCCTGTGGATCTGTATTACCATTCATCCGAGAAGAAGTTCGTCAAGATCGGATCAACGGCTGACAAGGTGAAAAGATATGTCCTGTTGAATGATAGACTGCGAAATGTACCCAAGGAGGAAATAACGGATACGGCTGAGGTTAAGTATCGGACGAACGATACGGCGGGGCAATCCACGAATCTATCGATGAACCAATACGTTAATAAATATATTAACAAGTTAACGAAGAAAAAAACACCCGTGGGTGGATTTAGTCTACTATTACTACCTGAACATACACGAACACTCATAGGACCCAAGAGCAATATTCCACCTTCCGTCAATACGGACCGTGCATTGTCTGCGATACAACATTGGTATGGAGAATATAGCATTCCAGCGGATACGTATGTCGTCAAGAAAGGATTGAAGCTGTACCAGAATGGTCCATTTGATGATAAGTCACCGATGTTCTTGAAGAATGGCTATATTGTCGTGAACTTCGATATAGAGTCGATTCAGAACGGTGACTTGAAGAATCCTCACTTACAATATATTAAAGCACCGCTCATGAACCAAGTGGTTGGTGGTATTCAGCGAAAGAATCAGTGGAAAATGGAAGGGTTTAATAACAATATCGTAGATTCCTTTGGCAATCGATTTAAGCTGATCGATGGAGACGTCGTCTTCTATAACGCGAACAAGTCCAGTCGGGATGACTTTGGATCTCAAGTTACTCATTAGTTCATTCAACAAGATAGTCCATGGTGTGTGGACTATCTTGTTCTATATTTCAGGCGCTTTGCGGTAGCTGGTGAAAAATTCAGTTCGTGAATACATTTATAATCGAACTATGTCGCATTAAGACGCAACTCTGCAAAGAATGGTGGCGTTTTATTGGTCTTTATGTAATAAAAAGTTTAAATGGATAATTGCTCCTTTTGGATTATTGAGGTATAAATTAGGTATTAGTATTTTACATAGGAGGGAATTAAGTATGGATAGCGTGCAGCTTTTCCAAAATAGTATTTTGATTGCGTTGGCGATAGTTCTGTTAACAATGAGTGGTATCATGTATAGAAAGTGGAGGAATAATACATATTTAATTTTAACGGGAACGTCTATACTCACAGTGATTTCTACAGTAGGTATGCTAATGGTTTCTAACAAATTCAGTTCCCTGTATATGTTTTTTATGTCCTTGTTTCAATGTAGCTTTGTGCTTATTCAAATTGTGTTATTTCGACTTTATTATACGAAGCGAGAAGACAAGCTCTACATTCACATGATAGCAACGGGCATGTCCGTCATGACGGTTGCGGGTTCTTTGTTCTTACCTATCGAAATGAGCTCGTTACTCATATGCTTTATTACAATTGCATTAGTAGCTTATTCGATATTCAAACTTTTTCCTGAAGTGGGTATGAGACTTAAGAATTTGATTGTGTTAATTCTTTATGCGATACAGGTAATTCTTCAATTTGCAGGCAGCATCATTAAGTCAGATATTGTATTAACATTGAGTGTATTTCTACTAATTATTGTTGTGTACTTAGTATTTATGATGATTTTCGAGCGTGTTATTGAAATCATGCAGGCAGCAACATATACCTCAACAAGAGACGAAATCACAGGTCTATTTACACGGAAACACTTTAATCAGCAAGCTTCCCAAGCATTAGTACGTGGACATGCTAATGGAGTCATTTATATAAGATTGGATCGAAATGAAGGGAAAGGTGCAGATTCAAAAGAAGATGAGACATTAAGAAGGCTTGGGAGAATCGTACATAATAATATGGATGGTGTAGGCTTATCTTGCAGATATGATCAGGATGAAATAGCTATATTGATAACAAAGTCATCTATCACATTGGAAAGATTATCTGATTTAATCAGAACTAGAGCAGAGATTGAAGTCTCTAGCCCTATTACCATAGGATATATGAATATCATTGCGGGAGTTTCATTAGAACAACTCATTCATGATGCTAAAGAAGCAGTGGCTCAAGCTAGAATAAAGGGCGTTAGTAAAATAGTTGAAATTAATCAAAGTAGAGTACTATCAGATTCGTGGGGGTGAGAAAATGAAAGCAGTTATTGTATCAGAAAAAGTATCGATGTATGTTAGACAAGCAATTGGAAATGTGGATGTGAGCTTTGAAAAAGTCGGACTTTTTACGGAAACAGAATTTCTAACATATAGTCAATCAGCAGCTCAAATAAATATTCAAACTTTTATTACAGACGCAGATTGTACAGATCCAAAAAGTTTTATTGAGGGTATAAACCGATATAGGACTATTCGATATAATACACGGATTATTGTTATTGCATTAGATCGTTATGAAGATGATGCGACGATTCATCAATTAGCTGATATGGGAATAGAAGTAATAACGACATCACCTGGAACGAACGGGAAATCAATCATTCCAGCTTTGAAGAGGCTTATCCCCGATCAAGTGAATGCAAATACACCTGAGCAGGATCTTGAAACATCAGATTTTGAAATGCAACGTATAAAAGATAAGATTTATCGCTATACATCGAAACTTCAGACTTCTTCATATTTCGACAGTGCTGATATCATGAAGATGGATTTGCCGGACCTTCCGATCCAAGAAAGAATTATTGTACAAGACAGAATTATTGGTACCATCTCGGTTGCAGTTATGGGAGTGGAATCTAAGATCGGTTCTACACATCAGAGTATTCTCATCGCTAACTATTTGCAAAGAAAGGGCTACTCTGTTGCTATAGTTGAAGCAAGTCAATCTAATGATTTTAATAGTATTGAATTTACTTATGAGGGTATGCGTAATAATGTCAATCACAGTACTAACTTCAGTATAGAAGGCGTGCAATATTACAAGAGTAATAGCCAGATGGAGATGAGTTCATTAGTTGCGTCTGGATATGATTATTTAATTCTAGATATAGGGAACTATGAGGATAGTGATTGGAGTGTAGAATTTTATAGGGCAAATGTTCAAATTGTTGTAGGGGCTGGTAGCGAGTGGCGTCAACCCAAAATCAAACAATTTCGCGAGCTTCACAAACATATGGATCAGTCAAATTGGTCTTATTGTATACCTATAATTGAGAAGTTAGGAATTAATGATATTAGAAAAGCACTCCCAGGGAATCAAGTGTTTCGAATACCTTCTCACGCAGATCCATACAAAAGTCAGAATGATACGGATTCAATGTTAAACAAAATCCTACAAAAATATATGGGCGAGAAGAAAAAAGCGGGTACAAGAAATGTATTATACGGAATAATTGGGTCTTGTGTTATTGTTATTGTTGTGCTTGTCATTGTTTTATTATATAAAATCTAACTTCCAAAAGCCTCTCTAAAGGTGAAATTTGCCTATATGAGGGGCTTTTTGTTGTATTATGGTGATTTTATAATACTTATATCCTAGATTTTATCAAATATGATTTTATAAGACAAAAATCGACAATGTTTTCAAAATGTTTGTGTTACAATTTTTGATACCTGGAAAATGTCTTGAGTAATTAGAATCATTTTAAGCAGGATTATGTGTTGATGATACATAGGTATTCAATACCATTGTGAAAAAAATGTGTTGTATGGAAGGAGAAAAGGGATGTCTAGAATAAGACTCCGGCAGAAACAATTACTTTTAGCCGGATCCGTTGGTGGAGCAATTATACTTCTTGTTTGTGTTAGCATCGGCTTTTTTTATGTTAACAACCTACAAAAAGCACATGAGAAGGAGAAAGTAGTCATTCAAGAAGAATTAAAAAAGAGCCAAAAGCAGCTAAATGAAAACAAGGTAACGGTTACAGTAGCTAAGACCGACTTAAATGCCGGTGATGTTGTAACTGAAGAAAGTATTGAAACAGTTAGCATACTTGCAAGTGCAGTTCCTACAGATCTCGTTGACACAGAATTACTTATTGGAAAGTTTGTTAAAATTGATGTCCAGAAGAACACAGTGATTACTCAATCCATGATGTATGACGAAGAGGTTACACCTAATGATCTTCGTAATCAAGAATTTAGATTGGTAGAGTTACCAACGAAGTTGTTGAAAGATGATTTCGTTGATGTACGTATTAAATTCCCAACAGGTCAGGATTATATCGTTCTGTCTAAGAAGAAAGTACGAGATTTAAATAATGGTACAGTATGGTATCAAATGAGTGAGAAAGAAATAATGATGATGTCAAGTGCTATAGTCGATGCCTATATCAATGATGCATTTATTTATTCTCTCAGTTATGTAGAACCATATATGCAGGAGAAAGCAATTGTTACATACCCGTCAAATTTGAAAGTGTTAGATTTGATCGCATCTAATCCTAATATTATAGAGATTGCAAAGACGGAAATGGAAAAAAGGGCGCGTGAAAAGTTAGAACTTGATCTGAAATCAATGACGGATGATGAGCGTCAACGGTACCTAAGCGGCATGACAAGCGAACAAGCGAGTAAGGAAAATGCTTATGCTGAAAGCCAGAATGGGATTCAAGGAGACACTACAAATAACGCATTGATAGATAATCAGAATAACGCTACAGTATCTAATCCTAATCAACAGCAACAGTCCAATGCTAATGATAAGTTTACAGATAGTGTTGATACTGTCCCTATTACAAAATAAGGAGAATAAAGTTGAAACAAATATTATTTATGGGTGAATACGATAAAACGGATATGATGTTTTATCTTGGGAAATTAATCTCATTAGAGCATAAAGTGCTGATTGTCGATGTTACTAAAACACATAGATACGAGTATAGCTATCCCAAAATTTCAATGGACGTGGGTCTTCATCAACATGAACAATTGGATGTCATTGAGAATATTTCGAACTATACTCAGCTTCAAGAAATATTAACCAATCATGAATATGACTATATTTTGGTTGATATTGATAGCGAAGAAAGTCTGGAACATTGGCCAGTTGCTGATCAGTACTTTTTAATGACATCATATGAAAATCCAGTTATTCAGAGGAATCTTAAGTTAGTAGAAGCGTTAATGAAGAATAGAACAGACTCTGATTCTATCCGTGTTTCAAAAGTCATTTGTGAAGTCAATGTCAATTTGAACGAAGATTATCTAGATATGGTTTTTGGGGAACTGGGTATCGAGTGGAATGAATCTTATGTTTATTACACAGATGAAAGAGATTTGATATTAAAAATTAACAATCAACAAAAGAGCACTATTTCTATTAAAAAACTGTCAGGTGAATATAAGAAAGCTCTTAAACGAATGGTAGTTACTATTATCGATTCAGAGTTAAGATCTGTAAATACACTCTGGAAGCAAGCGGAAAGGAGTAAATAGAATGGGGCAAGTTTCTTTTTGGGGAATGCAGCATGGTCTTGGAGTTACTAGTAGTACTGCGGCGATTGCTGCCTTAATTGGAATGGAATATCAGATACGAACGCTAATATCTCAACCGCAATGGTCTGATAGAACACTTGAACGCTCTTTTCATAAAGCGATCAATCAATATAATAGACACTCTGAGCATGATTCTGGGAGTGGATTGGATGCTTTAGAAAGAGTAATTAAAAGCAATAAAATGGAAAGAGATACAGTGAAAAATTATACGTTAATGCTTGAACGAGAACGTCTAGATCTACTCAGAGGAACGGACAAGAAGGAGAAATTCCAATTTGAAAATTCTAATGAAGTTATCGAAGTGATTTATCAACGAGCATCTCAGTATTATGATGCTATTCTTTTAGACGTTCATAGTGGTAATAACAGTGTGATTATTGATAACACACTCGGGAAGTCAGATTTAATTGTTGTGTGCGTAAATCAAAATATTACTTTACTGGAGAAGTATTTCGATGAGAATAAGGAATCGTGGAATATGGCTCTGAATGAAGTTCCACATGTGTTACTCATCAACCAATATGACCCAAATTCGAAATATAAAGTTCGGAATATTATGAAGAAATATAACTATAAGGGGAAAATAATAACGATCCCGTACAATACCGAATTTAAGGACCATATAAATGATGGGGATGTAAAAGGGTATTTCTCTAAGAATCGAAATGTGACTAAACACCACGACAATTATTACTTTATTAAAGAAGTTAGAAGGGCTGCAGAGATGATTTTGACAGAGATTGGAGTCAATACACATATTAAGTCTATAGAAAGAGGGGCAATTTAAATGGGGATACCCTGGACCATTAACTTCCTTGTTATCATCCTCATTATTATAGCTTTGATCCTGTACTTGTTTACCAAGCTGTATCGTAAACCAATGGAACCACGTAGTAATAAGGCGGATCAGGACGTCGAAAGGTTTACGCTAGATCGAATTCTCGAATATGTAAAGATAACAATTAGCAGTTTTGTGAATAACAACTTGTTGGACATGGGGCTTTCTGGCGAAGAATATGCTAGACGTCAGGCGATTGTTACGGAACTTAGGAACGCAATGAAAAATGCCACCTCTGGAGATATTCAAGAAAAGATATATCTAAAGCAATATATCTATGATTTGCTTGATAGAAATTACGGACTTAATGAGATAAACATCAATTATATTATTCCTTTTGATGATTTAGGGAGTTTGTCAGATCAAGATCGATTTGATATTTTACTTCATAAATACAAGAAGAAATATGGTTTTCAAGGATTAACGAAATTAATTGAAAAGTACAAATTGGACGAGCCTAAACGTGTGATTGAAGATGGTACTGTAGATTCGTATATTATTACGAGTAAAGAGATTGAGACCATTTATACACAAGAGGCCAAGAATAAGTTGGATTATTCCGACAAACTAAACATTATTGTGCAGCGAATCTATCAGCAGTATAAAGGCTTTGGGGTCATTGACGAAATTCGTGATATGTCTATTGATGGTGTATCTGGAGGTGTATCTGGTATTCCTACTAGTATGCAGATCGTTGAAGATGAAATTGATCTGATGTATGGAATGAAAAATTTGAAACATCCAGGATACCAAAGTGTTTGGATTTTCTTTAGAGGGAAGTCTATTCATTTATCATTTCTTAGTTTCGAATCAGATATTGAGCTTAAGCGGGTTTGTCAGAATATTTATAAATATGACAATCCAGGTCAACTCACGGAGACGAATGGTTACAAAGTCAATGAGATGAAGGATGGGTCTCGTGTTGTAGTTGTTAGACCGCCTTTTGCAGAAAGCTGGGCCTTTTTTGTACGAAAATTCGATTTGCCAAATATGAATCTAGATAAACTTGTATCATCACAAGATATGACCAGTGCAGAACTTCCTCGTGAAATGATTAAACATCTCATGAAAGGTGCACAAGTAACAGCATTTACTGGACCGCAGGGCTCGGGGAAAACCTCACTTATTATGGCATCAGTTAAATATATTTATGCTACGTTGACGTTACGTATTCAGGAAATGACCTTTGAATTACATCTGAGAAGGCTATATCCAGAACGTAACTCTCTAGCCTTTAGAGAAACTGATACGATTGCAGGTCAGGCAGGGCTGGATCTCCAGAAAAAAACGGATGGTTCAGTAAACATTCTAGGAGAAGTAGCCACAGATCCAGTAGCGGCTTGGATGATTCAGATGTCACAAGTAGCAAGTTTGTTTACAATTTTCACGCACCACGCCACATCAGTTAGAGAATTGGTATGGTCACTTCGAAATTCACTGCTCAAAACAGGTGTGTTCCAGAATGAACGAATTGCAGAGGAACAGGTTGTAAATGCCGTGAAGTGGGATATTCATATTCGAAAAGAAAACGATGGTAGAAGATATATCGAACGAATAACTGAAATCATACCTATAAAGTATGACTTTGATATTTTCGAACAAGAAGGTGCTTTCACCAAAGGAGATAGCTTAGAGCATAAAATGGATTCATTGGTAGAATTACAACGCGAGATGTTTCGAAGAAGTAATGGGCGAGTGTGGAAGTCACAAAACATCATTGAATATCGAAATGGTGAATACATAGCGACAGGATCTATTTCACCTGAAAAAATTGAAAATATGATGTTTAATATGACCCGGGAAGATCGTAACTCGTTTGAGCTCTTCTTGAACCGTTACTGGGGGCAAGCGTAATGAATAAATGGTTTTGGATTTTACTAATCAGTGGTATTGCGATACTAGCTTCTGGTGGATTCTTATTGTATAGCATTCTGAAAGAGAGAAAGAGAAGAAAGAACTTCGGCAGTGTGTGGGCTTCGAGCAAGGCTAAGAAACAAGTCGCAAGTCCAAAGCTAATGATCTTCTACCAAAAATCATATGTGCAGCTTGTAAAAATACCGATCATTAAATCCCAAATGTTACGCATTAGGAAACGATTAATGTCTATTAATACGTATGATGAGTTCACTCTTCGTAAAGAAACGATGCGCATTACATTTTTAACACTTGGAATTATAGTCGGAAGTGTAACTCTTCTCGCCATACTGAGTCAAAGTGGTCTAGCTGTTTTCTTCGGTATTCTTGTTGCGATTATCGCTAATGAGCTGTTTATAGATATCTTCGTTAACCGAGTAGAGGACAGAATACTTAAACAGTTCGCTGGCGTATTAGAAGATAATCGTCATTATTATCAAGAACTTCGGATGGTAGATGAAGCGATTTATCAAGCAGCGCAAGGATCTCCGCACGATATTAAGATGCAAACGGAAAAGATTCATGAAATTCTGACATCTAAAGAACCGGCTAAAGAACTTGAGAGATATTACGCTGTGGCACCAAATAGGTACCTTAAAGTGTTCTCAGGAGTGTCCTATTTAATCATGGAGTATGGGGACAAAGTATTGCCGAAAGGATCTATGTATTTAAATGCGATTAACAAATTTGTTCAAGAAATTAGATATGATCTACTCCGTCGTCAGAAATTACGATATAAACTGGGTGGATTAACACTGATTGCAATTGTTCCTATATTGCTTTCTTTCCCTCTGATGTACTGGGCACAGGAGTATTTCCCTATGACTCGTGAGTTCTATGAGAGTAAGATGGGTTACTTGATTAAATTGTTTATCTATACGATCGCGGCTATATGTTACGTTCTGATTCGAAAATTATCTGAAAATGATGAAGCCAAGTATGTCTCTAAGGGACCTAAGTGGCAATGGGAAAAGAAAATTTACAGTTGGCCTTGGGCCAAATGGGTTATTGATCGCCTGGTTCCGGCCAATCATACTAGGAATCATTACCGCTCTAACATGTTACTGAAAGAAGTGAACTCCCCACTGACGTTGGAATGGTTCTATGTTCATCGAATTATGATGAGCTTGGTAAGTTTTATTGGAGTTGTCGTATTATGTGTATTCCTTCATTTCAACACGTTAAATCAAGTGTTCACTAACCCCACATCAGAGCAGACTAAGATTCTGGGATATATGAATGATAAAGAATTACAAAGTGCCGAGGCACTTACTGCTTCTGATAACGCTATTATTAAAGAGGTACGAAATGAGAGAGAAGTGACGAGGGATCTCATCGCAGATAAAGTGCGCTCTAATAGCAATCTTGATGTGCCAACAGAGGATGTTGCCTTCAACAATACCGTTAATCGAATTACCGAGAAGATAAATACAATTAATAATGAATACTTCCGTTGGTGGGAGTTGTTGATTGCAATTGCAATTGCATCCATAGGGTACTATTTCCCCGTCTGGCTGATGCAATTTCAACGGAAAATGCGTGCGTTGGAAATGCAGAACGAAGTGGATCAATTCCATGTGCTTATTTCGATCTTATCAGAATTTGATCGGATTTCAGTAGAATCGGTTCTTGAATGGATGGAAAGATATAGTATCATTTTCAGACCAGCACTACAACGTTGCCTTCTGAATTTTGACAGTGGAGCTGAAGAAGCGTTGAGAGCGCTACAGAGGGATGCACCATTTGAATCTTTTAACAGAATTACGAAGAGACTCCTTCAGGCGGTTGAGAAGATTTCGATTCGTGATGCCTTTGATGACTTGGAAATGGAGCAGGAGTATTATGCAGAGCAGAAGAAGGAACGACTAGAACGTCTTATACGTCAAAAGTCTTCATGGGGTAAAATGTTAGGTTGGACGCCAGGAGCACTATTGATTGGGTTGTATCTCGTCTTTCCATTTCTGTACATGTCATTCGGCCAGCTCGGTGATTTATCGATCCAAATGCAATCCATATAATAAATGAATGGGAGAATGATTAATCATGGAAGAAAATACTGGCGTAGGTATACGAGTTGCAGCAGGGATATTCTTGACGATCATGTTAATAACGATTGTGGTTATTATTACTATTTCTTCTCAAGATGCTGCGAAACAAGGTCAGACGAAGATGGCTTCAATTACGACTCAACTATCAGATACGGAGTTCAACACGTATAACAATACGACATTGTCAGGAAGCCAAGTGCTGAATGCGGTTCGACAGTATATGGATCAAGCGCAATTTGGGCTCCAGGTCACTACGGGGAAACAAATTGCTGCGGGATCAGCACCAACGTTTTACGGGAATACATTTACAAGTGAAGGAGAAGTAACAAATGCGGATATTTATAAAAATAGGACTCTTACACCGGCTGAAAATCAGTCATCAGTAGAATATATTAATCCGAGCGGTAAGTTTACATCGGAAGTGAAAAAGGACAAAAACAATATGGTTCGTGGAATTATATTTACACAGATTTAAACAATTGTGATCAATTCTTATCATAAATTCGAGCAGGGGAGAATGATTAATCATGGAAGAAAATACTGGCGTAGGTATACGAGTTGCGGCAGGAATATTCTTGACGATCATGTTAATAACGATTGTAGTTATCATTACTATTTCTTCACAAGATGCAGCGAAACAAGGCCAGACGAAGATGGCTTCAATTACAACACAACTATCAGATACGGAGTTCAACACGTATAACAACACGACATTATCAGGAAGCCAAGTGCTGAATGCGGTTCGACAGTATATGGATCTAGAGCAATTCGGAATTCATGTTACAACGGGGAAGAGAGCTGGAAAATTTTATGGAAATAGATTTGATATCACTAATGGAAATGTAGACCCGTCCTATCAAAAAAATAATGATCTGAGACCGGCTGAAGATCAATCCCAATCAGTTTACATTAACCCAAGCGGTAAATTTACTTCTAGAGTGGTAAGGGACGCAAACAATATGATCCGTGGAATTGTATTTGAACAACTTTAATTTCATGGAGATAATACGACCAATTTCTAATAGGGGATCGGATTATCTCCTTTCATGGGGGCCAATGTGAGCGATACAGTTGAAAAAGCGATAATAATTGTGGCTGAACTCTTCCTGTTCATCACGGCATGTATGTTCACCATAGGTGGTATTAATGCACAGGAGGCAGCAATCACTACAATACGCCAAGCGACAGAGCAAGAGGAACGGCACTTGTATACAAGTCTTCAGGTGAATGGTAAGGAAACCTATACGGGTGCTGAGGTTCTACAGAGCATTCAACAGATTCATAATTTAAATGCGAATATTAGAGTAGGTAACCAATTCTTCTCGAAAAGTTTAGAACTTGAAGTCACGGACGTGTCTGGAGTTAATCTAGATAAGATATATGATGTATCCTATGTTCGAGATGGAATGGGGATTGTAACGACTATTGTTTTTACATAGAGGGTGAGAGATTTGGAATTATCATTATCAAAAATACTGGGTATTTTTATTGCTGTAGTCCTATTATTTGGGTATCCATTGTATCAACAGGCTCTAAGACAAGATGAATTATCTCAAATTGTTGTTCACTCCGCTGTTGTGGAGTTTGTTGATGCATCCCGAACGAAAGGGTACATTACACCGAAGATGTATTTAGATTTCAATAAGAAATTAGGTGCCACAGGGAATCAGTATGATATTCAGTTAGAGCATCTTCATAAGAAATATAATCCAGATTATACAGATCCCGCGAATCCAAGTAGTTTCGTTGATAGTTTTACTACTTATTTTGATGGTCATTATACCGAAGAAGTGATGAAGATATTGTTTCCTAACAATACGAATGCTCTTGATAATGAACATCGGAGATACGTTATGGCTGTAGGAGATTTCTTAACAGTCAAGGTGAAAAATAATAATCGTACGATGGCTACAGTTCTTCAGGATTTTTTCACTAATTCGAATACAGGAAGCAATATTAAGGTTTTTATGCCTTACGGAGGAATGGTCATCAATGAAGATTACTAATTTGGCGATTCTCTTTGTATGCATATTCTTTCCTTTTTTCATCATCATGGATTTTCATGTGCGGGATCAAAAAACGGTTCTTACTCTTAATGATCAGTATACCGTAGCATTGCGCACTGCTTTACAAGATGCCGGTCATATGCTGAATACGAATGAACTTCAAGAACTTGAAGCTGGTTATGAATCGTCGAAATACTTCAAAGCAGATAAGGAACTTGCGCTGGATACTTTTTATAGAACGTTATATTTGAACTTCGGCATGGAATCGGATCCAATTGCTCAAGGTAATCTGACTGGTTATATTCCGGCTGTCGCCGTCATTGATTATGACGGTTACTACATCTATGCCATGACTGAATACAGAGACATGAACGGGCAGTTGATATTTAAGCCGATGTGGAATCCGAAGAAACCATATTCCTATTCAGACAGTTATGGGAATAGCATCAACTTTACTTTAGACAACTATGTTCATGCTTATGACTCTGGTACTAGGACTTGGTCTGAAGGATTTCAAGAGGATATACAGCAGGATGTTCAGAATCATATTAGTCAGATTAGAATTCCGCTAATGATGGACTCAGTAAGCTTCGATCAGGTACGCAGAAGTACTATTGTGAAGCGAATTCAGGAAGATTTGGCTTATTTCATTAATAAGCATAATGAATATGCAACTAGATACGGGATAAATTATACATTTAAGTTACCTCAGATCCCACAAGAAGAATGGACGAACTCGATAGATGATATCGGAATGATGGCGTTCATTCAAGGTATTCCGGTGGGCGATCAATTCTACAACAATTACGCATTTGGTGGTGGGCGTCTAGTGAAAAAGACCTTTATCAAAGGTGCGGTGAACGAGAAAGGTATTAAAGTATATTATAAGGACACTTGTTCTTATCCATACCCTCTGGAAGAGACTTTTGGCAGCGAGAAAGATGCAGCAAGAGCAGGTTATTTCCCGAAGGAATGTGTAAATGGACAATAACTAGACTTCAACGAGAGTGAGTGATTATACATGTCTCATTTTATCTACCGTAGATCTCCGCGAATTATTAGAGAGACTATTGGTGAAGAGGTAGAGATTCACAGACCGCCTTCATTACCAACAGCTCCGACATTAAATTTGATTTCTATCATGATACCTATATTTGTTACTGTGGCGGGTGCTGCTGCAATGATGGCCTTTTACCAAAGTACAGGAAATAATCGATTTGTTATTGTTCAGATCATATCTTTATGTACAATGGTAGCTTCATATTTTGTACCTATCATTGTATTTGTACAGCAGAAGTCGAAATATAAGGGTGATTTGAAGAAAAGAAATCGGAGTTATGAAGCGCATTTAAATGAAGAACGAGATAAATTACAGAACTGGAAGAATAATTTAATATTGAACTGGCATCAGACTCATCTAGAGCCGCAATTCTGTACGAAAATTATTAGTGAGCGCAGTCCTGCCATATGGGAGAGAATCCCGCAGGATTATGATTTCTTGAAAATTCGAGTCGGTATTGGAAATGTACCTAGTGGATTTGAGATTAAGCTTCCAAAGCATAACGGAATTGAAAAAGATCCTCTTATTCAAAATGCTATTGATATGGCAGCTCGCTTCGATAGTATTGCGAATGCCCCTGCTCTATTAGACCTAAATAAATATAGAGTTATCGGTTTAGTAGGCGAAGAGGATGAATTGAATAACTTCTGTAGAACTATGATTACGCAGATCGCGACACACCATGCGCCAGATGAAATGAAAATAGTTGCGTTCTTTAATCAATTACAAACAGAAGATTGGGATTGGATGAGATGGATTCCTCATATTTGGGATAATGATAGATCGTTTCGTTATATTTTCCAAGATGGAAGTTACCAACCGCAAGTGTTAGACCAGTTCTCGTCAATTCTTCAAAGGCGTACGTGGATGGACAAGAATGAAAAGGCACTTCCTTTTTACATTTGTTTTCTGCCTTACATCGAAATGATAGAACATGAGCCTATCTTGCCTCTTTTATTAAAAGAATCGGATAAGGTTGGTGCTTGTAGCATAATTCTCGCCTCTAGAAAAGAGTATCTACCTAAAGAGTGTCAATTGGTTATTGATATTCAGAAGGGTGAAGCAACGATGCGGTCGACTAATGTTACTGGTGGAGCAGAGGATTCTTCCTACAGTAAAGCCAAAGACAATAGTCCGTTTGTTCAAGTGTTTACTCCTGATAATATGTCAATAACACAAGGAGATCACTTTTCTAGACAACTGGCTCCTTATCGCGTGAAGACTAACTCGGCATCGGAGATTACTAATGTACTTACACTGTTTGATATGTTTGGAATTCAGAAAACGGAGGAAATTGAGGTTATTGGGAAATGGCAGAAGAGTCGATATCCCAATACACTTCCGTTTCCAGTTGGTGTTAGGGGTGGAATGAAACCAGTCTTTTTGAATCTACACGATAAAATCGAACGCAAAGGGCATGGACCGCATGGTCTAATGGCTGGTACAACGGGATCAGGGAAGAGTGAAGTCATTCAATCCATGATTGCTTCTTTGGCCGTTGAGTATCATCCACATGACCTATCGTTCATGCTAATTGATTACAAAGGTGGCGGAATGTCTAATATATTTGCCGATTTGCCTCATGTCATTGCAACCGTGACCAATCTGGAGGAAGAGGGACTGATTGAGCGTTCTAAAGTCTCACTAAAGGCAGAGTTGAAAAGACGTCAAAAGCTATTCGTCGCTGCTGGGAATGTCCAGCATATTGATGAATATTACAAAACGGAGTGGAAGGCTAAAGAACCCTTACCACATCTTTTCATCGTTATTGATGAGTTTGCACAGTTGAAGAAAGACCAACCTGAATTTATGAATGAACTCGTAAGTATTGCAGCCATTGGTAGAACACTTGGCGTCCATTTGTTGTTGGCGACTCAGAAACCTGGTGGCGTAGTAGACGATAAAATTTGGAGTAACTCAAGATACAGGATATGTCTACGCGTTCAAGATGAAGGTGATAGCAGAGAAATGCTAAAGATTCCAGACGCTGCCTATATTACTAACCCGGGTAGAGGATATCTCCAAGTTGGAAGTAATGAAGTGTTTGAATCTGTACAATTTGCTTGGAGTGGTGCTCCGTATTTACCAAATACCTCCTCGAAGCAAAAGGATAATGAAATGTTTGAAATTAATTTAGATGGAAGTCGTAATAAGGTTCGTAAACAACTAGACCTAATTATTCAGGAAGTACCTAAAAGTGAAGTTAATGAAGAGAAGCAGTTAAGTGTACTTATTGATTATATTGCTAAACGTGCAATGGAAGAGAATATACAGCGTCTACCTGGTCCTTGGCTGGAACCTCTACCAGAAGAGGTTACGCTGGATGAACTTCCTGTAAGCCTTGCGAATACCCGGGAACTTTTAAATCCAAAAGTTGGACTTATCGATGATGTAGCTAATCAGAGACAGTTCCCACTACACGTTGATCTGGAATCAGGTCATTGGATTATTTATGGAATGCCGGGAACGGGGAAGACAACCTTTATTCAAACCTTACTCTATTCTTTGGCTCAATCTAATAATCCTGACGATGTTCATGTTTACGCTATGGATTTCGGACGGATGCTTAAAGATTATGCATTACTTCCGCATGTCGGAGATGTTATCCAAGATGATGAGGATGAGAAGCTTGCAAGATTAATTACTTTCTTGGAAGAGGAAATAAACATTCGCAAAACGTTACTAGCGGATGCAGGCGTTAAGTCTAGATGGTCTTATACAGAAGAGACGGGTAATAAACTTCCTGCGCTTATTATTATCATTGATGGATACTTAAGCTTCAAGAATCAATTTGAAGGACTTCATGAAAAGCTAGAAGTGATTTTACGTGAAGGAGCAAGCTTGGGGATTTATTTCATTCTAACTGCAAATCGAGTGTCAGATATTGCTGATAAAATTAGAAGTAATTTCCCCAACTCTATCTCTTTCCTTCTGTCTGATACAGGAGACTACCATTATGCTGTGGGAAGACTGCTGAAACCACCAGGACAACTTCCTGCGGGTCGTGGATTCGTTAAGGGGAATGTGCCACCACATGAATTTCATACAGCGCTGTCAATCGAAGCATCCAATGAATCAAGTCGTGCCAGAATGAACCGTGTGAAATTCGACGAAATGGATCAGGAATGGACAGGGGATAGAGCTTCAGTAATTCGTATCCTACCAGATATCATTCCATTAGAAGAAGTATGGGGTTTAAATGAGAAATCAATGAATTCGAATTCTGCACTATCTATCGGTCTTATCGTGGACAATCTTAAACCGTTTGAATGGAGTATATCAGATGGTCCATATTTTGTGATTGGTGGGCGGATGGAATCAGGTAAAACATCTCTTCTAATGACTATTGGACTAATTGCAGCTTCTACTCATTCTCCGGATGAACTACAGATCTATTTATGCGACTTCCGTAGGTCATCTCCAGGGCTAAGCGGGTTGAAGAATTTGAGTCATATTCAAGGGTATGCATATGAAGAGAAGAGTCTTGAGGAAATGGTTCTAAGGATTCGAGAGGAAATTGAGAGACGTGTTCATGACGAATTGTATAAGGACACTGCTCCAAGAATAATGATTTTGATGGATGATACTGATGTTACTGCCAAACGAATTTCTGGCAACTATGCGATTACGGAACAGTTAGAATATATCACACGTTATGGTAAAGAGAATGGTGTTGTAATCGTCGTAGCAGGGCAATCCAACGATATGAATCGCAACTGGGATGATTGGCTAAAGGAAGTGAAGTCAGCTCAAACAGGGTGGATTCTCGGAACAACAGACTCAAATGATTTGGAACTCCTCAATGTAAAGATTCCTTATAATCAGACTGGTAAAGTTTTACCATCAGGTGAAGGGTTCTATGTGAAGAGAAAGTTCATGAAGGTTAAGGTCGCGCATGCATTTGCTCATGGAATTAGCCAGGTCGAAACACAAGTAGAATTGGTCAATTCGTCATGGGTAAAACAAATAATTCGCTAAAATAACACAAAATACTCTCTTTTAACAAAAAATGTATTGATTAAAATCTAGTAGTTTAGTACTATTTTAGTAGTGTTCTATAACAAATTGAAAAAAAGGGGAAATTTACATGGCAAAGATTTTAGTTACACCTGAGGAAATAGATAAAGCTTCAAAATTGTTCAGAGATAGCTTTGATCAGAGTGAGACAATGGTAACTAAATTAAATTCCACAATGGCATCAATGCAAGGACAATGGGAAGGTATGACACAAACGAAATTCTTTCAACAATATGATCAAGCAAAGAGAGAGATGGAAAACTACAAAAAAATGTTAGATGCTGTTTCTATTGATTTGGCAGCTATTTCCAAACGGTTCAGAGACGCAGATCTACAAAACTAGTAGCAAAAGAAATCAAGGCCAGGTATTTACTTACCTGGCCTTTGTCATATATATACTCAGCAGATTGAATGAATGAGGGGAAATGAAAGTGAACTATCAAACTCAAGCTTCCGGAAACACGCCAGCTTTAATCATATACCTACTGGATATTAGTGGATCCATGACTTTGGAATTTGAAGGTCAAAGAAGAATGGACGTTATTAATGAAGCATTACAGACTGTCATTAGACAAATCGTATATCGTTCTACTAAAGGTGCAAAGTTATCTCCACGTTACCGAATTTCAATCTTAGCATACAGTGATGAGGTTTATGATTTGTTAGATGGAGTGAGGTCTATCGATCGAATTGCAAATCGTGGGAATCTTCCTCAGTTGTATCCTAAGAGATTTACAGACACTGCAAAGGCCTTCAAACAAGCAGAGAAAATATTGCACTCAGAGTTGTCGAATATGAACGATTGCCCAGCCCCTCTAATCTGTCATATGACAGATGGTATCTATACTGGAGAGGATCCTGAGCCTATCGTAAAACGCATTATGGATTTATCTGTGCCTGACGGCAATGTATTGGTTGAGAATATATTCGTAACGGAAGATGCGGGTATCGGTAGGGTTAAGGACGCTAGATCTTGGAAGGGAATTATGCCCAATACTTTCGTTACAAATTCGTACTCAGATAAACTTAAACGGATGTCTTCGGTTATCCCAGAATCATATCGTGAGATGATGATTGAATCAGATTATTCTATCCGTGAAGGTTCGCTTATGATGCTGCCTGGAACAAGTAGAGATTTAATTTCTTTAGGCTTTCAAATGTCGGCTGCTACACCTATGAAATAAAGAAATGGAGCGTTAACGATGGAGAGGTCAACAATAACTTTAGTGATAGACTCTTCCGGTAAAAAAACCGATCTAGAATTACCTAGTCAGGTACCATTGGAAGAAATGTTAGAGCTTATGATGAAGGGTATGAATGAATGGATATCTCTTAGTTTTCAATTGAGTGATTTTCGCTTGTTATTAAGTGAAGGGGATGAAAGTTGGAGAGCGATTCAACCTAGTATGAGTCTGCATGAGCTTGGAGTGACTGATGGGTGCTATTTAAGACTGGAAAAGATACAGTCCTTTTCTACGAATTAATCTAACGACAATCGTAAAGTAATTGAACTTTGATAAAGGGGAGCGGGCACATTGTTTCCACCCGAGATGAACACGAAGTTATCTATTCATGGCCGTACATTTGTTGTTGCCGAACATCCCTCAATCCATGAGATACCTTATGGACAGGAAGGGAGACAAGGTACTGTATACAAACTAATCGATTTGGATGAAGGCCATGAGATGGCCTTAAAAGTATTCAAACCGTCATTTAGGCATCCATCCATTGTAAGATTATCTGAACAAATAGCCGCGTTCTCTGAAATGAGAGGACTTCAGGTATGCAAAAGAGAAGTTCTGAGTCCACAACAGGATATAGAGTTACTAAGTACGTATCCTGAGTTATTATACGCTGTACTCATGCCTTGGATAGATGGAATCACATGGTCAGATGTATTACTAGTCAAGAATGTCTACTCCGTATTGCAATGCAAAGATATGGCTCAGAGTGTTGCAACGACCATTGCTACTATGGAACAGTATGGAATCGCTCATACGGATTTATATGCTTCTAATATTATTATCTCTAATCTATCGGACGCATTATCTGGAGAAGAAGAATCTGTTGCTATTGAACTGATAGATATAGAAGGGATTTATGCAAGTGGACTGGATGAACCTGAGAATTTACCTGAAGGAATCACGGGGTATACTCCGTTATTTATGCGTGACTATCCTGACTGGAGCAAATACTCTGACCGATTCTCAGGAGGCATCATTATCTCTGAAATGTTGTCATGGGTTAGCGATGAAATACGCGACAATGCTTGGGGAGACAGTTTCTTTGATCCAACGGAGATGCATCAGGAGACACCGAGATACTTCTTAATGCATCGCACACTAGAAACCTATTATGGAAATGAAATTGCAGGTTTATTTGCGAGAGTATGGGGTGCCCAACAATTACAACAATGTCCTACCTTCGGTGAATGGATGGTATGTCTATCTTCTGTTCAGATTAAAACTAATCGAGAACCTGATAAATTAGATTCGATGATGACTGAAGATGAAGATGAAGACGATATCGGTCAGCAACTAGCTATAGAGATTGTAAGTTATACAATCGAACAACACTTACGCAAAGCTCGCGAATTAGAGAGTCAAGGAAAGCTAGCTTCTGCACTTTGGGAATATGGCACATTAATAGAACACGTCCCTGAGCAATCTCCAATGGCCATAGAAATTAACATTGCAATGACGATGGTTCAAGACCGCTTAGAAAGTGAAGAACCAGTGCCAGTGTCATTAAAACAGACGATTAAGAGTAAGATTCCCCAATCTGGTAACACAACGAAGGATTCGCAATACCAGCTCATGTGGTACATCACTCTAATTATTTCTGGTATTGTCGTGTTATTCTCTGTACTTATATATATATTGAACTCTATTTAGTTGAAAGAATGGGAGTGTTTCCGTGACTCAGAATGAAATAATCTATCAACTGTCACCTGAGGAATTTTTCTTTTTATCTCATATGATGCAAATTACGAATATTGCAGGATTTGAAGATCCATATCGGGGGTATCTGGTAACCGAATTAGAAGATCAGTTTGAAGAAGTAAAGGCAGAATTGATTAAGAAGGGATACCTTCTGAAAGGATCACAAAGTGGAACGTATGATATTGATGAGATTTTGGGTGTTTATCTAGCTGTATGCGCATCAGATAAAGTGATTTATGTTAAGAAAAATGTGGATGAAGTACAGAGTTATGAAGCTTATTTATATTTCACGCCTAGTTTAGTTGTAGAAAGAACGCAGAATGAAATGGGCCAAGTTATTTTAAGCCATGTTGCCGATTTGGAATTATCACTAGATATTTTACATCGATTTTTCCCGTTGACGTTAAGATCTGAGTTGGAATTCAGTGTAGATATAGATACCATGACTTGGGAAGAGTGGACATCATTCAACGCTGAGAAGATGGTAGATACATTGCTAGAGAAAGGGTGCCTTATGGAGGAGGCAACTCTTGCGATTGATACGATTTATCATGCATCACGTTCGGGTTCAATGGTCTACTGGCAACACGAGGGATATAAGTGGTATCAAGAAGGTTATCATTATGCCCAAAATAATAGCCATATGTATCTAATATTGGAGCTAGATGAGAATGCAATCCGTATTGAAGCTTACACTCCGGAAGCTGTTAAGGCATCTTTAGAACGATTTTCGAAATTATTTGATTCAGTTAAAGGAGAGGTATAGAACATGTCACAACGTATTAAAATTGATCCTGATCAACTATTCAAAATTGGAAATCGCTTTTTGAAATGCAGTAGCGACAACATTGCTATGGCCAATGAACTAAGAACATTAATTGATGGCATTAGTGGGGAATGGGACGGGAAATCAAGGGAAAGATTCTATGCATCCTATAAGGATGCGCATAAACAATTGGAGAATACATCCATTGTATTGAACGATGTAGGGGAAGAGTTAAATGCTATTGCTGAACGCTTCAGAGTTGCAGATACAACTAAGTAAGGTGGTGAGAAGATGCCGATTCGTGCGGATGTTCGTGAACTTGAGAGTATTGCTAGGAAAGTAAGATCTGGAAGTGAAAAGCTGACTCGTATGAAAGGGCAAGTGAATGGGAAAGTGAACAATATGACGTGGGCTGGCAATGCATTTCAAAATTTCAATAAAGAATATCGGGAAACAAATCTCAAAATCAGTCGGACAGCCGACCAAATGGAGGCTTTTGCAAGATCGCTTGAAAGGATTGCTGAAGCGTTCAGACAAGCTGATATAGAAGAAGACCGGAGAATTGAAAGAGAAAGAATAAGGGAACGTGAAGCTCAAGCCCAGCGCCAAGCAGCTATGCGTGCACAGAGTAGTAAGAAGAAATAAGGAGGGGACACGGTTTGAAAATTGAAGTGGAAGTCTCCAGTCTGCTGAGTACAGGCAAAGAGTTACACCGTGCTTCAGAGGATATCGAAACGTTACGCTCTGAACTGCGAAGAGCGATGAGCGGCTTGACATTACAGAGCCGCCGACGTCCGGATGTGGACAGTAATTACCAAGCTATTGACCAGCGCTTGAACGAATTACATAAAGAATTGGAAGAGTTGTCACGACTGTCTGAGCGCAAAGGGGACCAATTCGAAGAAGCAGACGGCAAAGGAAAACCATTTGACTTTGGTGCACTATTGAAATTCGCTGCCGTTGCGACGAGTATGGGACTAGATTTCGTACCGATTCTTGGGAATGCCAAGGGGATTCTTGAAGCGATCGTAGGGCGTGATTTGATCACAGGGGATAAGTTAGCACCTTGGGAGCGAGCGTTAGCCGTATTAGGTCCCTTAGGTAAAGGTGTAAGCTCTGGTGCCAAGTTATTTAAATTAGCGGATGAAGCCATCGATGTGGCTTCACAAGTCACACGTTATGGTGACGATGTAGCGGATATGGCGAAGACGGTCAATCGGGCAGGGAACGTTGGCGAAGAAGTGTTGGGACAGGGGTCCAAACACCTAGATGACGTTCATGGAGGTAAAGGAGTTGACTCCAAAACGGGTGATTCACTATCCAAGAATGGCGACCAACCTGACCTACCTACGGGGAAGACAGATAACAACAGGGGGGCATCATCGGATTTAGCCCCTGATGGAAACCCAGGGAAAAATACCGGTACAGTAGATGCCCCGCCAACCAAAGATGGATCACCATCCCTAAGCGAAAAGGAAGCCATGATTGCAGCTGCTGCAACCGCCACGGTTGCTGGGGGAGGAACGGCAGCTGCCCTTACGAAGAAGGTCAAATCTGCGGATCATATCAGTGGTTCTAACCCGATCTCTAAGAGTGATGGGAATCTCGTTAATAAAATGGATGCCGTGGATTCATCACCGCCGAAACAGACACAGAATCCAAGCCAGACCAAATTAGAAAGTAATGTGAAAGACCCTATCCATGCAGCTACGGGAGATCAGTACATTATTCATCCGGCGATCAAATTGTATGGCGCCGCGACCTGGTCGTTCGAGCTACATTATCATTCTGCGTTATTACAGACCAGTGATCTTGGGGTAGCTTGGACGCACAACTACGCCATGCGTCTAGAAATGTCGGATGTTGAACCCGAAGCGATCACGATGTGGTGGAATGCGAGCCGTGCTAACCGATTTGTACAACAGGAGGATGGGCGTTACCGCTCCGCGGATCTCGACGTACAGTGGGATGAACTGCTCAAGACCGAAGCTGGCTATGAACTGATAACGCGCAGTCCTCGAGCGGTGTACCATTTCACGACTGAAGGACAGCTTCACCGACATACGAATGCCGAAGGGTTATCGTTGGAAGTCGTACACAATGAAGCTGGTCAGCTGCTTCAACTCGTGGATCAACGGACGCAACGGGCGTTACATGTCAACTACAACGGACATGCGTTAATCCAAGATGTGGGTGATCCAGCACGTCAAGTCAGCTTCTCATATAATGAATACCGCCATCTCATACGCTTCAAGGATCCTAATCGACACGCAACCGACTTAACCTATGATTCCGATGGACGCATCATCAGCCTGGCGGTAGCCGGTGACATTCAGTTCGTGAACACCTTTGACGAAGACGATCGCATTATCGAACAATCCGATGCGTTAGGTCGAGTAACCCGTCTTCATTACGATACGCAAAGCCGTCCTGGATTCATCGTGACAACCGTCACCAATGCGTTGGGTCATGAGCAACAGCTAGTCCATGATAAGCGTTATCTGCTGATCGAGAATCAGATGCCAGATGGGAAGAAAGAACAATTCACCTATACAGCACGAGGTCAAGAAGAGAGTCGGACCAATGCGTTAGGGGAAACCATACGCTATGAATACGACGATCAAGGTCACCTGATTCGTGCGATCAATCCACTAGGAGATATTACGAGCTTCACCTATAACCCTGAGCATTTGTTAGATCAAGAAACGAATGCAGAAGGGCATATCACGAAGTATACCTACGATGAACAACAGCGCTTAGTGGGCATCACCCGTCCAGAAGGAACGACGAGTGAAATCACCTACAATGCTCAAGGACAACGTGCTACCTACCGAGATTTCAATGGCGTACTGCACCGTTACCAGTACAATGAAGCGGGCGAACTGTCGACGATGGAAGACGGCGAAGGCAGAGCCACACAGATCTCTTATGATACCGTCGGCCGAATCACCATGCTCGAGGATCCACTGGGAGGACAGACATGCCGTACATACGATGCCAACGATAATCTGGCTGAGCTCACCGATCCACTCGGGCGCAAGTGGCATTTCAGCTATGATGCATTTGATCGAATGTTGGAAGAGATGAACCCTTCTGGTCAAGCGACGGTCTATCGATACGCGCCGACAGGAACATTGGAATCCGTGACGAATGCGTTAGGCGAGACCGTTCGTTATCGGTATGATGCAGAAGATCGGTTAGAAGAACATCGTAATGCCTTAGGGGAGACGACCAAACTTCGGTATGATCGTGCAGGACGTGTCCTCACGGTCATAGATCCGTTAGATCGTGAAGTTCAGTATACGTATGATGGCGCAGGACGCATGAAGTCGGCGATCGACGGTGAAGGTCGAATCGTCAAAGAATTGACCTATGATGCCGCAGGCAACCCGATTGCCGAAACCGACGGATTGAAACATACGAAGAACATTCGCTTCAATGCGCTATACCAGCCGGTAGAGGAACAGGATGCATTGGGACGGATAACCCGTATGAGCTATGATGCAGCTTCTCGCTTAACGGAAGTCATCGAGGCGGACTTAGCCGTATATCGCCAAGAATACGACGGGGAAGACCGGCTTACAGCCTATACCGATGCGAATGCGAATCGTACAGAACTTCAGTATGATCGAAGTGGATTGCTAACATCCGAGAAGAATGCAGCTAATAGCGTGCTGAAGTATGGGTATGATGCGCGTGGTTGGCGGAACGAAAGAACGAATGCAAGGGGACAACGCACAGACTACCGATATGACGCGGCGGGCCAGCTCATCGAATTAGTAGATGAAGCAGGAACAACGAAGTTAGACTATGACCTTAACGGATACATGACGACCGTGACCGAAAATGAAGTAACAACAACCCGTACCTATGATGACCTCGGAAGAGTAACGGCGGTTACAGGAGCATGGGGCCAGAGTATCGGGTATACGTATGATGCGGCAAGTAGAATCACGAAGCTGACCTATCCAGACGGGAAAGAAGTCCATTATAGATATACGATGGCTGGTGAGCTAAGTGAAGTGAAAGATTGGAACGGCAGACTGACCCGATACAGATATGATCGAAGTGGACGATTAATCGAGACTCAGCGTCCGAATGGCAGTCGGGAACGGCGAAGTTACGATGGAGCCGGACAGATGGATCACCTCAGTGACCAAACCCCACAAGGTGTGATGATGCAACAGTATCACTACACCTACAACGCAATCGGCCAGATCATCCAAGAGGAAGACAAGCAATATACGTATGATAACTTAAGACGGATGAGTAGTGGATCGTGGCCGGGTCGACGGATCGCATACAGCTATGACCTAGCCGGGAATATGATGACAAGAACGGATAGTGACCAAGAAGCGTATCCCCCGATCGCCTATACAAAAGATAACCGTTTGTTTAGTATAGGAGGATACCCGGTCGAAATGGATGCCGACGGGAACCTACTGTACATGAGCGAAGGGAAGACGATGGCATCCTACGAATATGATGCACGTAACCGACTCGTGAAATCGGGTAAAGCGCAGTATACGTATGATGCTCAAGGCAATCGGACGTCGATGACGTGGAAAGGGAAGACGACACGGTATGTCGTGGATGCACTTCCAGAATTAAGTCGTGTGCTGATGGAGTTAGACGCTGAGGGAACGCCGAAAGCCTATTATGTATATGGTCTAGGGCTAATCGGACGAGAAGATGCCCAAGGTAATTACCAAAGTTACCATAGTGATATCCGTGGTAGTACAACGCTCTTAACGGATGAACAAGGCAGCGTGACTGACCGCTATACCTATGGACCGTACGGTGAATTAGAGAAGCACGAAGGAAAGACCAACCAACCCTTTGGTTATAACGGAAGGGATGGCGTACAATCTGACCCGAATGGACTCTATTATATGAGGGCGCGATACTACCATCCGGTCTTACAACGGTTCTTGAACCGAGATATCTTGCGTGGAGATCTGATGGACGGACAGACGCTGAATCGCTATGCGTATGTTAACGGAGACCCGATTCGTTACATTGATCCGTTGGGGTTAATGAAGGGGTTATGTGGAGATAAGATACCAGACCGCGATCGTAATCATCTTGATCGTCCTACTGCTGGGGATAATATTGGAGTTAATCTGAGATTAGAGGATAAGGTTAATCCTACTCCTAGATGGCCAACAACGCCTAAAGAAATGGATGATTTTATAGGTATGCCAGGTACTAAAATCCCTGATGGCCCGAGGACTGCTGGTAGAGATAAGGTAGAATGGCGACCAAATGACAATACAAAAATCACCTATGAAAAACATCCATACCACCCTAATGCACCAGATTTTCATAAAGGTCCGCATTGGCATTTGGATACACCTGGTAACCCTCATCAAAGGTATCTACCAGGTGATGAGATTCCATGATATAAATAAATAGGGGATGAAAGAATGGATGGAAAAAGGAATGAAATTGCAACAATTGTAGTAGATTCGGCAGATGAAGAAAATCAAGGAGTTATTATTGTAAGTGTTTTTGATAAACAAGAGATTGGTTTATGTGTTTCTCAGAGAATGGGTGGGGATTTAGAAATTTGGTTAGACAAAGATCAGACTAACTCACTTATTACAGCATTAAAAAAAGCAGTTGACGATACAATCTAATGAAGTTACCTTGGGCAGATATTATCTGTTCAAGGTTTTTTTTGGTAGACACCCAGTGACAGATGAATAGTTTATCCACCAATAGCACACTTATCCCATGTAAACCCCTACAAGGAGTTCTAGATTTCCTTTGTATGCACATAATCGCTTTAAGTGTGATAACGCTATACAGATACAATTAATAAGACGATTATGGTCAGATACCACCATGATTGATCTGTTTTTTTTGTTATCTTCGTTTTCTTACGGTTTTTTCAAATTCATTCGCAACTGTAGAATACCCTACAGCGATATGGACGGTGGGAAGGACATGACATGAAACGCAACTTTCAAGAAGCCAGTGTATGACAACTATATTAAGGGGAGTCAAACAAAAAAATAGCACTTTGTCCGCAACTTAACTGACCATAGTAACGGTAACGATGATTATAGTGTGAAAACAATCTGGTGACGACCAGTCAACATATATATAGGTAAGATACATTTTAGGATAGCCACCTTGCCCTTTAATATAGTCCGAAATTCGTTAAAAAATTTCGGTTTGGGGCTAAACATGGAAGGAGTAGATGTTTCGTTTGATGCAAATGCATTTGGAAAACAAGCAAAGACTGGTTCGGTTTGATCCATCTACCAATTGAAAAGGAATACCCCAAGATTATCTTTGACGGCTATTTGTCTTCAAGGTTAATTGTTGTTTCTTGAACCGAGGCATCCTCCGTGGAGATCTGATCGATGGGCAGACGTTGAATCGCTACGCATATGTAAACGGAGATCCGATACGTTATATTGACCCGATGGGATTAATGAAGGGGTTATGTGGTGATAAGATACCAGACCGCGATCGTAATCATCTTGATCGTCCTACTGCTGGGGATAATATTGGAGTTAATCTAAGATTAGAGGGTAAGGGTAAACTTGATGACGATGCTTTGGTTGTTAGAGGGGGTCAAAGTAGCCCTGATAATTTACTCTTAAATCAAAATAAAGATGCACGGGGTCACATTTCATGTAATACTGGGTCTAACAATTTAGATGAACTATCAACAACGCTTGAAGCTTTTAAAAATGGTAGTCTTACAGTAACTACAGTAGGAGATATCAGAAGATTAGGTGAGGGTTGGGATGTTATTAAAGATCCAACGAAAAATAACTCGCTACATGGTTCAATTATTCCACCCAATACACCACTGACAAAGGAACAAGCAGAAGCGTTATCTAGAATATTCAATATAGTTCCAAACAAGTGGAAGTGAGTTAAGGAGAATGTACATGAAAAGGTTTGAAATTGATTGCAATTTTAATTATCTTGGACCGAGTAATCCAGGATTATCACATGAAGAAGTGATGAAGTTAGATGTAGTACCCAACGAGCGAGTACTCGTATTTCAAGATGAGGATGAGTGGTTGGGAACTGTGGTATTTGATGATGAACTCCCATATATGTATCAGTGGTATGTGAAATTAGATTAGTAGAAAACACCTTGGATAAATGTGCTTATTCAAGGTGTTCTCTGTTTAATAACTTAGGATATGAGTAAAGGTATTGTTGTTCCAAGTAGTAGTATTCTGTTAACAGATGAACAAGGTAGTCTGACCGACCGATTTACCTATGGACCTTACGGCGAATTAGAAAAGCACGAAGGAAAGACCAACCAACCCTTGGCTATAACGGAAGGGACGGTGTGCAATCTGATCCAAACGGACTCTATTATATGAGGGCACGGTACTACCATCCGGTGCTACAACGCTTCTTGAACCGAGATATCTTGCGTGGAGATCTGATGGATGGACAGAAGCTGAACCGCTATGCGTATGTCAATGGAGACCCGATTCGTTATATTGATCCGTTGGGATTAATGAAGGGAGCGTGTCCTGATGGGGTATCTGAGGGTAAGGGTAATGTTCAGACAATCAACCCGAATGATATTCGATTTAGCCAAAATAAAGTGAATGACGCAGCAGAGATAATAGAAAGTATGAAGGCAAACGGATGGGCAGGTTCTCCTATTGAAGTTGTCAGAATGCCAGATGGGAAATTGACCACTATTGATAATACTCGTGTATTATCGGCGAAATTTGCAAACGTTGATGTTAAGGCTATTGTTCATGATACAAATACACCGTTGCCGGATGGTTATATTGACCGTTTTACGACGAAGAAAGGTGTTCCTACAACATGGGAAGAAGCCATTAATTTAAGAATTGGTAAACAAGGTGCTGCGTAGAAAAATAAGTATCCTAACGGGTCAAATATTACTGGAAGGGATGGTAACTAAGCATGGGATTTAAATTGCCAGATACTTCTCAATTACCAAAGGATTTTAAATATCCTGATGACTTCCTAAAGGCAGTTAGACTTAATATATTGGATTTTGATTTATGGTATATAATGAATGAGGATCAGGCACTTCAAAGATTAAAGGGATTACAAAAGAGATATCCAGATCGATTGTTAATCCCCTTTGCTCGCAGGGATGATAACGATGACATTGCTTGTTTTGAAATAGGAAAGAGTGAAGAAGTGCAGATTATCCATGACTTTGCAACTTCTGGTTATGAACAACGTAAATCACATCCTACATTCTGGGATTGGTTTAAAGATGCAATAGATGAAATGATTGAGTTTGAGTAACAAAACTCTAAATCTCAAAAGAGAATTAGCTTCTCTTTTAGGATTTTTGTTCACAAATATTATAGTAGGGTGATGTGCCATTGGATTATTCAAAACTTAGCAAAGAGGTTTCATATGCGTTACGTCATGCACCTGGTGAATATGAGTTAGAGTTGGATAGTGAGGGTTGGGTAGATATTGAACATTTACTTCTATCACTACATACTGATAAGAAGTGGGAATCAATAACCGAAAGTGATTTGAGAAGGATGGTTGATGCATCAGATAAAAAACGGCATGAGATTTTGAATAAGAGGATAAGAGCATTATACGGTCATTCTGTGCCTCAAAAAGTACTTAAGAAAGTTGGAATTCCTCCTTCGATTCTTTATCATGGGACAGCAAGGAATTTAGTAGGAAAACGTAAAGACTCACATCCTGTACTGCTAAAGGTTCACGCTGAAAAGGCTTCAAATGAAGGGATAAAGCTTTACCGAGGTAATAATGCAGTTTGGTTGGCGGATTTTGTTCATTCTAGGTTCATTTCTGTTGAATAATATCAAATGAGTTGTTTGAACCTTGATGGGTTACATGTCTTTCAAGGTTTCTTTTTCGATGAGGGCTATCCAGTGCCGAATGAATCTATTATTTAACCAATAACACACTTAACTCATGTAATACCACTACAATATTTTCTTGATTTTTATACGTACATAAATGCTTGAAAAGTATAACCTAAAAAGCGTGTAGTAGTTACATCGTACATCAACAGGTTAATTATGGTCAGATACAACCATGATTGACCTGCTTTTGTTATTTTTGTTTTCTTGCGTTTTTAAAATTTACCCGCAACTGACTGTATTATAGTAGAACTACGGAAGCGTATTGGGTTTCTATAATCCTTTTCAGAAAGGTTGTATTTGTCAGGTGTGACGTAACTTTTGGGCGTTGCCTCTCAAGGTTTCTTTTATTTGGTTTACGTTTCCCCTCAAACATACGGGAAATAGACCTACATTTCCGACAAGAATCCGACAACAATGATAAAAATATAATAAAATAATACATAAAACGACAATTAATTCAAAATGAATATAGTAGAATTGTAAAGGCGAAAAAGGGTATGAATCCCATATCAAATATTAATATGAGAATGGCCGAATGATATTCATTCTATTACCTAACGATGATATAAATGAGATTTATAAATTAGAGGAGGAATAAAAAATGAAAAAATACATGACTGCTCTATTGTGTGGGGTAATTGGTGTAAGTTCTATGATGATTTCAGCAAAGCCGGTCACGGCAGTAAATGCTAGTGGATTCTCAGATGTACCCGTATCATTTTGGGCTAAGCAAGCGATTGATACATCAGTTGCAAAAGGATACTTCAAGGGGTTACCCGATGGAACTTTCAAACCCAAAAACTCGGTCTCACGAGCTGAATTTGCTGCTCTTATGTCCCGTGTATCGGATAACGTAATAGTAGAGGGGAAAGGGGAGTTTGCCGATCTTCAAGGCCATTGGAGTCAACAAGAAGTGAACACGGCGATAGCAAAGGGCATTATTGATGTGAAAGACTATGCAACTGGATTTAAACCGAATACGGAGATCACGCGCTACGAAATGTCCAAATGGATGACTTCTGCTCTGGCCACGAAAGATGCAGATTACAAGAAGGCATTGTCAGATACAAAAGATACCGTTATTCCTATTGTTGAGTACTACAAGGGCGGTATCGTGAAGAGTCAATATCCTTATGTATCTGTTGCCCTGGGAACAGGATTGATTAGTGGGTATCCAGATGGGAAATTCGGTTTGCAGGGGAAAGCGACACGTGCGGAAGCAGCTACTATTCTTCTTAGATATGAAAGTGTACAGACAAAGGCGGCTACCGATTTTGTGGGATTGAATGAGCTTCGGGAAGTAGGACTAACAGGAACAAATGTGACATCATTTACGCCATTCCGATATAGAAGAGATGGAATGAGTTTCACAGATATTATTGGGAAAGATGTAAAAATGAGATATGATGTGGCGGATATAAAAGTGTATCGGATGATTGTTTTAGACATAGAAAAAAATGCAACAAGTAAAAGTATTTACACATCAATGTTCTTGGATTGGGAAAGAGATCAGGATGATGATTATACAGCTATGGTAGAAATGACCATTAAATCTAAAAAGGATAAGTTAGGTTCAGACATGATGATGAGTTCTAACAGCCAATCTCTAGCTATAGGTGGAGCGTTCTCAGGAAATGCACCTGAGAAATACGGCGTTGAACGTATGACACATAATAATGTTAATACCTACTTGTTAAAAGGCGTGGAACAGAGGTTATGGACAACGAGCGGCTTTGATAAAGAGAATAGATACAGTCCAGTCGAATTGGAGACGAAGGATGGAAGTGAATTTGAGCTAACAATTCCAAATTCCTATAAATGAGGATAATACTTGATAAGAAACTAACAATACGATTAGGATTAAGTATATTACTAGCAATCACTCTACTATGTGTAAGAATTGCGAGTGCAGCAGACGACGTAGTCGAAACGCTACCCTTGCCGGTATTTAAGGCTCCACACTTAGTTGGCGCTAACCCTGGAAAAAGACAAAAATGGATTATTCCGGTACGATCATGGAAACAATCTCACTTAAAAGCAACTTTATATCAAAGTGATGCGAGGGAGTGGTATTATGATTTAGCTCCTAATCATTATGGACCTTTTGCAAATTTATCAACTCCCTCAGGAGATGTACCGGTATTTACGGACGTTGACGCGGTGATTGAGCTTGAAAGTCCTACATATAATCCTGATAAAGTATTTGAAGATACGCTTGGGCGTGATTATCCGATAGCGAAAGTACCCAGACAACACCGCGATGTAGAATATATCAAAGCATTCAAGAGGAGAGGAGATAGTATTCCTCCAACGGTATCACGATTTTCAAAAGGAAATGGGACCTTTACAACGCGGATGCATCTAGGTGGAAATACCACTGGTGATAGAGGTACTTTTGGAACTAAATCACATATGACCTACTTTATTAATTTGGATATTTTATGGGAAGGTACAATTGAAGAAACAAAAGAAATCTTTGTCATAGCAGATGCTGTCCTGCGGGTAAATGGCACTAAGCAGGAAAAAGCAACAGTGAAAACACAAGCAACGGAAGGAGGAAACTGGATTTCAACGGATGTGACAACAAGAAGTGAAACAGAATGGAAATCCTCCAATGAGTCAGTTGCAACCGTATCTCCTACTGGATTGGTTACGGCAGTAGCTAGAGGTCAAACAACTATAACAGCAACATGGAAATCGGGGGTTTATACCTTAACTGATTCTGCTACTATCACCGTAGGTGAGGATCCACCAACAGATCCTGATCCAAGTGTAGAATGTACAGATCCATCTCCTGGAGAGACCATGAATGGGCTTGATTTTGATCCGAATGTGAATGCTGTCATTAGAGCGGATACACGTGATAATGAAGAATTTGATGTTCTGCTAGGTATACCAACA
>NZ_LVJH01000049.1 GCF_001637205.1 Paenibacillus glacialis
ACGTCATCTTCGTCGCATCCGATTACTAACATCTTAAACGGGACCATTACTAGCGTACTTGGTGCTACCATTACTGCTGGTACTTTATCTTCCGCGGGTACCGTTACCAACATCTTGAACGGGACTATCGCTAGCGTATTAGGTGCTACTATTACTGCAGGTACTTTATCTTCTGCGGGTACGGTTACCAACATCTTGAACGGGACCATTACTAGCGTACTTGGTGCTACCATTACTGCCGGTACTTTATCTTCCGCGGGTACCGTTACGAATATCTTGAACGGGACCATCACTAGCGTACTGGGTGCTACCATTACCGCAGGTACTTTATCTTCTGCTGGTACGATTACTAACATCTTGAACGGGACTATCACCAGTGTGCTTGGGGCTACTATTACCGCAGGTACTTTATCTTCCGCGGGTACGGTTACCAATATACTAAACGGGACTATCACCAGTGTGCTCGGCACAACCATTACTGCCGGTACGTTAAGCAGCGTAACTTCCATTTCACAACGAAGCTTTATTGAACAATCTACTCTAGGTATTGCAACAACTAACGTTCTTACCTCTTTACCAGCTGTCACCACAAGTGTGCTAGGCACATATTCGTTCTTCATACGGAATACCGGCGCAAACCCCGTTAATACACAGCTTGAAATTAGCGCAGACGGTACCAATTATTACGTTGATACCAATGGTGATAACCCACTAGCAGCAGGTGCCATCGATGTACTCGTCCCATCCCGCTTCTTGAAATATACTCGCGTGTCATATGTTTCAGCGAACCCAGCAACCACCTCGACCATTAACGTTATTTTCAACGCACAAGGAACCTAATTTCTGCTAATTTCATATGATGTCACGAACCTTCTGAGTACATGGTCTTCCATGTACTCTTTATTCGTGCAACATGAATGTATAATCCCTTTTCCAATATAACTAACATATCTCGCAGAAGTTGATCCTAGCATAACCGTACTGCGTGAGGAGGCACACCCATGAATGAACATTCTATTGGAGTTCACATCATCATAAGAGATGAAGCAGAATTATTACCACAATGTCTGGAAAGTGTACAACATGCAGATGAAATCATCGTTGTCGATACCGGCTCGAAGGATTCTTCCGTTAACATTGCTCGCTCTTATGGAGCACATGTAATAACCATCGATTGGGAAGATGATTTCTCCAAGCCTCGTAATGAAGCATTACGCCACGCGAATACGAAATGGATTCTGGTAATAGATGCGGACGAACGTCTTTTAACCCCGCTGCACATCGTCAAAGAACAGCTAACATCCATCGAATCTCATATTCAAGCCTTAACGGTTACAATTGATAATTTAGTGAGCAGCCAACCTGAGAATCGTGTTATACATCAAGCGCTCAGACTATTTCGAAGAGATGGAGACTATGAATTTCGAGGAATCATTCATGAGCAAGTCGAACCTTCGATCATTGAGAAACACGGACACTCAGCCATATTTTCCTCAGATATTCAGATCACACACTTTGGTTATTTGCCAAAGTTCCTACACAACAAGAACAAAGTAGCACGCAATGAAGCATTACTTCGGATATCTTTAGAGGAAACGCCAGATGATCCTTTTCTTTTATATAATATGGGAGTTACCTACTGCCAAGCAGGTCAATTAGAACTAGCACAAGCTTACCTAGAACAAAGCTTATCCCTTGGACCCAATAATCAGTCTTACCGTGCTAATTTAATCCGAGATCTATGTAAAATTTATTACGAACAGAACCTAACGAAACAAATGGATATTCTCTTAATTCACGAATTGGAACGATACTCAGATTATCCCGACCTTCATTTCTTACTTGGTCAATCTTTAGAACGACAGGGTTTACTTGAAAGAGCATACGATGCTTATCAGAACGCGGTTTCTTGTACGATCGGCACACAGAACCCGCTCTACATCACCGAAATGGGCGTGGCAAATTATCTTCCACTATGTCATATGGGAATGATCGCACATCAATTAGGAAGAATGGCAGATGCGGCCCGTCTATTTCATCAATCACTTCAATTCAATTCAATAAATATCCCTGCACTAAAAGGTATTGCTTCAAGCTTTCAACATCTAGACGTGCCAAATGATGACATCCATACTTTACTACAACAAATCGTACATCCCATTACAACGGAAGATCACATCCCAATAATAGAAGCACTGAACGAAATACAAGCTCACGAGTCTATTGCTAGTTACTCGCAGCCATCTTATGTCTCTGAACCAAGCATCCTATTAGCCGTATGCGCGGCACTAATAACAATCTCTCACTTCGATGATGCATCTAATCTTTTCAACCAACATGTCTCCCGGCTTTCCTATGATGAACTAACTGCCGCTTGTCATATGTGGTCAATTTGTCAATGGCAACAAGACCTGGGCGAACTTCAAGATAGCTTATACTCAAAAATGTCCCTACCTATGTGCAAAAGATATGAGTTTGTGGACCAATTATTACAGATACCTTCGGACACGACCGACCATGATTACCCAAAAGATATATTAGATCTTGTAATGCATCTCGTTCGTCAAGCGGTGTCATTATACCAACCAGAAATAGCCCAACGTCTCATCGAGCATTTCCCAGAAGGTAAGCTTACCTATGCCAAAACACTATATTTATATGGAGATACGATGACAGCCGCGGATATGCTACTATCTTTGCTACAACAAGATCTACTTGATTATGAAGCTAGAATTTACTTAGGTGAAATTCTCGTTGATAAGGGCCATTATTCCCAGGCTGCTGAATTGTTCGAACAGCTTCTTCAGAACAATTCTAAAGATGAGAAAATAATAACCGCAGTATCCGTCTGTTACCTTCATCTCGCAGAGTCATATATCTTAGAAGCACTCAGTTTAGCTGATAACCAACTTATCAGTCCTCTACAAGAAGATCTTCGCTCAATTCAATCGGCTATTCTTTTATTGAATCGTACAGGATGGCATACCACAAGATGTCCCTCTGCAAAGACACAGGAAATCCGCCATGAATAAACCCAATCATAATCCTGTTATATCCCTTTGCATGATTGTAAAGAATGAGGCTGAGCATTTAGCCAACTGTCTTGAAAGTGTTCAAGAGGTTGTTGACGAGATTATCGTGGTGGATACCGGTTCTACGGATTCTACAATCCAAATCGCTAATCATTACGGAGCAAAGGTTATCACATTTCTTTGGAATTCAGACTTTGCAGCCGCTCGTAATATAGGGATTGCTCAGGCGAAAGGAACATGGATTCTTATCTTAGATGCGGATGAGGAATTGGATCATGACAGCAAAGAAGAATTAAAACTGTGTGCTAAACATGTGGAATATGAGGGGTTTTTCGTACGAATTCATAACCATATCGGAAAAGACAAATCAACCCCGACCGCGACAGTTAATCCTATTCTAAGAATGTTTCGAAATCGACCTGAGCATCTCTTTCGTGGCATTATTCATGAACAAATTGCGCCTGCCATTACCGAATATCATCCGAACGCTGCACTGCACCTCTCAACAATCATCATTCACCATTATGGATATGCAGATCAAACAGTGATCGAGAAAGATAAAATACAAAGAAATGTAACATTACTTGCGAAAGAACTTCTCCGATCACCTAATGACCCTTTTCAACATTTCAATATGGCCGTTGAATGCATACGACTAGGCGAATATCAGAACGCATTGATTCATATCCACAAGTCCATGGAACTTGTTGTGTCTGATACTAGTTATGATCACTTACTGCATAAATATGAAATCCGATGCCAATATGCCCTAGGTAAAGTAGATGAAGCACTGAGATGTTGTAACCATGCGATTATCCTATTTCCTGATTATACTGATCTATTTCACCTTAAAGGGGCTATTTTATTTGCTAATCGTAAACTTCATAAAGCTAAATCAGTTCTAATACAAGCCGTTGAATTGGGTCCCGCTCCCACTCACTATCATACAGAAACCGGCCTTGGAACCTATCTATCTTGCAATATGCTTGGACAAATAGCTGAAGAAATAGGTCATGATACAGAAGCAATATCATGGTATACGAAAAGTGCATTATTTCAACGAGACTGGGTGCAGACATCGAACCGAATATTCCGAGTTCTTAAATGTTTAGATCAGGAACAAGATATTCCTGAATTTTTAAATAATCACCTTTCAGTCCAAGTTCAGAATCCGAAGATGCGGAGAAAGATCATCCAATGGTTAGCATTAGATGGTTCCTATCAAGCAGCCGAGACACTCGCCTCACAATTGGAGAAGACCGATGAATTCAATGCCTCATGGCGAAGTCTGATATCTTCTAACCAACTTCACATTTCAGATATTAATCAGGAAGTACTTGCCCTAGGAATTCCGTATGCTTATCAATTTGGGCAAGAAGCTAAAGCCTTTGACCTTCTTCGACAATGGGAACTTCGCTATCAGAATGAAACACGTACAACTCCTGTTCAATCGCATTCTACGGAAGAAATCCAAGATGGAATCTTCGACCCTATGCAAATCTCTGAGTCCGTTATAAATGAAGCTTATCATCTCGGTTGTACTTGGACAGCTCTTGCGGACACTCTACTTAGCCGAACTGAGCCAACCTCCCCACACTTTTCAGCCATCCACCGCGTGCGACTCCTGTTACCCTTACCACGAAGCAAGTAGAAGGAGATCTCCTCACATGCCAAAGTTAGATATTTCCCTATGTATGATTATGAAAGATGAAGAACTTCATTTAGAGCGATGCTTAGCTTCTATTCATCATCTCGTATCTGAAATTATAATCGCTGACACGGGCTCAGATGATGAGAGTGTTAGCATTGCGCGCAAGTTCGGAGCGCAAGTCATGCATATTCCTTGGGAAGATGATTTCTCTAAAGTAAGAAATATCGTACTTAAACAGGCGTCTTGTCCATGGATTCTGGTGTTAGATGCTGATGAGCAAACAGATAACTGGCAACTAGAAGAGTTGAGTACTTTGCTTAACACCCATGACAATAACTATGGGTACTTTATATCTTTGAGAAGCTATGTAGGTGAGATATTAGATCACAATTATGTTACTGATTCTGTGTGTAGATTATTTAGAAATGATAAACGCATCACATACTGTGATCGTATTCATGAGAGCGTAGCTCCAAGTATCTGGGAAATTCCTGATGCTAACATTACAAATTCACAATTACGCATTAAACACTTTGGCTATTTACAGCATGAACTTGATCGTAAAGATAAAGGAAACCGTAATTTATCGATCATCCAACATAGTTTACAACAGCAGCCCGATCATCTTCCCCTACTCTATGCATTAGGCACTGAGTATTATCAATTAGGTAATTATGAAGAAGCAGTGAAGGTCTTGCTCCCTTTATTACAGCAACTCCCTCCACACACAGGTTTTACATCTGACATATATTTAAAATCTGCTTATGCTTTGCAAATGTGTAAGCAGCTTGAACAATCAGAGCACATCCTCTTAGAGGGTGCCAGATTATACCCCGATTTCACGGATTTACTTGAAACTTATGCGCTCCTTTTAGCCGAACAGGGTCGTTTTTCTCAATCCTATGAATATCTTCAAAAGGCACTATCCGTCGGTGACGTTTCTATCCAATATAGTTCATCATCTGGTAGCGGTACCTATCGGACTCATTGGATAGCTGGAAAGGTATGTGAACAGATGCTCCTATTTGAAGAAGCATTGAGCCACTATGAACAATCACTTGAATTCCGCTCTAATTATGTCCCGACTTGGAAGAGCATCGTTCCCTTATGTCTGTTATCTAACCAATTCCCTCGTCTGTTACTCATAACAGCCAAATATCATAAATCGCTAAACCCTGATATCCTAATGTTCCTAACTCCCTCCGCACTAAACAGCAGATCTGCTCCATGGATTGCTCAGCTGAGATCATACCTTCCAACAGAACCAGCAACCATTATAGATACATTACTAATTCAACAGCACGGTAACCATCAAGAATGTTGTAAGAGGCTAGAAGAACTGCTTCTCACCTTTCCTAATCATCCAATGATTCTCTCCTATCTGTGGGCAATAACGTACGAATCGGAAGGCCCTCAAGCAGCGATCCACTGGATGAATGAGTTAATTCATCTCAAATCAGAAATGATTACCTTACAGCTACGACTGGAAGACCATTTCGAATATCCTCTAAACCAACAGACACTTGAATACTGTATACAATTATTAATCCAGACTGGTTCTTGGAACACTTTACTGACCTTATTCCGAAATTCAAGTCCTGATATTCGCTGGTCCATACTTCCTCAATCCACACTTGCAGGTTTACTTCAATCCCCTCTTGCTGTCCAGCAACAATGGTGTCAAATCTTCTCTCAACAAAGTCATCAATCAAATAACGTTCAGACCGATGAAGAGACCCGAATATCCTATGAGACATCCGAATGGTTATACTATGCTTCTATTGCACAAGCCTGTGGGGAAACCTCTGAAATGAATGGGAGAATAGAGGATGCTTTACGTCTCTCGGGTGAATCGATTCCTCTTGTAGCTCTCGCTTACTATAAACTTCAACATATCGATCCATTGGACTCTTCTCATATTCCGAAAGGCTCAATCTGCTGGCCTCTTCTCTTTCGATCCTATATCGACATCTAACATACCTTGAAATAACTTCTTCCATTGCCACTTCCACACTTTCTTATCAAAGGCACTAACCATTCTCCGTGCATTAGATCCCAAATATCTTCGTTCATCAGAATGATCTAACAATCTACAGATTCCTATAAACAAAGGATCTTCGAACGGATCGACTAATAAACCGTTATAACCATCCACCAAGAATTCATTCATTCCACCACGATTACCAGCAATCACTGGAATACCACAACTCATCGCTTCAAGGCAGGAATATGCGCTCCCCTCCTTAAAAAAAGAAGGAATAACGACGATAGCAGCCTTCCGATAAGCTTCATCCATTTTACGAAAAACGTACTTTTCATACACCAAGCGATCTTTATGCGGATGATCCTTCAACCAGAGTCTAAAGGCATAGGTATACTCGTTCTCTTCTTCAGAGTCATTCGCAAATTCAACAATCACTTCAGGATAGGCCTGTAAAATTCGATCAATCATAAGAAGTGTGTTAACGATCTCCCTTCCCTGATCCAGTAACCTTGGAAATACAATCCGTAAACAATTTTTTGGTTCAGACCAATGTAGAACTGGTTTGAATTTCATTGTATCCACACTCTGACGAATAACGATACCTTGACGAAGCTCATTTGCACGGTTATAACTACGAATGCGTCCGAGTGAAAATGAATTAAGCGCTATAACTTGCTGCAAACGATTATAAGTAGAGTCTCTACGCTCCTCAATGAATGAACATTCGGCAACACTGATCTGATCCGTTAATACACTATAACTAATTCCAATACTTCCGCGTTGGTATGGAAATGAATGTCCCAACTTTTCTATACCAACATAAATAAGAAGTCCGTCAACCGCTTCTGATAATTGCACTAGCTTATCGACCGTCTCTTGTTCTTGTACTCGATGTCCTATAATCTCTATATTTCCTATTTTCTTATGAAAAGAGCCTATGGAAGTTAGTTGATGAACGATTACCTTCATTCCCATTTCTTGAATCGTCTCGCATAATTCCCATATGTACCGCTCTAGCCCCCCACCTGGGATGACATATGGGCTGTCACTATTCAAATTAAACAAATGAGATGTGAGTATACTGATCTCTTTCATAAGGGATCCTCTTTCCATTCGATCAATGTTGGATGCTCATCGAGAATTGATTGGTACTGTTCAAGACTGCCCCATTCTCCATTAGGATCGTTAGACATGTAGCGTACATATTTCTCATATAGCTCCTCTTTGGAAACAGCCCATCCATAATGCTTCACCTTCAGTTCCGCTAGAAATCCAGGTAATACAGCATAAGAAAGTGGAAGTCTCGGGACGTGATGATCCATTCTCGGATAAAAATAATAGAAATCCGGTAAATATCGTACTAGTAATCGCGTGTGCCTCTCATGAATTCGCCAAAACTCATCCTCCCGGTAATGAGTTAACCCTCCCCAGAAATCAAAGACACGAAACCCTACCCAATCATATTGGTCCTGATTAATCAGTTCTCTCATGTGTACCTTGGCACGTTCTTCGTAAAATTCATCTGCATCTACAGCTAATAGCCAATCAGGATCTGTAGACACTGCCAAATCCCACAGCCTTTGTCTTAATTGCCACTCGTGGTTAAATTCAGACTTATCCAACTTTATTAGTCTTGTCACCTTGGCAAAAGACTGACACAATTCAAACGTTCCATCGGTACTTGCATCGTCTATAATGACAATTTCATCAACAAACTCACTTAAATCGTGTAACACAGATGCTAGATAGCGCTTCGACTCATTGCGAACTTGCATCATGGCCGTTAGTCGATTACCCGTTGTCTTACGAATTGGATTATTGTTCATAGGCTGTACTCCTTAACATTCGCTCTGCTGACTCTTCATAAGAAGACATTTCAGATAGCCATTGTAAGGCGCTCAGCTCCACAGTCGTTGCTGTAAGGATGGCGGTAACGGCTTCATAATGCCTGTTATGTAGCATATGAACCGTTCCTTGGATCAACTGGTTATCGACAAAACTGATTCCACCATCCTCCTCATGACTTAATGAAGATTCTTCTGTCAATCTCAGAACATCCTCATAACAAAAGGTCTGCACATAATTGTTCCGTAATAACGATTTCGATTCTGACGTATTTAACGGCGTTAACGTCCGAATGGCAGATGCATAGTCTTCATTCAATCTAAATATTTCAGCTTTTACCAAATCGACTTTCCCATGTTCTAACCAATTCCACAGCTCATTCACCTTCAAGCGATCTTCTTCAGAATATACTGAAACGGCGTATATGTTGATTGCCTTTACAAGCTCCCCTGTCTGTGCAGCCATACTGGAGAAGAATCGATAATGAGAGTGTAAGCAGTCTAAATAATCATGAAGTACCATCTGTTCAAATGAATTGACTAAATAATGAACCGCTTCTGGACTTCTCCCTAATAAATACAGATATGTTGCAGCCATATAACTTATCGTTGCATGGTTGGGATACTCCGTAACCAAATCAACGTAATATTTGCACCTTATTCCCCATTGCACGCAAACCCACTGTTCGAGTCGTTCTCCCTTATTCAAACACGATAAGGCCTCGAACCAGATCGACTCATAATCGTTTAGAAATAACGTATCTTGCCTATAGCTTACCGCGCCATAGGTAAGGGGGCTTTCACCACTTAACAAGAATATGCCCTCTCGGCGAAGACACTGCTCCAAATATATCCTCTCCGAGGCCGTTCCGACGATATCTGCTTGTGCTGCTAGAAGTTCACTATATTTATTCCACATTTCAGCATCTTGATCATTTGGACACCTTTCTAGAAGCGCAATCATATACCTGGGTTGTAGCGGGATGACAGTCTGCAACCAATAGGGAGAACACACAATGACGGAATATTCCGTTAGATCCAGTGATAGCATGTTGGTTAAAGATACTGAATCCACGCCATAATCCAGTTCATCCTGCGCCATCACGTCTCCAACAACAAGAACCTCCTCCCGGTCAGGCAACAGTTTCAGCATTCTTTTGTAAGAGAAATCACCCCAACCATTGTGACAAAATATCATATATTTCATGCCGAACCTCCCATTCGTTGGAAATTCCTACTATTCATCCTCCATTCCTTTTGTCCAATATACCGCTCGTAGTGAAGAACGAGGGATGAAATAAAACTCTTCTATTGACTTCACGTAAGATCCAACATCTTCTATGCAGCGATGTGCTGTTAGAGAAAGAGGGACGGGTAATGGCTCTTGGGGAATATGAACCTGGGCATGTAAGTTCGGAATACCCTTTCCTGTATTGACAACAACATCAGCGGATTCACGGTACATAAAGTCTACTACCCGTGTTACATAGTCCGATTCGTAAGCACGAGATGAGTTTATGAAGATGATGGCTTCTCCTTTAACTAATATGAGTGCCGCTTCCAGCGCCTCATGCCATTGTTCTACTTCACGTACCTTTATCAAGGCGTCTAACTTACCCCACATTTCTGAATCACTAAGAGGTTGTTCCTGATGCGTGCCTAGTAGAACGCCAATCCATTGAATTCGGCTATACGTCTGTTCAAGGTTTATTTGATACCACGATTCTAATCTGTTAGGGAATACCTCACTCACTAGCACAATCACTGTTATATAATACGGATCATAAATAAGCGATATGAAAGGTTCCATTGAACACTCAGAAATATTCAGTTCAGATAAGTACTTCAAAGGATAAGAATTCCTCTCCACTCCCCATTTCGAACAAAATACATTCCATTCGTCAGAGAGAATCTTCTCTCCTCGTCTAGGTTCAAGCGAATGGAGCGCCTGCACATACACATCTTCACACAACGCTAACTGCCCGTTAAGCATACGAGCTCTCAGACACCAATCCACAACTTTCAATTCACGTGAACGAAGGAGTGGATCGAAACCTCCTAATTCATTAATTAGCTCCTTACGAAACAATAGACAAGATCCAGTGAGTACCGGCACTTGGCGCCACAACCCTTGATTTCTCGGGTGGTGATCTTCTGCATAACTCACGAGATCAGCATGAGATTGGAACCACAAATTAAGCTTCCCATCTAATTGTTCAGAAGGTGACATTGGGGACACGACCATCACACGCTCTTCATCCAAGCATGGCCAGATCAAACTTGACAACCACCTTGGTGTAACCATAATACGATCTTCCATAAGAACAGCAAAAGTTGTTTCAATAGTTCCAAGTGCTTGATTCACTGGATCTATTCCTGCCTCGTAGGACCAGAACTCAATGGGCGCCTCCTTTTCAAAATATTGCTGTATAGGAGGGAATTCCAAGCTTCCGGGGAGCGCAATAATTCGAATCGGATGTTCTGAATGAAGCAGTAGAAGCTGTATACTAGGAACCGCCCATGCTGGATCCGTCATTTCCAAGATGATCGTCACCTTATCTATACTTGGAAAATTAATGAGCCCTTGTTGATCCAAATGTGCGAACCTCTTCGAAAGTGTCTCCGTATTTATTTCGATGTTATCCAAATTAGACATGATCCGTCACGCCCCATCGTCATACTATTCTATATTTATTGTATGATCGCTCTCAATTCATATCCCATAATTATCCATATTCTTGTCCTAATAGGCTGTGAATACAACAAAAGACTGAACCGATGAATTTCACCAGGTTCAGTCTTTTGTTTGTCCAGAACTATATTATGGAATGAATTGTTGAACAATTCGGATGATTACGCCATCTTGTATCGTCAAATGATATGGGAACTGACTGATATCCATCATATCGGTATTCGAGAATAGCGTTTGAAACTTATCTAGAGAGATAGGTTCATTCCAGTTGATATCCATTCCTTCGTACGTACCATCACGATCATAAATTTGCATCAGTACTTCGACGTTGTCGGACACTTTATAAGTTGTTAATTCTTCATTGTCATTGATGATGTAGTACCCATCTGGAGGACCGTCTAAGTCACCCGTATCTTGTTCACGCTCCAAAAAAATCTTGTTAGCAGCTTCACCCTCATACCATTGAATATCATCTGATTGAATAAATAGCTGACCTTCTTTATGTTCAAGCTTTGAAATATAAGCCGTGACTGTTTCCTCACTAACTTGCACTGGCTCATACCCAACTGCACTAGCTGATGTGATAAACGTTAAAAGTACAACCATCATAACCGTCATAATTAGAGCCGATTTTTTTCTCATGGAAATTCTCCTTTAATTACGTAATCGTTACGCAACATTCAACTTCATACTATACATTTACCTGTGAAAAGTTATTCAATCACTTCATATTCCCATGAATGACTCTTACATAACTATAGACGATTCATAATGGCAAAACGTTGCAATAAAGTTACAACAAAATTTAAATTTTGTACTTTTGTGAATGTTCTGTGATTCAACCAAGAAAAAACGGCTACACCATCCCTTAAGGACGGATAGCTCTCTCTACGAAAAGATGGCCCTCCATACTGCGGAGGGCTATCGTATTCTCATGTATAACAAATCAACATGACGGATTATCAATCCTGTTCCACTTGACCTAAGGTTTACGTTACATTTTAACAGTTCGAAAGTGCTGTGCAAGAACCCCATGTTTGGGTGAACATAAGAAACTAATCATAAAAACAATACCCGTTGCAAAAGCCATTGATCCTGAAATAGAGGTATCTAGAAATACCGCTATATAATAACCACCTATAGCAGATATAACGCCGAATGTTCCACTCAGAATAAGCATTATAGATAGCCGATCTGTCCATAAATAGGCTGCCGCCGCAGGTGTAATGAGCATGGCCACAACCATAATGGCTCCTACAGCATCAAAGGCTGCAACAGTTGTAATGGATACGAGTGACATGAACAGATAATGCATCAGTGCCACTGGAATTCCAATACTAGCTGCAAGCATGGGATCAAATGAGGTTATTTTCCACTCTTTATAGAAGGCCAGAATTGCAATTACAACAATAATCAACACGATAATAAGAATTAAGGTCGCCTCTGGTATAGCACCGAACCATGACAATTGGATGAGATCCCAAGGTACAAAGGTAATTTCACCCATAAGTGCATGTTTCACATCAAGATGTGCATTCCCAACCTGTGTCGCAATCATAATGACTCCGATGGCAAAAAGGGTCGTAAACACAACACCAATCGAGGCATCCTGTTGCACCCCACGTGAATTAAACCATTGGACCAGCACTGCTGTGAGTAGACCTGCAATGATTCCGCCTACCATCATGTGCCAACCACTCAGCTCACGTGTAATAAGATAAGCGCTAACGATACCAATCAACACGGAATGACTAATCGCATCCGCCATCATCGCCATCCGACGAAGGATCAGAAAGACACCCATCAATCCACAAGACAGTCCCACAAGAGATGCAGTGAGTAAAATCCATGCAGTATACGACATGTTATTCTCCTCCTTGCGTGAGATTAGATTGTGAAGAAGAGACATGTACTTTTCTCTGTGTGCGAAGTTGCCAAGCTTGAATCAATAGCCCTTTCTGGGCACCGAATACAAGCGAGATGACAAACAGTGTAGATGAAGTAACGATAATAAACGGTCCAGTTGGCCAACCTTCACCCAGCGTACTAATGATCGTACCTACTAATCCAGCTCCACCCCCAAATAGACCAGACAAGATAACCATCCATTTAAAAGATTGTGTCCAGTACCTTGCACTAACTGCTGGAATAATAAGGAGGGCAGACATGAGGATTACGCCAACGACCTGAATTCCTGTAATAATGACGAGTACGAGTACTGTTAAGTAAATGCCGTTCATCAATCGACCTGAAAGTCCGAGTCCTCGCGCGAAATCTGGATCAAATAAAAATATTTTCCACTCTTTAAATCCAATAAATAAGACCAACATCACCAGTACTGCAAGTATGAGCATCGTGTACACATCTTTACGAACCATCGAGGCCGCCTGACCAAAAATAAAGCTATCTAATCCACTCTGATTACCACCAGGCATTCTATTTACCATGGTTAGGAGCATAATCCCGAGACCGAAGAACACAGAAAGAATGATCCCCATCGCTGTATCCTCTTTAATTCGAGTTGAAGAACGGATCCAATGAATGAGGAGAGCAGCAATAATTGCACTGATCGCCGCACCTAACATCATTACCGGTAAACTCTTTACACCAACCAGCGCAAAACCTATAACAACACCCGGGAGGGCGGCATGTGATAAGGCATCGCTCATGAGACTTTGCCGCTTCCAATAGGAAAGGCACCCCATCATGCCTGAGGCCATTCCCAGAATTAACGTGCTAACAATAACCCATTGTGCATTGTGGGACAATAATATATTCATGTTGTTGCCTCCATCATATAGCGGAGTGTTCCTCCATACGTTTGATAGACATTGTCCTTCGTAAATACATCTTTTGTTACGCCATGGGCTACAACCGTTCGATTCAACAACAACACATGATCGAAATAATCCTCGACCGTTTGCAGGTCATGATGTACAACCATTACGGTTTTGCCCTTCATTCTTAATTCATTCAGAATCGTCATGATCGCCTGTTCCGTAGCCGCATCAACACCAGCTAATGGCTCATCCATGAAATATAGATCAGCTTCTTGTACAAGGGCACGTGCTAAGAATACACGTTGCTGCTGCCCACCTGACAACTGACTGATTTGGCGTCCTGCATAGTCGGCCATTCCCATTTTCTCAAGAGAATCCATCGCTTTCTCCCGATGTTCGCGCTTCGGCCATTTCAACCATCCAACCCGTCCATACAATCCCATTAATACAACGTCAAGTGCATCTGTTGGGAAATCCCAATCCACAGAACCCCGCTGTGGAACGTAACCTACTCTCGTCTTCATTTTATTAAGCGTGGATCCGAAGAACGAAACATCGCCAGAAAGTTTAGGATGCAATTCCAACATCACTTTCAATAAAGTAGATTTACCTGCTCCGTTAGGACCTACAATGCTCGTTAACGAGCCTGGTTGTACGTTGAAAGACACATCATTCAGCACTTTATTCTTCCGATAAGAAGCAGTTAGATCATTTACAGTTAATACAGCCATGGTCACTCACCCTTTCTTTATTAGAGCATTATAAATTACATCAACATTGTGTTTGTACATTCCAATATACGTGCCTTCTGTCGTTCCCTTTGCTCCCATAGCGTCTGAGAACAACTCCCCACCTAATTCCACCTTGAGCCCAGCGCTTAAAGCACCTTCTATGACTGCTGTAATTGAGCTCTTGTTGATACTACTTTCCACAAAGACAGCGGGTATCTGATAATCAACTAGCAGATCAATGGTCGTCTGAATGTTAGATATGCCAATCTCAGCCTCGGTACTCAACCCTTGAAGTCCCACTACCTTCATGTCATACATCCGACCCAAGTATCCGAACGCATCATGAGCTGTAACGAGTACCCTTTTTTCTTCTGAAATCTGTGACAATTTAGCTTGTGTCTCCATCTTTAGTTCATCTAATTGTGCAAAATACACTTTCTTATTGTGTTCGAAATAGCTTGCATCCTCTGGCGAGAATTTCTTTAGTTCTTCTGTTGCGGCTTCTAATCCTTGCTTCCAAAGGTCAATGTCAAACCATATATGTGGGTCGATTGCTCCGGATACATCTTTAAGTAATTGTTCCTTTGGAACATCTTCCGTAATCCCTAGAACTGGCCTCGTCTTGCCAATATGCTCGAAAATCTCTCCCATTTTCCCTTCAAGATGATGTCCACTGTAAAAAATAACGTCCCCGCTTGCTAACTTCTTAATATCCCCTTGCGTAGCGTTATATAGATGGGGATCCACCCCAGGACCCATTAGACTTATTACATGAACGCGATCTCCTCCGATGATAGACATAGGTTCTGCGATCTGCCCAATTGTAGTAACAACTTTAATTTTATTACTCTCTTCTAAATGGTCCTCCGATGAACCACATGCCGATAACACAAGAGCAAGCGACATACCTAGTATCATCATGAACCCTAATTTCAGCTTCCAAACTTTTCTCTGCAATCTTCTCTCCCCCTATATATTCTCTTTAGTATGTAGAATCGTCTCAATCGATTTAACGATTTATAATTTCACCACGACCATATTTGTTTCCTTAACGCAAAACTTATTTCCTTACACAAAAGTAATTCCTAATGTGTTTTTTGTCAAGTGTTTTTGCAGGAATCATACTTATTTATATTCAGAAAACCGCCTACCGTTCGTAAATAGCTGTTATTATAAAAGGATACAGAGATTATTTTGTTAATAATCTTTTACATGGTTAACTATATTTCGTAAGGACAACAATCTTCCTGTTTTATATAATTCGAGATTATTTCTCAAATAAAAAGAAGACCTTCGGCATGGATCTATACCGAAAGTCTTCTCTTTAGTGTTGAACTGAATCCACTTTCCATTGCGCTATTTCTTCACTTGATTTATTGGTATTGTGATTTCTAATGCAGGGAAATACACCCTGATTTCTGCACCATTCGCATCATGCATAAATTTACTTTTATCGACTTTACTACGAATTTTTTTAAATGTCTTCATCGTAATCGATTTAGGCATCGTTACAAACGGTTCATATCCGAAATCCATTAAATCAACATTACCAACACCGCTTCTAAACCATACATTACTTCTAACAGCTCTCAGTTCATTACCTTTATCATCATAAATAGCAAACCCTAAATCAGGTTGTAACTCGTGTTTACTCATCGATTCTGGAAACTTAACAAGCGTAGTTATATTGGTTGTCATCAGTGTCATTTCAACCTTTTTTAGTGTCACACTAATCGTCTCATATTGTCGAGTTATAGAAGGCGTAATATCTACGATATCTTTGGTCATGTTCTCCACCGGAATATTGAATTGAAAAGGCTCTAAAATTCCTGACACTGTCATCGTTAACGTCAACTGGAATTTATCAGGGAAGGCCTTCCCTCCTTGGTTACGCATATCTGAAATTTGAAGATAGGATGTGTTATTATCATATATATACATACCATTATTTATAAAAAAATCAGAGGATTTACCGTAAGGGTCCAAAGATTGGAGAGGCTTTCCGTTAATCGACACTTTCACGTCACTAATGTTTCCTCCTACATCTTCTTTTAGATACTTCTGTTCAGAAGTCTGACGTTCAATCCCAATGGCTACACGGATACCATCGTATACGACAACAGGCACCTTCAATGTAAAACCCTCATGAGTAACACTTCTATTAAGCGTTGTAACAAGACCCTTCTCATCCGCATTTTTCAAGCCATAGTCACTTGAATACTTAAAGATTGTACCCATTACTGAACCCTGTTGTATGGAAGCAGTCGTTGTTGGAGAAATAAATTTGGTGCCCATGACAAGGGTAACAACCGCGACTGCTGTTGCCATAGTTATCATTATTCTACGGAGTACATTTCTCCGATGCGTGTTGTCGCTCAAGTTGTTACTTTCAACTAGCTTCATTGTCCGTACAACCGTATCAACACTTGTGTCTTTCAAGCCGTTACTTTCAACCCGCTTCATCGTCTGTTTAACTATATTCACTCTCATAGGCGTTTCTCGGATTAACTTCTTCAAATAATCGACCTCTTTATCCTCCAATTCTGAACGGTTGCTCATAGACTTTCCCTCCCTTATTCATGGGCTTCATTAGTTTTTTACGAAGGCGTTCATACTTTTTCCGAACCGTTGTCGGTTTAAGATCCATAATGGCAGCGATCTCGTCATAACTGTACTCTTCAAGGGATCGTAACAACAGAATTTGCCGTTCTTCAACATTTAGATGTTCTAACAAGTCGTGGATGATCTCCGTATATCCGTGATCTTGTTCTTGCTCTCTGTTCGCCTTGTACTCCACTAAAGATTGATCATTTTTATTTCTTTTCTTAATTAAATCTACGCAATGATTGTGTGCAATTTTATACAGCCACGCTGACAATGAGACTGTATGCGAATAGCGATTGATATGCTCCAACCCTTTTATAAATATATCCTGTGCTGCATCTTCAGCCTCTTCTTGACTCTTGAGGAGATAATAGCAGTATACAAATATCCGTCTTTGGAACCTTTGAATAATGTAGGAATACGCCTGCTTATCTCCTGCCTGTACCTTATCCACCACAGTCTTTATTTCTATATCGAAGTTCTCATCTGAACTACGTGATTCATTCATTTAACCCCTCCTTCCTGCCTATATAACTAAAAATAATAGGGTTTTGTGACAGATGAGATGTTTTTATTTTCCATTAAGTAAACTTAACAAATAAAAAGCTACAATACCAAAAAAATATAAGAAAAGAGCCTCGCTTCGGTAGTGTTGTTTAGTGACTAAACACAACAAAACTACTAAGCAGGCTCTTATATGGAACATGTTTATGTATTTGATGGATTGTAATATGAAGTGCGACAGTTTGAAATGAAAATATCCCATGGAAGATTCGTGTAAAATGGAGTCACCACAACAACCATTACACAAGGAGAATCTCAACATGGGTTACACACATTTTAGCATAACTGAACGCAGCAAACTAGAACTGCTATTGAAAATGAGATGGTCGACTCGTGCCATTGCAAAAGAACTTGGACGGCATCACGCTTCCATCGCGCGTGAAATCAAACGTGGTCGCTTCAATCAGGAGTATGTAGCCCGTTCGGCTCAGCAGGGTGATCATCAGCGAAGAGCGTACAGCGTACCTGTCGGTAAATATAACTTAGAGAGTGCAAAAGATTAGAATGAGAAGCTTGCGCTGACTAGGTCACCTGAACAGATTGCGGAGAAGCGACGGACTGAGGGTAAGCAATTCATAGCGTTCCAGCCAATCCACCGTTGGTTGTACGCTGGGCGACTTGCAGCCAGGTAGGGCTCTGTGCTGCGCCTGATTGGAACTCAGCTGACAACTCTGGGAACCCGG
>NZ_LVJH01000050.1 GCF_001637205.1 Paenibacillus glacialis
TACTATGATGGGAGCATATCATAATGGTCCTGCTTTTTGAGGTTAGACCCGATACGATTACTAAAGTCAGCAATGATGAACTCTACTCTCCGATATCAATAACTTCAAACGCATGCCCGCATGCTGGGCAATATCGTGCATTCATCGCAACCTTTTGGCCACAGATACAATCTTTCTCATCGCCTACATGTCCCATCTGATCTTGATTCCTCTGAATCTCATCTTTTAACGTTAATATTTGCTGTATGAGGGGTTCAAGATGTTCATTATTAAGTACCTCATTCTCAGTCGTTAATGACATAAAGACAGAGCGTCCAATCTCCTGATAATGATCTAAGATTTCCCTTTGTTTAGAGCTATTTTGCATCTTCAGTCGATTAATTTCTACAGCTACCTTGGCTTTATTCCCAGCTTCCGATACACCTGATTTCAATTTATCAAAAAAACTCATAAGTTCATACCTCCGTATATTCTATTATGCTTGTTCAATGATCGTCATATATTGACGATCAACATTAGCTAATTCCGACTCTAGGGTCACATGCTCATTGTTCAGTTGTTGTAATATCTCGTTAATTACGTATGTCTTAGCTTCCACTTGATCCAGTGTATCATTAATTCTGCCTTGAACCATCCAATCCGAAATAAAACCATCAAAGAAATAATCACTAAATTTAAGGAAATCACCAATATCTATCTCAATCGATGCGCTCACCTGGACATCTCTTAATTCTTTCGAGAATCGGCTCAATTCCCTTTGAGCATTGTGAATATACTCCATTGCTTCATCAATATTACTATGTTTTAAGTGGGTTGAGATCATTCCACCGCCAAGCATATCATAAGTACCCCAATTTCTAGCTTTCTGAAGTCCATCCGCAGCACTCCCCAGACTCTCCACGACCAAGAAGCCCGCCTGAATGGCTTCCTTCAATTCTTTCAGAGTCAGCTTAAGATCCGTTTGTCGGTCAACAAGTGCCATAATATCCTTGTTTCCGTGTACGAGAGATTGTTCTTTTTGTCGTATTATTGCATCATATTCTACTTTCCAACCTCTGAGGCGTGCGAGTTCTTTCTGAACATCTTGTATTTGGTCTTCCATGTCTTTCATCGTACGTAGCGCTTCATCATATTTCACCTTGGCTTCAAGTACATCTAACTGTTCACGTTCGATCTTTTCTGCCTTCTTACCCATAATACTGTAAACCAAGTTTGATAAAGTCATGCCTGTTAGTCTTTCCACTTCCTGCTCTTCACGTTGTAGACGCTGTTCCCAGTTCTTTGTTTCACTCTCATAATGAGATAAATCAAGTACTAGATCTTCAAGGCGCTTATCCCACTTTCTATAGCTGCGACCTTTCTCTTTGACTTCAGCGAGACGTACATTTAAATCATGAAACATGAGCGTTCCCTCCAATTTGCAATCCACCCATAATAAATATAAAACGTAATAACTCCCAACAAGTTTCAATTTTATGTAAAATATATGGGTTAGGATGAGGTAAACTAGATTTTTAGGCGAATTATCGATATGATAAGACAAGATTTGTTATATAAGGAGTGAGACACGTATTTATGAAAAAGAAACATGTATTAATGCCGTTAATTACACTTATTACTGCTGCTCTATTGTTAGCTGGTTGCGGTAACAAACCAGCTAATGAGCCAACAACTGATCAAACAACAGGGAATAACACAGAACAAACAACGCCTGTTGAACCAACGCCACCCGCAGAAGAAACACCTACAACTGGAACGACTAAGAGCTGGGACAATCCTCCAGCGATGGAGATTGACAGCACCAAATCCTATGCAGCTGAAGTCACAACGAACAAAGGGACTTTCACCATCGAACTTTACGCGAAAGATGCACCTAAGACAGTCAACAACTTTGTGTTTCTATCTAAACAAGGTTTCTACAACGACGTCATCTTCCACCGTATTATGGAATCCTTTATGGTACAGACGGGGGATCCACAAGGAACTGGAATGGGCGGCCCTGGGTACCAATTCGAAGATGAGAAGACCACTTATAAATATGAGCCCGGTATTGTAGCTATGGCTAATTCAGGCCCGAATACGAATGGAAGCCAATTCTTCATCTGTACTGGTGACGATAGTGGTTCTCTGAACAGTCAACCGAACTACACCATCTTCGGTAAAATAACGAACGGAATGGATGTTGTGAAGCAAATTGCTGCCACTCCTGTTGAAGCAGATATACGCGGAGAAATGAGCGTACCAACAGAGACCATTCAGATTAAAGATGTTAAAATTACTGAGAAATAAATCAATAACCTATTTCATTAAAAAAAACCGCGATATCCTGTTATAGGATGTCGCGGTTTTTTGATTGTACCGATGGAATGGACATTCATGGTCTGAAATTATTTGTTCAGGTTATCCGCTAAGTACTTTATAATGCCATCTTCAGAATCTTGAGAATATTCCCACACCATGACACCTGCTAGTTTTTTATCTCTAATATATTTAACTTTTGCCTCCAAGGCCTCTTCATCTTCATAGGTAATAAAGGTATCACCATTATATAAATAAGCCGTCTTCGCAGTATTGTCAAAATACCGCTTAAATCCATCTTGATCTAAATACTTATCTTTTATCGTCTTGTAACTTAAATCCACTTTGTTTATATCAATAGGTTTACCCATGGAAAATGCGGCATCCTTATTCGTAGCACTTTTTACATTCTCCCATGCGTAAGAATAAGCTGGAATTCCTAAAAGAAGCTTGTTAGGATCAACATTACGTTCTAAATATAAATTAATAATACGATCTACGCTAGTTATACTCTTCCCATTCTTATCTTTAAATAAATTCGAATTATACCCTGTCGTATCTGACCAAGCACCCGTTAAGTCATAACTCATGACATTAATGAAATCCACATACTTTTCTACTTTGTTAATTTCAACGTTTTTGAAGAACCAATCTTCGTTCCCAGCAGCAAAGGTTAAATAGTAATTCTTATTTTTACGCGGGAGTCTATCCAATTTTTCTTTAAGTTCCTTCATCAGATTGGTAAAGTTCTTGGTATCTTCAGGTCTCGCTTTAGTTGTATTCCATGAATCAAAAGCTGGATATTCCCAGTCTATATCGATCCCATCTAAATCTAACTCTTTAACCATTGCAATCATACTCTCAGTAAAGTGGTACCGATTTCCATCCAGCGAAGCATCAGAGAATCCATCCGCTTTATAGCCACCAACACCAAGTATGAAACTCGTTTTCCTATTATTCTCTTGTAGTTTCCTTATATTTTCTTTAATCTCCTCATTTTTAGCAGGATCTAGATCAAAATAAACATTTGTTTTATCAATTTTGGCAAAGGCAATAATAGCGATATCGATATTTTTACCTTTTAGATTTATATCTTTAAAGTCTTTCCAGATTGGTATGTACACGGAGGTTATTTTCTTTTCAGAATAAACGGTATCGTAAAAGTAAATACCCATACCTACAACTAATATAGCTATGAAGGCTTTTGTAAAAAGACTTATTTTTATCATGTTAGCTTTTCCCTCCAAATAGTACTTGTGTAACAAATTTATTTAGATTTAGTACTTTAACCGTGACATAACTTATTGAGAATATAACAGCTACATTAAAAATAAGACTAAATGTTGTTTCAAATAGACTCGCTTCTATTTCTGCTCTCTTCGATACTAGGAGCTCAACTAACAAATGAATGAGGTAGATACTAAAACTTGCTTTAGAAACTGAACTAATTATTTTTTTGATTTTGTAATTAAGCTTTTCACTAATAACCGTTTCTTTATCTTGGAAATAAATAAACATTCCTATTGCCATACAAAATGTTGTGAGTGAGTAATTTCCGTAGAACATCTCATCTAGGACGCCACTATAATAAGATGCAAAATATGTAGCTACTGGCGTTATAAATAAAGATAGGATGCCCAAGTTATAGAAGAGATTCTTGAGTTTCGTCGATATGTCATAGTTATAGAGATAATATCCTAGAATAAAATATCCTAAGTAACCCATGAATAAAGGGATATTCGTTATGGGTATACTGATATATTCAGAGGTTACTCTAAATACAACATCAGAGACAAACTTATACACTACACTTATCAAGAACCAACACAGTAGATAATACCTTAAATCTTTCTCGCTACATGCCTTTACTAACTTACTAATTAATGGGACTGTTATGTATATCGCAATGATGGCATATAGAAACCATAAATGGACATAATTTCTGTCGTATATTAAACCATTACCAAAATGAACAAGAAAATCATAAACACCCATACTGCTTTTTAGAATGAAATATTGGGTATAAATGGCATATATTAAGGACCAACTTAGTAAAGAAATGATTAATGGGAGCACTTTCTTTACATAAAAATGACGATAGGATTTCACCTCAACTCGAAGGATCATTGAACCACTAATCATAAAGAATACCGGAACAGCAAATCTTGATATTGAATTGAAAAGGTTACTGATCCACCATGATGTTGTATTGAAATCATTTGTCCGTGTAAGTAAATCTGCAGTGTAATGTAAAATGATAACGGCTACGATAGACAATATTCTTAAAATATCGATAAATATAACTCGTTTATCTTTTAGTATATGACTCATATATGCCTCCTAAAATTAAAGTTTTCTCATGCCTAAAGTCTAAAGTAGGAATTAGCTTATACTTGAAACACCTTTTCTCTCAACGAATCCCCAGCCTTCGTCATTATCAAAGTATTTAAACGTGCCTACAATATTCATATACAGAAGTAGATTTCGATAGGTCAGTAATTCTGCTTGGCTAAACACAAACATCCGGATATAATCCTTTAATGAATAATTGCTTCCATACTTTTTGCATAGAATCAACGAAACCCCAATTTGCAACGCATTAATCAAAAGAACAGATGACATGAGAATGATCATTTGTTTTAAATTTGTACCAATAAAAAGTCCTTGAATGAGATAAAAAATAGTTGTAAATGCCGTTAATGTACCTAGAACGAAACCATCGATAGCAAAAAAGATGCTGACGCCAAAACTAAACTTTCGCGATAATTTGGACCAATAGATCAATATGCAATCTACATAAGCTTTCTGCCAACGTATTCTTTGTTTGTAGAAGTTCGTTATATTCTCTGGGCATTCCGTGTAACATACAGCTTCTGGTGCATAGACAAGCTTCTTTTTCAAGTTATTCGCTTTAATGTACTCATGAATTTTCAAGGTAATATCAATATCTTCACCTACAGTACTTCTAAATCCGTTTACGTCTACCAATAAATTCTTATAAAAAGCACCAAATGCGCCTGAAATAACGACGATCGAATTAAATGCAGATTGAGTTAGTTTTCTGCAATAGAATCCATGTATGTAACTGATGACTTGGCTTTTAATAATGCCTTTACCCGTAAATTTATCTTGGATAACTCCATCCTTCTTCTCAGCGCCCTGTACGATTTTTACAGTACCCCCTAAAGCGATGATCTCCTCATTATGGAAATATTGACTCACATATTTAAGCGAGTTAATTTCTAACATACTATCTGCATCTAGCGTGATAACGATATCCGAATTAGCGCAATCAATACCGGCGTTGAGGGAATCTGCTTTTCCACCATTGAATTTATCAATTACAAATATATTGGCATATTTCTTAGAACGATATATTCCTTTGATAGCAGCGTAATTCAGCTTACCATCTGCTTCTCTATCACTTATCGACAAGTCCAAAAGCTCATTTAATTTCTGCAATGTCTGATCCTTGGAACCATCATTAATGATAATGACTTCATAGTTACTGTAATTTAAACCCTCCATTGCATCTATACAATTCTTAATTGTAAGCTCCTCGTTATAAGCAGGAACTAATACCGAGATCGTCTTTTCAGAAAGATCAGTATTTAATTGCTTTACTTTACTGAAAAACAAGGGAATGATCGTGTAAATAATTTGGAATCCAATAAAAATGAACGTTGATAAGTAAAAAAAGTACTGCATGGACTCACTCCTTCTTCTCTATTCGAATCTAGAAACCTATGAATTAGACTTTTTACCAATAAATCCCTCCCTCCGATTAATTATAAATAATAGTAAATAAAGCCAAAAATAGCAACACTTGAAAGCGTTATCTTTGAAATTTTCTGAAAAAAATATTTATTTATGTTTTTCACTCCTGCAATCATTTACATTTTTAGAGGAAATGAAATGACAAAAACAGGTCAATTATGGTGGTATCTGACCATAATCGACCTGTCCAATGCAACAAAATAGCGTTATTTAGGATATAAAATTCAAGCATTGATGGCGTACAAACATAATGGAGAAATCATTATACTGGTATTACATGGGCTATATGTGTTATATGTGTTATTGGTAGAATGACGGATTCATTCGGCACTGGGTAGCCCCTATCCAAAGTACTCACATCGCAACATCCTAGTATGTTTGTAATAATCTAACAATGGCTGTAAAATGTCTTGCTGTAGTTGCTCCCAATTTTTTATGATTGATATGCTATATATTGTTTTTCTAAAAACTTACCATCCTTTTCACCACTTACCGATAAAGAAATTTCAAATTCTTTTTCACAAAACTCAATAGTAGTGTCCTTAAACCATACATACTGATATTCGAGTTCACCAAAAACCGCATCATTTATTATCATTTTACACTCTCCTTTAATTCGTTTCCTATTTTGTAGCAAATCCTCCAGGCATAATGCCCCTGCGTTTATTTCTCCCACTCCACCATATTGCTCGACCAGATCTCTGACGAATTCGTACCGCATTCCCTCTTGCATCGCTTGTTCCATTGCTAGACGCTTACGTACTGTGTCGCCACATGGCCTGATGTCGACAAGACTGATGCCATTTTGGGACTCTTCATCGTTAGGGATTGCATCACGTTCTTCAGCTTCATCACTTGCTCGCCGAGACCGAGGTCGTTTGCCATCTTCCTCGCATTGGTAAACAACTTTCCCCAGACCTCCGCTGGCGAACCCGGATGCTATATCTGCGGTTTTACGCAATGCTTGGACCGCATCTACGGCTCGTGTTGTTGCCTGCACCAACTTCTTACCTGCATTATTGTATCGATCCTTCAGTTAAATTGCTTGATCTAAAATCTTATCTATCGTTTCATTATTTTTAGAAGGTCCCTTTTTGATATCAATTAAAATATTGGTAATAACTTGCTTTGTTTCATTGTCAACTTTCTTCAAAGCATCAGTAAATGGACTTATTAATTTCTCTCCATTCAACAACGTTTTAAGAAGCGTTTTAGCCCAACCTTTCGCCTGAGGCAACATGTTCACTATGCCTTGCGCTAAAACATATATTCCCTGATCTAAGCCATTCCGATTTGCAATGTAAAAAATAGTCTCGATTATGTCGTCAGCAGCCGAAGGCTCTTCAATATCATCCTCGAAAATAGTACATAAATCCTTGATAACCTCATTACCTCCGTTATATGCTAATTCGTTAAGCAAGCTTGTAAATACATCAATGTCATCACCTTCATTATTTAAAAACCGCATTTGATATAAAGTATTAATTTGTTGCTCAAATGACATATTAAAACCTCCCTTACGACTATTCTCATTGTTTCGGTGGTTTTTTAAATGCCCCTTTGGCGTCCACCTTGTATTTTTTATAATAGTCTATATATTCTTTTATTTTCTTCCTAGTTTCCTTATTGTAAAGACCGTCCTCTTTCGGGATTCTCCTTAAATCATTTATGTCAAACGCCAAAGCATCCCTTGGAGATAAAGACATATATAATATATCGTCTTCCGCTCTTGATTTTGGAATCAAACCATAGGTGAGCGTTCTTCTATGCCTTCCACCACTTGCCCAATGTATCTGGTGATAACCTTACAGATCACCATATTCCTTCAAATTAATTTATGAATGAAAAGTTTTTATACCTTGAGAAAAGCCCCTATACTTCACAAATATAAATATATTAATCATAAAATCTTATAGACTCGATTATTCATTTATTAAATATCCATAAAAGTATTTCCCGCCTATTTTCCAGTCCATTTTTGAAAGTACATTAACATAATTGAGGACATCTTTGAATTTCTCATCTGTAACAATTGTATTGTACTCAACAGGGCTTTTAATTCCACTCCAAACTGATAACAAAGAGGGAATTACATTAGTTTTTATCATATCCTTATTTTTCAATGATATTGCTGCTTTCTCAACTAGTTTCTTAGCTAACTCTCCTGGAAACACGGGTTCCATATAATAATAATACTTATCATTGTTAATTCCTTTTATATAATCAAGATATAGGTTTCCAATTTCGTCAACTGGTGCCTTTTCATCTAATGTATCAGAATAGTTAAGCATAATATCCAAGGTATTCCTAATTGTTTCTTCTACATTAGTATCCTCCCATTCTTCTAGCATTGCTAATAAATATGGAGTTGCATCATAAGATAACGTATATAGAGCGCATGATGCAAATGTGTCCGCATTATCTTCAGATACATTGGAAAGAAACAATAAATTTTCATTGTTTAATAGATCTTGATGTGACGCAACCGAACAAAATAATCTTATACATAAATTCATAACATTTTCATCCGTAGCGGTATTCAACAATTGAATCAGTAAACTTTTAGCTGTAAAATCACCTAGTTTTAATAAGTCATTTATTAATAAGACACACTGTTTTTCAGTGGTTATTTTTGTAATAGATTCTTTCAACAAACTAATATCGCCACTAGAGTTTTTTTCTCCATACCAAATACTAGGCATTAGATTATCGGATTGTGCCAATTTAACATCTCCTATTCATTATTCTGATTCTGTGTCTATTAAACCCTCAGTATCGTTTATTCCAATCATCTCAATTTCTGTCTTATAATCCACTGATGGCATGCAAAAAAGACTTGTTCATACTCATAGTTCAAGTGGAATAAGTCTTCTAAGTTTTTCAAAGTGTTTAGTAAATTTATAAGTGTAAGGTTCTGTTGGTTGTATTGTGCGATTGTTCTATTTATGATGACAGACCCTGATACGTCGATATGGAGGAATAACCTAATCATCCTCCTCCTCAACTAGTGTAATGATCTCTCTAATATCTGATATCTTAAGTACTTCAGCGATCTGCTCAATGTGACGGAAGTTGATGTTTCCTCTCTTACCATTGATAAGCTCAGAAATAGCAGCCCTACGAACATCAGCCTTTAAAGCCAATTCATTCATGCTCATGCCCTTTCGCTGTAACAATTCATCCAGCGTCACACGCACTTTCTTCTTCATACTTATACACTCCAAACTATCATCATTCTAGTCATTGACTGTACCTATAAGCGTACGATATAATTCATTTAAATGACGTACGCTTAAGCGTACGAAGCAACAAAAAAATACATGTTCACCGTTGGTTTTCGAATTCAAAGTATCTCACTATAAATTAACGAAGGGTCGTTGGTTTACTTGCTTGAACAAATTTGTATTGTTTTAGGTCCATATGATGCTGACGATCTCAGTTATGAAATTTCTCTGGGTTACCTCGTTGATTACAATCATGCTATGTATATTAACGGGGGTTATCTCCGGTTTCGGAAGGTTCGTAAAATCTCTGATCATGCCCATTTGTACACCGAAAGTACCGAAGCGACTGGTATAATACTAGCTACAGGTGTGACCCGTGAGGATACGATTGTAATTACTGAGATCTTTCAAAAACTTAAAACCATGAATGCATTAGAGTTTTTGATTTCAAAATTAATAAATTTAGCATCCGGAGATTTATTTTTAGAAATGGAGATTTGATAAACTTGTTAAACAGGTAGCTCCCGATACATCGTTCATGATCCACTCATAATGGTCTTTCTCCCTCTACCAAGCTTCAATGCGATTTCCAAACGCTAATAATGATTGGGTACTCCAACATACCATTCACTAGACATCGTTGGTTTATAAACGTAAATACTATGATTTGATTGCTTAATGGCTTTAACATCAACTTGACTCCGTTTGAGCAAGGTGGCTAGCCTAAAAGGGGATCCCATACCTATGTTGACTGATAGTCACCAGATTTCTTTCCTACATCATAATCATCGCTGCAAGGGTCAGGTAAGTTGCGGACACTGTACTCTTTACTTTGTCTGCCTTTATTCAAGTTGTCGTGCCACTGCTTATTAGTTGCGATTCATGCTTCACACCGTCTCTATCGCCGCGGGGTATTCTACAGTTGCAATTGAATTTGAAAAAACGTAAGAAAGCGAAGATAAAAAAACAGGTCAATCATGGTGGTATCTGACCATAATCGACCTGTTTTATGTAACGCCTTAGCGTTAATTAGGTTATACTTTTCAAGCATTTTGTATGCGTACACGTAAATGATGAAATGTTTGTAGCGGTATTCTTGGGTTAAGTGTGTTATTGGTTAAATGGTGAGTTCATTCGTCACTGAGTGGGGCTTCAAATCGCCCCCACCTAGTTCCACAAAAAAAGACATCAATACTGGCGACATTCACGCGTTTTGGTATTCTAGCTAACTGTCAATTTACAAATCGGATAGTTTCACCATAAATAGTTCAATCATTTGTTCTATTTTGTTATTTGTTAAATTTCTTCTACCGAAGGTTGGAAAGGTTTGACGCACACTTAGATCCTAGTGTTTCTCAGAATTTCACTAAGTGTAACTTCTTTTTCGGAAATTATGTCATAAAATCCTGTGTGTACTCCTTCTTCATATAACCAACATATATCAGTTCCGTATGGGGCATCAAAAAACTCTAAAATTATAGGGGATATTTCAAAAATAGATTCAGCACTTAGAATTGTAAAATTTTCTGCATTATTAATATAATCATCATCATCTACTATAGAATATAAATTCCACCCGTTTAATTGTGGTATAGAACTTTTTTCTCGAAATGAATACCTAATAGGAAAACCCGAATTAATATTTTTAGAAACTACAAAGCCACCGTATTCACTGTTATTTATTTTCATTTTCAAACTCCTTTATAATCTCTACGACCTCATTCCTCCAAGAATATTCTCTTGAATGAAGATCCATAATACAACAAGGATCTATTCCAGAAAAAATGGCGACCTCTCCGGGTAGATTACCTAGAAACGCTCGCCACTTAAGACACTCTTTTATTTACCTTTATTACTAAAGTTTATACTTTCTTTTTCACTACGTTTAAAACATCTATTATATTTGACTTTAAATTTCCATAAAGTTTCTCGACAAACTGATAATGTCCGTCTATCCCCCTATGAATAATTGTATTCATTACTGGATGATTTTCTTTATTTGTTGCTTTTATCAAGTCATCAGCAAATGGAACGGCTTGTCCTTCATCATACTTAAACACATTGATCAATAACGCTATAGCTAATGCATAAGCCTGTGGCTGGCTGAGATCGTCCCTTTGAATTATTACATTTATTGCGCCAAAACAGAATACAGCGATAACTTGCCTCTCAAGTTCCGTGGTCTCATCAAATTTGATTTCAATGAGATCAAATATCTTTTCTGAGAAAAGTCTTAGCTCTTTTACTGCATTATTTATTTTCACTTCATCTAATTTATTTGGTTCTATAACATCAGTCATTATTTTATTTCCCCTCATAATACTTTTTCCTTGAGAAGTAACATTTAGTAAATATATAGCATTCCTTTAGGCCACTTTCCCTTCCAGCCACATGGGCAATGTCCATGTTGAAAAATCAGTAACATTTCCCTAAAAAAATTTGGGCAACCCTTAAATTCTTTAAATGTGGCTTCTATACCTGCGTTCAGTAATAGCCAACTTAGAGTAGCACCAAACTCTTCTTTTATATCTTGCTCCTCGATTATATCGTATAGCTTAGTAACTGATAATTTATACTGTACCGAATCTCTAATTGAAGCAACTACAGAATTAAATTGTCTTACACTATAGCCCAGCTTTCTCATAATAAAATCAGCTAATATATCTCGGCTATTTGAAATAAGCTCTTCCCATTCTTCCTGCTCATCGTATTTCTCTGCCTCTTCCCACCCCTGAACATGTTGAACCGAACATGACAACTCGATATTCACTACTTTACCACAATTTATGAACCACTGAATATTATCAAATTCCCCTAATAATTCTTGACTAACATTTATCTTTTTCATTTATCTTCAACTCCATTATCTATCAATTCAGATCCCTATATATACTATATATTCTCCCTGGGATCTTAGGTAGCCCATTCTTCCTAGTCTTTAAATGGCACATTCATACCGCCAAGCAAACCATATTTTACTCTTTGATGAATCTGTAAAACCAGAAGAATTGTTTTTTCCTCCGCTGCGCTTGGAACCATTCATAATGGATATCATGGTTAGTGCTGCACGCATCTTATCTCCGACCAATTCGTACCGCATTCCCTCTTGCATCGCCTGTTCCATCGCTAGACTCTTACCGTACTGTATCCCCACATGCGTTGCGGTAGCTTTAGTTCAATTTAGGACTCTTCATCGTCAGGTGACTGCATCACGTTCTTCAGCTTCATCACTTGCTCGCCGAGTCCGAGGTTGTTTGCCATCTTCCTCGCATTGGTAAACACTTTCCCCAGACCTCCGCTGGCGAACCCAGACGCCATATCTGCGGTTTTACGCAATGCTTGGACCGCATCTACGGCTCGTGTTGTTGCCTGCACCAACTTCTTACCTGCATTAACTTTACTAATCCCTTTGCCTACGACCTTCGCTGCCGTTGCACCCCAGCCTACGAACGGAATTGCTGCCGCCGCAGATAGGGCTGCGTTCGCGTAGTCTCCACGTGCCGCATATATTCCCGCATTCAGTGAATCCGCTGCTTCTCCGATACCTGGAATCAGTCCTGCCACATCGAGCACCACAAAATATAGAGCAATCATGATAGTATCTGACCATTATCGACCTATTCGATGTAACAGAGCTGAATGATGGGTTTACTCCTTACTAGGTGGGGTCTATTTCATCAACCGCCGCAACAGAGCCATAAACTAAAAAGACCACAATACGGGCTAGATCGCATTGTAGCATTGTTGGTTGTATTTCCTAGGCCATAAACACCGACGTAAGCAAAGCAGACGTTTACTCGGTCTGCATATCCTAGGGCGAGAGTAAGAAGGTCTCAACAGAGAATCATAACCTCCATTAAGACCTTCACATTAGTAAACCCGTTTATCAAATCACTAAAATTATTACGAATTATATCAATTTATCTATATTTTCTTTGATACCATCATCAAACGTAGCTCCCTCAATATTCGCTCCCGTCCACTTTACCCCATTTAGCTGTGTGTTGGTGAAATCAACTCCTGCGAAATTACCATTACATAGAATAGCTCCGCTTAAATCTGCATTCTTAAAATCAGCATTTCTTGCATCAACATCAGTTAAATTCGCATCAATAAAATCAGAGCCATTAAAATTACCATTGATAAGAATGGCTCCTGTCAAATCAGCTCTATCAAAAAATGTCTCGTCAGCATTAATTTCGCTAAGATCTGCTTTACGGAACTTTGCCTCTAAAAGAGTTGAACCTGATAAGTTACCTTTAGTGAAATTGACTCCATCAAAACATGTCTCAATACATGTGCTGACAATGATTTGAGCATATTTCATTTGAACCTCTCTGAAATTAGCCCTACTCATTACCGAGTCTAGCATCTCCGCTTTCTCTAGATTACAGCTTTCAAAATTAGCAGCTATAAATTCACAGTCTCGAAATGAAACTCCCACAAAGGAAGAGGCTTTAAAATTCACTTCATTAGCGTATAAACAATCTGCCATGATCTCAGTAAAATCTGAAAATGAAAGATCGATTTCACTGCTTATTTCCATACCATTGATATGTTCTTTATTGTTTTGTGCTCGGTTAATGATTTCTGTGACTTTTTTTCTTGCATCGTTATCATTAGTCAATATAACACCACCATTCTACTTCACGAAGTTTATTTGATGCTATCAATAAATTCTTTCCATTTTTTATTTACAGCAAAGGTAACCGTTCTTTTATCTTTGCTGTAATTGGGAACTGCCAGTATTTCAGTTGCTTCCAGATGATCCGTTGCCTTTAGCCAAGAATCTAATAATTGGTCAGGGGACGATTCCCACGGCTTTTCTGTGATGTCAATTTGAACCCCTCCCCATTCCTTTTCACAAATGAGGGCTGGCATATTCTGAAGTACGTCTCTACCTAATAACTCTACTAATTCATTATTAAAATAGGTGCGAAGACCCAAACCAAGAGGACCTCTCGGACCAAAATTAACAGGGGCGATTTGTGCACTAAAGTTCATCCATCTATGATATTTTTGAAGGTCCGTAGTCCAAGGTATTGTAGATGGCCAATAAATATGAGTATTGCCATACCTAGGCTTAACAATTTCAGCTAAGCGCTCTGATAACTCAAATAGTATAGGCCATTGGGCTTGAGGCAAAGAAGTGAAATTAAAAGTTAAAAAAGAACGAAAGTTGCTACCATCCAAGCTAAAATACCCATTGTATTTCATTTCAGTTGTTCTATGAAGATGAATCTCAGAGAATCTTGGTTGCTTCCTAACTATCTGTTCAACGATTTCCTGCTTATCATAATTTAATCGTATTGTTTCATTATTACCCCAATGTGTTGGGATTAAGTTATTATAAAGTTCAAAAACATCAAGAAGACTATTAAGAGTTTGTTCATTTTCTAATGATACTGTAGGGAACATAGATATTGAGAAAGTTTTTGGTAGATTTTTTTTATCCAAAACATCACCCTCCTTTATTTTATTCCAATTCACCCCAATATGCCTCCCCTGTCTCCTTATCAATGATCCATTACGAGTAATCTTACCCAAACCGGGATCTGTATAATATATATCACTTCCCTCTGATAAAGGTTGGTTTGGACGAGGACTCGGCGGGTGTCCATCAAGGTTAGGACTATCACTTGAGATAGTGACTATATGCCTACTACCAGGATTTTGACTAGCCATTTCTGTAATGTTCTCTGACCAATAAGTCACTATATAACTCTTGCAGTTCGGTCGCATTTAACATGTCGACAAGCGGTATTTCTTTCTTTTCAAACCGTACTTCCTTACTCTTAATTCCCACGCGATCCCCTTGAATCGCTATAGGCTCCTGCTTATCAAAGGTTTGAAATGAGATGAAATCATTCGCTATCATTTTTATCGATTCTACCACAAAATTGTTATTGCCCAGTTCCAGACCATTACTTGCTACTACGAAAAGGTATTTGTCTGCTTCGAGCCTAATATTACTACCATCCAAATGAATTCGAACGGAGTCTTTCTCAAATAATACTCCATCATCTCCAAACTCCATTTTTGCTACTCCCGGCATGTGAAACACCTTTGTCGTAGGCTTTTGAAACACGGTTCTGGACTTCATTTCTCCACTACTACCACAAACTGAATTAATTGCAATGGTTTTCTTCTGTATCCCACTTGGAAAATAGACCTTAATCCGTGCTTAAGGTAGTTTCATCTTTCAGTTTCCTCTACTTTTTCCAAGCATATAAAAAGCCTATTCCTCATTATGACTCTCATAGGAATAAGCTTCTCATTACCTTATATATATGTTTAGCGTTTGTTATATTTATTCGTTATTTTCTATACTCTTAACTTCTAACATTTTCTGATCAATCCAGTTCATAACCGTTTCTGCCTCTTCTCGAGCAATCACCCCCCGCTCGCTTTTATATTTATAAGTTTCATAAGCCCATACTAATATGATTTTCACAAATTCAACTGTCTCTAATTTACAGATCGGTTCAACTTCATCTTCTTCCTCGTCATAAAAAGGATCTTCAATTATTGTATAGTCTCTATCGGATATAACGCTAGATGCATTTCCTCCATGGTTATATTGTGGTATATTCCCTCTTAATAAATCAATATAATTATCAATATCAATTTTCAAATCTTTAAATCTCCATGGTATATCAGATCCTAATGGGTCACTTATCATATTTGCGAATTTCAGTGATTCTTCTTCATCAAAATCTAATACAACTATATTAAATCTCTCCATACGTTTCAATTTATATTTATACTTAATCATTATTAAAATCTCCTCCAATTTAATGTACTGGATAAGCTGAAATTATCTTACCATTTCTTAAAACAAGCTCTATTTCCATTCCCGTGCTTGTTTCCCCTAAATATTTATTGTTTTTTTACAATTGCTTTATTATTAAAAGCTTCATTTATGGCATCTATCACCTGTTTTGGAGTCCATTCCTTTGGAAAAAATGTGGATTTAGGTTTCTTTAATACTCCATTAACTTCAATATTGACTTGATACACACCAAACTCATTAGGTGGATCAACATTCCCGACAATTTTACCATTACTATTAGGCATTCCTTCATAATGAAAACCGTTGGCATTTCCATTTTTGAGAACTTCACCATCAAAAATGTGATTTAATGCATTTTCTTTGGTCCCTTGTTTGAAGTTTTCTGTGTTTTGTAGACTCTCAAGCCATTTCTTTTTCTCTATCTTTTCGAGAAGTTCCTTTTCTAATTTCAGGTAATTACCATATTTTGATGCTTCGCTTGCGGCTTTACTATTAGCAATATTTTCCTTGATACCTGCACGTAACTCATCCACGTACTCGCCATTAATCGAATTCCGCTTTCATCCAGCCTTCAGCGTATCATCCAAAGTATCGAGATTATCAATATACCGCGCATTAGCTGCCAGATCCCCTGATTTGAGTAATGCCTTAAACCCTAAAACTAGCTCTGCTCCGCCCAATATTAATCCTAAGACATTGACAACATCTTGATCTATAGGTTGTTTCCTATATATCAACTCATGAAAAGAGAAACCACAATACGGGCGTCCAGCTCGCATTGTGGCGTTGTGTTGTACGAAAGATCCATAAAATTATAGACAACTCTGATGTCACTGTTATTTAACAAATAGGAAGTGATTACTTTCTAAACTCGCTATCTTTAAAAAAATCCTCTTCTAGATATGGGTAGTTCAGTAGTTCTAGATTTTCTTTAGTCATATACCACGTTCGATATTCATCTAGCCTACTATTTATAAATAAACACCCGTCAATTCTCTTCAATAGTGGATATGAGGAATCATCTTCAACAACCAAATCCTGACTATTAAATTGTAATAATTTCCCGATAAGTTCAAGGAATTTTAACCACCCGGTATCAAAAGTACGCGATATAAATTGGATACTAATATCAACGTTTGTATCCACACCATGCGTTTCGAGATTCAGCTTACGATAACGTTCTATATATTCATCCTCATCATCTAAATTAATGCTAATAGTAAAATAAGTACAACCAATACTCACACATTGAGTATTAGACCAATCCTTTACTTCTGCTTCATATATATTTAATTCCAAAACTAATACATCATATATCATATTGTAAAGCAACTTCCCAAGGGATTCTCTAGGCAATTCAGAACCAATAGATAGCCAAAAATCCATTTACTCAAACCTCCAGTACGCTCTAGTTACTTGACGACCTTCAATGATCAATAGTTCATCTAATTGTTTTGAATCCTTGTGTGTTTGACTTTTTATAAATTCAATAAGCTCAGCTCTTTTTTCAACAGGATAATCATTTAAATTTAATACTGTTCTTCTAGCTTGTTTTGTAGTTTTCTCTCTGAGAGTTCTGAGAACGTTGTCTAGTTTCGTATTTATATCAGGCGCGTAACAATCAAAAACCTGCCCTTCAATAATGAAGTCTGGACTTTTTTGGGGATCAATACCATAGCCGTTTCCACCAAAACCATTTCCATTGGGGACTTCGTCAAGCATTATAGTACGATATCCTTGTTCCACGAGTACATCAGCAGCTTCATTTTGTCTTTCTAATCCTCGAGCATCTTAACCTGTAGCTTTAGCATATTCTCCTTCTGGTTTCCCTCCCTTAGGTAACGAAGGCTTCGTAATTGTTGCATTTGGCCTGATTTTAGGTGTATAAGGAATATATTTAGGAGGATGTGGATAGTACTCAGAACTAGTTTTCCAGTCTACATTTTTATCACCATATTTTGAACGGAAATAATCATCCCATTCTGGTCCTGTTCTAGGTATCTTTGTAGAATTATAAGTCCCCTCAGGAACCAACCTCACATCATCCATTATATCCTCGAGATCATCAATATACCGCGCATTAGCTGCCAGATCCCCTGATTTGAGTAATGCCTTCAGCCCTAACTAAGCTCTGCTCCGCCCAATATTAATCCTAAGACATTGACAACATCTTGATCCATTCCTAGGTTGCTTCCGATATATCAACTCATGAAAAAAAGAAACCACAATACGTGCTTCTAGCTCGCATTGTGGCGTTGTATTGTACGAAAGATCCAAAAAATTATTGACAGACTCTGGTGTCACTATTATCCAACCAATAGGAAGAGATTTCCTTATATACTCACTATCTATAAAAAATCTTCTTCATAAGGATAATTCAATAGTGCTAGATTTTCTTTTGTCAAATACCATGCCCGATAATCTAAATTACTATTAATAATCAAGCGCCCGTTAACTCTTTTCAATAGAGGATACGTGGTGTGATCCTCAACAACCAAATCCAGATTGTTTAACCGCAATAGTTTTTCAATTACTTCGAGTAGTTTTAACCATCCGATATCAAACGTACTCGTTTTAAATTGAATACTAATAAGTACAATAGTATTCACACCGTATGCTTCGTGATTCATTTCTCGAAAACGTTCTATATATTCATCTTCATCATCTAGATTAATGCTCATAGAAAAATATGTGCAGCCGATGCTCACGTATTGATTACCAGATCGATCCCATACCTCTGCCTCATAATTAATTAATTCTACAAATAATACTTCGCATAACATATTGTAGAGCAATTTCCCCAATTCTTCTTTGGGCAAATTAGAACCAACTGATAATCTAAAATCCATCTTATTCAAACCTCCAGTACGCTCTAGTTACTTGACGACCTTCAATGACTGATAGTTCATTTAAATATTTTAAATCCTTGTTAGTTTGACTTAATAAAAACTCAATAAGTTCAGCCCTTTTTCCAATAGGATAATCATTTAAATTTAACACTATTCTTCTTGCTTGTTTTGTAGTTTTATCTCTAAGCTGGTCAAGTACGTTCTTTAGAATAGTTGAATTAGGAGCATAACAATCAAATACCTGCCGCTCTATTATGAAGTCCGGACTTTTATCAGGATTAATACCATAGCCATTTCCATCAAAACTTCCATTTGGAAGTTCATCAAGCATTACAGTACGATATCCATTTTCCGCAAGCACATCTGCAGCTTCATTTTGTCTTTCTAATCCTCGGCCATCTTTACCTTTAACATCAGCATAATTTCCTTCTGGTTTTCCTCCCTTGGGTAATGAAGGTTTAGTAATTATAGAATTCGGTCTAATTTTAGGTGTATAAGGAATATGATTAGGGCCATGTAGTTTGTATTCAGAACGCGTTTTCCAGTTCACATTCTCATCACCATATTTTGAACGGAAATACTCATCCCATTCTGGTCCTGTTCTAGGTATCTTTGCAGAATTATCAGTCCCCTCAGGAACCAACCTCACATCGTCCAATATATCCTCGAGATCATCAATATACCGTGCATTAGCTGCCAGATCCCCTGATTTGAGTAATGCCCTAAACCCTAAAACCAGCTCTGCTCCGCCCAATATTAATCCTAAGACATTGACAACATCTTGATCCATAGGTTGTTTCCTATATATCAACTCATGAAAAAAAGAAACCACAATACGTGCTTCTAGCTTGTATTGTACGAAAGATCCAAAAAATTATTGACAGACTCTGGTGTCACTATTATCCAACCAATAGGAAGAGATTTCCTTATATACTCACTATCTATAAAAAATCTTCTTCATAAGGATAATTCAATAGTGCTAGATTTTCTTTTGTCAAATACCATGCCCGATAATCTAAATTACTATTAATAATCAAGCGCCCGTTAACTCTTTTCAATAAAGGATACGTGGTGTGATCCTCAACAACCAAATCCAGATTGTTTAACCGCAATAGTTTTTCAATTACTTCGAGTAGTTTTAGCCATCCGATATCAAACGTACTCGCTGTTTTAGCAAGTTTAGCATCCGCTGGATCTGTAAACAGTGTAGCTAACTTACCCATGATTGAAGATCCGGTTCTGTTTCTGGGTAGCTTACCTTTAGGAGCTAGTTTAATTGATTTTTGACTTTCTGTGGCATTTTATTAATTAATAGCATCGCCTCTATTTCCTTCATAGCAAGCCATCTAAAAACTGAGTGACCATAAGACTTAATACAAACTAACTTGGTCTAGACATGGAAAAAGCTCATTCCTACTAATTTCAAGTTGGAATGAGCTTTTTTTAAGTTTATGAAGTAAAAATTATTGGCTTTAATTACGATATTATTATAAAGCGAGCTTACACAAAAGATTAGACAGACCCTCATTTACAGCTTTGTAAATGGGTTTTAGATCAGCGGTCACTTTCTTCAAGTCTTTGTAGGAGACAAATCGAGTAGAGTTGCGAATCTGATGAATGATGCATTTTTGGATCTCTGTTTGCGGATAACAGGCTGTAATCGCTTGAGTGAAGCCTGCTAAGTTGTCTACGCATGTGATGAGAATGTCTTGTACACCGCGGTTTTTCAGATCATTAAGGACACTGAGCCAGAACTTGGAGGATTCATTTTCGCCGATCCACATTCCAAGAACGTCTTTACATCCATCCAAATCAATACCAATGACCATATAGGCTGCTTTGTTTACAATAGAGCCCTCATGCTTGACCTTAAAGTGAATTTTTTCCAATAAATATACTTAATAATTTATGATAATATTTTCAAATAATTTGATCTTTTTATCTAAATTTTTGTTTTTTACATTTATTTCGTGAATATGCGGTTTATAATACTTGTATTGCTTATTCTCTTTATCGTAGGGAACTTCTTTCTCAATTATTTCGACTTCTATTGCACCAATAAAGCACGAAATAACTTCAGCAAACAAAGATAATATCTCAACATGTGTGAAATTGCGTAAATTCCCTTCATATACAACATTTCCAACAATATCACTTGTTGTATAAATACCTTTTGTGTTTTCATCAATAAACATTATTTCTTCATCTTTCACAAAAATTGATGTTTGATTTCCATTGAAACTAATAAACAAATCTTGTTTCTCTCCATCAAAACATATAAATTGAATTGGTGTGCTTGAGGTTATTTCAACCTCTCTATCATCATCAGACAATGTTTTTATAGTTACATCCGGATTATTTCCAAATTTAGTTATAAGGTATTTCCAAAGTTCTTCATTAGAAAATTTCATACACACTTCTGAACCATAATTCACTTTTTCCTCTTGCATTAATCAAACACCGTCCCTTTTATAAATTGATTTACTGGAAACTTTATCTGGCATCTAGTACATACTGCTATAACTGCTCCTGTCCTTGGTCTAATTGCAGAAGTCATTATAATATTTGCATTAGTAAGCGGAATAAGCTGACTAATTACTAAATCCTCTGCACAGATAGCATGCCCTTTAAATATTGCACTATTTTTAGAACCTACTATTACTTCTCCTGTTCTTAAATCTACACCTGCAACTACTGTTGTAAACTTGCTTTGCTGGGTTTTACTTAATGCTTGTATTCTTGCTACCTCAGCATCTCTAGCTGCTATAGCTTTAGCAAGATAATTATCAATTTTTTGATAGTACTCGTCTGGTAAAAACGGTTCTTTAGCAAAGTCATCAATTTTACCCGTCCCATTAGGACCCAACCTCACATCATCCATTATATCCTCGAGATCATCAATATACCGCGCATTAGCTGCATAATCTCCTGATTTGAGTAATGCCTTCAGTCCTAAACTAAGCTCTGCTCCGCCCAATACTAATCCTAAGGCATTGACAACATCTTGATCCATTCCTAAGAACTTAGGGTTTGTATAATATTCTCCATCATAGAGATCACCTAGCTTCTCTGCGTTGATTTTGATTTCTGCTCCGCCAAGGATAAGTTCTCCCGCTACTAAGGTATACAGAAGGAGTGATCCTCCTCCTGTAAACACTGCACTCACGATCGCTACTACCCCAAGTAAAATATTCAGTTCTGCACCCAATATTTGTGGCGCAACTACTTTCTGATAGAACGTAAATCTGGAATACAATTTCGAGGTGTCTTCTGTTTTGTTTAAATACTCTGGTTTCTGTGAGATGGCTAGTAAATCCAGACCGCTTTTCTCAAACAAGCTCTGCAATTGAGCCATCACAGGATCCAAATTTAAGATAGAACTAGTAGATTTACTTTCAATACTCTTAGCATTAACTTCCAGAGGCTGCTCACTTTGCGTCTTGCCTTGACTTGCCTTCGTCATGAGCGAACTTTGTAAGTTATAATTCCTTGTATACTCTTCTTTCCCCTCTTTCATTTTTTTAGTTGTTTTCTTGTCCTGCGATTCTTTGACATACTTGGTCTGATACAGAGATCTCAGTTCACTTTCCTCGAGGCTGACCCATTCTTTCTCTTGCTTTTTGCTTGGCATCTGGATCTTTCTCGACTCGTTGTCTTATGGCTTCACTAGAGGTGATTTTAGGAGCCTCTCCCCCTTGTGAAGATCTAGTCCCCATAGCATATACTTTGCTTAGCGATTTGTAATGTTCTCTGACCAATAAGTCACTATATAACTCTTGCAGTTCGGTCGCATTTAACATGTCGACAAGCGGTATTTCTTTCTTTTCAAACCGTACTTCCTTACTCTTAATTCCCACGCGATCCCCTTGAATCGCTATAGGCTCCTGCTTATCAAAGGTTTGAAATGAGATTACGAGAAGCTATTTGTCTGCTCCGGACATGTGAAACACCTTTGTCGTAGGCTTTTGAAACACGGTTCTGGACTTCATTTCTCCACTACTACCACGAACTGAATTAATTGCAGTGGTTTTCTTCTCTATCCCACTTGGAAAATAGACCTTAATCCGTGTTTAAGGTAGTTTCATCTTTCAGTTTCCTCATACTTTTTCCAAGCATATAAAAAGCCTATTCCTCATTATGACTCTCATAGGAATAAGCTTCTCATTACCTTATATATATGTTTAGCGTTTGTTATATTTATTCGTTATTTTCTATACTCTTAACTTCTAACATTTTCTGATCAATCCAGTTCATAACCGTTTCTGCCTCTTCTCGAGCAATCACCCCCCGCTCGCTTTTATATTTATAAGTTTCATAAGCCCATACTAATATGATTTCCACAAATTCAACTGTCTCTAATTTACAGATTGGTTCAACTTCATCTTCTTCCTCGTCATAAAAAGGATCTTCAATTATTGTATAGTCTCTATCGGATATAACGCTAGATGCATTTCCTCCATGGTTATATTGTGGTATATTCCCTCTTAATAAATCAATATAATTATCAATATCAATTTTCAAATCTTTAAATCTCCAAGATATATCAGATCCTAATGGGTCACTTATCATATTTGCGAATTTCAGTGATTCTTCTTCATCAAAATCTAATACAACTATATTAAATCTTTCCATACGTTTCAATTTATATTTATACTTAATCATTATTCAAATCTCCTCCAATTTAATATACTGGATAAGCTGAAATTATCTTACCATTTCTTAAAACAAACTCGTGCTTGTTTCCCCTAAGTATTTATTGTTTTTTACAATTGCTTCATTATTAAAAGCTTTATTTATGGCATCTACCACCTGTTTTGGAGTCCATTCCTTTGGAAAAAATGTGGATTTAGGTTTCTTTAATACTCCATTAACTTCAATATTGGCTTGATACACACCAAACTCATTAGGTGGATCAACATTCCCGACAATTTTACCATTACTATTAGGCATTCCTTCATAATGAAAACCGTTGGCATTTCCATTTTTGAGAACTTCACCATCAAAAATGTGATTTAATGCATTTTCTTTGGTCCCTTGTTTGAAGTTTTCTGTGTTTTGTAGACTCTCAAGCCATTTCTTTTTCTCTATCTTTTCGAGAAGTTCCTTATCTAATTTCAGGTAATTACCACATTTTGATGCTTCTCTTGCGGCTTTACTATTAGCAATATTTTCCTTAATACCTGCACGTAACTCATCCAAATACTCATCATTAATCGAATTCCGCTTTCATCCAGTCTTCAGCGTATCATCCAAAGTATATCAATATACCGCGCATTAGCTGCCAGATCCCCTGATTTCAGTAATGAAAACCAGCTCTGCTCCGCCCAATATTAATCCTAAGACATTGACAACATCTTGATCCATAGGTTGTTTCCTATATATCAACTCATGAAAAAAAGAAACCACAATACGGGCGTCTAGCTCGCATTGCGGTGTTATATTGTACGAAAGGTGCACAAATTATTTACAAACTCCTTCTATATCCGCTATCTTTAAAGAAATCTTCTTCTAAATAAGGATAATTCAGTAGCTCTAGATTTTCTTTTGTCATACATTCAGTTTGAAATCGGTCTAAATTATTATTGATAAATAAACACCCTTTAATTCTTTTCAATAGTGGATATGAAGTATCATCTTCAACTACCAAATCCTGATCGTTCAACCGCAATAGTTTTCCAATAACTTCGAGTAGTTTTAACCATCCGATATCAAAAGTACGCGTTATAAATTGAATACTTATACTAACATTTGTATCCACACCGTGATCTTCTAGATTCATTTCTCGAAAACGTTCTATATAGTCATCCTCATCATCTAAATCAATTTTTATGGAAAAATAAGTGAAATTAATACTCACTTGTCGAGTATCCGACCAGTCCCTTACTGCTATTTCATCAAAACTTAATTCCATAACTAACACATCACATATCATATCGTAAAGCAATTTCCCCAATGCTTCTCTAGGCAAATCAGAACCAATAGATACCCAATAATCCATTTTACTAAAACCTCCAGTATGCTCTAGTCACTTGACTATTTTTAATTATTAGTAATTCGTCTAAATATTTCAAATCCTTGTCTGTTTGACTTTTTAAAAACTCAATAAGCTCAGCCCTTTTTTCAACAGGATAATCATTTAAATTTAACACTATTCTTCTAGCCTGTTCTTGAGTTTTCAATCTGAGAGTTTTAAGAATGTTCCTTAGATTCGTAGTTGTACCAGGAGCATAACAATCAAATACTTGCCTATCTATGATGAAGTCTGGACTACTCTCTGGTTTAAGACCATAACCATTTCCAGTGTCATAATCGTCAAGCATTGTCGTACGATACCCTTGTTCTGCGAGTACATCTGCAGCTTCATTTTGTCTTTCTAATCCTCGGGACTCTTTACCTTTAGTATCAGCATAATTTCCTTCTGGTTTTCCCCCTTTAGGTAACGAAGGTTTAGTAATTACAGCATTTGGTCTAATTTTAGGTGTATATGGAATATGATTAGAACCATATAGTTTGTATTCAGAACTAGTTTTCCAGTCCACATTCTTATCGCCATATCTTGAACGGAAATACTCATCCCATTCTGGTCCTGTTCTAGGTATTTTTGCAGAATTAACCGTCCCCTCAGGAACCAATTTCACATCATCCAATATATCCTCAAGCTCATCCATATACCGCGCATAAGCTGCATTATCCCCTGATTTGAGTACTGCCTTCAGCCCGAAACGACCTACCTCTGTTGCGACCAATACTAATCCTAAGATATTAACAACATCTTGATCCATTCCTAGGAACTTGGGGTTTGTATAGTATTCTCCACCATGGATATCACTTAGCTTCTCTGTGTTGATTTTGATCTCTGCTACTCCAAGAACTAGTTCGCCCGCTGCTAAGGTATACAGAAGGAGAGATCCTCCTCCAGTAAACACTGCACTAACGATAGCTACTACCCCGAATATAATGTTAAGTTCTGCACTCAATATTTATTTGGGGTCCTACCACTTGCTGAAAGAACGTAAATCTGGTATACAATTTCGTGGCATCTTCTATTTTGTTTAAATACTCTGGTTTCTGTGAGATGGCTAGTAAATCCAGACCGCTTTTCTCAAACAAGCTCTGCAATTGAGAAAAGATAGAATTAGTAGGTTCACTTTTAATACCCTTAGCATTAGCTTCCATAGACTGCTCACTTTGCGTCTTGCCTTGACTAGCCTTCGTCATGAGCGAACTTTGTAAGTTATAATTACTAGTATACTCCTCTTTCATTTCTTTATTTGTTTTCTTGTCCTGCGACTCTTTCACATACTTGGCCTGATATAGAGATCTTAGTTCACTTTCCTCGAGCCGACCTAATTTTTCTGTTGGTGTTAGCTCAGAATTCGTGTCACTAAGGACAGTACCATACAAGAAAACGAAAACAACAAAACAGGCCAATCATGGTGGTATTTGACCATAATCGACCTGTTAGATGTAATGCTTTTATGTTAGTTAGGGTATGAAATCCAAGCATTGATGTGCGTACAAACGAATTTAAAGAAATTTTTGTAGCGACATTACATAGGTTATATGTGCTTATTAGTTGAATGAATGAAGTGTTTATTCGGCCCTGGGTAGCCCTTATTTCTCCCAGACAATTCCGATTTCCTCAAACGAAGTATTACTTTCTTTCAATCCCTCAGGACTCTTTGTTCCAATCATTTCTATCTCTCTTTTGGTTAACACGATAGTATTTTCCAGATTTTTAACTTTCCTATTATATATTGACCCTAATAAATCAACTTGCACATCCGTCATCTCATAATAATCTCGCCAAGCCTCAACCGCAGATTCATATTCCATTAACTGTTTCTCTAATAGATAACCACCATTTTGAACTAATCTTACGATATTATCAACAGAGATAATATTATTATCATCTCCCCAAAAGGATGTAGTAATTAAAGGCATAGACATTCCATCTTCCGTCTCTTCCAGAAGATACTCTAAAGTTTCATTCTTTGCTAGCTCAAAGACTTCTTTTGGCGATCCATTAAAAAAATCAATAGCTGTAGAGAACTCAGTTCGAGTAACATTCTCATTACGAAATGCCCCAACACAATACTTATCGTTAAACGTAATTGTTCCTCTTCCACCAGAACCGTCAACAACGCTGTAATTTAAACCGTCCCAAGAATGCTCGTAGGATAATTCAGGGTAGTGAGCAACCATAATAGCATGTGCCACTGCCGCAAGCATACAACCGCTCCACAAATTGTTTTTATTCAATTGATTGTTTAAAATAACTGGATTCATTTTTTTCTCCCTTTCGGTTTAGATGGTATTGGTTTCTTCTTTGGTTCATTTAGGTCGGAGGGTAATTTATTGGATTTGTCTCTATTTTCTTTACGAGTTAATACTTGAGCATTACTATAACTATTAGTGCCACCTTTATCTCTAGGTATAATATGATCAATTTGCCATTCATTCGGGTCAGGTGTAACACCCTTTTTACTTTTTTGTGGCTTAGTAGAAATTTGACCTGAGTCGTCAGATTTAACTACTCCACCATTTAGTTTCATATTTTCTTCGATTATCTTTTTCTTTTGAGCGGCTGTAAATTCCTTTCCAGGACCAACATGTTTAGAATCTTGAAGATGTGAGTAAGGGTCATTTCCCGATTGTGGATTATTTTTCTTCTCGGCACTATGTTTTTTCGGTTTTTGGGGTTTATCCTTGCTCTTACTTTCCGAATCTTTCTTATTCCCATTCTTCTTCGACGTCGTTGAATCTTTATCCTTCTTGCTCGGCTCAGGACTCTTCGTCTTATCTGTATCTTCCTTCTTAGTCTTTTCCGTATCTTTCTTAGTCTTATCCTTCTTCCCAGATCCACCGCCCGAGGAACTGCCTCCGCCATCAACGATGCCCGATTTGTTACTTCCTCCACTACGCTTGGAACCTGATACAATGGATACCCATGTTAGCGCAGCACGCATCTTATCTCCGCCAAATTTCTCGACCAGATCTCCGACCAATTCGTATCGCATTCCCTCTTGCATCGCTTGTTCCATTACTAGACTCTTACCGTACTGTGTCGCCACATGGCCTGATGTCGACAAGACTGATGCCATTTTAGGACTCTTCATCGCTAGGGATTGCATCACGTTCTTCAGCTTCATCACTTGCTCGCCCAGACCGAGGTTGTTTGCCATCTTCCTCGCATTGGTAAACACTTTCCCCAGACCTCCGCTGGCGAACCCGGATGCCATATCTGCGGTTTTACGCAATGCTTGGACCGCATCTACGGCTCGTGTTGTTGCCTGCACCAACTTCTTACCTGCATTAACTTTACTAATCCCTTTGCCTACGACCTTCGCTGCCGTTGCACCCCACCCTACGAACGGAATTGCCGCTGCCGCAGATAGAGCTGCGTTCGCGTAGTCTCCACGTGCCGCATATATTCCCGCATTCAGTAAATCCGCTGCTTCTCCGCTACCTGGAATCCGTCCCGCCACACACACCACCCACTTGCCTGATCTCTAGTACCTTCCCCTCGAA
>NZ_LVJH01000051.1 GCF_001637205.1 Paenibacillus glacialis
TGTTGCCTACTACAAAACACCCGATAATCAATATTATGAGGCCAAAGTTAGTCAATCGTCCGACGCAACAAGCCCAAATGGTAAAAACCTGGTTACCGTCTGGAGTAAGCTTCCGCAGAGTGTGAATACCTCACAGCTTATGCTTTATATTGGCCAAGGTGTGGCTGACGGTAAGCTGACAGCTCTAGGTGGTACATCAACGGGATATATCAATACGGTGGGATTGTCACTTAACACGGTAGGGGAAACGCCGCCGTCCAATCTGAACAATGTGGATATGTTCCCTTACAGCCTTTCGGTTGTAAATGCAGAGGGTACGATAAGCGAAGGTACGAAAGCCTTGAATACAGTCATAACATACAACTTATCCAAGAATGGAGATTACGAAGCAGGTGCCTACGAGCACAAGCTTGTCATGGAAATCATTGATCCGTATGGACAAACGATGGAAAAGACGTTGACACTCGGGACTGATTTGCCAATGGGTCAAAATAAATCGTACTCAACTACGTTTAATAGCAACTTCGATACAAGATTAAGCGGAGGTAGCATTCGCATGAACCTGTACGATGAGTTCCAGGGTCAAAGAATGTTGCTGGGAAGCCAGTCCTATTCACTTATTTATAAGGCATTACCAACAACGCCAAGCGATGGCACAGGTAGCGCAGGAAGTTAAAGTACAACCGGTACTAATGTGAGTGTATCTCCATAGTACCGCAGTCGGTGTACAACAACAGGGTTATCTCATTTTTACCTTTCTTCCATTAAACAACAAACCCAGTACCGATCGTGGTACTGGGCATTTTACATAGGGTTGAACCACGGATAATATCGTTTCACGGTAACGGGCTGCAGATATTGCATCTTTAATAACGCTTTGTCATCGTATAGAATCAATGAAGTAACACACGACATTACACGTCAGGAGATTTTCAAGTATGCAAAAAAAAATTTTGATTGTTGAAGACGATATTCATATATCCAAAATCATTAAAATGAATCTCAACATCGTGAACTATGTGACTACGGAGGTTTACGACGGCTTGGCGGCGCTGGAGGCGATGAAGCAGGAGAAGTTCGATCTCATCCTGCTGGATGTCATGATTCCACGGATGGACGGGTTTACATTGATGGAAAAAATTCAGCCCTACGGCATTCCGGTCATTTTCCTGACGGCTAAAAACTCGGTTTACGACAAAGTCAACGGACTGAAGCTGGGGGCAGACGACTACATGGTCAAGCCTTTCGAAGCGATCGAGCTGTTGGCCCGGATCGAAACCGTATTGCGAAGATACGGCAAAGAAGAACACGTGATGGAGTTTCAAAACATTCAAGTAGACTTGGACAAACGAGAAGTGACTATACAGGGGGAGCCCGTCGAACTGACGCCGAAGGAATACGATTTAATTGTTGTGCTACTGAAAAATAAGAATATCGCGCTGTCTAGAGAGCAGTTCATCGATAAAGTATGGGGCGGGGACTATTACGGCGAAACGAGAACGGTCGATATGCATATCAAATCGCTGCGTAAGAAGCTTCAGCTGCAGGATCATATCAAGACCGTTTACAAAATTGGTTACCGACTGGAGGATTGATCGATGAAATTTTGGCAAAAAATTTATTTGTTCTCTATTCTGGTATTCGTCCTCATCTTTAATGCAGCTTCCATTATGGTCATTGAACAGAGCCATAATACAATGCTAGAGCAGGAAATCAACAGTGCGTTAAGCCAAAATATGAGCATTCATTCCAGCGTCAATGCGATTGTTCCGATACTTCGTATCTATGATTCTATTGATTACGAGAAAACGATATTAACGAACATCGCCAAAGAATTTGTTGAGAAGAATAGCGACGATCGTATTTATTTGGATATCATGAACGATACGAACCTGACGATCTTCAGCAATACCGATTTCAAGATGCCGACGCATCGCGAGGAATTGGACAAGCTGGCCGTGGAGGAAATCAAATATATTTTGCGAGATATCGACCAGCGTACGATACTATTCACATCGAACATTACGGATATTAATCATAAAAAATACGTATTCACCTACATGAAGGACGTGACCTCGTTGTATCAGGAGCGCGTGGATCAGTACCATTTTTTCGTCAAAGTGGATATGGTCGCATGTTTACTCTATATGCTTATCATGTTTTTCGTGAGTAGAGGACTGACGAAGCCGATCGATCGACTCAACCGTACGGCTCAAGTCATTGCACAGGGCGGATTTTCGGAACGAGTTCGTCTGAAATCGAAGGATGAAATAGGCGTTCTGGCACGAAATTTTAATGATATGGCCTCGGTTGTCGAGGATAAAATCAATGACCTGGAGCGGAACAATCAAGAGAAGCAAAGGTTCATCAATAATTTTACCCATGAATTAAAAACGCCGTTAACGTCGATTATCGGATATGCAAATTTCCTGAGGACGACCAAATACAACGAAGAGCTGTTCGTAGATGGACTGAATATCATTTACTCGGAAGGTAAGCGCTTAGAGTCGCTTTCACTCAAGCTAATGGATTTGATTTTGCTTCAGGAGAATCATTTTCAGATGGAGGAGCATGATTTGGGAGCCATCATTGCCGAGATTGAGCCTGCGCTCAAGATGAAAGCCAAGGAGAAGCGGATTGTGATCGTCATCGATTGTGAAGAGGGCAGGCTGTTGCTGGAGAAGGATTTGATCAAAGTTCTGATCTTCAATCTCGTAGACAATGCGCTTAAAGCTTCTGCCGAACAACAGAGTATTACCATCTGTACTTACTGGCGCGACAGCCGTTACACTCTTGAAGTGATCGACCAAGGCATCGGTATTGCGAAAGAGCATCGGGACAAAATTTTTGAACCGTTCTACATGGCGGATAAAGCTAGAACGAAAATCAATAATGGGGCGGGCTTAGGTCTCTCCATATGTCAAAGTGTGGCGAGCATACACCATGCTGTCATCGAAGTGACCAGCAAAGAAAATCAGGGAACGACGATTGGAGTCATTTTCGATCAGATAGGTCCGAAAGGAGGGGTGAATCCATGAACAAGCTCATTGTGGTGGTTATCGTATGTGCGGCGTTCATGATCCTGACGACGGGGTGCGGGGGATTATTCAACGCCATCGAAAAAGACACCGTCATGGTAAAAAAAATAACCATAGAGCACAAAAGCAACGAAGTGAAATACGAAGGCGTTCTTTCGCAGGATACTGTGAAGACGCTCAGCCTGAATGCGGTCAACAAGTACTATAACGAGAAACTGACTATGGACGAAGTCCAATTCGAGTTGATGGCGGTAGATCAGAAGAAGCTTAAAGAACTGCTGGACAAGCTGGAATACGACGTCATTAAGCGATCGAAGCAGAATCAGGGGTTCAAAGTGAATTCCGAAACAGAGCTGAATAAAATTCCTAGCGGTCTGTTTTATATGACCCTGACCCAATCAGCCGATCCTAATGAAGTCTATGATATTGTTTTGAACGCTAGAGACGGCGATGTAATTAAAATTTCTAAAGTAAACCAGAATCCAGAGAATGCTGATAAGATCAAGAAGTATGCTTATAATAGGGATAAGAACGCGGACGCGGAAGTGATTATGGATGAGGTAATCGTGATCGATAATCCGTTTGTTCAGGAAAAGGAAAGTTATGTCTTACCCGATCTGACCTTGGATAAGAACGCGAAGGCGGAAGTGATTATGGATGAGGTAATCGAGATCGCCAATCGGTTTATTCAGGAAAAGGGAAGTTATGTCTTGCCCGATCTGACCTTGGACAAGATAGGCACCCGTTGGGGCCTCGTTGCGGAATTGTATTATAGGAGTAAGGATAAACAATCGCTGAACTACAGTGTCATGGTTAATGTGAGGACGAAGCAAGTGGTTGGGTTCAACAAAGATGTGATGGCGATGCTCAGTTATTTTTCAGAGTCGTAATCCGAACGACAGAACCAAGGCCAGCTGTAGCCGTAGCTGGCCTTTTTGCACTGTGCTGGCTGGTAATTCAACCTTTTACAACTTCAATACAAGTCCATCTAACTTATCATATATTCGTGTACTACACTGGTAGAATACCACCGCAGACAGTGGCGCAATAAAAAGTATTTCGTAGAATAGAGAAGGTTAGAAAAAGGAAGGAAGAATAAAAATGAAAAAAATACTCATGATCTCTATCTCTGCTTGTAGTAGCCGTGCGGGTAATGGAGATGTAGCGCAAACACAAAACGAGGATAAGACAACAGAAAAGCTAGCCGAGGTAAAGACAACAGAAAAGTCAGCCGGGGAAAAGCAAGAAGGAACGAAATCTAATGGTGGGAAGAAAACCATTGTGTTCTCTACACTTTATCATTATGGATTGTTGAAGCTAAGAAGAAATATGAAGCTAAGCATCCTAATATCACGATTGAGCTTAAATATATATTCAAGGATTAGATCAATTCCTTTCTGGAGCAATCCATCCCGTTGCATTCAAGCCTTCTAAGGTCGAAGAGATCATTTCAGAAGAATCCAAAGCCTATTTCAGTGGACAGAAATCAGTCGAAGTCGTGGCGAAGTTGATTCAAAATAGAGTGACGACTGTCTTAAATGAATAACCAGCTATTCAGAGAAAGGTTTAGATAAATAATGAAAACATCACGAAATAACAATGTAAAAATAAGGATGAAAAAGAAGAGAAGAAGATTAGGACTTATTGTAGCAACTGTGTTTCTTATGATCTTTTTAATAGGGAAATTGACTTCTGATCCTGAAGAAAGTATCCATCAAGTTGCCACAAGTGTAGCAGAACAAAGTATCATACAAGAGACCATACAACCAGAAAAAAAAAGACCGGATGGAAGGCCAATCGGAAAAGTTGTTTACCTAACATTTGATGATGGCCCTAGTATATTAACGAATCAATTCTTAGATGTATTAAAAGAGCAAGATGTAAAAGCAATATTTTTTATGCAGGGAAGTAATCTACAAAAAACCAATTTGCAAGAAAATGTAAAACGAGCAACAAAAGAAGGCCATTATGTTGGTGCACATAGTATGACACATATTTACAAAAGGCTATACGATAATGAGCAGTTTGTACCAGAGATGAACGAAACATTATCTCTTATTCAGGATATTACAGGTACGAATCCTAAGTTGGTTCGTCCACCTTATGGTTCAAAACCAGGATTGGAAAGTGAACAGATTCGTATTCAAATTGTAGGGGCTGGAATTAAAATATGGGATTGGACAATTGATTCTAACGACTGGGTGTTAAAAGATAATCCAAACCAAATTGTAGAAAATGTTAAAAAGGGAACTAAAAATGACGTAGAAGTCGTTCTCATGCATGAAAAATCACAAACATTACAAGCGCTTCCAGAAATAATTGCATTTTATAGGGAAAAAGGATATGAGTTTGGTGTATATAATGACGCTGACCATTTCAGTCTTAATTTCTATCAAGATAAATATCTGTAATTATCGGCTGAGAAACATCGAAAACCGACTACCTTGGGCCGACAGAACCAAGGCCAGCTGCAACCGCAGTTGGCCTTTTTGTGCTGTGTTGCCTGTTGAATTCATCTTTTACAACTTCAATACAAGTCCATCTCACTTATCATATATTCGCGTACTACACTGGTAGAATACCACCGCAGGCAGTGGTGCAGCCCGAGCGATGATGGAGAAAGCCTGAATCGTCAATGAATTGAGAAGTTCGGTGAGAAGGAGGAGGGACGATGGGTTAGCGAAAAAGCTCATCTATATAGATTGAACTAAAGTTTGCGCTCACAAGTTCAAGCATTTCTAAAGAAATTCATAAATATGAGGGTTTATCTTTAGTTCAATCTATCTATACGGTTGTATTATTCGATATCCGAGGGACAAGGAAGCTGTAAAGCAATATCAATATAAGTACAAGCCGTGGCGGTCGACTATGTTCCAATCTGGGTTTAATGAGGCATAGAGAGCGGCCATGAGTAAGGAGACAGCATGAAGAGGGTAAGGAGAAAGCAGCTTCAACTCCGCCAAGCGATATTTATGATAAGCATCGTTGTTTTTATGGGAATGGTCTGGTCGATATATGCGTTATCATCCCCGATTTCGGGGAATCGAATCACAACTTCGGCGGAGTCGACAGTTTCGCTGAACAAACATATGGCAACGCCGCAAGAAGTATCCAAACGCTACAAAATTGTGATCGATGCGGGGCATGGAGGCAAGGATCCCGGCGCGGAAGGTGTAAGCGGGAACCTAGAGCGAGCGTACACCCTAGCGCTGTCTACGAAGGTGTATGACTTGCTCCAGCAGGAGCCGCTGTTCGAGGTGCACAGAACACGTACGGATGACACCTTTGTCAAGCTGGAGGATCGCACCCAAATCGCAAATGATCTCGATGCGGACGCATTTGTCTCCATTCATGGGAACACATACAGTGATCCGGATGTATCTGGCACAGAAACGTATTATTATGCGGACGAAAGTTTTTTGTTCGCAAGCGAGGTGCACGAACATCTGGCAGAGGCTACTGGATTCAGGGACCGCGGCGTGAAAAAGGAAGGCTGGAATGTGCTGAAGCTCAGCAACAATCTCGCGATTTTACTGGAGATGGGGTACCTTACGAACCCGAGCGATGAAGCGGATATGCTCAGTGAAATGCATCAGAATCGAACCGCCCAAGCCATTGTAAAAGGAATTAAAAAGTATTTCGTGGATAGAGAGGGTTAGAAAAAGGAAGGAAGCCTATGAGAATCCTTCTGCCGAGTAGAGCGTGCGCGATTAACGATTGGTGTCCAGGAACGAAAAGTGGAGAGCAGCGAGCCGCTAACAGAAGGTAATCGTCTGAGAGTCTGGCGTGCTTGTTCTCGTAGATAGCACGGAAAATGGAGAGGAGCGTTTTACGATGAAAAAAAGATGTGTATTCAGTTTGATCGTTGCATTAACCATGACTTTGGCAGCATGCTCTGGCGGAGCCAGTCTTGAGAAGAAAGAGGGGCAACAGGGACAAGATGGGAAGAAGACCGTCGTCTTATCCGTACTCCAAGCTGATCCTGTGTATTCTCTGGCAGAGAAGCAGTATGAAGAGAAACATCCGAATGTAGATATTCAAATTAAAGAATATGTCAAGGGGGAAGGCTCGAATCAAGAAGGTGATATCGAGAAATATGTGAACACCACCAACACAGAGCTCCTAACCGGTAAAGGGGCCGATTTGATTTCCCTGAATGTGATGGATTTGCCTGTTAGGAAATATGTGGACAAAAAAGTGCTGGTGAACTTGAGTAGCTTGATGAAGGAGGATGCTACATTCGATTCCAGTCAATACGAGATGAACATTTTGGATGGGGCCAAGATGAATGGAGGTCTCTATACGTTGCCGCTACGGTTCTCCCTTAACGGTTTTATGGGGGATGCGAAGGCGATTGAGGAATCCGGAGTGAAATTCGATGACAGCAAATGGACATGGAGTGAGTTCATAACTGTGGGCAAAAGTCTAGCGGCATCCGGCGGTCATACTTATTCGATAGGGAATATGTCTCGAGAACAGATGCTGTACGATTTGTTTACTGATAACTATAAGCGAATTGTGAATGAAGAGAAGCGCCCTGCTAGTTTCGATACAAATGAATTCGCCTTACTCATGGAGCAAGTGAAAACGTTGTTTGAGGAAAAGGTAGTGACGGATGCCGAAGTTGATGCAGGGGATTATTTCTTTTCGCCTGTCTGGATTAACTATCCTGCAGATTATTTTGAAATGCCATCGCTAATCTTTGAGAATGGGAAAGGGAAGATCTATAACAAGCCGGTCGCTACCGGTCAACAAGCGGGAGATTCGTTCACGATGCAGATGACATTGGGGTTGAATGCGAATTCGGCCGTTCAGGCGGAAGCTTGGGATTTCATGAAGTTCTTAATGTCCGAGGAGATCCAGACGATGCCAGATCATCAGAGTTTCTCTATCCATAAAACGGTGAACGAGAAGACATTACAAGACCTCCTGAACAAAGGCTCGATTGAATCGCTTACGGGCTCCACGGTACCGGTTCAGAAGGCGGACATTGATATGATCAAGCAGATGATGGTAAGTGCAAGCACACCGGAGAAGCATGATTCGAAGATCCGAACGATTATTACAGAGGAAGTGAAAGCTTACTATAGCGGTCAAAAATCGGCACAAGCGGTCGCGGAACTTGTCGCGAATCGTGTGACGACGTACTTGAATGAGTAAGAATAATAACTTCTAAGAGATAAAGGAAGATAATAGATGAAAAAAGTGGACAACAATATTGCTGCTTTCGCTTGTTGTGGCGAGAGTCACTACATGTACATCTTCGGGTATTAAAGGAAACAAGACAGGTGTGAACGAGGAAAATACGTAGTCTGTCAGAATATGAAGCAGGTTCATAGGTCCAATCTCTTGATTCATCTTCTTTTTTTAAGGACCGACAGAACCAAGGCTAGCTGCAACCGCAGTTGGCCTTTTTGTACTGTGTTGCCTGTTGAATTCAGCTTCTTTACAACTTCAATACAAGTCCATCTCACTTATCATATATTCGCGTACTACACTGGTAGAAGACCACCGTAGGCAGTGGCGCAACCCGAGTGATGATGGAGAAAACCTGAATCGTCAATGAATCGAGAAGTTCGGTGAGAAGGAGGAGGGCCGATGGGTTAGCGAAAATGCTCATCTATACGGTTGTATTATTCGATATCCGAGGGACAAGGAAGCTGTAAAGCAATATAAGTACAAGCCGTGGCGGTCGACTATGTTCCAATCTGGGTTTAATGAGGCATAGAGAGCGGCATGAGTAAGGAGACAGCATGAAAAGGATAAGGAGAAAACAGCTTCAACGCCGCCAAGCGATATTTATGATAAGTCTCGTTGTTTTTATGGGAATGGGCTGGTCGATATATGCGTTATCATCCCCGATTTCGGGGAATCGAATCACAACTTCGGCGGAGTCGACAGTTTCGCTGAACAAACATATGGCAACGCCGCAAGAAGTATCAAAGCGTTACAAAATTGTGATCGATGCGGGGCATGGAGGCAAGGATCCCGGCGCGGAAGGTGTAAGCGGGAACCGAGAGCGGGCGTACACCCTAGCGCTGTCTACGAAGGTGTATGACTTGCTCCAGCAGGAGCCGATGTTCGAGGCGTACAGAACACGTACGGATAACACCTTTGTCAAGCTGGAGGATCGCGCCCAAATGGCAAATGATCTCGATGCGGACGCATTTGTCTCCATTCATGGGAACACATACAGTGATCCGGATGTATCTGGCACGCAAACGTATTATTATGCGGACGAAAGTTTTTTGTTCGCAAGCGGGGTGCACGAACAACTGGCAGAGGCTACTGGATTCAAGGACCGCGGCGTAAAAAGGGACGGCTTGGGGGTGCTGAAGTTCAGCAACAATCTCGCGATTTTACTGGAGATGGGGTACCTCACGAACCCGAGCGATGAAACGGATATGCTCAGTGAAATGCATCAGAATCGAACCGCCCAAGCCATTGTAAAAGGAATTAAAAAGTATTTCGTGGATAGAGAAGGTTGAATGTATAACCAACTGCTGGTAATGAACTGTGAACGACAATTCAGGGTTCATCTTTCTCATTCGAAGTGGATTTAGGAGATGTTAAACATGGTGGGTAAGTGTTATCGGGGCAAAATATTTAAGTTGCTACGACATGATTGGACGGTGGCTGTTTTTTTCGTGGCGCCGAGCTTGATAGGCTTCGCAATTTTTTATCTTATTCCGTTTGTCATGGGATTTTTCTATTCTTTCCAAGATAGCACGGTGGATGGCTCTTTTGTCGGTTTGGATAATTATAATGAACTGTATGCTAGCGATTCCTTCCGTAAAGCAGCAACAAATACATTCCTATTTACCGGTATAAGCGTACCGCTCATTGTTGTTTTATCCTTATTATTTGCGATTTTACTTAATCAAAAATTATTTATTCGGAATTGGCTGCAGACGGCTTTTGTATTGCCACTTGTGGTACCCGTCGCCTCTATCGTAATGATGTGGCAAATATTGTTCGACTGGAATGGTACAGTAAATGTTTGGATGAAAAGCATGCATATAGAACGGATCGATTGGATGAAATCAGATTGGTCCATGGGTGTGTTGGTTATCGTGTACACATGGAAAAATATCGGGTACAACATCATTTTATTCTTGGCTGGACTACAAAGTATTCCTAAGGATTACTATGAAACTGCGGATATCGAAGGTGCCGGCAGATTTCATAAATTGATTCATATTACGTTAGTCTACTTGACTCCGACAATGTTCTTTGTCGTTTTAATGTCCATTATTAATTCCTTCAAAGTTTTCCGTGAGACGTATCTGATCGCAGGAGATTATCCACATGACCGTATTTATATCCTGCAACATTATATGAACAACATGTTTCTGTCACTCGATATTCAGAAACTGACGGCCGCTGCCACCTTGATGGTAGGCTGCATTCTAATCGGTGTGACAGTCATGCTTTCAATAGAACGCCGTTTTCGGCAATTCATGGATTAAGTGTAAGGACGGTGATATTGTTGGCTTTATTTCGCAAGTTTGCGTTAACGTTGGTGATGGGAATGATCGCCGCAATGATGCTATTTCCTATTGTCGTCACATTCACAAACTCGTTGATGACCGAAGGTGAGATTGACCATAACTATAATCTCATTGGCGTGATGATCAATACTGCAGCAGGAGAGAAAGATGGATTTGTTAACTTGAAGCTATTTCCCGATTGGCTGACATTTCATCAATATGCGGAGGTGTTGGTTCATAAACCTGTGTTCCTTCAGATGTTTTGGAATTCAGTATTGATGGTCACACCTATCATCGCAGGGCAAGTGCTAGTCGCATCTCTGGCGGCCTATGCTTTTGCCAAGCTCCGATTTTGGGGGCGGGATAAGTTGTTTGTCATTTATTTGATGACCATGATTATGCCGTTTCAAGTCACATTGGTTCCCAACTACATTATTGCGGATAAACTTGGACTAATGAACACAACATCCGCGATTATTTTACCGGGAATTTTCAGTGCTTTCGGCGTATTTATGCTAAGGCAGTTCATGCTGCATATTCCGAACTCGTATATCGAAGCTGCCAAAATGGACGGAGCTGGACATTTGAGGATTTTTTATAAGATTATCGTTCCTCTTATTCAACCTGGAATCGCTGCACTGATTGTATTACTATTTGTTGACAATTGGAATATGATCGAGCAGCCGCTTATTTTTCTAGAGGATTCATTCAAGCAGCCATTATCGCTTTATTTATCGCGTATCAACGAAGGAGCCCGGGGTGTTGCCTTTGCTGCATCTGTGCTGTATATGGCCCCAATGGTGCTGTTGTTTTTATATGCAGAGTCCTACTTTATCGAAGGAATTCAGCTATCAGGAATCAAAGGATAGTCAACATTTAGGATACAAGCTATATTTCGGAAAATTATAGGGGTGATCATGATGGGATTACAACATACCGAACAAGCGAATTCAGGACGTAAACGAACGATTCGAATCTTCTCCGGCTTGTTTATCGGTCTCCTAATTGTATTTACGCTGCTTAGCAACACGTTGATGTCTCTGACTTTACCAAAGGTAGCGGTAGTAGAACCGAAACGGGGACAGCTTGTTCATATGTTTCAGAGTAGTAGTGTATTAATGTGGAAGGCAGAAGTTGCATTAACGAATAGTACGGGGTGGAAAGTTACAAAGGTAGATGTAAAAGAAGGGGATCTTGTGAAGAAAGGGCAGACACTGGTGACTTACGACAGAAAAGAGGCGGAGCAACAGATTCTGGACGAACAAGCGAGTCTTAAAAAACTTAAGCTCACAATGGAAGAGCTGCAGGGCAGTTTTAAGGAAGCTTCGTGGAGTGGAGATGAGAATAGCATAGGTAACACCAAACGCGAGATAGAGATTAGCAAAATCGATCAGGGGGTTCAGCAACGAAAAATACAAAAGTTACAGGAATATTTGATAAATAATAGCACAATTGTTGCTCCGTTTGATGGAATAGTTACGAAAGTAAATGCGACGGAGGGCCTTATCTCATCAAATGGCGGGCCAGATGTGCAGATGTCCAACGGAAGCCTTGGATTTATGTTTGAGTTATTAGCCCCTGCTAATATAGCTAGCATGTTGAAGATAGGAGAAAAGATCGATGTTCAGGTGGATGGAAGTCAAATCAAACAAGCCGAGGGCCAAATTGCAGAAATCCTAGATGCAAATTCTGTCGAGGAAGGAACCACAGGTCAAGGAGAGACTACAACTTTGAACTCTCAAATGAAACGGCTTCTGATCACAATACAAGATGGTAGTTTCAAAAGAGGGGACATTGTTAAGGTGGAGCTGACTAAACCGTCGGCCGGTAATACGATATTAATATCCAATAAAGCCATTCACGAAGATGGTAGCGGAAAGTATGTCTATAGAATTGAAGAAAGAAACAGTCCGCTCGGCAACGCATTTTACATTAAAAGAGTATCAATTACCGTCGTTGATTCGAATGATCAAGAATCAGCTGTAACCGGAGGTATATTCGAACAAGATCAAATCGTAGTCGACAGCAGCCAGCCGCTGCAGGATGGCAACAAGGTTCGGACGCAGTAAGTTCAATTCATAGCATATCCATCTCGAATCCATTCGCATCTACGAACTTGATAGGAAATATCCGGGCCTTTATTCCGCTGGGTATTTCCATTCCTAAATTATTCACACTAAGAGGCGCATCGTTCGTGAATATGTTCATTCTCTCTCTTTCTTTAAGCTTATGCTTCGAAGTCACACAGCTACTCTTGTTTATTGGCATATTTGATGTGGATGACCAGACATTTTCAAATGTAAGAACTTTTATTCAGGGAGGGAATTTCATGCGCAAACGAAGAAAGACGTATGCTGCAGTACTGCTGAGCACAGCGGTTCTAAGCCAGCTTATTACATACGGATATTACGAAGCATCGGCAAGCGCATTACCTGTCTCTAAATCAACAACGGCAGAATTCACGCTGGACAAACTGGGGTCTATAGCTTTGCAGAGCAATGTTAGCGTGAAGCTGACGGATATCAACATTCTTGCGCA
>NZ_LVJH01000052.1 GCF_001637205.1 Paenibacillus glacialis
CGTCAACAATAGCTGCTCGCCGCAATCTTCTAACATCCAGCTTATACGCTCTGCTGGATAGGACGGATCAATCGCGACATACGCTCCGCCTGCCTTCAGTATACCGAGGATAGCTACAAGCAACTGTGGTGAACGATCAGCCATCAGCGCAACGATGCGTTCGGGCCCAACGCCACGCTTACGAAGTGTATGTGCTAGACTGTTCGCCCGTTCGTTCAGTTCACGATACGTCATTTGCTCCGTACCACACTGAATCGCTGCTGCGTCCGGCGTTCGCTCCGCTTGTTGTTCAATTTCTACTAGTATTGACTTCCAGTCCGAAGACGTGTAGGACTGAGGCAGCTCCTGCTTAACAGTGGAACCGTCCCATTCCGTAGTACAATCTTCCTTCTGATCATTAATAATCGTTCCATTGTTCATCGAGACACTGCTCTCGAATACATTTAACAACTCAAAGCGTTCAGCTTCATTCAATAAATTCAGCTCGTCAAGGGTTCGTTCTATACCTCTGTCCGTTGTCATCTCTCGAACAATTGCACAGTAATGATCCGCCATTCGTATGATTGTTTCTTCGTGGAATAACGCAGTCGCGTATTCCATGCTGAACATAATTTCCGCTCCGCTCTCCACTGCCTCCAGTGTCAGATCGAATTTACTAACACCTGGCTCAAACGGCTGCGACTCAAAGATCAGTCCTCCAGCTTCAAGCGCTGAACGTTCCATATTTTGCAGAATAAACATCGTGTCGAACAGTGGATTGTGACTCTGATCTTTCTCAAGGTCAAGTCGCTCCACCAGATCCTCGAAAGGATACTCTTGATGTTCCAACGCAAGCAGTACATCATCATGTAGCTCCTTAACATAACTGCCTACCGTTCGACCCAGTTGTGGTCGACTACGAATCGCCACCGTATTGATGAACATACCAATCAAGCCTTCTACATCGACATGCTCTCGCCCCGCCACTGGCGTACCAATCACAATATCTTCTTGCCCACTATACTTACCAAGCAACACCGCATACGCACTCAGGAGCACAGTATAGAGCGTCGTACCTTGCTCTCTAGCTAGACGATGTGCTCGCTTCGCAAGCTCTTCGTCTAACTTGAACGCATACCTTTGCCCCTCAAAGTTCTGCATCACTGGGCGCGGCTTGTCATTCGGCAACTCAAGCATCGGTAACTCACCTGAGAACGTCTCCAGCCAATAACGCTCATGTGACTCGTACACTTCTCCACTAAGCCGCTCCTCCTGCCAAGCGCTGTAATCCCGATATTGTACTCGCAGCTCAGGCAGCTCATCGCCGCTATATAGTGCGGTCAACTCTTTCAGAAGCACGCTCACAGATACACCATCTGTCACGATATGATGCATATCTAGCAACAGTAGGTGACAATCCTCATCCAGTTGAATAAGTCCTGCACGTAGTAGTGGGTCTCTTCCGAGATCAAATGGTCTTACAAACTGTGTCATTAGATCATCCATCAGTCCATCAGCCAATGTAGCTACAAATTTCTGCTGATAATCCGCGGAAGTAACAGATCCCAGAACCCATTTGTCGGCTGTTACTCTTTCTAAGACACATTTCTCTAGTTGGAAAGCACCATATGAATCTATCCCGTGCTCGAACTCTTCAACAGGATGAATCCGTTGTGTGAACTCCCCCTCCATATAGTGGAACGTCGTCCGCAAGCTCTCGTGTCTAGCAATTAAAGCTCCGAACGCTTCCGCAAGTCTTACGGCATCAAGCTTGCCACGAATCTGTAACGCAAACGGGACATGATACATCGTCGCTTCCCCAGATATAAGCTGAAGCATATATTGCCTTCTCTGCGCGCGCGACATCGGATAGTACTCTTGATCCTCTTGTCGCTGTATCGCATGATGCTCCTGTACACTCTCTCCATCTATAACACCCGCCAATGATTCCAACGTTGGATTCAAGAACAATACCCTCAGTGGCACATGTACTCCGAATTGCTCCTGTACACGACTGACTAATGCCGCAGCCTTAAGCGAGTGACCCCCGAGATCGAAGAAGCTGTCTGTCGCTCCAATATTGTCTGTTTGCAGTAATTCCTGCCAAAGTACAGCCAATCTACGCTCCGTCTCATTTCTTGGCGCTGTATATTGGCGCTCGCTCCGCTCAGATGCCTCCGGCTTCGGTAGCGCCTTGCGATCTACCTTACCTGTTGGTGTCAGTGGGACGGAATCCAGTGGCATTACGTAAGCTGGAATCATATACGCTGGTAATCTACCACCAAGATGTTGTCGCAATTCCGACGTTACACCTGAGAGGGACTGGCTATCATTTTCCACTCCCCAATGTTCATCCAAGACAACATACGCACAAAGCGCATACTCACCGTCCGCTTCTTTAAACGCCATAACGATTGCTTCCTTCACTTGCTCATGACTCAGCAACTGTTGCTCTACTTCGCCAATTTCAATCCGGTGTCCACGTATCTTCACCTGATGATCACGTCGACCTGCATATACAAATTCACCGTTCGCCAGTCTTCGGCCCAAATCCCCTGTTCGGTACATTCGTTCACCCGTACAGAACGGATTGGGAATAAACACGCCTTCGTTCCATTCTGGATGACTTAGATATCCGCGTCCTACACCTGAACCACCAATATACAATTCTCCAACTACACCTATTGGCTGTGGCTGCGACTTGGCATTCAATACGACCATACCTGCACCCGCAATCGGTGTACCAATCGTAATCGCTTCCCCATGGGTTACCTCACATACAGATGTCCACACCGTCGTCTCTGTTGGTCCATAAAGATTGAAGATTCGCGCCTTCGTTACTACACGCAATCGTTCTAGCAACTCCAATGTTAACGGCTCGGCTCCAATCATGACTACGCTTAGTGCTTTCCAACTCTCGGTCTGCCCTACTTGAGCCATCCACCACTTAAACCGCGATGGTGTAATTTGGAGAACATCTACCTCGTGCTTAGCCATAAGTTCTTGTAACAAATACGCATCGTTACGCTCTTCTTCATTCGCAAGCACAATCCGCATACCCAGTGTCAGTGGTAGTAGACTCTCCACAATAAAGATGTCGAACGATACCGTAGCCATCGCTAGTATGC
>NZ_LVJH01000053.1 GCF_001637205.1 Paenibacillus glacialis
TAACGGTTGGGTGTTCCCGACGCCTCACCACCTTAAGTCCGAAGGACGGCCGCGACGCGGTTAGGTGGTGCAGGTGTGTCTGCTGAATTTACTTCCTCGAAATCCCTCTGCAGACCAAGGATCGCTTGCGATCCGCAGTGGGAAAACAATGTTAGATGAAGTACATCTGTGTTACCCTCAAATTAATTCTTCTCATATAAATTTATCTTCCACCCATTGTGCCATTGCAATAATTTTATATGTTTATATCCGCTTTCCAAGTAATATTGATTTAAACTATTGTTTTCAGCCATACAATCCAGTCGTATTCGTTTTTTTCCTTTATTCCTTATATAGTTTTCTGACCAAATTAATAATTTTTTTCCTATCCCTAAACCTAAATGATTTCTACTCACTGCAAATCTATGAATATATCCAGATGCATTATCATCAAGTTCTTCCCATATAATTGGATCTGACCAACAAACAAATAAAGTTCCAACAACCTCTTCATTTAATCTTGCCAAAAATATTTCTGAACCATTATTGAAACATTCATGCACTTGTTCAATATTGAAATGATCTGGATTCCATTGATTTATCCCTTTAGATTGAATCCATCTAGCAGATTCCTTCCAAAGCTCGAGTACTTTATGACTTTCTTCAATAGTTGCTGGGTACACATCAATTAAAATTGTTTCATTTAATTCCTTCATCGACGCCACTCCTAATCTATTCTGCATCGTATTTCATCTAACGT
>NZ_LVJH01000054.1 GCF_001637205.1 Paenibacillus glacialis
TAACGTATGTGCATTCCTGACGTTCGAACGGCTTAAGTGAACGTAGGGAACGGGTCGTCAGACTTAGCCGGTTGGATGTGTCGCCTGAATCCACTTCACCGAAAATCCACTTGGCGACCGAGGAGCGTACGCGACGACGTAGGAATGTTTTGTTATGTGATGTTCCTGACATCCTCGAATAACTATCAAAGATCATCATTAAGGGAAATATCACTATCAATATCAAGATTAATTGTTTCATAATGGATATTCCCTTCATTATCATTCCAAGTAATAGTGAAAGTGGTACTTTCGTAGGTATGTCTACCTTTACTTAGTTCGCCATACGAATACGAGCTTGTAATAGACCCTATATCAGTATTATTTAATATTGACACTGGACCATTTGTTGATCTAGCTTCATTTACAAGAACAGTTTCATCGTTATTATTAGTGTTTATTTCATTAACTTCATACTTATAATAGGTGCTATTCTCTAAATCATTCGGGTCTCCCTTATAGACTAGCTTCCCGTGCCCTCGTAAAATTTTGCTAGGTGAAATTATTATTTTGTAATCTATAACGTCCCATATTT
>NZ_LVJH01000055.1 GCF_001637205.1 Paenibacillus glacialis
ACAAGCTTTTACGCATTATTTTTGGAATGTGGAAGTCTGATCAAGCTTTTAAATGTGGTTAATCCCATAATTGGAAATTAACTTCCAATAAAAATCGTCTAGTGGGTAGGTTTGTTTAAGTATGTCTTTCTAGCGCCTAATAAAATATTTTTTATGATAGAGTTGACTTTGATTAGCTGGTTTATATGAAGAAAATGTCTTCTTTGAAATACTACCAAATAATCTACGCCATCTTATCTTTTATAAGACTTCCATTATGTTGTTGACTTATCAATATAATCTTACCAGCCATTCTTCAATCTGTTCTTTTGATATATCTATTCTTGATATTTTGAAGTCAAAGACTTCCATTACAATATCAATCGTTACTTCTTCAGTACGATGAAAGAGTCCTTCATTATCTGATCTCCAGTTTGACCAAAAGCTGTGACACCACTCAGCAAAGTCATCGAAATCGTTATTGTGATTGTCTTTTTTTAATGTTTCTAATATATTTATCAGATTTCCTTTTGTGAAACTATGATACTTGAATTCGTTATCATCCCTCATTGAACTACCTCTCTCTATGTACTTATAAATGTTTTCATTTCTTTCATATAACGTTCGTGTATTCACGACGTCCCTCCACCTTAAGCCCGAAGGGCGGCCGCGATGCGGTTAGGTGGAGGGATGTGTCCGGCTGATTTTGCTTCCCTGCTACTGCCATTGCCTCCCCGAATCCACATCTAACTTCTGCCGGACCGAGGGGCGCATGCCCCGATGCGTGAATATCGTGTTATATGACGTACCCGACTTCTTCGAGTTACTTTCAATCTGCCTTTCTGTTTCTATTTTTACTCAATTAATGTGTATTTTCAGTAAAGGCTTTTATAAACCGTTACATACTTATTTGTTACCGAGTTGTTCCGCCAAACCGATTAGAAGTCCTTCGATTCCACGAATGTAGCAGAGCCGATACGAGTCCTCGTACTGAACCACTTCGCCAACGAGCTGAGCACCATACTTAGTTAGTCTGGATACCATTTCGTCAATGTCTTGAACTGTAAACATGACTCGTAGATAACCGAGGGAGTTTACAGGAGCAGTCCGGTGATCTGATATAGTAGGTGGGCTGAGAAATCTCGAAAGTTCAAGTCGGCTGTGGCCATCTGGGGTAACCATCATAGCAATCTCTACGCACTGAGAACCTAGTCCGGTTACGCGACCAGCCCATTCACCTTCGACAGTGGCTCGCCCTTCGAGGTTCAAGCCAATCTCCTCGAAGAAAGAGATTGCGTCATCAAGGGATTCTACAACGATGCCGACATTGTCCATTCTTAGTAATTTGTTTTTTTTCATAGTTTTATCTCCTCGTGTACAAATTTACTACCTGCTTATCTTCAATATTATTAAAATCAAGAATTATTATTTAATCCTAAAAATATTGCTTTGTAACAATTGTTGACAATAATAAGAAGTCATAGTACTTGAAAATATGAAATTGGGTTTTCGGGTATGTCATATAACGTTTGGCATTCCTGACGTTCAAGCGGCTTAAGTGACCAACGGGAACGGGTCGTCAGACTTAGCCGGTTGAATGTGTCGTCTGAATAAGCTTCTCCGAAATCCCCCTTGGCGACCAAGGAGCGCCAGCGATGAAGCAGAAATGCATTGTTATATGATGTCTTCGACCCTCAGTCCAACTTACAAAATTTCTTTATAACCTCTTCATCCCATATTTGCACTTCAATGTATCTTTCTGGCCCCTTGTCACCGTTCTTATTCCATTCTTGAGGCATTCCAAACTCTTTGATTACTTCTCCTATTTCTTTCTTTGTGTAAACTTGCTTACGATAAGGCTTCTCGTCTTGATACCGCATTGTAGGAAACAAGTCCCCATATGTAAAACTAACTAATTCTTGAGAAAAATCATTCCAATCAATTGTTAAATTACCAGGGTTTTTATACCATGTAGCAAGCCATTCACAGGATCCTAGAGTCATATAATGAGGAAATTTATTTATGGGCTTTCCCCCCTTATTAATGAATGCTTCTCGTGCAAGGCGTTCAAGATCTCTCCTCACAAATAAATAGTCATCAGCTCTTTGACTTGCAAATACTTCTCCCACTTCTCTTATTTGTTTGGATACTTCTATTGCATCATCCATCGATAGCTTTGAGAGATTTCGGGAGCGTCAAGAATTATGTGTAAATAAAAATAACCTTGTCTTATAGAACTAGGATTAGTCTTGGGTGGAGAACATAGCTAGCAGTTCTGAGCGAGCTTGATCAAAACCAATATGACAACGTGTAGCAAAGCGTTGGTTATAGCTTTCAAACTGTGAAACCAAGAACTTTTCTAGTGCTTCTTCATGAGGGAATTGCTCTTTACGATTCGTGTATTTCTTAATCTGTTTGTTAAACGATTCGATTAAATTGGTCGAATAAATGCTTCTCCAGATCGGCTTTGGAAAGCTATAAAACGTAAAGATGTAAGGATTTTCTCGTAGGGATTTAACGACCTTAGGATAAGCAGTCTTCCACTTGTCACAGAAGGTTGCTAGAGCTGCTTTACCAGCTTCTTCATCGTCGGATCGATAGACGGATTTGAAGTCTTCGCAGATCTCTGCTCGATTACTCACGCGAACTTTATGGGCGATATTACGCGCTAAATGAACACAGCATGTTTGGTACTTTGCCTGCGGATAGATCTCCTGAATCGCATTCACAATACCTGTGAGTCCATCAGAGATAAAGAGAAGGATTTGTTCCGTACTACGCTGTTTCACGTCCTGGAGCAGTTCTTTCCAGATGTACGCTGATTCGGTTGGTGCAATGGCGTACGCGAGTACTTCCTTAGAACCATCCTCACGAATTCCCACGGCAAGATAGACAGCTTCCTTAGATACGGTTTCACGCTTAACTGCGATATATGTAGCATCGATATAGACGCACACATAGTGCTTCTCAAGTGGTCGTTTCATAAAAGCGTCGACATGTTCGACCATTACTTTTGTCATGTTAGATATGGTTTGTGGCGTGTAATGGTGACCATACATTTTCTCGATTAGGTCGGCAATCTCCGTCATCGTTACGCCCTTTTGAAACATGTGAATGACGAAGGATTCTAGCGTGTCATTCGAGCGTTTATACGGTGCTACGGTCTGTTGCTTAAACTCTCCATTACGATCTCGGGGAATGTTTAACTGCAAGTCCCCATACTCGGTATGAAGCGTTCGGCAGTAGCCACCGTTTCGAGAGTTACCTGAATTCACGCCTATACGGTCATATTTTTCATAGTCTAGGAATGCAGTAAGCTCCGTCTCTAGCAGATGATTCATGGCAGACTCTAAGTGACTGCGAAATACTTCCGTTACATCTTGCTTTGTGACTAGAGCTTGGACTAAATCTGTTGTAAAATGATTCATAGGGAAGACCTCTCTTTGAATTGTTGTGTGGTAACTCAATTCTACAAGAAAAGGTCTTCCTTTTTCTATTTACACAAAATATTTTACGCTCTCGAGATTTCTGAAAGGTCCTAAATTAGTCTCAAAATAGTGGTACATAGTATATGTCATTGGTATATTCCTTTGGTCTTATATTTTTTCGAAGATTTCATATAACGTTTCCGTATTCACGACGTCCCACCACCCTAAAGGAACGAAGTGACTGGCCGCGATGCGGTTGGGTGGTGCGGATGTGTCCGCTGATTCTGCTTCCTTGCTGCTGAATTTACTTCAATCGATTAGGCTTCATTACATCTGCGGACCGAGGGGCGGCGTATGCCGACCCGATGCGTGAATACATTGTTATATGTTGTTGGGGCCTTCCCTGAATTACATTCAATAGCATGTTTGTTTTATATATATATGTCTTAATAGTCGGAGGTTCTCCATTGATTCACTGCTTTCAATGAATTGTTGAGTTTGTTAATACTAGATTTAATACGTCCTTAATAGCTCTTTACAATCTCTTGCCCGCAGTTTCCGACACTCCTTCCTGTTAACGCCTTAGGGGAAAAAGTGGCCACGTCCTTGCTTCACAAGGACTGTGTCATCGGAAGTAATGTAGGAAACTGTCGTGTTATGTGATCTTTTAATTCGTTAGTATATACTTCTTACAACACTTCTTGTATTTTTTCCCACTTCCACATGGGCAAGGTGAATTAATCGTAACGTTCTTGTACAATTTCTTACCTTCTTCTGAATAATTAATGAAAAGTTCCATTTCACTAATTTTTCCTGATAAGTATTCAAAGCAATGTGCTACATTCATCATTTCTTTTGATATTTTCTTGAATTCTAGATCTAAGTTAATACTGGGGTTAGAATTGTACTCTATAATTACATTTATTGTAGCATTAATATTTTTGAAAATTTGACTTACATGGCGAATTAACCTAGGCTCAATCGAATGCTCTAAGTATTCTCCTGCAATCATTTCAACATACTTTACTTGATCAATTATCCAACCAAATCCAATAGTATTAACTTTTCCAGTTCGAATAATTCTCTTTTTCTCATTATCAATTTCTTTTAAAATAGGAAATATGAGCTGAAGAATACCTGATATGAATCTATTATCGTTCTTATTCTCTACTTCATCAGACTCATATATGCTTTCAATTTTGGTAGTGAGCATATACATTAAAACCCAACAATCTTTTTTGATTCCGTTTTCATTAAATGAGTTTATTATATAGTCCGTTCTAACTTTAATATGACCAAACTTTTCTCCTTTATGATCACTCAATTCAAGTTTAACATCGGTTAAATGAGGTTTTTCCTGGACTAATGGTGCAAAAATCGCTCGAATCGACTCGAACGAGAACTGTTCAACTTCTCCAATATACATACCAGATAACTCCATTGCGCTGTCATTCTCATTCTCTTGATCTATTAAAATACCAAATAAACTCAATACAGCATATACTCCAAGTAATTTGTTTGTCACTTCATCTTCTTCAAAATAAGAATCTACATTATCAATTTGATACTTGTTGTTAATTAGAAATACCGTAAACGCTGCGATCGATGAATACACTGTCTCAGATAGTAGATTCATTTGGTCGAAGAAATCATCAAATCTATACTCTTTTGTGGAGATAGTTTTAGTTTTCTTTTGTCTGTTCCTTAGTATTACCATTTGATTGTCGATATCTATATCATAATCTACATGCGCTTCGGAATGACGTATGATACTATCTACACCTTCAACAAAGTAATTAAGCTTGAACTTTGTTAGCGATGCAAACTGACCACAAATATCACCAAATCCGGTCCATTCAATTAATTCATCGATATCTAAACTCTTGTTTCTTTCTATGTAATTTGCCAATAATAGAAATATCATGGAATCACGATATATTCCCTCACATAGATCTTTATACCATTTCAGTCCGTTTGTCATAAGAACATGATCAGAAGGATTATTACCAAAAACAAATCCAAATGCTATTGAAAGGTCACATAACTTTTTGAACATATACTTATATTTTTCAGTATATCGGCTAAGAAACCTACAAACTAAGCTATTATTCTTTTCGAAAGCTTTCTCATAAGTTTTGTATGCAATACTTACCTTTCTAAAGAAACTTTCATCATCAAACGCTATAGTACCAACATACTTGTAGATAGACAGTTTTAATAGATCATCATTTGAATAGTGTTCTTTATCTCTAGATAAAATTGATCGAAAATAGTAACTTGTTTGCTCGCACACATCACTAATTCTCTCTTCAATCGTTCCTTCATTGGATGTTTGCCATACCATTCCTAATATAGCTGAGTGGTTCAATTCGCCATTCTGAAACAAATCAGTTAAATTTTCGATATTATGAGCACCAAATATACTTCCAAGTATTTTTACTTCTTGCGCTGAATTATCCAACTTTACTTGTGAATTATCTTTCAATTTCATAGCATCGTCTACGTTCATAGCAATAGTTGCCATGATTAGTTCAACAACAGACTCCTTGTAAGCAATAACCGTAAGTAGAAGCCTTTTGTGAATATTTCTAAATACTTTAGTAGGCTCAAATAAAGTGACTTCACATAATAGATCATATAATTTAATCATGAATGAGTTTATTTCATTTATAATTTCAACAGTTTCAACTAACTTAATCCCCTCTTGAGTCATATTTATGGAGTAGAAAATGTCAAAGCTTAATTCATTACTTAATATACTAATATACTCCGAAACTTTTTCCATTTCATTCTCATTGCAATTCTTAGTTCTTATACCTTTTCTAATATCTTTTTTTAACTTTTTATATTCCGATTCTCTATTTTCAATGCCTGATAATACATTCTCCAATAACAATTTACGAGATTCTACATACGGGTCAACAGATTGTCGTTGATCCTCAAGCGGTGTACCGCATTCCTTGCATACATCATTTACACATTCATTTAGGTGCCCATTAGCACATTCTATAGCAAAATAGTCTAATTCTATATTTACCACAACTATCACCTCTTAACATGGACTAGAATTCGAATTTCACATAACGGTGTGTGTTCACGACGTCCATTCACCTTAAGCTGCTGGTTCGTGCGATCAAAACGAAAGCGACCGGCTGCGACTGCGGTCAGGTGGATGGGGGTGGGGCGTTACCTATTTAGTCGGATTCTTCCGAAAATGCCGATCCCGATAGGCGGATGCCACGATGCGTGAACATTGTGTTATATATTGTTGGTGCCTTCCTTGTAATACTTTCAAATAGGTCTTTTATTGTTTTTTCGTATATGTTTTGATAATCGGAGAACTTCATTGATTCGCTGGGTATTCGTCTTGGTAGTCGGAGATTCCAAATTATTTGTTGAGTTTGATATTGGTTTTAATAGCTTTTTTATAACTCTTTACAATCTCTTGCCCCAATGACATATAACGTTTCCGCATTCCTGACGTTCAAGCGGCTTAAGTTACCAAAGGGAACGGGTCATCAGACTTAGCCGATTGGATGTGGCGCCTGAATCCGCTTCATGGAAATCCCCCTGGCGACCGAGGAGCGATGCGACGATGTAGGAATGTAATGTTAGGTGATGTATTCGTCATCCTCGAGTTTTCCAACTAAACTATAGGTCCTTATATAGGAATTCTCTGTACCTTATGTATCCATTCTTCTCGTAGAAATTCTTGGCACTATCATTCTTAGACCAATAATCTAATTCAATTTTCTTAATATTATTGAGCTCTGCAATATCATTGACTTTGTTCATTATTTTCTTTCCTAGCCCTTTATTTCTATGAGCTTCAAGTATGTTTAGTTGATGTACATATATTGATTTATATGATTTTCTAAAAGCATTTTCTTTATATTCCTTTATTTCTATCCAAACATAACCAAGGGCCATATCGTTCTCTTCAATGGTGTAGAACTGGAAATTAGAGTAGTTCATAATTAATTTATAGAAATCACTTACAGTAACGTGATCATATTCCTTAAAATGTTCAGGATACATTGTCGCATGAATATTCTGTACTTCTTGATTGAGTTGACTTATAAGTTCATGATCTTTAGTTTGTTTGATTTGCATATCGCTGCTCCCTGATCCGTTTATAATTGTTTATATTATGTTACTTGCGAATATTTCACCTAACGTATGTGCATTCCTGACGTTCGAGCGGCTTAAGTGAACGTAGGGAACGGGTCGTCAGACTTAGCCGGTTGGATGTGTCGCCTGAATAATCTTCTTGAAAATCCTTCTAAGCGATCAAGGGCGAATGCCCGCAGTAGGAATGCCGTGTTACCTGATGTATCTGACTCCTCTGAAATCACTCTCAGATCCCTTATCATTTAATGTTATTAGACGTCTTTCAATTATTTCGTGTTCTTGATGTCTTTCATATCTTTGATGTCAGTTGGCTTTGATTTATTCTTCTTTATGTACTTCTATTTCCTCTTCGAAATGCCTCTATGCTGATTTCAAAACTGCTTTTCTTTAGATCTTTCGCTTCTATTCTTATGCCTTTACCTTTTGTTCATTATTGCTTCCTGATTTTCACTATCATTGCTTCTTTAATGCCCTTCATATGTCCCTATCCCAGATATTTCAGGTAACGGTTGGGTGTTCCCGACGCCTCACCACCTTAAGTCCGAAGGACGGCCGCGACGCGGTTAGGTGGTGCAGGTGTGTCTGCTGAATTTACTTCCTCGAAAT
>NZ_LVJH01000056.1 GCF_001637205.1 Paenibacillus glacialis
ACATGTTGTCTAAGGATTGTTCGTTTAAAATGGCAGTAAGACCATATTATTAAATTCGTTATGTTTCGTTTCAATGGTCATATGACCACCGTACTTGTCGCAGATTCTAGCTATGTTTGTTAATCCAATACCATGAAATTCCGGGTTTGGTTTGTGGCTGTGTAAGTGGGCAACTTCGTTCTCCTTATGATTCAAGATGTGAATGAGAAGGGTAGACTCGGTAGAATGTATTTTGATAAGAATATACCTATCTTCTGCGATTTTTATCTTTTTAGAAGCTTCTATTGCGTTATCTAGCATATTTCCAATGACAACACATAAGTCATAACGGTCAATATGGATTTCTTGTGAACATAAGTTAAGCTTTGTATCTATTCTTATGCCATTGGCTTGTCCAATATTAAGCGTATTTGTGACAAGGGCATCTATAACCAGATTCCCCGTATTCACCCGTTGATAGGCTCCTTCGACTTTATTTAATGTAGTCTTAATATGTTCCAGGGCTGCTGCTAACTCATTTCGCTTAATACACTCTTCGATATACAAAAACTGTTGATTCGTATCGTGAATGATTCTTTTAATCGATTTGAAGCTGTGAACGACTTTTTCGTAATTCGCATCTTGATAGTCCATCTGATGTTGCAGCTGAGTATTCTTATGCATGAATTGAAATTTATCAATGATATTATCAAAAATAAAGACAATCATAACGTTTAAGAAAAGAAATCCAATGACTGTAATGAAAGAATAGACGTTCTTATAAGTTAGAATATCCAGTTGGTATATACTTACGATAGGAATAACCAAAAATAATACGTGGTAACGATAATGCAAAGAGAAACTTCGGCGTTTTGCAAGTAGTCGTATGATCTGAATGACAGCAAACATGATCATGTTACTGAGTAAAATAGCTTTCGTGTAGGCGATTTGATCTTGTTCATTTACAGGGTCAAAGCTAAAGTCAACGGAATCTAGGGTATAAAAAAGATAAAGGGATATAAAATGAGAGAGAGACATTAAAACACAGTAAAGTATAGAAAAAGTGAACTTGGTTTTAAATTCTACTTTATAAGATTGCGCAAAACTAAATATCACAAGCAAAGATAGAATCGAAGATAAAATAAGAGAGACAGGAATAACTAGATATAGGTAATCGAGCAACCCAAAGATAATGAAGTAAATGAATCGGTTATGTTTTTTAGCTGATTTATCAAACACCGAGTTGAAGAAAAAATTAACTTGAACGCCCATCACAAGTACGATGCTAAAGACAATAAGAAAATTATTTTGAATCATATCAATCGACCTTCATAATCATAAATTTGGTGTAAACATCTTTAACTTCTTTAATTTTAGAACGGCCTATGGGTAACTCCAACCCATTGGACATTAGAACAACTCCGCTAGCAAACTTCCTCACATGAAGCAAGTTAATAATAATGGAACGATGGATTTGCAAGAAGTTACAGTCTTTTAAGGCCAAAGCATAATCAGAAATGGTGCCTTTGCTTTCATAGGTTTGATTAGAGGTAATAAAATGTAGTTTGCTTTTTATGGTTAAGCTTTTGGCAGCTTCAATACTAATGAGGTCATCATATTTTATAACGACTTCTTCATAGGCTGACTTGATGACCATAAACTTTTTATCAAGTGCTTGAAAGTATTGGCATAGCTTGATGATTTTCTCCTCCAAGATCGAGGGGGCAATGGGTTTTATCAAATACTGGAATGTCATGACGTCGAAACTTTCCACCATATATTTAGGGTAGCTTGTCAGAAATATAATTTGTTCATCCAGGTTATTTAACCCTCTTATTTTTTTGGCTGTTTGAATTCCGTTTATCCCACCCATTTCAATATCCAAAATCAGAATATGGAATGGATTTTCATGGCGCTCATAATAGGATACCAACTGCTCTCCCGAGCCGAATAATTCGATTTCAAACTCTATATTTGTTTTTATCGACAAAGTAATCAGGATGCTTTTGACAAGCTCTCTTTGTTTTTCCTCATCATCGCAAATAGCCACTTTATACATAAATGATACACCCCTCATTTCCATTCGCTTTATTCTAAAACTCTATATAAGCATGATACAACCTTTTGACTTTATATAGATAACTTTTGGATGAAATGCAGATTTGAATCCCTCAAATCACTATATAAGGTATATGTACTAAAAGAGTATGAATAATGGATATGCTATTAAAGTTGGCTATGCACATCGAGTTTATTGTCGGGTGCATAGCCTTCTTGTGATAAAATACGGGATGAATTATGATAACATGTCATCATACGAGGTCAGAACGGGGGCGTTAGCATTGAGTGAATACATACTGATTGTAGAGGATGAAGAAAGAATCGCTAGGGTTCTTGAAATTGAGTTGGAATCTGAAGGTTATCGCGTGGCTAAGGCCGGAAATGGATTAGATGCGCTGGAAATGTACCGTGCGGGTGGAATAGATCTTATTCTGTTAGATGTGATGCTTCCAGGGATGAGTGGGATTGAGTTGCTAAGGAAAATTAGGGTTAACGATTCACAAATATCTATTTTACTTCTGACAGCGAGAGGTTCCATTGAAGATAAGGTGTCAGGTCTTGATCTAGGGGCTAACGATTATATTACTAAACCGTTTGTCATTGAAGAACTGCTCGCTCGTGTGCGTGCTGCTTTAAGATTGCGTTCTCTTCAGATGGAGCAAGTGATCTCAGAGCCGTGGCTGAGTGTTGGCAATTTGAAGTTGAACGAAAGCACGAGGGAAGTGTTTAGAGGAAATGATACGATTGATCTAACCCCACGTGAATTCGATTTACTCGTGTATCTTCTTAAGAACCAGCGGCAGGTGTTGGGCAGAGAACAGATATTGTCTGCCGTATGGGGTTACGATTATTTCGGAGATACGAATGTGATTGATGTATACATTCGTTATGTGCGCAAAAAGATTGATCGTGCTAGCGAGCCTGATCTCATTCATACGGTTCGTGGTGTCGGTTATGTTCTGAAGGATAGTCCATGAGACTACGTAGCAAAATACATTTATATTCGTCTGTTCTATTTGCCATATTACTGATTGTGATGAATTTAGCAACTTACTATATGTTTAATAAATTGTCAGTCAATAATCAAATAGATCGTGTAGAAGCTCAGACGCTACAAATTGCTAACGGCATGCGTCAGGCAGCTGGGAAGATTCCCACACAAGATTTATTGCGTGGGTATGTGCCCGTTGACGGAATGATTCGAATGATCGGACCAGATGGGACGAGTCTTGCTCCCGTTACTTCAGGGTCTCAACAAGATCTCAGTAAGCGGAAGGCCATATATGACACAAGCGCACGGGTTCAAGTAGATCAGAGATATGTCATGGTATCCATTCCGGTGATCTGGTCGGATGGCGAGGTGATGAATGTTCAAGTGACGGAAAGTATGCAAGGCACAATGGACACGCTTCAGGTTCTACGAGTCGTGCTTATCGTCGTTACATGCATTGCGCTTATCCCCGTACTGTTCTCTATTCGCTTACTGGGTCGAGTTATTATGAATCCGATAAGTGCGATGACCCTTACGATGAAAGAAATCCGGCGTAGTGGGCGTTTCAATCGGTTGGTGCTAGAGGGTCAATCCAAAGATGAGCTGATGGAAATGGGTATGACATTTAATGATATGATAGAGCTCCTTGAGAATAATTATAAAAGCCAAGAACAATTTGTATCCAATGCATCGCATGAACTTAAGACACCTCTGACGATTATCGAGAGTTATGCCAATCTATTGAAAAGAAGAGGACTGGATCGCCCAGAACTATTCAATGAATCCATTGAAGCCATTCATTCGGAAGCGATTCGAATGAAAGAAATGACGGAACAACTTCTATTACTTGCTAAGCATAAGGAGCAATGGAATATTAGCATGGAAACATTGAATCTCTCGGAATTAGCGATGGGGTCAGCTAAAGCATTCCGAAATGCTTATGGCAGGGAGATCCATGTGGATGGGCAACAAGAAGTGTTCGGTTATAGTGATGAGAATAAATTGAAGCAGCTGTTGTTTATCTTTTTGGATAATGCTCAGAAGTATAGTGAAGATCGTATATTAGTTGAAGTTGGATCATTAGAGGGTGAGGGCTATATACGTATTGTTGATCGTGGAATTGGGATTGCGAGCGATAAGTTACCTCTTGTGTTTGATCGATTTTACCGAGTGGATGAAGCAAGAAATAGACAGGGTGGGGGCGTAGGACTTGGTCTTTCCCTAGCTATAGAGATAGCAGAAGCGATCGGAGTACGTATTGAGCTTCATAGTGCCGAAGGGGTAGGGACGACTGCAGAGATATGGATACAAAGAGAAGTATCTAAGATCAGCTAGCATGCTAGTTCTCATCGTATTCTAACCAAATGCCTTTATATTAAGGATATATGAACGGAGGTGATCACGAATGAACAAGAGGATCGTACGGATGTCGGTCGTTGTGCTGATTCTTCTGGGATTAGCAACGATTGGAATAGTGTGGAAACCATGGGCTAGCTCACCTGTTCTTTTATCAGAGGAGGAAGTCGTTCGGGGGGTGTTAGTACAGTATCCAGGTGAGGTTGTGAGTACACTGCTTGAGAATGATGCATATGTCATACAGGTTCAGAGGGTGAAGGGTCTTTACGAGCTGAGGGCAGATACGGATAAGGGGGCAATCACTTCGATTAAACGATTGGAAGTTGTTGTTCCTGATGCGATACTACCTGACGTGGTTGAGCCAACCAAGAATCATACTATAGATACGGATAAAGGATCAACAGCTTTGATTACCGGTGACGAAGCCATCGCTCTTTCTCTTAAGCAGGTACCCGGTACTGTTCAGGAAATGGAGTTCAGAGGAAAGGATGAAAGTGGATATTATCTTGTGGAGATTGATACAGACGATGGACGTGAAGCCGTAGTACAGGTGAATGGGATCTCGGGTGTTATCATGTCGGTGACTTGGGACGACAATGACAGCCATGACAACGAGGATAGCCAAGACGATTAGAAGAGCAATCATTCACACATAAGTGTAAACACGCCATTCTCATCAGATTCTAATGTTGTTATCTCTTTGCTCTCATTTAATAAGGGTATATTTAGATTATTAAAGAAAGTAACATATGAGGAGGAAGTTGAAAATGAAGATGAAACAGAAAATAGGTGCTGGTGCTTTACTAGCTATTGTTGCAATCGGTGGAGTATACGGAGTAGGAAGTGTACAAGCTGCAAATTCTAGCACAAGTAACAACACACAGAAGCAATTTATTGGAATTGAGATGGCGGAACAAAAAGCACTTGCTGTAGCGAAGGGTCAGGTAGAGAGTATTGAGCTTAAGAAGTATAATACTCAGGTGTATTACAAGGTCGAGATCGATCAAGGACAGAAGGATGTTGACGTATTAATAGAGGCGTATACAGGTAAGTCTCTAGGGGTTAGAACTGACCATGATGACAACGATGACAAAGAAGACGATTATAAATATACGAATGCTACATCTACCGCGAGTGGTTCCAATATTGGAGCTAGTAAAGCAAGTGCTGTCGCAGTGAATTATCTCAAAGGAACAGTTATCGAAGTTGATCTTGATCGTGATGACGGTAGACTGGTCTATGAAGTCGAATTAAAGATAGATGGAGGAACAGCTGAAGTTAAGGTGGATGCGAAGACGGCTAAGATTGTTTCTGTTGATAAAGATTTTGATGATCATGATGACAACGATGATGACGATAACAATAATGACGATTAAAAATGTTCCTCATTAAATTCAAAATGAATGTTGTGCATAATAACTGAAATCAAGAACCAGAACTCATCATAATGAGCCAGGCCACTGAAAAACATATTATTTAAATTGATAAAGGCGACTTCCCATTCAATTCTGAATGAAAAGTCGCCTTTATTTATGTTCTTCTCTATCTCGCGTCAATACTTTCTTTTGAGATGGACAGCGAACATGTCCATCGCACCTTGCGAATCGCTATGTCGGTACGTTTTTTCGTGCGAACATATACTCATAGGGATTCATTCCCTTCTGATTTCCCAAAATCAATTTCATTATGCCGATTCGTTGGGGTGATTTGAGAGAGTACAGTTCCTTTACCAATACCTAATTTCGAGGTGAAATACACGGGGATTCGTATAGCTAAACTATTCGTCTGATATACCTATGCTATAATCTCACTATATAAAACTACTCATATATCGGAGGAACTCCTATGCATATTAAATTAGGCAATTTCGAACTTAATTCCGGCCAATTGGTTGTATCTGATCCTTGTTATGAACTCAATAAGGATACCATTATTATGGGTGTCCTAGACAATGTTTTAAATGGAACTTGGCTTGGTCAAGTGGAGAAGACGGAAGTGAGAGATTGGGGCGAAGCATGTTCCAAATTAACGGCTTACCATAATTCAGTCGCGGAACAAGTGGAACATTTGGAATGGGTGAAGTGTTCATTTATCGTTGGCGTAGATAGTGGGCAGGCTGGGATATTTGATATCAACAAGTATAGAATTCCTGATTCCGATGTTCAGGATACGGATACTAACACTGATACAGATAGTGATTGGTATCTATCTTGTTGTGATATTACCGAGAGTGGGCATGAAGCTGGCGTGTTAGATGGGGGCGTCGTGTCACATACAGGTATGGGAGATGGTACCTATGGGGCTTATATCGCAAAGAATCAAGATAATCAGATTATCGGAGTAAAGATTGTATTTATAAAAGGTTTAGAGTTCTAAAATATATACCTGGACGAGTGGAACGATCATCATAGCTACGAATAAAAATCCAGCAACGTATGGTGCGCTATACACTGGAAGCACGCTTTCTAAGACCAACTTTTTAACACATATGAATACATTATACGATTATGTATCCCCTGGTTTATTAGGTGAAATATCTGTCAGTGGGTTTGCATCAGCAGTGGAGAAGTACGCTGCAGATAAGAAGGTTAAGCTAAGTAGAGTGTTAGATAATTCCTCCTTCACGTTAGATAATACAGCTAATTATGTGAAAGCAGGATTAACTATCAATTCTCCTGTAGCAACACTGAATTTATCTAAATGGTCTGACTATAATTATGAATGGCATTGGATGACGATTACCAAGTACTATCGTGATTCAACGGACAGCCGATGGATTGCAGTATCGACATGGGGTGAGCGTCGAAGTATAAATTACAGAACACATTTTGATGCCATTGTGGGAAATAAAAGTTTGGGTGGAGGGTTCATGTATTTCAAATAAAGGTGGTCAGAATAAGACATGAGACATTTCATAGCGGTAGTAATAATACTAGTTCTTTTTGTTGTGGGGGGATGTACTTCGGCTTCTAAGATTTCAACAGATCAAGTGAAGGCATTCATGAAGGACGTGAAGAACTCCAAGACCTTTGTGAAGAATGTCGCTGTTCAGTTTAGACCCACAACGATTGAAATCATTTATACCTTATATAAGGATATAGACGAGGCAGATCGGATGGATCTGTTTCATAGGAGTAAGGAGTTAGTCAATAGTGAAGAGTTCGACAAGGAGGTAATTCAAGAAGATTATTTGAAGAAATATAAGTCCGAAGGATACCCTGATATAGCCATTATCTTTGATGACAATGACGATGGTGAATTCGATGTTCAATATACTTCAAGTTATGAAGAAGGAGAGTTGAATTCGAAGGATGAATCATCTTATTCCAACTGGTACTATCATAAAGATTGGGACGCGATTGGGGAACCTATATCCTTTAATAAATGATAGAATCTCTGTGGGAAACTAACCTCCTATCAACTTAGTTAAACGCAGTTGATAGCAGCCACACAAAGTCACATGTAACTGCCCTTAAAGCAGTAGGAGCATGTGGCTTTGTGTTGATTCATTAGGGAAATCTTAGATAGTAATTTTTCGTATCTGATCCTTGTTATGATCTGATTCGAGTTACCATTTCAGAGTTGTAAGTGGTCCAGATACTCCAAGACAAAGAACATACAGGATTCCATCTGCTGGATTCCTGTGTGTTTTTTTCAATATCCAGCTACAATTTAACCTTCCAGTATGTCCCGACACGCCATACATATTCAATAGGCCCCATTTTAAAGCGACGCAGCCAAAGTGTACTGGCGATTATCTGTCCTATAAGGATAAGAACAGCCGTTAGATAGAGTGCAGAGCGATGCACATTACCGAACCAGTTGAGGGAATGTGCGAGTGTAAGAATAATAACGGTCTGTAATAGATAGTTAGTCAGTGCCATTCTACCCAAATTGGCTAACGGCGTGAGTAGACGCTGCACGGAGCTTCGTTGCATGAGTAGGATAATCGTCGTGACATAGAACACGCTGACTGGAAGTCCACCCACCGCTAGTGCAACGTCTAACATACCTGATTCATTCAGAATCATTTCTTGAACGAAATACATCGGAACGATTAACACGAATGTTGTGATTTGTGTTCGTCTCAAGCCTCTTCTGTAGCGTTCAGGATCTTCGAATAGTCCGATTTGGCCTGTCCAATGTCCGAGCAAGAACATGCCGAGAATAAGAACGGGGAAGCCCAACCAGCAGCCTGCTATGGTGAAGAAGAACCCGGAAGATAGCACGATCGTAGGTTTGGCACGGTGGAACGGAATAAGTAAGAACCCTATAATCGCATAAATCAATAGTGATTCTCCGGGTTGAAAGATATGATGAATAGCCCCGAAGATGAGTAGAATAAGTAGCCTACGGAGAAATAGCTTTATAGGACTTTGTCCTTTAGCCTTGGCTCTAGAAGTGAAGATATAGAACCCTACACCGAATAGATAGGAGAAGATAACAAAGAATCTGTGGTCGATTGCGACGAACGACACTTTGAAGAGCATGAGATCGAGTGCACTAAAGTCACTATTCACATCAACCATTTGCTCAATGTTAATAAAGATAATGCCTAGCAGCGCGAATCCGCGCAGAACATCAAGAGTAATCATTCTTTTCATAAGGGAATTCCTTTCTGATGACCGCCTAAGTCGTATATTTAGTAAAGGTTAGACTTAAACCTTACCATTATCGCATCAGGAGTTCCGATAGATTAAGATTACACTTTTCTTACAACGATGTAAGGTTATGCCCGGGTGGGACAAGCCGCTTGCGCCTTTTCACTTCCTAGGTTATCCTCGGTACAAAGAACGACTTGAAGGAGTGATGATGATGCAGACGATCTTAATCGTTGAAGATGATCCTCAGTTACGGAAATTACTGAAGGAACACTTAGAGAAATATAACTATCAGGTTCACGCGATTACAGAGTTTGGGACCGTGCTGGAACAGTTCAAAGAGATTAAGCCACATTTGGTTCTGCTCGATGTGAATTTACCGAAATTCGATGGATTCTTCTGGTGCAGACAGATTCGCACCGTATCGACCTGTCCAATTCTCTTTATTTCTGCACGTGCAGATAAGATGGATCAAGTCGTAGCATTACAGAACGGAGCGGATGACTACATCACGAAGCCCTTTTATCCGGAAGTGGTGCTAGCGAAAGTAGAAAGCCAATTAAGACGAGCGTATGGAGATTATGCGTCGGCTCCGACCACCATAATGGCTGGGGAATTGAGCTTGAAGGTGGATACACAGGAACTTTCCTATAATGGTGTCACAGTAGAACTCAGTTTCAAAGAAACGACCTTACTATCGCTATTCATGGAGCATGCTAATCAAGTGGTGAGTCGCGTTTTTTTACTGGATGCGCTATGGGATGATCATCGTTACGTAGGGGAGAATACACTTAATGTCTACGTTACACGATTACGGAAGAGTCTTGAGGTCATGGGTCTCGAACAATCGATCGAAACGATCCGAGGGGTAGGGTACAGGCTGAAGATAGGAGACGATACATGAAGCTTTTTGTAAAAGATCACCTGATGCTGATCGCTATGAATCTTCTGCAATTATGCTTACTACTCTCAGTTCTTTGGCTAGCAGGATTCACAAATATATCATTACTCATGTATATTTTCTTGCTTGGCTTTGTCGTACTAGGTCTTTATTTAATTGTTCGTTATGTTCAAAATCGTTCATTCTATAAGCTTCTATCTCAAGTAGAGACCATGAATAAGCTTGATGATACCTTGCAACTGAAAGCTAACACTTATGCAGCCAAGCGGACTGAGGCATTATTACATAAGCAATACCAGCTATATATACAAGACGTACAACAGTTTGAGTCGCACCAGAAACAGCATATCTTGTTTATGAATCAATGGGTTCATCAAATGAAGACCCCGCTATCGGTTGCGAATCTACTGGTTAAAGGGCGACCCGATCCGATATTTGTAGATATCCAGGAGCAGCTAGATCGGATGGAGAAGGGGCTTGATATGGTCTTGTATATGTCACGTCTAGAGAGCTTTGAACTGGACTTCTTTCTCGAACCAACGGATATGCTTGAGCTGTTAAATGAAGTATTACGTGATCACCGGCGTCTATTGATTAAAAATGAGTTGTATCCGTCCGTTCACGGAGAGGAAGGTTTGATCATCATAACGGATAAGAAGTGGCTAGCTTTTATCCTCTCTCAGATCGTAACGAATGCGGTACGTTATTCCATGGAATCCAATCATCTAGATATTCGTTTGTCTAGTGAAGATAACTTGGTTGTAATCGAAGTCGAAGATTACGGTGTTGGCATTGCACCACAGGATATTCCTCGCATATTTGATGCACATTTCACAGGGGAGAACGGGCGATTGTACCGTGAGTCAACAGGAATGGGACTATATATGGCTAAAGAGATATGTCGTCGCTTAAAACATACGATTGACGCGAAGTCGGTTCAAGGGTCAGGGACAACGATTCGTATGACCTTTGCTGCACCAAGAGACTTATCTTACATGGATGTAAGGAAAGTGTAAGGTTAACAAGTCGACCCCTATATGTGATTACGGTAAGTTATATGTAACACAACTGAAGGGAAGAGTGATTGAATATGGAGACATTACAACTTAATCAAGTAAGTAAGATATATAACGGTAAAGTATCTTATAAAGCATTATCAGATATCACATTTACGATACAGCAGGGAGAATTTGTAGGCATTATGGGACCGTCGGGAAGCGGGAAGACGACGTTACTCAACTTGATTTCCACGATTGATACACCGACTTCAGGCGAAATACGCATCAATAATAAACAAACAATAGGTTTATCGAAGAAAGAGCTAGCGTCGTTTCGTCGCCGTGAGTTCGGACTTGTGTTTCAAGACTTCAATCTTCTCGATACATTGACAGTGAAAGAAAACATCATCTTACCGTTATCGCTTGATCGTAAAAGTGTCGTTGAGATGAATGTACGTGTAGAAGAGATTGCTGAACGAATTGGGATTGCAGATATTCTGGATAAACGCACGTATGAGATATCTGGTGGTCAGCGTCAGCGCGCAGCAATTGCTAGAGCCGTCATTCATAAGCCTTCATTATTACTTGCGGATGAGCCTACCGGTAATCTGGATTCGAACTCGGCTCGTAATGTCATGCGAATGATGGAGACGTTGAATCGCGAAGATCATACAACGACCCTTTTGGTGACGCATGATCCGGTTGCTGCAAGCTATTGTCAGCGTATTATTTTTATCAAAGACGGTCAACTTCATAATGAATTACGTCGCGGAGAGAATAAACAGACATTTTATCAAGAGATCATTAACACGTTGTCATTCTTAGGGGGCGAGACACGTGACATTTAGTCAATTCGCCTGGAACAATGTTACCCGTAATGCACGTGCATATGTGGCATACTTTCTCTGTAGCACATTCTCAGTGTCGATTTTCTTTTCGTATGCGATCTTCATGTTTCATCCTGCACTGCTGGGTGACGAACTTGGGATGTCCATTCAAAAGGGGATGCAAGCCGCAGAATACGTTATTTTCTTCTTCTCATTCTTCTTTGTCCTGTATTCGATTAGTTCCTTTCTCAAGGCGAGGAAGAAGGAATTTGGCATATTAACGATACTTGGTGCGGAGCAATCTCAGATATATACCATTGTGTTTATGGAGAATCTAATCATCGGAGCACTTTCCATTGTAAGTGGTCTAGGTTTCGGTCTATTATTTTCCAAACTCTTCTTATTGCTAAGCACCGAAATGACGGGTCTTGAAGGACTGAACTTTTATTTCCCAACGCAAGCGATAGGGTTAACAGCAGGAGCCTTTGCAGCACTCTTTATTATCATCTCGTTCACAACGACGTTGTTTCTGCGTAAGCAACAAACGCTGGAATTACTGAAAGGGAGTAGCAAACCCAAAACAGAGCCGAAAGCATCGATATTCCTGTCACTCCTGTCGGCAGCCTGTATCGGAGGTGCTTTTTTCCTAGCGCAGAAGGATATTGGTCAGACTTATATATTCGTGCTTGGTTTAGGGACCATCGGTACGTACTTCTTTTTCACACAGCTAAGTGTGTATATGATCCGTCTTATGAAGCGTAGTCAGGCTTTCTTTTACCGTGGAGTCAATCTACTCTGGCTGTCAGAGATGGCTTACAAAATCAAAGACAGTGCACGTATCTTCTTCATCATCACAGTCGTGACAGCGATGGCTTGCGGATTCCTAAGTATTGTATTGAGTGGAGACGCTCAGAACAAACGAGAATTCACCAACAATCCGTTCGCGATTCAATATAAATCATATGATACGGTAACCCCCAATTGGGATCAGGATATATTGAGAATCGATCAGATCTTAGATAGCAACGAAATTAAGTATGACCAAATACAATTTGAAAGCCTACATGTGAATTTTGAAGAGGAGACTTCTGGCTTGTTCGGATTAATGCGTTTGTCGAGCTACAAGCAATTAGTTGAGGTTTACAATCTCCCTGGTGTTGATGTCCTAAAGGATCAAGAGGCCATTCTTATTAACAATGCTTCGAATACGTATACACGTACGGGGGAAAAGCAAACAACAGGCTTTACAACGTATCCAACGCTCACATTTAATACATCCTCTTCATTCGATGTGTTGATGCAACAATCGGCAGCGATTCCGGAGATCTATGAGGCTCGATTAGTCGTTTTGTCTGATGAGCGATTTAACGATCTGTATGAGCAAGTATTGAGTAGTCCGAATGCTCAGACACCATCTGCTACCGTATTTTATATCATACCAGAATGGTCAAATGATCATTTGCCGCAGGAGAATTCACAGGAGTTGAAGGTCACTGGAGAGATCAACACGATCATGAATAAAGACTTAGGATACACCTCTCTTCGTGCCATGGACTACTTACAAATGAAACAAGAATTTAGCATCATTAAATTCGTGTGGATCTTTATTGCCGCTATGTTCTCTGTGTCATCCGTTAGTTTCTTGTATTTCAAACTGTACAGCGATTTAAAGTCTGATCAACGTATGTATCAGTCGTTATCGCGAATAGGTCTGACAGAACAAGAGATGAGTCGATCAGCCTCGATCCAACTTGCTGTTCTATTCTTTCTTCCGTTATTCATCGCATCGCTTGGAGCCATTATTACGGTGGAACTTATTGGTCCAGAACTAGGAATAGTTACCACAATACGATCCTCTTTAACCGCGGTAGTGGGTTACTTCATCGTGCAAGTCGTCTACTTTATTATTATTAGAGCCCTCTATGTACAGAAATTGAAAAAGGCTATGTTCTAAGATTCAAAAGACCAGAAAGATAGACACTTTGTGAGAAAAGTGACCTTCATTCTGGTCTTTTTTATAATATGAATCGACGATGGAACAAAGCTACTGCTTCACTCGCTGGGGATATAGAGCTTCCTACTTCGTTACTAATCTGTGCTGCAACCACAGGTGAAGTAAGATAACCACTTAATAGGTAATCTCATTAAATATTTTTTTAAAACCATGTAACAAAACCAGATGAATAGCGTTTATGTATTGAATAACTTATTAAGAGAAGGTCCATTTTCCCAGTCTATTAAATATTTGTTTAAATTAACCTTTTAACAATAGTTGTATGGTATATTTTGTACTATATTCAATAGAGTTATAATCGTTTCTATTCTTAGATCAGGATGCACTCCAACTAAAGACATAGGTTGGGAGAGTTTGATCTATTCATGGAGGTCGGTAGGAATTGGCAAAAATTAAACAGGCGTGGAGAATTATATTAACTTCCGAGCAGTTAGCGTATTGTTTAGATTCTAAATGTATAGTAGAGATTTTCTATGAGGAACACATAGATTATGTAGGGGAAATTCTAGGATTCTCTGAGTACAGAATAGAGGTAGAAGGTGGCAGCTATTTAAGGTCTAACTGTAAAGTCAGGATGGAAGTGAGTTTTGCAAAGACTACTTCACTTGATTTGACGTATGAGTGACTACTCGCGCGGGTAAGATCGTAAGATCGCCGTAATTGATGTTATTGTATAAGCTAAAGAAACAACAATCCTCCTATCCATAGTGGACAGAAGGACATTGTTCTTAAGAGATTAGGTCTTATTGACGCGATCTCGTTATTCATCATGCTTAGAATGATTATACTAACTTACCATCTGGTTTCAAATGCATCCGTTTCTTCTTCACTTCACCTCGAACAGGAGGTTTAAGAAAGGTGATCAGAATAAGAGAGACGATACAGAGAATTCCAATGACGATAAATGTTGGTTTGAATCCTCCTGTGATGGAGGCAATGAATGCACCGGATAATGCACCTAGCCCGAACCCTTGGTAGATGATTCCGTAGTTCTTGCTGTGATTCTTCAGACCGAAGAAATCTCCGACAATCGCAGGGAATACGGTAATGTTACCACCGAAGCAAAAGGCAATTCCTGCCACGCAAGCAAAGAATATTCCATAGTTTAATGGGACGAAGCTCAACACAAGTACTGAAAGCGTAGTAACAAATAAAGCACCAGCGACGACGCGTAACCGACCTACCTTGTCCGATAGAGCACCAAGAATAATTCGTCCAGCTGTATTAAAGATGGCGATCATAGCTACTGCATTCGCTGCGCTTTCAACAGACAGTCCAACCAATTGCACCCCGATGTCTTTTACAATACCAATAAGATACAACCCACTCATACATGCGGTAAAGAAGACAATGAACAAGAGATAAGCTTCTTTGGTTCTTAGCATTTCTTTGACTGTGAAATTCTTGTCTTCACTATGAGAAAGTTGAGTCGAACTGGTCTGATCAGCGACGGGAGCTTCACGTATCATTTGAGCGCCCAATATAACCATGATCATCACGATAACTCCCCATATTAGGAACGCTTGCGATACACCTACTGAACTGATAAACCCAGAATTGATATATTTGAAAATCAAGCTACCCATACCGTAAGCACCCACAGACACTCCGGAAATTAGACCCTTTTTGTTCGGGAACCATTTAATCAGATTAGATAATGAAGTGATATATGCAGTACCGTCTGCGAATCCAACGACTACGCCAGCTAGTAGATATATGAGGAACAATGAATTTACCTGTGAGCTTGCGATAAGACCAAGGCCAAGTACCAATCCTGCGATCGAGATCAGCTTACGAATGCCCAATTTATCTTGCAATTTACCTGCAACAAGTGTAGAAATAGCCAGCGAAAAGCTAGTAATAGAGAAGGTCATCGCGACAGAACTGAGGTCCCAGCCGAACTTAGTGACGAGTGGTTGATTGAATAAACTCCAGGTGTAGATTGTCCCAAGACCCATCTGAACGATTATAGTACCAAGTACGATAAGCCAACGATTCATAGGTGTATTTTTCATAGAGGTGGCCTTCTTTCTCATAGTCTCATGATGTTAATGTAACCTTATAACCGAATTATAGACCTTGTAGAAGTTGGATGGTCGGTTATGGCATGAGATGCAATGAAAACGGTACCGAATGCATTTAGATATTCATAATCTGCCGAAATTCTTTGACATTACTACGACTAACAGGGACCTCATATTCAAGATCTTTCATTTTTAAAAGATAAGTATTATTAAACCAAGGAATGATTTCTCTAATCTTAGTAATGTTGATGATGTATGAGCGATGACAACGGAAAAATAGTTCTTGCGGGAGACTATTGTGGAACTCCGAGATGCTCATGTGTAACGAATATTCGTCCATTCTTGTATATACGAGGGTCACTTTCTCTTGAGCAGATGCATAATAGATATCATCAATATCCGTCACCATAATTTTTTCGTTCTTCCATAGATTGATTTTATTCTTGATTCCACTTCGTTCTATCGTGGGTAGATAAGTGATTTCGGCATCTCTATCATGAGCGGCTTGTAACCTTTGCAACATGGAGGTAATACGTGCCTCATGGTAAGGTTTGAGTATATAGTCGAAAGCCTCGATTTCAAAAGCCTCAAGGGCATGTTCCTTATAAGCGGTAATAAAGACGATATAAGGTTTCTTAGCGAATTTACTAATACTCTTACCCAGTAGAACACCATCTAAGGATGGGATATTAATATCTAGAAAAATAACGTCCACCTGCGTGTCCTGCACAAACTTAAGTGCATCGATCCCATCCTCGAACCGCCCAACGATTTCAATATCACTATGTGTTGTAATTAAGTATTCCAACTCTTCTCGCGCCAAGTATTCATCTTCCACTAGAATAGCTTTCATCGGATCTCCTTCTGAATTGCAAAATGTATGAGTGTACCTTTATCTAGTCTGCGAATCGTTAATCCCTCGCCATATATGAGTTTCACACGTTGATGAACATTGTAGAGACCAATTGTGTTCTCTGGGACTTGTCCTGTATAGATGTTGTTGATGATGGCTTCGTCGATGCCGACGCCCGTGTCTTCAATGGATATTCTGACATGATTACCCTCATCCTTAACTCTAATCGTTACCGTTCCAACGCCTTTAGATTTCAGTATGCCATGAACGATGGCGTTCTCGACTAAGGGTTGGATGATAAGGCTGGGGATTGTGACGCTAACATCATCAATATCATAAATGACCTGCAGACGATTTCCAAATCGCGCGGTTTCTATTTCCACATAATTCCGAACCTGTTGGAGCTCTTTGGTAATATCAATAAATGGATCATTTAACTCTAGATTGTACCGCAAATAGCCTGACAAATTGACGATGAGTTCCCTTGCCTTATCTGGATTGATACGGATCGAAGAAATAATCGCATTCAACGCGTTGAATAAGAAATGCGGATTGATACGAGATTGCAGTGCTTTTAACTCAGCTTTATTGGCCATTTCTTTCACCTGCTCAATACGGGACACTTCCATTAGGGTCGAGATAATCTGAGATAGTCCAATCGCCATCGTCTGTAGAGGGTATGTAATCTGTTGAGGCATACGGTAATAAATTTTTAGTGCACCTGTGACCTCACTCTTCTCCCAAAGAGGAATAATAATGAGTGATTTAATGGAAGGGTTCTTATTCTGTTCCTCATGATTTCGTATCGTTATTTCTCCACTTTGGATAGTTGCCTTCGTCTCGTCGCTAAGAATTTCGTTACCAAGATTATAGTATTCAGAGCCCATCCCTACATAAGCTAGAATGTTCTTGGTGTCCGTTATAGCGACCGCATCTGCTTGAATATCTGCTCGAATGATTTCACAGATGGTATTCAGGGACTTCTCATTAATGGAACGGAAATAGGGCAAGGTCTTATTCGCAATATCGAGCGCTAACTTGGCTTGCTTAGCTGCAATAGTCTCTTTTTCGCCCTCTACTCCTTGTATCAGTAGGACGATTAGACCTACGCTAATTGATCCTAGAATGAGTGGTGCAGCAATTTTAGATACAATATCTACGCCAAGGGAATGAGGTTCGGCCAATATCAGAATCAGAACCATAGTTAATGCTTCACATAACATTGCTGCGATAATACCAGCAATCCATTGTTTGTTCTTGGAAACTTTCAGGTGGATGTATCCTGCAACAACTCCTGCAATGATACTTGCAATGAGACAAGGTAAGGAGGTGACGCCATGGATATCGATGAGATAACGGTGTACCCCCGAGAGAACGCCGGTACTGATCCCCACAACAGGGCCGAACAGAATCCCTCCAGACATAATTGCGATGATTCGAACGTTAACTAAGGAGCCTTCTACATTAATACCCGAATAAGTCCCCACAATAGCAAACAGGGTAAATATAGAAGACAGAATGATCAGATGTTTAGGGTTGTGGACATCCTTTTGAAAAATTTCCTTGAACTGTGGAATAAGCGTTAGAAAGAATAAGCAGGTTAGAAGTAGAGAAGCACGTTCAAACTGCTGTATCAGAAGTAAAAGATCGGCATTCAATAAGGCGTCCTCCAGACATTGAAGTTATTACAATGGTTTCTATTATGCGCTTATTGTTTCAAAAATCAACAAGAGGAGTGCTGCGCTGTCTAACCTAATTGTGAGATAGGATGAAATGTGTTAATATGGAAACAACTATAATGATCGGAGGGTTCTCGAAGATGAATGATAAATTCCGTTACCACACTTTGTGCCACTAATTGAATAGTGCAAAGGCTCTGCTCCTTGTGCAGAGCGAACGGGATTGGTCTATTTATTTCTAGAGAACACCATTTATTGGTAATATCTGCATGGATAAAGAGGGAGGACAATTCACCCTCTTTTTGTTGTCTTATTGGATATGATAAGTATGGTTAGCCAAGTATGATAGGGCTTAACCATACTGTTTTCCATAGATAACAATTGTCTCAAGACTACTTCAAGTCCTTGATACGGTATTCCAACTGTAGACCCCTAGACCCTAGAACTCACGGCTTAACGGACCGAACAACCCTTAGTGCATATCAAAGGTGTTCATGTGGGTAATGATGGATATATCTCGTTCGCTTAACCACAGGAGATCAGCCTGCGGTTTTTTATTTTGAACGTAATGGAGGATTTCACTATGGAACAACAACAAAAAGCAATTGTAGTAGGCGTTAATGTGAAACATCAGGAGGACTTTGAGTACTCGATGGAGGAATTGAGGAACTTATCTTCCGCATGTCATGTAGAAGTTGTAGGACAGCTGGTGCAGAACTTAGAACGTGTGAACAACTCTCATTATATTGGTAAAGGGAAAGTGCAAGAGGTTAAGGCGTTGTATGATATGCAAGAGGCGAACATGGTTATTTTTAACGATGAATTGTCTCCATCTCAGATTCGTAACTTGGAAGCAGAATTACAATGTAAAGTGATCGATCGTACCATTCTCATCTTGGATATATTTGAGAAGCGGGCTAAGACAAGAGAAGCACAACTTCAGGTCGAAGTCGCGCAACTGCAATATATGTTACCTAGACTAATCGGATTACGTGAATCCTTGGGTCGACAAGGCGGTGGTGTTGGGACCAAAAACAAGGGAGCAGGGGAGACGAAGCTGGAGCTTGATCGTCGCCGAATTGAGGATAAGATCAGTGCTTTAAATAAAGAGCTAGAGATCCTTGTATCTCAGCGTCAAACCCAACGCAAAAAGCGTCAAAGAAACGAACTTCCCGTAGTATCGCTGGTTGGATACACCAATGCTGGCAAATCAACGATTATGAATGCTTTGGTACAGTCGTTAAGTCCCTCCAGCGAGAAGTTGGTATTTGAAAAAGATATGTTGTTCGCAACACTCGAAACTTCGGTTCGTAAGATCCGTCTCAAAGATAATAAATCCTTTCTACTGACGGATACCGTTGGATTTGTAAGTAAACTTCCGCATCATCTGGTTAAGGCGTTTCGTTCTACGCTTGAAGAAGTGGCAGAGGCGGATCTACTGGTTCATGTCATTGATTATTCGAATCCCGAGTATGAGAACTTGATGGAGATTACAGATACCACGTTACAAGAAATAGGCATTACTGATATCGAGACCATTCTCGCCTATAACAAGTGTGATATGGTGGATTGTACGATTCCTGTAGTGAAGGAACGGAGTATCTACCTTGCTGCGAAACCGAGAGTAGGTCTATCTGAACTTGTGGACGTCATTTCTTCCCATATCTTTAAAGATTATATTCATTGCGAAATGATTATTCCGTACGAACAGGGACAAGTGGTCTCATATCTGAATGAACATGCCCATGTGATATCTACCGTTTACGATCCCGAAGGTACTCGCTTAAATATTGAGTGCAGGCCGATGGTTGTAGAGAAATATCGTGAATACGTCGTATGATAACAAGTGAGTGAAATTACGAATACGCATAAAGAAGGCTCCTGCCATTTGGGCGGGAGTCTTCTTTAGTTATAAGTAACCAGGAGCTTGTTCACAATATAAGAAAGTACAAGTTCTACCTTACTTATTTCTTGTTTACTTGGCGATTAGATCCTCAGGATTCTTTATTGGAGTGGTTGGAGCTTCGCCGTAAGGAAGTAGCAAAGAGAAAGGATCAGTTACTACTACGGAAGAAGTCTCGTATTTTGCCACTACTTTATAATTGGAAGGTACATAAGTAACGGCAGTAGATTTAGAGATAACTTGTAAATTCATTTGGCCAGGATCGGGTTGATTGATATTGAAGTACAGAGTTGCAGTCAGATCTTTGCCAAATTCAATACGGTTAATGGAGGTCGTATAACCTGAGTTAGGAAGATTATCAACGGTAAGGGATACTTTGTTAACGCCAACTGCAGCTTTTTCTAACGCAACAATGGCCTCGTAGGACTTTGTAGGTGTAACGATATCTTTTTCAGGAACAATTTTTTTAGCGAACTCGGAAGCATCATATATCAATACAGCTGCTTCGGAGCGGGTAATGGCTTCGTTAGGACGGAAATTATCATCGTCACTCAAAGAGATAAGTTTCAAGTTCAATAATGTTTGTAAGCTGTTTGAAACATCTTGAGGGAGTTTTTCACCGTCAGAGATGTTAAAGAACATTAGGGTTACTGGGAAGTTTCCTTTGGTCATGAGTGCTTGGTGAACTAAGTGTGCAAATTGGGCACGGGTCATTGTGTCATTAGGATTAACCATCTTATCGACAGATAGTCCATTCTGCTGAGCGATTATGAAGGCTTTAGAATACCAAGCTTTTTCAGCCACTTTGGTGAGGTAGTGACTTGCATTAGATTGTTTATCGTTCAGTCTTAGATCGAAAGCATTGACGATCATCTGAATACCTTGAGCGTACGTCACTTTAGATTTAGGAGCAAATAAATCATGAGTAACGCCGTTAATAACCCCTGACGCTTGAAGAGCATTAATTTTGGCCTCTGCAGGGTTACCCGATAGATCTGTGAAGGCTAGAGCAGATGTACCAAAAGACAGCGATGCTGCCAAGATACCACAAGCAATAGCAGTCTTAGTAGTATTAAACTTAATTTTTTTATTTTTCATGTGTATCACCTCTATAACTATAGATGGAAAATAATAGAGAAATGTTGCACCATGAGACAACTATTTTTTTTGATTCTGAAATCCTTATAAGTAAGCGTTGAAAACAAGCATTTGGAAATTTAAATTGATTTTACAGAAACAAATCATTGACTAATTTCATTGTGACGATTTTAATAGAGAGGTAGCTATTGTTATTGTATGATGATGACATCCTATACAAAATACAAATAAAATTGAATATGGATCTTCGGGGTAAGGTGAAATTCCTGACCGGCGGTGAGAGTTCTTTCTATCATGAATTGTTATGCCTAGTGCAACTGGGCTTGATACTTCATCATATATGAACTTATAGCCCGCGACTCGTCTTTCATGAATTAATGATGGCGACTGACTTGGTGGAATTCCAAGGCCGACGGTAAAGTCCGGATGGGAGAAGATCAAAAATAATGCATGACGTGGTTTTTTTTGCTGCCCGCAAGCTTATTTGATCATCCCTCGTAATGTCGACATTCGTCGATCACGGGGGATTTCTGCTGTAAGACCCCATATTCAGATGAAGGGGACAGAGAAGATGGAGAGTGTGAATTCAAGTTTAGTAAGTGAGAAACGTTCAAAGAGTGGATTTTGGCTAGTGGTATTAGGGGCGGCTTTGTGGGGGGTAGATCCTTTATTCCGGATTATTTTATTGGATTCACTGACTTCAACCCAGATTGTATTGCTTGAGCATGTTATTATCGCCTTGTTTGTTACTCCGGTGTTATGGAAGAACCGCCATGAGCTACGTGGATTACGTATGCGGCATGCTGTTGCGCTACTTTTTATATCATGGGGTGGATCAGCGATAGCGACGATTCTGTTTACAATGGGTCTCGCTAATGGGAATCTTAACGCTGTGTTGTTACTTCAGAAGTTACAACCACTGTTCGCAATTATTATGGCGAGAATGTTATTGAAGGAACGATTACCGAAAAATTTCTCGCTCTTGTTTCCTTTAGCACTTTTTGGAACGTATTTACTTACTTTCGGATTTGAATTTCCTGTAGGACATTGGAATGACTTCGTTCAAGTGGGAAGCTTACTTTCTCTCGGAGCAGCGGCTTTGTGGGGAGGATCAACCGTGATGGGTCGCCTGATGGTCGGACAGATGAAATATGAGACAGTAGCTTCGATGAGATTCATCCTTGCATTACCGTTACTACTCGTTATCTCCTGGGGCGAGGGTGGAATTTGGAATTTACCAACAGGATCGACTGCTATGATTGCAGTTGCTGTTAATCTGTTGGGGCAAGCATTATTACCTGGACTACTCAGCTTACTGGTCTATTATAAAGGATTGACGACTACCAAAGCCTCAGTAGCTACACTTGCGGAGTTGAGTTTTCCAATGGTGGGCGTGATTATCAATTGGATTGTATTCGACATTGTCGTCACTCAGACGCAAGTTCTTGGATTTGTTCTGATATGGGTAGCTTTGTTTGCGATTTCTAGACAGGATGGGGAAAAGGCTCCTGCTTTGTAGATAACATGATTATTAAATTTCATCCCCTCGCATCCATTGAATAAATGGGTACGGGGGGTGTTTTGCGTAACTAGGATAGTGCTCATAAGGCTGTTCATAACCAAAATTATCTCAGATGATAGCATTTGAATTTGTAGTGATCGTAGGATTACGAAGTTATTACTTCATTATATAGCTAGAATTTAAGCCTTTCAGAATTAACCTTATCGAGTCTTCAAGAAAGATCTGTATTATGCCAGCAACCCAATTGTAAATATTTATAACTTGCATAGACATAGAAAGGCGTGTTATATTGTAAATCCGGAAACTGAGAGGACAAGAAGTACTCAGTTAAGAAATGAAAATGCTTAAAGGATGTTTAAAAAAAGTCCTTGCATTATCGAACCGGACATGATAAGATATAGAAGTTGTCGCCGAGAACAATCGGTGCTAACAAAAACGAAATCATTGGTCTTTGAAAACTGAACAACGAGTGAGTAGATTTCATGAAAGTGAAATCAAAACAAATGAGAAATCATTTGATAGAGAAAGAAATTTCTCGTCAGTTTGTTTTAAATGAGCATATCGCTCTTTTCATAGATCGTTCCAAATCGCTGTAAAGTTGATTTGAAACGATCTACTATATGGAGAGTTTGATCCTGGCTCAGGACGAACGCTGGCGGCATGCCTAATACATGCAAGTCGAGCGGAGTCATTTTGGAAGCTTGCTTCCAAAATGACTTAGCGGCGGACGGGTGAGTAACACGTAGGTAACCTGCCTATAAGACTGGGATAACTACCGGAAACGGTAGCTAATACCGGATAATTTATTTCTTCTCATGAAGAGATACTGAAAGGCGGAGTAATCTGCCACTTATAGATGGGCCTGCGGCGCATTAGCTAGTTGGTGAGGTAACGGCTCACCAAGGCGACGATGCGTAGCCGACCTGAGAGGGTCACCGGCCACACTGCGGACAGAGCCGCGGCCCCGCCTGCTACGGGAGGCTGCAGTGAGTCACCTTCCGCCCTGAGCGACTGTCGGCCGGCGTCATGCAGGGTGAGTGCTT
>NZ_LVJH01000057.1 GCF_001637205.1 Paenibacillus glacialis
TTCTTGAATTACTCCAAGTAAATATCAATCTCTAGAAAAAACTTCAGCTTTATGCTGTTATACAAGGTTTAATCCTTGAAAACTAGATACGAATGAATTTGCAGTTCGAAACTTACATTTGCTTCTGAAGCCTAAACTCCAGAATATTAGGATAAGCCCTCGACCGATTAGTATTGGTCAGCTCCATGCATTGCTGCACTTCCACCTCCAACCTATCTACCTCGTCGTCTTCAAGGGGTCTTACTAATTGGGAAATCTCATCTTGAGGGGGGCTTCACGCTTAGATGCTTTCAGCGCTTATCCCGTCCGCACGTAGCTACCCAGCTATGCTCCTGGCGGAACAACTGGTACACCAGAGGTGCGTCCATCCCGGTCCTCTCGTACTAAGGACAGCTCCTCTCAAATTTCCTGCGCCCACGACAGATAGGGACCGAACTGTCTCACGACGTTCTGAACCCAGCTCGCGTACCGCTTTAATGGGCGAACAGCCCAACCCTTGGGACCTACTTCAGCCCCAGGATGCGATGAGCCGACATCGAGGTGCCAAACCTCCCCGTCGATGTGGACTCTTGGGGGAGATAAGCCTGTTATCCCCAGGGTAGCTTTTATCCGTTGAGCGATGGCCCTTCCATGCGGTACCACCGGATCACTAAGCCCGACTTTCGTCCCTGCTCGACTTGTAGGTCTCGCAGTCAAGCTCCCTTCTGCCTTTGCACTCTTCGAATGATTTCCAACCATTCTGAGGGAACCTTGGGGCGCCTCCGTTACTCTTTAGGAGGCGACCGCCCCAGTCAAACTGCCCACCTGACACTGTCCCCGAACCGGTTTACGGTCCTAGGTTAGAACCTAGATACGATCAGGGTGGTATCCCAACGGCGCCTCCGTAGAAGCTTGCGCTCCTACTTCTTAGGCTCCCACCTATCCTGTACAGATCGTACCCAAATCCAATATCAAGCTGCAGTAAAGCTCCATGGGGTCTTTCCGTCTTGTCGCGGGTAACCTGCATCTTCACAGGTATTAAAATTTCACCGGATCTCTCGTTGAGACAGCGCCCAAGTCGTTACGCCATTCGTGCGGGTCAGAATTTACCTGACAAGGAATTTCGCTACCTTAGGACCGTTATAGTTACGGCCGCCGTTTACTGGGGCTTCGGTTCATAGCTTCGGAGTTACCTCCTAACCACTCCCCTTAACCTTCCAGCACCGGGCAGGCGTCAGCCCGTATACTTCGCCTTACGGCTTCGCACAGACCTGTGTTTTTGCTAAACAGTCGCTTGGGCCTTTTCACTGCGGCCCCCTCGTGCTATTCACACTACCGGGGCACCCCTTCTCCCGAAGTTACGGGGTCATTTTGCCGAGTTCCTTAACGAGAGTTCTTCCGCGCGCCTTAGAATACTCTTCTCGCCTACCTGTGTCGGTTTGCGGTACGGGCACCTTCTCCTGGTTAGAGGCTTTTCTTGGCAGTGTGAGATCATGACCTTCGCTACTATAATTTTCGCTCCCCATTACAGCCCAGCCTTATAGTGTGCGGATTTGCCTACACACAAGCCTCACTGCTTAGACGGACTATTCCATCAGTCCGCGTCACTACCCTGCTGCGTCACCCCATTACTCATAACGGATTACGGTGGTACAGGAATTTCAACCTGTTGTCCATCCACTACGCCTTTCGGCCTCGCGTTAGGTCCCGACTTACCCTGAGAGGACGAGCCTTCCTCAGGAACCCTTAGGCTTTCGGCGGATCAGATTCTCACTGATCTTTTCGTTACTTATACCGGCATTCTCACTTGTATGTTGTCCAGCGCTCTTTACAGTACACCTTCAACCCACATACAACGCTCCCCTACCCCAGATGCAAAGCATCTAGCCATAGCTTCGGTGGTGTGTTTAGCCCCGTTACATTTTCGGCGCAGAGTCACTCGACCAGTGAGCTATTACGCACTCTTTCAATGGTGGCTGCTTCTAAGCCAACATCCTGGTTGTCTGGGCAACTCCACATCCTTTTCCACTTAACACACACTTTGGGACCTTAGCTGATGGTCTGGGCTGTTTCCCTTTCGACAATGGATCTTAGCACTCACTGTCTGACTCCCGGACATAAGTACATGGCATTCGGAGTTTGACTGAGTTTGGTAACCCTTGCGGGCCCCGCACCCAATCAGTGCTCTACCTCCACGACTCTTCATTCCGAGGCTAGCCCTAAAGCTATTTCGGGGAGAACCAGCTATCTCCGAGTTCGATTGGAATTTCTCCGCTACCCCCGCCCCCGCCCCGGCTTTTGCAACATCCGTTGGTTCGATCCGCCAGTGC